>NZ_CP026538.1:1210714-1816071 GCF_004135975.1 Solidesulfovibrio carbinolicus | reverse complement strand
GATGCCGGCATCGTCGAAGACAATAAAGGGCGCGTTGCCGCCGAGTTCCATGGAGACCTTTTTGACGGTCCCGGCGCATTGGGCCATGAGCGCCTTGCCGACCTCGGTGGAGCCGGTGAAGCTCACCTTGCGCACGACGGGGTTTTCGGTGAGTTCCGCGCCGATGGCCCGGGCGTTGCCGGTGACGATGTTGACCACGCCGGCCGGGATGCCGGCCCGGATGGCCAGTTCGCCCAGGGCCAGGGCGGAGAACGGCGTCTGGGAGGCAGGCTTGACGACCGTGGGGCAACCCATGGCCAGGGCCGGGCCGACCTTGCGCCCGATCATGGCCATGGGGAAATTCCAGGGCGTGACGACGCCGCACACGCCAACCGGTTCGCGGGTGACGAAGATCATGCGGCCCCGGGCATTGGCCGGGACGATGTCGCCGTAGGCCCGGCGGGCCTCCTCGGCGAACCAGCGGATAAAGCTGGCGCCGTAGCCGATCTCGCCGGCCGACTCGGCCAGGGATTTGCCCTGCTCCAGGGTCATGAGCTTAGCCAGATCGTCCTTGTTGGCCAGGATGAGGTCATGCCAGCGCAGGAGCATGTCGGCCCGCTCCAGGGCGGTCATGGCCCGCAGGGCCGGCCAGGCGGCGTAAGCCGCTTCGATGGCCCGGCGGGTTTCCTCGCGGCCGCAGCGCGGCACATGGCCGAGGATTTCGCCGGTGGCAGGATTGTCCACGGCCACGGTCTCGCCGGAATCGGCCGCCGTCCACTGGCCGCCGATCAGGCAGGCTTCCCGGAAAAGGCGCATATCGTGAAGCATCGTCGTTTCCTCCTGGGGCATGGCCGGCTGCGCGCCGACGCTTTCGGGCCGTGTAGACGCCTTGCCCGGTTGTGTCAAAACAGACAGAAGACCGATTCCAGCCTTTTGCGGCCTGGAGAACCAGGCAAACAAGTCGATGGAGCAGCAAAACAGGCCGTTTGAGGAAGAGCCGGCCGGACAAAACGAGTTTCGTCCAGGCTCGCGTATTTTTCCGACAAAGGTCGCGCTCGATCTACAATTCTGTCGAGAGATCAGCGACAAATTTGTCTCAAGGCGCGCCCACCACCGCTATAAACAAATAAAATCAGTTAATTAAAATCTGGCACGCTCCTTGTAAAGTCACGCTCGTCCTGACAATTGGCGACAGGAAAAGGAGCGTTATGGAACAGGCGATTTTCGAGGAGCGGCGGGACCAGATCCACCGTACCGGCGAGGGGCCCTTCGAGCTGGCCTGCAACCGCGACAGCCTGGCCGGAGCGGTGTCCCAGCGGGCTTGCGTTTTTTGCGGCTCGCGCGTGGTGCTCTACCCCATCGCCGACGCCCTGCACCTGGTGCACGGCCCCATCGGCTGCGCCGTCTACACCTGGGACATCCGGGGCGCGCTGTCCTCGGGCCCGGAACTGCACCGCCTGAGCTTTTCCACCGATCTCCAGGAAAAGGACGTCATTTTCGGCGGTGAGAAAAAGCTCAAGGCCGCCCTGCTCGAACTTATCGAACGCCATAAGCCCAAGGCGGCCTTTGTCTACGCCACCTGCATCGTGGGCATCATCGGCGACGACGTGGGCGCGGTGTGCCGCGACGTGGCCGAGAAGACCGGCATCCCGGTCATCCCGGTCCAGTCCGAAGGCTTCAAGGGCAACAAGCGCGAAGGCTACACCGCCGCCTGCAAGGCCATGTTCACCCTGACCGGCACGGGCGACATTTCCGACATCAGCCCCATCTCCATCAACATCCTGGGCGACTTCAACCTGGCCGGCGAGATCTGGATCATCCGCGACTACTTCAAGCGCATGGGTGTTACGACCGTGGCCAACATCACCGGCGACGGCCGGGTGGACGACATCCGCCGGGCGCACGGCGCGGCCCTCAACGTCGTGCAGTGCTCCGGGGCCACCATGGAACTGGCCAAGATGATGCAGGACAAGTACGGCATCCCGTTTATCCGGGCTTCCTACCTCGGCATCGAGGACATGGCCGACTCCCTCTACGCCGTGGCCGAACACTTCAAGGACCGCGACCCGGGCATCATGGAACGCGCCCAGCAGGTGGTGCGCGAGGAACTCTCGGTGCTGCTGCCCCAGCTCGGACAGTACCGC
Organism: Solidesulfovibrio carbinolicus; assembly: GCF_004135975.1. NCBI lineage: Bacteria > Pseudomonadati > Thermodesulfobacteriota > Desulfovibrionia > Desulfovibrionales > Desulfovibrionaceae > Solidesulfovibrio > Solidesulfovibrio carbinolicus. The sequence goes on along the minus strand of NZ_CP026538.1, from coordinate 1,813,948 downwards.
AAGGATCTTGAAGGCAAGAAGGTCGCCATTTACGTCGGCGGCGCGTTCAAGGCTTTTTCGCTCATCAAGGCCTTCCGCCACCTGGGCATGAAGGTCGTACTGGTCGGCTCCCAGACCGGCACCAAGGAAGACTACGAGGAGCTGGCCGCCATCTGCGACCCGGGCACGGTCATCGTGGACGACTCCAACCCCTTGGAACTCTCGAAGTTCGTCAAGGAACTCGACGTCGACCTCTTCGTCGGCGGCGTCAAGGAGCGGCCCATCGCCCACAAGCTCGGGGTCGGCTTTTGCGACCACAACCACGAACGCAAGGAAGCCCTGGAAGGCTTTGTCGGGATGCTCAACTTTGCCCGCGAGGTCCACGCCTCGGCCACCAGCCCCATCTGGCGGTTCGTCCCCCGCCGCGAAGCCATGGCCAAGGCCGAAGCCGCCAAGAAGGAGGCCCTATGAGCGACTCGCCCTACGTCTCCACCACCAACGCCTGCAAGCTGTGTACGCCGCTGGGCGCCGCCCTGGCCTTCCGGGGCGTCGAAGGGGCCATCCCCTTCCTGCACGGCTCCCAGGGCTGCGCCACCTACATGCGCCGCTACATCATCAGCCATTTCCGCGAGCCCATGGACATCGCTTCCTCGGCCCTGGGCGAAAAGCAGGCCGTGTTCGGCGGCGGCCCCAATCTCAAGAAGGGCATCTTAAACGTCATGAGCAAGTACGGCGCGTCGGTGGTCGGCGTGGCCACCACCTGCCTGACCGAAACCATCGGCGACGACGTGCCCCGGCTCTTGGCCGAATTTCGCAAGGAGTTCGCCGACCTGCCCCTGCCCGAGATCGTCCACGTCTCCACCCCGAGCTACTCCGGCACCCACATGGAAGGCTGGCACGCCGCCGTGGCCGCCCTGGCCGGCCAGCTCGTCACGCAAAAGGCTGAGCCCCAGCGGCGCGTCAATCTGATGCCGGGCCTGGTGTCGCCGGCCGACCTGCGCCACCTCAAGGACATCCTGGCCGACTTCGGCGTGGACGCCACCATCCTGCCCGACATCTCCGACTCCATGGACCGGCCGGCCCTGCTCGACTACGAAAAGCTGCCGGCCGGCGGCACCACCCTGGCCGACATCCGGGCCATGTCCGGGTCCCTGGGGTCCATCGAATGCGGCCGGGCCAGCCATGTGGCCGAATCGGCCGGGGCCAACCTGGAAAGGCGCTTTGGCGTCAAAAACCTCCGGGTCGGCATCCCGGTCGGCATCCGCGAGTCCGACGCCTTTTTCGCCGCCCTGGAAGACCTGACCGGCATCCCCACCCCCAAGAAGTACCAGGATGAGCGCGGCCGGCTGGTGGACGCCTATGTGGACGGCCACAAGTACGTGGCCGGCAAGCGCGCCATCGTCTACGGCGAGGAAGACCTCGTCATCGCCATGACGGCCTTTCTGGCCGAAATCGGGGTCAAGCCCATCCTGTGCGCCACGGGCGCGACCTGCAAGAATTTCAAGGCCCAGCTCGCCGCCGTGACCGAGGGGCTTTTGCCCGAACCGCCCGAGGCGCGCGAAGGCGTGGACTTCCACGACATCGCCGAGCAGGCGGCCGACCTGGCCCCGGATCTGCTGGTCGGCCACAGCAAGGGCTACACCTACGCCAAGGCCTGGAACGTGCCGCTTATGCGGGTGGGCTTCCCCATCCACGACCGCTTCGGCGGCCAGCGCATGCGCCATGTGGCCTACGGCGGCGCCCTGGAACTTTTCGACCGCCTCGTCAACGTCGTCTTGGAACGCAAGCAGGAAGACAGCGCCGTGGGTTACGGCTATCTCTAAAGGAGCGCGATCATGACCACCGAAAAGGACCTCTCCAAGCACCCGTGCTTTAATCGCGAATCCGCCGGAACCTGCGGCCGCGTCCACCTGCCCATCGCGCCGAAGTGCAACATCATGTGCAACTTCTGCAACCGGAAGTACGATTGCGTCAGCGAATCGCGCCCGGGCGTCACCAGCGCCGTGCTCTCCCCGGCCCAGGCCCTGCTTTACATGGACAAGGTCCTGGAAAAAGAGCCCCGCATCACCGTGGTCGGCATCGCCGGCCCGGGCGACCCCCTGGCCAACCCCGAGACCATCGAGACCATCGCGCTTCTCAAGGACAAGTACCCGCATCTGCTTTTCTGCCTGTCCACCAACGGGCTGGCCCTGCCGACCCATGCCAAGACCCTGGCCGAACTGGGCGTCACCCACGTCACCGTCACGGTCAACGCCGTGGACCCGAAAATCGGGGCCAAGGTCTATTCCTGGGCCCGCGACGGCAAGGTCATCCTGCGGGGCGAGGCCGCGGCCGCCCTGCTGCTGTCCCGCCAGCTCGAAGGTATTAAGATCCTCAAGGAACACGACGTCATCGTCAAATCGAACACCATCGTCATCCCGGGCGTCAACGACCATCACGTACTGGAGGTCTCCAAGACCCTGTCGGAGCTTGGCGTGGACATCCAAAACATCATGCCCATCTTCCCGGTGGCCGACACGCCCTTTGCCGACGTGCCCGCCCCTACCCACGAGCTCATCCACAACCTGCGCGAGAAGGCCAAGGACGTGGTGCCCCAGATGACCCATTGCAAGCGTTGCCGGGCCGACGCCGTGGGCCTTTTGGGCAAGGATCTCTCGGGCGAGATGGCCGGCATCCTGGGCGATTGCGCCAAGGCGCTGCCGGGCGTGGACCTTTCCAAGCGGCCCTACGTCGCCGTGGCCAGCCGCGAGGGGCTGCTCGTCAACATGCACCTGGGCGAGGCGCACAAGTTCCAGATATGGAAGCAGGACGGCGACAACTTCGTCTTTGTCGAGGACCGCTACGCGCCCGAACCGGGCGGCGGCACCAAGCGCTGGATCGACATGGCCAAGCTTCTTCTGGATTGCCGGGCCGTGCTCATCGCCGCCTGCGGCGAGACGCCGCGCAAGGTTCTGGCCGATTCCGGGGTGCTGCCCTACGAATGCTCGGGTCTGGTGGAATCGGCCCTGGCCGAGGTCTACGGCGCGGGCGACCTGTCCAAGCTCAAGAGCCGGCGTAAGGGCCTGGGCAAGGCCTGCTGCGGCGGAGGCGGCGAAGGCTGCTAGCCGGGCAGACGACCGTCAAGCCCCGATGCAAACCCTAAGGCGGCGTTTCGTTGTGACGAAACGCCGTCTTTGTTTTGACAACATGCTTACGAAGGTGTAGTTCAGCAGTGTTGAAGTGGGACTTTGTGGTCCGCCCTGGGAAGAGCTGTTGACGCGATTCCTCAACCCCTTGGATAATCCGTAAATTCCTTTGCCCAGCGGTTTTTCATTGTTCCTTCGACTTCAAAACCATGGAATCATCTGTGCCCACTGATACGACGGCCGTCCCCGAGCACAACGAGGATCACGACGAGAACCCGCTGGCCCATTGCCGCATCCTCGGCGTCTATTCCCTGGTCAAGGCGGCAGGCACCGGCCACGGCGCCACAACCCGCACCTATGAACAAAAAACCCTGTGGTTCGTGCGCCGTACCGAGGACGACGAATATGTAGTGCAGGCGCTTAACGCCAACTCCATCCCCTCGGGGCCGCTGGCCATCGTCACCAAGGGCGAATTCATCAAAAACTACACTCCTGAAGTCGGATATTACGAAAAGCGCTGCCTGCCCTTTGTCGATTCGCTCAAAAAGAAGCTGGCCCAGGCCGACAAGTACCTGGCCGAGGACGACCTGGACGCGGCGGAAAAGGAATTCTGCAAGGCCCTGCTCCTGGACGAGAAGCATCCCAAGGCCAACATCGAGCTCGGCAAGATCCACATGCACAAGGGCGACGGCAAGAAGCTGGCCGCGGCCATGCGCCGGCTCATAAGCAACGACGCCATCTTCCAGGAACAGGAACGCCATCTGTTCAACGAATTCGGCATCAGCCTGCGCAAGGAAAAGCATTTCACCGAGGCCATCGCCTTTTACGGCAAGGCCCTGGAACACAACGACGCCGACGAGAATCTGCATTTCAACATCGCCCGCGCCCTGGCCGAATCCGGGCATATCGACAGGGCCGTCAGCCACCTGGAAACCGCCCTGTCCCTGGACCCCGCTTTTGACGCCGCCCGCAAGTACCGAGATTTTCTGGCCAAAAACGGCGCTGCCGGGGCTTATTCCGAAGGCGGTAGCCCGTCATGAGCGTCCCGGACCTCAACCACTTCCACTGCCCGCCCGGGGCCAAGGTCATCCTGGAACTGTCCGGGTTGCCGGACAAGCTGGCCACGGTCTGCGTGGGCCATGTGCGCGGCCGTTTCGTCGTCACCCAGGCTCCGGCCGTGCCGGACACCGGCCGCGAGGCCCTCTACCAACTCCTGTATCCCGACAATACGGCCATCGTGCGCTATCTCCACGAAGGAACGGTGGTGGGCTTTTCCACCCAGGTCATCCGATTTATCCAAATTCCCTTTCCCCTGGTCTTTTTCACCTTTCCCAAAAAGCTCGAATCCCACGACCTGCGCCGCCACCCCCGGGTGGCCTGCTGCCTGCCGGGCCAGGCCAGCGTGGCCGGGGCCGATCTGGCGGGCATGGTCCTGGACCTCAGCCACTCGGGCTGCCTGTTTTCCGCCGCATTGCCCGAGACCGCGCCGGCCAAGGCCCCGGCCGTAGCCATAGACGACGACGTGCTGTTGCGCTGCGGCCTTTTCGGCCAATCCCCGGACACGGCCCTGACCGGGGTGGTCAAACGCGTCTCCCTGTCCGGCCGCCGGCTGGAACTGGGGCTCAAGTTTCGTAAGCTGCCCGAACCGGCCAAACAGGCCATTGGTTCCTATCTCGACCAGGCCCTGTCCGTGCTGAGCTGAGCCCGGACCGCTCCCCAGACCGCCGCGAGGGCCGAGCCGGCTTGGGCGGCAATGCCTTGTTTCCGGCTCTGGCCCGGCGACGCTTCGGGCTTCCGCGGCAACGCCTTTTCTGGCCTTCCCGCCCACACACGGCCTCGCCGGCCCCTGGCCGGTTCTTCACCGCACAGTCGAGCGGCTTTACCAGCCGCGCGCGGCCTCGCCGCAGAGCTGCCACTCCCCACAATCCCGGCGCTGCCCTGACGGCCGGCTCCATCCCCGGCCAAGCGGTCCTTGCCGCCAACGACAACCGACAAATATGTCGGACAATAACGTCGTTTTTGGCGACGCCGCTTCCCTTTGCCGGCCAAGGCGTTATACTTTCGGGCATTGCCGGGGCATCTGCCATGGCACCAAGTTTGCTATTCAAGAACGAACCCAGGAGGCTGCCATGCTCGTGCCCCTTATCGAAGCCCTGCTTGAGAGGCTTCTTCGCAAAGAGCCCGCGCCTGTTCCCTGTCCTGTGGAGCACGACGACAGGCGCAGCCGCCGAAGCGAGAAGCGCAAGCAAAGCGACTGACACGATACATTTAAAACAAGTGACTCTCACGCATTACCGACAAGCGTGACGCGGCAGGGCTTGATTTCGGCAATAGCGACACTTCTTTTATTTTTGCCGTGACATTCTATACTTTACGCGATGATGTCATGTAGGCTGCCACGAGTATTGTCCGCCGCGACATAAATGGCTTTCATTGTGTCAAGGCGCAGCGGCAACTGACACGGGAGACGCCTTTTCATGTTTGACGCCAGCGTGCTGCCGCCCCTGCTCCTCACCTTCAAGGTGGCCACCCTGGCCACGGCCCTGGCCGCCCTGCCGGCGGTTTGTCTGGCCCGACTGGCCCAGGTGCGCGATTTCCCCGGCCGCGACGTCGTCGACGCCGTGCTGACCCTGCCCATGGTGCTGCCGCCCACGGTCCTTGGCTACTACATCATCGTGGTGCTCGGCCGGCGCGGGATCATCGGCTCCTGGCTGTGGGACACCTTTGGGGTGACCATCATGTTCACCTGGCAGGGCGCGGTGGTGGCGGCTGCGGTGGTGGCCTTCCCCCTGGTCTACCGTTCGGCCAGGGCGGCCTTCGAGGGCGTGGACGGCAATCTGGAAAACGCGGCCAGGACGCTTGGGGCTTCGGAGACGGCCATCTTTTTGCGGGTGTCGTTTCCCCTGGCCCTGCGCGGGGTCGTGGCCGGCGTTGTGCTGGCCCTGGCCCGGGCCATGGGCGAGTTCGGGGCCACGCTCATGGTGGCCGGCAATCTGCCGGGCAAGACCCAAACCCTGTCCCTTGCCGTGTACAGCGCCACCCAGGCCGGCAACGACGCCCTGGCCAACGAACTGGTGCTGCTCATTTCCGTGGCCTGCGTGGCGCTTCTCGTGTTCGTAGCCAGAATCGTGAAACCGAAAGCCTAGAGGTATGGAACACGCATGAAAAAACTGCTGCTCACCCTGGCCCTGTGCCTTTCCCTGGCCGCTCCGGCCGCCGCCGGCGACATCACCGTCTCCGCCGCCGCCAGCCTCACCGACGCCTTCAATGAAATCAAGGGCGTGTTCGCCAAGGAAAATCCCGGCGTCAACGTGACGTTTAATTTCGCCGCCTCCGGCGCGCTGCTCTCCCAGATGGCCCAGGGCGCGCCCGTGGACGTGTTTGCCTCGGCCGACCAGAAGACCATGGACCAGGCCGCCGAGAAGAAGCTCATCAACACGGCCACCCGGGTCAACTTCGTCCAAAATGCCCTGGTCATGGCCGTGCCGGCCGACAACCCGGCCAAGCTCAAGGACCTGACCAGCCTCGCCACGCCGGCCATCAAGCGTATCGCCATCGGCAACCCCGACTCGGTGCCGGTCGGCCGTTACACCAAGGCGGCGCTTACCAAGACCGGCCTGTGGGACGCCATCTCCGGCAAGTTCGTTCTGGCCGAGTCCGTGCGCCAGGTGCTCGATTACCTGTCCCGGGGCGAGGTCGACGCCGGTTTCGTCTACGCCACCGACGCCAAGCAGGGCGGCGACAAGGTCAAGACCCTCCTCGAAGTGCCTGTGGAAACCCCGGTCACCTACCCCATCGCCGTGTTGGAAGCCGCCAAGGACAAAAAAGACGCCGCCGCCTTCGTGGCCTTCGTCACCGGATCCAAGGGCCAGGCCATCCTGGCCAAGTACGGTTTCAAGAAGCCCTAGCCCCGTTTTCGGCGATCCCGGGGACAGCCCCGGGATCGCCGGATCACCAACCGCCGGAGTCGCCCATGCGCATTGTCGTGGACATCCAGAAAACCTACTGCTGCGGCGGACGCGAATTCCATCTCGACGCCGCTTTTGCCGTATCCGGCAACCGGGCCGTGCTGTTCGGGGCCTCGGGCTCGGGCAAGACCCTGACGCTGCGCGCCCTGGCCGGCCTGCTGCGGCCCGATTCCGGCGCCATCAACGTGGACGGCCGGGTCTTTTTCGATTCCGCCCAGGGCGTGTTCGTGCCGCCCAGGCTTCGCCGCATCGGCTACGTGTTCCAGGACTACGCCCTATTTCCCCACCTCACCGTGCGCCAAAACGTCGCCTTTGGCCTTGCGCCCTTGACCGGGCGGCTCACGCCCCAGGCTGCCGAGCACGTCCAGAATACCCTGGCGCTTTTCGGCATTGAGGGTTTGGCCGATCTGCGTCCGGCCCGGATTTCCGGCGGCCAGCGCCAGCGCGTGGCCCTGGCCAGGGCGCTGGTCTGCGAACCAGCCGCCCTGCTCCTGGACGAACCCTTCTCGGCCCTGGACATTCCCCTGCGCCAGAAGGTGCGGGCCGAGCTGGCCGGCATCCTCTCCCGCCTGGACATTCCGCTGGTCATGGTCACCCACGATCCGGCCGATGTGGCCTTTTTCGGCGGCGAGGTGGTGCGCTACGGCGAAGGCCGGGTCATCGACATCCACTCGGCCGAGGACATGCGCCGCTCCATGGTCAAGGTGGCCTAGGGCCGCCTCCCGCCCTGTTGACGGCCAGCCCGGCCGGGCGTAGCCTGAGCCAAAATTGCCCGGCGATAACGGCCTGTTGCCGCCAGCCGCCGGAAACGGATCGCCATGAGCCTGACCGCCGCCAATCTTGACGCCTCCCTGGCTGTTCTCACCGAGGCCAGCTACCGCCAGGACGCTTCGCTTATTACCGCCCTGGAAGGGGCCGGCTACGTCCAGCTCGACCTTGACGGCGACGGCAACGGCACTTCCACAGCCGGCAGCGCCGCCTTTGACGCCTGGACCACGGTGGCCGGCAATCAGACCGTGGCCATCATCGCCTTTCGCGGCACCGACGACATCAATTATTCCACCGACGGCCTGACCGCCTATCTCGGCAGCGCCGACGCCGCCTACTGGTTCGACACGGTCGGCTACTACGACCAGCTTTCGGCCAAGACGGCCGCCTTTGACGCCGCCGTGGACAGCCTCGGCATCAGCCAGGTCTACGTCACCGGCCACAGCCTCGGCGGCGCGGCCGCCCAGGCCTACATGGCCGCGCATCCCGACGACGCCGACACAGGCTACGCCGCCGTGGTCTTCGGCTCCATGGGCCTGTCCGGCGACGACGCCGGCTATGCCGCCGACGCGCGCATCGTCAATTTCGTCGCGCCGTCGGATTTTTCCACCCAGCTCGGCACGCAAACCGCCGGCCTGACCGTGAGCTTCAGCGACGGCTCGGGGAGCCTCGACTCGGGCCTTGATCTGTCGACGCTGCTGGCCGATCCGGCCTCCTACTTAAGCGTCCACGGCACGGGCCTGTACCTGACCGCCGCCGCCGACTACGACGCGGCCAAAGCCGGCATCCCTTCCACCGAGACGACCACGTTCTTCACGTCCACCGTGACGCTTGGCGGCCTGACCTTGACCGTTTCCCCCCTCGCCTAGCGTCTCTCCTGCCGACCCGACGCCCCCCCCGCCGCGCCCCTTTAAACCTTCTCCCGTTTGGGGGGTCCGGGGGCCTCAGGCCCCCGGCCGCCGGAGGCCTGTTTTCTCTTCTCTTCTCTCTTAAACTACCCGATTTAGGCTTGCCAAAAGGGGGCATTGCGCGCAAATCCGGGAAGTCGCCTTGACATGGCCCCAGGCCGGCACTAGAAAAATCCCAAACTTTGAGGAGATCATCAGACGATGCCCGCCCGCCTGAGTCCGGTCCGCTCGCGCAAACTGTGCGACCTCGTCATCCAGCAGATCCAGGAAAAGATCTCGCTGGGGATTTTTGCGCCTGGCGCCAAGATCCCCACCGAACCGACCCTCATGGCCCAACTCGGGGTCGGCCGCTCCACCGTGCGCGAAGCCATCCGTGTGCTGGTCAGCGCCGGTCTGCTGGAAGTGCGCCAGGGCGACGGCACCTATGTCCTAAGCGGCGCGTCCGGCCAGGAACCCTTGGAATACCGCCTGCGCCGGGCCACGGCCGTCGAAATCCGCGAAGTGCGCCGCATCATCGAGGTGGAAACCGCCCGCCTGGCCGCCGCCAACCGCACCGAGGCCGACCTGGAAACCATGCGCGATTGCCTGGCCCGCAAGAAAGCCGCCGTGGCCGCCGGCGACACCCATGGCTACGTGGCCGCCGACATCGCCTTCCACTCCGCCGTGGCCGCCGCCAGCGGCAACAGCCTGCTGGCCGACCTGTACCGCAGCTTCTGCATGGTTTTTCAGGATTTCCTCGACCACCTCATCGCCGACGTCGGCGTCAACCGGTACCAGGACCACATCCACAACGGCCTCCTCGACGCCATCACCCGCCAGGACGCCCCGGAAGCGGCCCGTTTCGCCATGGAAGGCCTCGACCATTTCACCAGCGACATCAAGGCTTTGGAAGAATAGTCCGGACACTCTTTTTTGCGGTTGACAAACATCAGATGATAAGACAGCAGATGAGCTTGGGCGCGGCGGCAGCCGCCTGAGCGGAGCAGCCCGCAGATAAACAGCAGATGATATGATGGAGTTGCGACGTGGCCCTCCAGGGATGGCTCTCTCCATTCGGGAACGTGGCAGCACAAACATCAGATGATATGACTTGACAGCGCCGGCAGTCGCAACGTCGGCCAACCTGGAGCACCCATGCGCCTTTCCCGTTCCGTCGTCGCCGTGACCCTGTCGGCCTGCCTCGGCTACTGCGCCGTGCTGGCCGACGCCTCGCCCAGCCGCCACGAGGCCCGTGAAGCCAAAACGTCCCTGGCCGGCCTGGGCCAGTTCCTGCCCCGGGTGTCGCCGGCCGCCTCGGCCGTGGTGACCGCCCGTGCGGGCTTCCGCGAGCTGCGCGACATCGTCCAGGCCTCGGCGCTGATGCACGACTCGCGGCCTTCGGACGAAGCCGCCCGCCAGGCCCATGTGGCCCTGTGGGCTGCCCTGGAAAACGACTTGCGTCCGGCTCCGGCCGACATCGGCCCCGGCCCTTCTGGCCTGTTGCCCGGCCAGGACTGAGCCGACCGGTCCGCGTCGCCCATTCGGGGCAGGTCCCGGCCTGTCCTGGGCAGCACCCAGTTTTGACGGCGCCATGGCGCGTAACTGCCGCCTGACAATATCTCTCGGCTCCAAGGCCGCCCCGCCCACGGGGCGACGGCCGGCGCGCAAGCCGCGGCGCGCCGGCCCCCCCCTTTGAGGGACGTGCTTTCGCCCGCTCCTGCTCCAAAGGCAAAACAGTCGTGATTTCCGCAAGATGCCGGGCATTTTCCGGCCTCTCCCTTGACACCGGACCATTCGGTTGTTACCCGTTTGGCACTCGAAAGCCACGAGTGCCAAACGGGGACGCGCCATGCCTCTTGCCGAACGCGAACGGGAAGTCCTGACCACCATCATCGAAGCCTACGTCGCTTCGGCCGCGCCCGTGGGTTCCCGCATCGTGTCCAAGCGCAGTTCGCTGGGGCTTTCCGCCGCCTCCATCCGCAACATCATGGCCGACCTCACCGAGGCCGGCTATCTGGAGCAGCCCCACACCTCGGCCGGCCGCGTGCCCACGGCCAAGGCCTTCCGGCTCTATCTCGACCAAGTCATGCAGGTGGCCCCCCTGGGCGAAGACCAGATGCGCCGCATCCGCGACAACCTCACCTTGGCGGGCCTTGAGATCGACGACGTGCTGCGCCAGACCTCGCGGCTGCTGTCTGGCCTGTCGCTCCAGGTGTCGGTGGTCATCGCCCCCAATCCGGCCGGCGCGCGCTTTAAGCGCATCGACTTTTCCCTGCTCAACCCCGGCCTGGTCATGGTCATCCTGGTGCTTCAGGGCGGGCTTGTGCGCAAGCGCGTCATCGAGACCACCCCGGACGTCACCGCTGACGATCTGGTCGTTTGCGCCAATTACCTGAACCATCTCTTTACCGACCGCACCCTGGCCGAAGTCCGGGCCAGCATCGTGCGCGAGATGGACGAGGCCCGCCGCTCGCTCAATGCCCTGTGCCTGCGCGCCCTGACCATGGCCCGCTCGGCCTTCGAGCAGGAGCGCGCCCCGGCCAGCGAAGTCATCGTCGACGGCACGCCCAACATGCTGGCCCAGCCCGAATTCACCGACGCCGAACACATGCGCGAGCTCATGCGCGTCCTGGAAGAGCGCACGATTTTGCTCGACCTTCTGGACAAAACCGTAAACGAGCTTAAAACGGTCATCATACTCGGCGACGAGTCGGATCAGGCCGCCCTGGCCGATCTTGGCGTCATCACCGCCCCGTATGGGTCGGGATCGCGCGCCCAGGGCGCCATCGGCCTCATCGGCCCCCTGCGCATGGATTACGCCCGGCTCGTTCCGGTGGTGAACTACACCGCCGGGGCGCTCACCCGGTTGCTCGATCGGCACTATTAGCCTCGACCCGTCCGCGACCGCCCAGGCCTGCCTGGGCTTTTCGTCGCGCCCAAACGTTTGTTGTGGAGGAATCATGGTCCCTGAGGAAAAACTGCCAGACGCCGAAACCGCCCCCGAAACCCCGGCCGAGGAAACCCCGGCCACCCCGGAGGACACCATCGAACGCCTGCGCGCCGAACTCGCCGCCGAAGCCGACAAGCGCCTGCGCGCCCTGGCCGAGACGGAAAATCTGAAAAAGCGGCTTATCAAGGAAAAGGAAGATTTCCAGAAATACGCCACCGAAAGCTTGGTCTCGGAGCTTATCCCGGTGCTGGACCATCTTGATCTGGCCCTGGCCCATGGCCGCGGCAACGAAGCCTGCAAGGACTTTGTCGTCGGCGTGGACATGACCCGCAAGGCCTTCATCGACATCCTGGCCCGCCACGGCGTCACGGAATTCGGCGCGGTCGGCGAAGCCTTCGACCCCGAGACCCACGAGGCCATCGGCGTGGCCAGCGTGGCCGGTCTGGCCGAGGACGCCGTGGCCCAGGTGGTCCAGCGCGGCTACATGCTGCGCGGCCGGCTGCTGCGTCCGGCCAAGGTCATGGTCAACAAGGCGCAATAAATCGTTTTTTCGCGGCTGCCCCTTTACTCGCCGAAAACGGGGCTTATATAGCACTCGTTCGAGAAATACCGCGCCGCAAGGCACAAGCACATACAGGCAATGATAAGGAGGAAAGGCTGATATGGGTAAAATCATCGGGATCGACCTCGGGACCACCAACTCCTGCGTTTATGTCATGGAGGGCAAGGACCCGAAGTGCGTCACCAACCCCGAAGGCGGACGCACCACCCCGTCCATCGTGGCCTTTACCAAGGAGCGGCTGGTCGGCGAAATCGCCAAGCGCCAGGCCGTGACCAATCCCGAGCGCACCATCTTCGCCATCAAACGCCTCATGGGCCGCCGCTACGACGCCCCCGAGGTCAAGCATTGGCTGGAGCACTGCCCCTACAAGATCGTCGAGGGCCAGGGCGGCGACGCCTATGTCGAGGTCGAGGGCAAGAAGTACAGCCCGGCCGAGATCTCGGCCATTATCCTGGGCAAGCTCAAAAAGGACGCCGAGGCCTATCTCGGCGAGCCCGTCACCGAAGCCGTCATCACCGTGCCGGCCTACTTCAACGACGCCCAGCGCCAGGCCACCAAGGACGCCGGCCGCATCGCCGGCCTTGAGGTCAAGCGCATCATCAACGAGCCCACGGCCGCGTCCCTGGCCTACGGCTTCGATAAAAAAGCCAACGAGAAGATCGCGGTCTTCGACCTTGGCGGCGGCACCTTCGACATCTCCATCCTCGAAGTCGGCGACAACGTCGTCGAAGTGCGCGCCACCAACGGCGACACGTTCCTTGGCGGCGAGGACTTCGACCACCGCGTCATCAGCTATCTGGTCGACGAATTCAAGAAAGAGAACGGCATCGACCTGTCCCAGGACCGCATGGCCCTGCAGCGCCTCAAGGAAGCCGGCGAAAAGGCCAAGAAGGAACTGTCCACGGCCATGGAGACCGAGGTCAATCTGCCGTTCATCACGGCCGACGCCTCCGGTCCCAAGCACATGATGGTGAAAATCACCCGGGGCAAGCTCGAATCCCTGGTTGACGACCTGGTCAAGCGCACCGTCGAGCCTTGCCGCAAGGCCCTGGCCGACGCGGGCCTCAAGGCCTCCGACATCGACGAAGTCGTGCTGGTCGGCGGCATGACCCGCATGCCCCTGGTTTCCAAGACCGTGCAGGAGTTCTTCGGCAAGGAGCCCAACCGCTCGGTCAACCCCGACGAGGTCGTGGCCATGGGCGCGGCCATCCAGGGCGGCATCCTGGCCGGCGACGTCAAGGACGTGCTGCTCCTCGACGTCACCCCGCTGTCCCTGGGCATCGAGACCCTGGGCGGCGTGTTCACCAAGCTTATTGAGCGCAACACCACCATCCCGACCCGCAAGAGCCAGGTGTTCACCACGGCGGCCGACAACCAGCCCTCGGTGTCCATCCACGTGCTCCAGGGCGAGCGGCCCATGGCCAACGACAACATGACGCTCGGACGCTTCGAGCTCACCGGCCTGCCGCCGGCGGCTCGCGGCATCCCCCAGATCGAGGTCACCTTCGACATCGACGCCAACGGCATCGTCAACGTCTCGGCCAAGGACACCGGCACCGGCAAGGAGCAGTCCATCCGCATCACGGCCTCCTCGGGCCTGTCGGAAGCCGATATCCAAAAGCTCATCAAGGACGCCGAGTCCCACGCCGAGGACGACAAGAAGAAGCAGGCGCTCATCGAGATCCGCAACCAGGCCGACACCCTGGTCTACACCACCGAGAAGTCCCTGGCGGAACTCGGCGAGAAGATCGACGGCGTCACCCGGGGCGAGATCGAGGCCAAGCTCAACAACGTCAAGGAAACGCTCAAGGGCGAGGACGCCGACGCCATCAAGCGCGCCACCGACGACCTGTCCCAGGCCTCGCACAAGCTGGCGGAAAAGCTCTACCAGCAAAAGGCCGAAGAGGGCGGACAGCCCGGCGGTCCCCAGGCCGGCGCGGCCGGCGGACAGCCGGGAGCCAAGGCCGGCGGCGACGACGACGTGGTCGACGCCGACTACACCGAAGTGAAATAACGACCAGTCCCGCGCGGGCTTGCCTTCGCCGGCCATTGCGCGTATCGAAAAGCCTGACCCGTCCCCGGACGGGTCGGGCTTTTTTTGTGCCCTCACGCCACGGCGGCCCGGCCGCCAAACCCCGGTTCGCCCAATGAACGTCACGACCACGCATCGCTTCTTCGCCCCGCGCCTGGTGGCCGGGCTTGTCGCCTGTTTCCTCGCCGCTTCGCTCGCCGGTTGCGCCGGGAGCTTTTTCGGTTCTTCCCAGCCGGCTCCCGCGCCGACGCCGCCTCCGCCGCCTGTGGTCCAGCCCGAGCCGACGCCGCCGCCCAAGCCGGCTTTCGCCAATTCCATCGCCATGCTGCTGCCCCTTGGCGGCCCGTTTCGGGAATTCGGCGGCCGGGTGCAAAAGGGCGTCAAGGCCGCTCAGGAGCAGCTGGAAAAAGCCGGCACGCCCCTGGATGTCCACGTCATCGACGCCACCCAGCCGGGCTGGCTCGACGCCGTGCGCAACCTGCCCCCCGAGGTCACGGTGGTCGGCGGCCCCATGCACCGGCTGACGCTCAAGGAACTCGAAACCGCCGGCATGTTGCCGACCCGCGTGTTTGTGGCCTTCATGCCCTCGCTCAATGAAGCCCGGGAAGGCGTGGACGCCTGGCGCTTTTTCCCCAGCGCCGAGGACGAGATCGACGCCCTGTTGCGGCTGGCAGGCGGCGACTACGGCATCAACCAGTTTGCCGTGTTGCGTCCCGGCGACCGCTACGGCCAGACCATGGGCGACGCCTTTGCCCTGGCCGCTTCCAAGATCGGCGCGCAGATCACCGCCACCGGCGTCTACAATCCCCAGGACCCGGCTAGCTGGGAAACCGCCGTGGCCGACATGGTGCACACCAGCGGCGGCCGCCCGGGCTTTGGCGCGGTGTTTTTGCCCGACGAATGGGCCAGGGCCGACAAAGTGCTGCCTTCCTTTTTCAAAAACCGGGTCGAGGATCTGCTGATCCTCGGGCCGCAGCTGTGGACCGAGGCCCTGTATCGGGCCGCCGCCACCAAGGCGCAAATAAACATCCAAAACTACCGTCTGGCCGTGTGCCCCGGAGCCTGGTGGCCGGAAAACCAGGGCCAGGCCACCCAGCAGCTCGTGGCCGCCATGCGCGCCCAGGGCGTGGAACATCCTGACATGTGGGAGGCCGTGGGCTTCGATTTTGCCCGCATGGCCGCGCGTCTGGGCCGCCTGCCCCAGGGCCTGCCGCCCCAGGACGTCAGCGCCCGGCTGGCCCAGGCCGTCAACGGCCTGGACTTCAGCATGGCCCCGCTGTCCTACGGCCCCGACGGCAAGGCCCATGTGGCCATGTATCTCTTTAGGCCCTCGGTCACCGGCCCGGTGCTGCTTGATCCCGAAGGCTTCCGCCAGCGCTTAAACGCCATCCGGCAAAAGGCGCTGGAGAATCCGGCCCCGGAAAACGAGCAGTCCTATTCGCCGGTCCAGCCGGTTCCGGGGCAGGCTCCGACCGCGCCCGGCCAGCCCGGCGTTCCGGCCCAGCCGAGCCAGCCCGTCCCGGCCCAGCCCGCACCGGCCGCGCCGGTCCCAGCCCATCGCCAGGCGATTTCGATTTCCCAACCCCAAGGATAACGACGTCATGCACATCTCTTCCGAAGACGCGGCCAAGGTGGCCAAGCTGGCGCGGCTGCGCCTGGACGACGACAAGCTCGAACGTTTCGCCGGCCAGATGGACGGCATCCTGGCCTACATGGAAACGCTGGGGTCGGTGGACACGGCCGGCGTGGAACCGCTGTACAGCCCGGTGACCCACGAAACGCCCATGCGGGACGACGTGGCGGCCAAGGCCTGTTCCCGCGACCAGATCCTGGCCAACGCCCCGGCCACCGACGGCCAGTTCTTCATCGTCCCCAAGATCGTGTAGGCGCGGGGCGGCTTCGCCCCTCCACATATCACGCGACGCCAGCCAGCCCGGCCTTGACGGCCCGGCGGCGGCCTTGAAGGGTTTTTCCATGTCCGACATCACGACCCTGTCCCTGACCGAAGTACGCGACAAGCTCGCCCGCAAGGAACTCTCCGCCGTCGAGGCCACCAGCGCCTGCCTTGCCCGTATCGAGGCCACCGAGCCGAAAATACACGCGCTGCTCCACTACGACGCCGAGGCGGCTCTCGCTGCCGCCAAGGGCCTGGACGCCGCCGGCCCCAATTCCGACCAGCGCCTGTGGGGCGTGCCCGTCCTTATCAAGGACGCCATCTGCGTCAAAGACGCGCCCACCACCTGCGGTTCCAAGATCCTGCAAAATTTCACGCCCTTCTACGACGCCTCCTGCATCGAGAAAATGCGCGCCGCCGGTGCCGTGATCCTGGGCAAGGCCAACATGGATGAATTCGCCATGGGGTCGTCCACGGAAAATTCCGCCTACAAGGTCACGGCCAACCCCTGGAACCTGGGCAAGGTGCCCGGCGGTTCCAGCGGCGGGTCCGCCGCCGCCGTGGCCGCCGGCCAGTGCTTCGCCGCCCTGGGCACCGACACCGGCGGCTCCATCCGCCAGCCCGCCGCCTTTTGCGGCACCGTCGGCATCAAGCCCACCTACGGCCGCGTCTCCCGCTACGGACTGGTGGCCTACGGCTCCAGCCTCGACCAGATCGGCCCCCTGACCCGCACCGCCGACGACGCCGCCGCCGTCCTCGGCGTCATCGCCGGCCACGATCCCAAGGACTCCACCTGCGCCCCCCGCGACGTGCCCGACTTCGAGGCCGCCCTGGCCGGTGCGGCTGATCTGGCCGGGCTGACCATCGGCCTGCCCGACGAATACTGGGGCGAAGGCGTGGACGCCGAAGTGCGCGACGCCTGCCGGGCCGCCGTGGATACGGCCAAATCCCTGGGCGCGAATGTCGTGCCCGTGTCGCTGCCCCACACGCCCTACGCCGTGGCCACCTACTACATCGTGGCCATGGCCGAAGCCTCCTCCAACCTCGCCCGCTTCGACGGCGTGCGCTACGGTTACCGCGCCCCCGAAGCCCAGTCCCTGGAGGAACTCTACGAACTCTCGCGCTCCAAGGGCTTTGGGCCCGAAGTCCAGCGCCGCATCGTGATCGGCGCCTACGTCCTCTCGGCCGGCTACTACGATGCCTACTACCGCAAGGCCGCCCAGGTCCGACGCCTCATCCGCCAGGATTTCCTCACCGCCTTCGAAAAATGCGACGTCATCTGCGGCCCCACCTCGCCCTTCGCCGCCTTCACCATCGGCCAGATGAGCGACGATCCGCTGCAGATGTATTTGAGCGACATCTTCACGATTTCCCTGAACCTCGCCGGCCTGCCCGGCCTATCCATGCCCGTGGGACTGGGCGCTGCCTCGGCCATGCCCATCGGGATGCAGCTCTTTGGCCGCGCCTTCGATGAAGCCACCATCCTGCGCACGGCCAAGGTCCTCGGCAACGCGCTGCCACTGCTGCCCAGGCCGGCGGCGGTGTAAAAGAAGCGGAAGAAGATGAAGAATGCCTCCGGCGGCCAAAGGGGCTGAGCCCCTTTGGAAACCCCACCTGGGTGGCCAGGGGCCACGGCGTCGGTAAAGAAGAGATGGGATTCCAAAGGGCGGCAGCCCTTTGGCCGCCGGAGGCTTCCCCCCTGATCATCCCCCAACCATCCATCACCCCATGCGCATAGCCGTCGCCGTTTCCGGCGGGTCGGACAGCCTGCTCGCCCTGGGTCTCCTGCGCGCCGCCGGCCACGACGTCGCCGCCCTGCACGCCCATTTCCTGCCGCCGGGCGACAAGGCCTTGGCCCTGGCCGAGGCCATCGACGCCCAGTGCCGCGCCCTTGGCATACCCTTTGCCGCCGTCGATCTGTCGCGGGAGTTTCGCGACCGGGTCATCGATCCCTTTGCCGCCGCCTACGCCGCCGGGCGCACGCCCAACCCTTGCGCCGCCTGCAACCGTGACATGAAGTTCGGCCTGCTCCTGGACGCCGCCCTGGCCCAGGGAGCCGAGGCCATCGCCACCGGCCACTTCGCCCGCATCAAACAGACGCCGACCGGGCCGGCCCTTTTTCGCGGCGCGGACGACAGCCGCGACCAGAGCTATTTTTTGAGCCTCGTGCCGCAACATGCCCTGGCCCGGGCCGTCTTTCCCCTGGCCGGCCGGCACAAGGCCGAACACCCGGCCGCCCTGGCCGCCCTTGGACTGACCCCGCCGCTGCCCAGCGAATCCCGCGAAATCTGCTTCGTTCCCGGCGACGACTACCGCGCGTTTCTGAAGGATCAGGGCTTCCCCCTGTCCGGCCCCGGCCCCATCGTCCTGGCCGACGGCAAGCGCCTGGGCACCCATCAGGGGCTCTGGCGGCACACCATCGGCCAACGCAAGGGCCTGGGCATCGCCTACAGCGAACCGCTCTACGTCATCGACAAGGATCCGGTCGCCAACGCGCTTATTGTCGGCGTCAAGGCCGCGCTGGCCGCGACGCTCTGCCGCACCGGCCCGGCCAATTGCCTCGTGCCGCCGGAGCACTGGCCCGAAGCCGTCCTGGCCCAGACCTGCTACCGCATGAAGCCTCGGCCGGCCGCGGCTCGGCTGACGGCTGACGGCGGCCTCGACATCATTTTTGCCGAACCCGTCGCCCGCCCGACCCCGGGACAGGTGGCCGTCCTCTACGACGCCCACGGCCGGGTGTTGGCCGGCGGCGAGATCATTGCCGCCCCCGGCCTTGTCATCCCGGAAAACCTTGGCTAAATGGCCTTGACCCCGCACCACGGGGTCCGGGAACCATCCTCCATGCCGACTACTGACAACCGCCGCCTGTATTGGCTCCTTCTGGCCGTCCTGCTGGTCGCGGCCGTTTGCCTGCGCCTGCTCCATCTGGGCGATCCGTCCTTGTGGTGGGACGAGTTCATTACTCTTGGCACGGCCCTGCTGCCGGTCAAACGGATGCTCCATACCCTCTCCGTCATCGGCCCATCGGATTTCGGGGGCGAGTTTTTTCCGCCGCTCTACCACCTGATCACCCGGGCCGTGCTGACCGTCACCCACGACGACACGGCTCTGCGCGGCATCAGCGTCGTGGCCGGCACGGCCACCGTGGCCGTGATGTACGGCTTTGTCGGCGAACTCTTCACCCGCCGGGCGGGCCTTTTCGCCGCCGCCCTGACCACCTTTTGCGTCTACCACATCCACTATTCGCGGGAACTTCGCCCCTACAGCCTCTTTACGCTGCTGGGCCTGCTGTCGCTGTGGACGCTTTACCGCGCCCTTAATCGGGGAGGGCTGGCCAACTACGTCGCCTACGCCGCCGCCACCACGGCTATGTGCTACAGTTCGTCCATGGGCACCACCAACATCGGTGCGCAGGGGCTTTTCACCGCCTATTATCTCCTGCGAGGCCTCGTTTCCCGCGAGCTGACCCCGCGCCGGGCCCTCCACAAAGGGCTGGCCCTGGCCGCCTGCGTGGGCGTGGTCGGGCTGTGCTTCCTGCCCTGGCTGCCGGCCTACCGCAACATCTTCGCCTTGCTGCGCCAGGAAAAATCCCCGGGCATCCCGGAGGGGTTTGTCGTCAGCGTGTTGACCGAATTCTTCGCCTATGCCGCGCCCAAGCGGGGCTTGCCCTGGCTGCCTCTAGCGCTCGCCAGTCTTGGCGGGCTGGGCGTTGCCTTGGCCAAACCCCGCCTGCGGCCGGGCCTCGTCTTACTGGCCTTTTTTGCGTTTATGCCCGTGGCCGCCTTTCTGCTGGCCGGCACCCAGCTCGAAATCAGCTCGCGCTACGTGTTCAACGCCTTTTTCGCTCTGCTCGCCCTGGCCGGGCTTGGCCTGGACGCCGGCCTGAACAGGATCGCCGATTATGTCGGCCTTACGCCGTCACGGCGCGCCCTGACCCTGCCCCTGGCCGGTCTCGGCTGCTGTCTGCTCCTTTGCGCCATGGATCTCTCCACCCTGCCGTCCTATTACCGCCGCGAGACGTCATACAACAAGGAACTGGCCGACTATCTGGCCTGGAACAAGAACAACGTCGACTATCTTTTTCTGCAAAGCAACAGGAACCCCAAGCTCATTACCAACTGGTACCTGCCCAGCGTCTACAAGACCCTGGCCCAGTATCAGCCCAAGGGCTACAAGCGGGCCTACCACGTCATCCAGAGCGACTTGAATCCGGCCATGAAACCCTTTCCCATGCACAAGGTCGCCCGGTTCATGGATTCCGCCGTCTACCGTCTGGGGCTTGTGAGCGCCGCCCCGGTGGTGCTTTTCCCGGACGCGGCCGGAAACGCCGTCTATGCCGACACATTCGACGACTACCGCTTTTACGCCGATTGCGAGGAAGCCGACAACATCGCCCCGGAAAGCCGCTACCACACGCTCACCCACTACGATTACGAGCGCCCGGGCCACGTCCTCTACCGTTTCGTCGCCGCCCCGGGCACGGCCTACGCCGCCGGCCGGCTGTCCCTCGACTTCTCGGCCATTTTCCTGGAGGGCATCCCGTCCGATTCCCGGGTGACCATCGCCCTGGCCGTCGGCGACGGCCCCTTGGTCCCCCTGGAGACCCTGACCGGCGACGCTTTCCTCGGGCCCGACGGCAAGCTCGTTGCGCCCAACTACGAAAAACGCCGTTTCATCCACCGCGACTATCCCCTGTCCCAGGCCATTACCGGCGCGTCAACCCTGCGCCTTCGCATCGACTACGGCCCGGTGGCCAATCCCGGCGTCATTGAGGTCAACGGCCTGGAACTGGCCGCCACCCTGACCGGCCGCCCGGCCAACGCCGATCCGGCCCAAAGTGCTTTGGAGCGCGTGGCCGCCAACAACGCCCTGGCGGCCTGGAGGCCCGGACAGACCCGTCTGGACGCCGCGCTCTACGCCTTCCCGACCCGGCCGGGCATCCCCCAGGGACCGGCCAATCCGGCCGACGCCCTGCCCGGCTTCCTGGCCGAACACCCCAGCCTCGAACCGGTTTTCGCCATCCCCGGACCGGACGGCAAGCCGGCCTACGTCCTCTACGATCCGGCCCTGGCCCGGCCCTTCCTCCCTCTGGCCGCGGATCGACCGGAACGCCTCCTGGAAAATGACGCCGCACCGACGGAATTCGCCTCCCTCAAGCTCACGGGCGCGCTCAACCGGCCAAAGCTCGCCGTGGCCGGGCGCGGCCTGGACATCGGCGTCCTGGCTCCGTCGCCCTCGACGCTGCTCTTGACGCGCTCGGGCCTCGGCGTGTTGCGCTTCGAGCCGAGCTTTGCCCGGGAAGCCGAAGCCCTGGCCGCCTTTCCCCTGGCCTACAACATCCGCAAAAACGCCGACGAGGACTGCCTGGCCTGCCGCGACGCCGCGCCCTGTTCGCTGACCGTGCCGCTGAGTTCGGCCTATCCCATCACGGCACTGCGCATCCTGTCCTACCCGCGCATCTTCGCCGACAAGGCCGGCAAGAACCGGCTGACCGTGGCCTTTTCCGAAGACGGCGCGAAGTTTACAACGCTCGATACCCTGGCCAGCAACCGCAGCGGCCACTGGGAAGGCCTCATGGTACGCCGGATTTCCGTCCTGCGTTTCACAAAGCCCATCCACAACGGTTTCGTGCGCTTCGATTTTTCCGGCCCGGGCGTGCAACTGTGGTCGCGAGACGACACACCCATGCGCATCGAGGCTGTCCTGGACACGTCCGCCTTCACCGGCCTGCCGGCCCCGGCCGGCTCCTTTGCCGTCGAACTGCTCCATAACGGCGGCCAGCCGCTTTCCCTTTTCCTCACGCCCGAACTCCTGCCCTACCGGCCGGACCTCCAGGACAATTACTAATGCCGCTTGACGGTGAGCCCGGCCAGGAGAACAACGCGTGAGCCGCGCCCTGACCAAGGCGCTTAGCAGCCAGTGGGCGGCCACCCTCTACGCCGCCGCCGTGTCCGTGGGGCTGACCTTCCTGCTCGGCCGCGTCCTGGGTCCGGCCGGGTTCGGCGAATACTCCTACCTCCTCACCCTGGGGTCGCTTTTCGCCATCCTGCAGGACGGCGGCTTTTCCACCCTGGTCTTTCGCGAAACGGCCAAGGCCGGCCTGTCCCCTGTTCCGGGTCGGCCGTCGCTTTTGTCCCTGGCCTTGGGTCACCTGTTGGCCGTGACGCTGCTCGGGCTTTGCCTGATCCCGCTTTTCCCGCACGGGCAACGCCTGCCCCTGGGCGCGGCCGTGGTCTACTACGCCCTGTTTTGCGCTTCTTCGCTGGTCTCCTCCGAACTCAAGGGTCACAACAATTTCGCCGCCGAGGCCTTGTGGCGGGCCGTGGTGCGCACGGCCACGGCCCTGGCCGCCGGGGCCGCCCTGCTTTTCCCCTCGCCCGGCCCCCTGGCCGTCTTCGCCGGTCTGGCCGTGGGCCAGCTGTTGGCCCTGGCCACGCCCTACGCCCGACCGCTGCTGACGCGGCCCAAAATCGGCCTGTACCGCGACGTCTACGCCCCCTGCGCCGCGTTTTTGTGCATCTCGGCCGCCACCACCATCTATTTCCGCTGCGACATCGTGCTGCTCAAGTTCCTCACCGGCGATGACGCCACCGTCGGCAACTACGCCGCCGCTTACCGCCTCATCGAAGGCGTCATCATGCTGGCCACGCCCCTGGCCCACGTGTTTTTCCGCAAGCTGCGCGTGAGCCTCGACGACCAGGGCGCCTTTGGCCGCTCCTTTCGCCTCATGCTCGGCGTCATGATCGCCCTGGCCGTCGCCGCGACCATAGGCGGCCTCATCCTTGGCCCGTTTATCCTGCGTCTGGCCTTTGGCGACAAATACGCCGCCGCCGAGCCGCTTCTGGCTTGGCTGCTGGCCTCGCTACCCTTTATCCTGCCCAACTACGTCCTGACCCAGGGTCTTGTAGCCCTTGGCCGCGAGCGCTACTACGCCGTGGTCACCATCATTGCCGCCGTGCTCAACATCGCCCTCAATTTCCTGTTTATTCCACTGCTTGCCGCCAAGGGCGCGGCCCTGGCCACTGTGGCCACCGAAGCCGCCCTGTGCGCCGGCCTCGGCTGGGCCTTCGTGAAGTGGGGATTCACGAAGAGATAAGAGCGGGGCTCCGCCCCGCACCCCGCCGGGGGGATGATCTCCGGACCCCTCGACAGGTTTATCCCTTGCAGCCTCCGCCGCCTGCGCCTATTCTTTATAAGCGACGTGCCGCCAATCACGTCCACAACCCCTTTCCCCCCTTCTCCCAAGTGGGGGGTCTGGGGGCCTCAGGCCCCCAGCCGCCGGAGGCCTCTTCCCCATGCGTAAAGGAACCGAAAAAAAACCAGCCATCACCATACGGCCGGAGGCGTTGGAGCGTTTCCTCGCCCAGGCTTTCGGGCCTGACGCGCGCCTGGCCGGAGCCTGCGAAATGGGCGTGGACGACCAGGGCATGAAGGAATTCGGCTACGGCAAGCCGGTGTGCCTGAAGTTCGAAGCCGGCGGCGAACTGCGCCGGGGCGTGCTGTCCATCATGCGCGGCGACAAGTACGGCCACCAGTTCTACTGGGACCGGGCCGCCATCCTCATGTTCCAGCATGCCACTTCCGGAGAGATGGAAAAGCATGTGCGCCCCATGGCCCTGGGCTATTTCGACGAGGACGACAACCTCGTGCCCGTGTCCCGGCCCCGGGAATTTTTCATCGTCACCGAGAAGGCCCCGGGCTACGATTATTATCTGGATTTGGCCCGCATCCAAAAGACCGGCCTGGAGGCCAAGGATCTGGCCATGGCCCGGGAGTTCGCCCGCTGGCTGGCCCGGGTGCACAGCGCCAAGAAGGACGACGCCGACCTCTATCTGCGCCGCATCCGCAATTTGATCGGCGCGTCGGAGTGCATCTTCGGCCTTGTGGACGCCTATCCCTATCCCTACGAGCTGTTTGCGCCCGAGCGTTTTTGCGCCCTGGAAAAACGCGTCATTGACTGGCGCTGGAAGCTTCGGGCCTTCACCCACCGCTTAAGCGACGTTCACGGCGACTTCCACCCCTGGAACGTGCTCATTCAGGAAGAGGGGGAGACGCGCGATTTCGCCGTGCTGGACCGCAGCCGGGGCCAATGGGGCGAACCGGCCGACGACGTGGCCACCATGAGCCTCAATTTCGTGCTCTTTGGCCTCTACGGCGGCGCGCGCCTTGGTGGCGACTTCGAACGGCTCTACCGGACCTTCTGGGAGACCTATCTGGAGCGCACCAACGACGCCGAAATGCTTGCCGTCATCGCGCCGTTCTACGTTTTCCGGGGGCTGGTGGTGGCCTCGCCCCAGTGGTATCCCGGCCATCCCGAGGCTGTGCGCCAGGGGTTGTTGCGTTTTCTCGAAAACGTGCTGGAAGACGACCGCTTCGACTGGGCCAACTTCAACCGCTATATGGACTGATCCCCATGCCTGCCGCCATTTGGTTCACCGGACTGCCCGGCTCGGGCAAGAGCGCCCTGGCCCGGGCCGTGTGCCACTATCTGACCCTTGCCGGGGGCGATGTGGCGTTGCTCGAACTCGACGACCGGCGCAAGGCCTATTTTCCCAAGCCCACCTACAGCGAGGGCGAACGCGAAAAGGCCTACAAGCTTTTTGCCGAGGAAGCGGCCGGTCTGTACCGGAAGCATACAGGGTTGGTGGTCATGGATGCCTCGGCCCCGCGCCGGGCCATGCGCGATTATGCCCGGTCGCTTATGCCGCACTTCGCCGAAATCCACGTCCGCTGCTCCCTGGCCACGGCCATGGCCCGGGAGGCGGCCCGGCCCGAAGGCAAGGTCATGGCCGGCCTCTATGCCAAGGCCATGATGCGCAAAGCCACCGGCCGCGACTTCCCGGGTCTGGGACAGGTCATTGGCGTGGACGTGCCCTTCGAGGAAGACCCGGCCGCCGAATGCGTGGTGGACGCCGAACGGTTGTCCATCGAGGAAGGACGCGACCTCGTGCTGGCCTTCCTGCGCGCCTGGCCGCCGGTCTGGGAGAAATGAGACGCGGCTGCCTGTCAGCCCGGCCGAATACCCGGCCGCCACGGTTTCATGACGCCTGCGCTAAGTCCGCTCCCGGCTGTAACCATCCCGCCCGCGCCGGGCACTTGTCTTGCATAATTTCCGGCCAAGGAGTCACCGATGTCCGACGCCCTTGTTCGTACTTGCCCCGGCTGCGGCCAGGCGCTGCGGTTTCCGCCCGATGTCGGCGGCGTGCTCATGGCCTGCCCGGAATGCGGCCACCACTTCGCCTCGCCCTTCCGCCTGGCCGGCAACGCCAAAAAACCGACGCCCCAGGTTCCCCCTGCCGCGCCGCCACTCCAGCCGTCGCAGCCGCCAGCCACCCTCGCCACCGTCAAAAACACCACCCCCGCCGCCCGCGCCGCCGCCAAATACGCGGCCAATAGTTAGAAGAGGGGGAGATGCTCCGGCGGCCGGGGGGGATAATCCCCCCGGACCCCCTTGATGGAAACCACCATTGCTGCGGGCTAGCTTGGCGGATGGGTTTGGGCTAGCTTGCCGCCATGGACGCCGCCCTTGTTGCCGGCCTGCGCGCCGCAAAACCCGTGTGTTTCGTCAATCCCGGCCGCCGGCCCATGGCCGAGATCCGGGACACGTTGCCCGTCACCCTGGCCGACATTGAAGCGGCGCGGGACCGGTTTGCCTGGTTCGCGCCGCTTTTGGCGCGTCTTTTTCCTGAACTCGCGCCGGCCGAAGGCGTGGTCGAATCGCCGCTTCTGTCCGTGCCGGGCCTGGCCCGCCGGCTCCATGAAGCCGGCCTGCCCGAAACCGACCGGGTCTATCTGGCCGCCGACCATGCCCTGCCCGTGGTCGGCTCGGTCAAGGCGCGCGGCGGCCTCCACGCCGTCTTGTGCGTGGCCGAGCGCCTGGCCCTGGCCGAGGGTCTGCTCGCTGGCCCCGGCGACGACTGCCTCCGGCTGGCCGAACCTGCCGCCCGGGCCTTCTTCGCCGGCCATACCCTCTCCGTCGGTTCCACCGGCAACCTGGGCCTGTCCATCGGCGTTTTTGGCCGGGGGCTGGGGTTTGCCGTGGTGGTTCACATGTCGGCCGAAGCCACGGCCTGGAAAAAAGACCGCCTGCGCGCCGCCGGCGCCGTGGTGGTCGAACACGCCGGCGACTATGCCGCCGCCTGCGCCGTGGCCCGGGCCGAAGCGGCCGGCAACGACCGCCTGCATTTCATTGACGACGAAAATTCCGTTGATCTCTTCACCGGCTACGGCGTGGCCGGCCTGCGGTTGCCGGCCAAATTGGCTGCTGCCGGCCTGACCGTCTCGCCGGAAACCCCACTGTGCCTGCACCTGCCCTGCGGCGTGGGCGGCGCGCCGGGCGGCATTGCCCTGGGCGCGCGTCTGGCTCTGGACGACGCCGCCTTGTGCTTTACCGTCGAACCGACCAAGGCCCCGGCCGTGCTCCTGGGA
The DNA here is from genome assembly GCF_004135975.1 of Solidesulfovibrio carbinolicus. NCBI lineage: Bacteria > Pseudomonadati > Thermodesulfobacteriota > Desulfovibrionia > Desulfovibrionales > Desulfovibrionaceae > Solidesulfovibrio > Solidesulfovibrio carbinolicus. The sequence continues at coordinate 1,787,355 of NZ_CP026538.1, read as the reverse complement.
TTGGCCACCGGCCGCCATGCCGGCATCGACGCCCGGGAATGGGGCCTGACCGGCCCCACCGTGGCCGACGGCCTGGCCGTGACCCGCCCCTCGGCCCTGGCCTGCGCCTGCCTGGAGCATGTCCTTGACGGCGCGCTCACCGTCACCGACGCCCGGATGCTGCGTCTGGTCGGCGAAGCCCACGCCGCCGACGGCCTGCGCCTGGAACCCTCGGCCGCCGCCGCCCTGGCCGGCCCCCTGGCCGTGCGCCGGGCCGGCTTCCCGGCCCTGGCCGGCCGTCCGGCCGTCCACCTCCTCTGGGCCACCGGCGGCAGCCTGCTCCCCGACGCCGTATTCGCCGAACTGCTCACCCAGGCCGGAGCCTGCGCGTGCTCATAAGCGCCAGCCGGCGCACGGACATCCCGGCCTTCTACAGCCGTTGGTTCATGAACCGGATCAGGGCCGGCTTTTGCGAAGTGGCCAACCCTTTCAACGCCGCCCAGATCAGCCGCGTGTCGCTTCTTCCCGAGGACGTCGCCGCCATTGTCTTCTGGACCCGCGACCCGCGTCCCATGCTGCCCCATCAGCCCGAACTCGCCACCATGGGCCACGAGGCCTTCTTCCTCGTCACGCTCCTGGACAACCCCCGGCCCCTGGACCCCAAATGCCCCGGCCCGGAGGTTTCCGTGCCGGCTTTCCGCGATCTCGCCGCCGCCCTGCCCGGCCGGGTGGCTTGGCGCTACGACCCCATCGCCTTGACCGCCGCCACGCCGCCCGACTGGCATCGCCGCACCTTCGCCCGGCTGGCCGCCGCCCTGGCCGGCCACACCGACCGCGTCATCGTCAGCTTCGTCGAACCCTATCGCAAAATCGCCAAACGCCTGGCCGCCGCCGCTGCGCAAGGCTTTGCCCCCCTCGATGTTCCCGAGGCCGAACGCCTGCGCCTGCTGCTCGACCTGCGCGATATGGCCGCCGCCCATTCCCTGACGCTTACGACCTGCTGCCAGCCGGCCGACTACGCCGCCGCCGGCATCGCCGCCTCGCGCTGCATCGACGGCGACTGGATCGCCGCCCGGACCGGACGCGCCGTGACCGCCGACCGCGACCCCGGCCAGCGCCCGGGCTGCGGCTGCGCCAAAAGCCGCGACATCGGGGCCTACGACCGCTGCCTGTTCGGCTGCGCCTGCTGCTACGCCACCACAAGTTTCGACCGCGCCCGCACGGCCTACGCCCGTCACGATCCCGACGGCGTCAGGTTGTGAAGGGGAAGGGGAATGAGGGAATAAGGGAAGAGGAAGAGCGGGCTCTGCCCGCGCCCGCCGGGGGGATGATCCCCCCGGACCCCTGCAATGGACAAAGGGAAAGGGCTGCCGTTGGCGAGGAGTTCCCCGCCAACGGCAGGACTACTCCCGCGCCACGTACGGCCCGGTCATGCGCGACGGGACCACCACCCGGTCGAACTCCTCGGCCGTGACGTAGCCGAGGTCCAGGGACGCTTCCTTGAGGGTCAGATCATGCTGCTCGGCATGATGGGCGATCTCGGCCGCCTTGTCGTAGCCGATGACCGGGGCCAACGCCGTGACCAGCATGAGCGAGCGGCCCACAAGCTCGCCGATGCGCCGCCGGTCCGGCTCCAGCCCGGCCACGGCGAAGCGGCGGAAGTTGTTCATGGCGTCGGCCAGCAGCCGGATCGACTGCATGACGTTGTGGATAATAAGCGGCTTGTAGACGTTCATCTCCAAAATGCCGCCCGCGCCGCCCAAGGTCACGGCCAGATCGTTGGCCATGACCTGGATCGCGGCCATGGTCAGGGCCTCGCACTGGGTGGGGTTGACCTTGCCGGGCATGATCGATGAGCCGGGTTCATTGGCCGGCAGGCGCAATTCGGCCAGCCCGGCCCGGGGGCCGCAGGCCAGGAGGCGAACGTCGCTGGCGATCTTGAAAAGCGCCGCCGCCAGGGTCTTGAGCGCCCCGGACAGGTGGATAAGCGCATCGTGGCTGCCCTGGACCGTGAATTTGTTGGCGGCCGGCGTAAACGGCAGGCCGGTCAGCGTGGCGATGGCGGCGATGGCCGCCTCGGCAAAGCCCGGCGCGGCGTTGACGCCGGTGCCCACGGCCGTACCGCCCAGGGGCAGGGCATAGACGTCGCCAAGGGCCGCCTTGATGCGGCGCACGGCGTCGCTTAACAGTCCCACGTAGCCGGAGAATTCCTGGCCCAGCGTCAACGGCGTGGCGTCCTGGAGATGGGTGCGGCCGATTTTGACGATGTCCTTCCAGACTTCGGCCTTGGCGGCCAGCACGTCGCGCAGCTTGATGGCCGAGGGCAAAAGCCGCTCCACCGTGCCCATGGCGGCGGCCATATACATGGCCGAGGGAAAATTGTCGTTGGTGGACTGGGCCATGTTCACGTGGTCGTTGGGGTGCACGGGCTGTTTGGACCCCAGCGGCGTGCCGGCCAGCTGGCAGCAGCGGTTGGACACGACCTCGTTGACGTTCATGTTGAACTGGGTGCCGCTGCCCGAGACCCACACGCGCAGCGGAAACATGGCGTCGTGGGCATGGGCGACGATTTCGTCGCATGCGGTCACGATCATGTCGGCCAGTTCGGCCGGCAGCCGCCCCTGGTCGCGGTTGACCGTGGCGGCGGCCTTTTTGAGGATGCCGTAGGCCCGGATGAGTTCCCGGGGCATCCGCTCCTCGCCGATGGTGAAATATTCGATGGCGCGCTGGGTCTGGGCGCCCCAGAGTTTGTCGGCCGGGACGGCGATGTCGCCCATGCTGTCGGATTCGATGCGGTGGTCCATGTTTCGCCTCGCGGTTTGCCGTAGGTCCTGGAATCGCTAGAGCACGCTTGTACGCGCAAACTCTGCCGCAATCGCCACATGGCCGGGGAAGCCAAGGCTTCGTCGCGACCAAGGGAAAGGCCCAGCCCCCGGATGCATGCTAAACGCTTACGCCCAAGGGCTTTCCCCTACCGTATCACCGAAACGATCCCAGCACCGCAAGGAAATTACCTGATACGGCGGCATGGCCGACAAAGCTCTTCCGTTACCGGACAAAGTCCGCAGGCCAATCGCCGACCGGTAAGATCAGGACAGGGCGTTTAAGCAGGCCTTACGTACGCCGCCGAGGTCGTATGGATCATGCGCCATGGCCGCAAGCACGCTCCACAACCGTGCACCAAGATCCCGAAGCCCCAGCGCGCGGGCGTTATGGATGAACATGGAGGATATCTCGGAGCCAGAAACATTGTGGCACTTGGCGCAGAGTCCCGGGCATTCCCCAACGCCAAGAACCCCTTGGCGAATGGCTTCCGCCTGTTTGCCTCGCCAAATCCCCAACGGGTTGTCCTTGAGAAAAGAGCCAATCGTCAAATCCGCGTCATAGTCCCGACAGCACAGCGAAACCTTGCCGTCAAAGGTGATGGCGACCGTGTTGAACGGCAGCATGCACCCATAGCCGGTTGGGTATATCAAACTGTGGAAGGAGAAGATTTCCTTGAGAAACGACGGATCGGGGCTCAAGGAATTCGGGAGATTGAACTTCATGCTGTCGACAGGGGCAAACTCGCTCACGTGATCAATAAAGCTGTCGATCTCACCAATATTCGTATCCGAAAGAATATAATTCGTAACAATGCCAAAGTTCGTCCCATGGGCGACATTGAAATCCCTGATGAGCTGAAAGGACTTCCACACCCGTTCAATTTTTCCACCTTTTCGGATGAGCGCATAGGTTTCCGGCGTCGCCGCATCGATGGAAAATCGAATACTGTTAAACAACCCAGAGTAATACGGCAAAATCTTTTCCAGCTTCCCCGTAAGCTGCCCATTAGTGCTAAAGAAGACGCTGAAATTTCGTTTCCTGGCAATACCAAGTAGATCACCAAGATTCGGATGCAGCAAAGTTTCACCAACAGTATGAAGTGCCGCCCGATATATCCCAACAGACTGCAGCCTCGCAATAACTTTATCAAATACCTCAGGCGACATGAATCCCTTCATTCGCTTCGACATTTGCGTGTTGCACATTGTGCAATTTAGATTACAATGATTAGTAATCTCGATAAAGGCGCTGGTCGGGATATTTCCTGTCCTACGGCTCGGAAAGTGGATTATTGTCTGGGCTGCGGCCTTTTCTGCGGCGTCTGCGCGGGCGGTGTGCCCCGCCTTGGCCAGCACGCCGCCGAGCACGTGCAAAACCTCGGCCCGAGCCTTGACGAACGCCTGCAGTTTCTTTCCTTCGGCCTGCCCTCCCGTGCTGGCGCAGGACGCGGGCCGCACCAGATGGTTTCGCATCAGCAGCGCCAGCCTCGCGTTGCCTTGGGGGCTAATGTGATACAAATCGTCGTGCAGCAACTCCTTGTCTTTAGAAAATTCCGTCAAATCAAAATATTCGGCGCACTCCGTCAGCGCGCACACTTCGCGCAAGGCATTATTATACTGCTCGACATTATTCATGACGCCTGGAGTGGCATATTCCAGGTCGCTATGCGCAACGATCGACAAGAATATGATGTTAAGGCCGAGGCGTTGCGCCAACATGGCAGCCTGAAGAGCGCTGTCCCTATACGTCTCCAGACTTGTATAAACCACGCTCCCCGCCTCGGCGAGAACGGCATCACGGTTTTCCCTAAGAAACTTGCGGATGACATCGCGCAGTTCCGGCCGCAGACTGTTCAAGCGCTCTCTGTCTTCCCGAGACGAAATCCTCGGAAAACAGTCCACGATGCCTGCCTGAACGATGACCGTGTCCGCGCCAAAAATCGCGGCATCGGCGATGGCGTCCGCAACGGTGTCCATGGTTCTGGCCCGTATGCAGGCGGACCCGATGACAATTTCAGAGCCGGCACTTTTCGGAAGCAATTTCTGCAAAAGGACAGGCTAAGTGACGCCAAGCGGAATGTCACCAAGATCGCCAGTCCGCTCCATGCCCAAAGAATCGCCTACTATGACAATTTTTCGTGTATTGGTTCCCATGCGGTCCTCGGCATTGAAGCCCTTGTCCTCTTCAGCGCCTTCCTGCGTCCCGTGCCGGCCTTGTCCACCGCCCTCAAGCCTCGAACAAGAACGACTCTGAAGCAGTCTACTATTAGCCGTCGCCCGGCGACTGCCATTATCTCCCAATTTCCTGACACTCGCTGTGCCCAATGATAGACGACAAGGACACCAGCTGCAAGGTTCACGCCGTGGCTCGCAGCTGTGACTTCCCCAGGCGGCGACGCCATCCGTCACGCGCCAGGCGGCGGTCCTTCGTCCGCTGCTCAATCCTGGCCTGGCCTTGTCAGCTAGGCTGCAGCGCCGGCCATGCCGCCGCGCCTTGTTCCCTCAGCCGGACGCCACCGACGCAGGCATCCCGACAAGCCGCGCCTCGCCCCCTTTACCGCCGGCCCGGCGTGCATTATGGCTCTTGCGCCATGAAATTCCACATCACCACCATGGGCTGCCAGATGAACGTCGGCGACGGCGACTGGCTTGCCCGTTCCCTCATAGCGGCAGGCTTCACCCAGGCTCCCGAAGCGGAAGCCGAGTGTTTCATCCTTTTCACCTGCTCGGTGCGCGACAAGCCCGAACAGAAAGTCGTCAGCGAAATCGGCCGCATCGCCGACCGCAACCGGCATAATCCCAACGCCTTTATCGCCGTTGGCGGCTGCACCGCCCAGCAGCTCGGCACGACGCTGTGGCGGCGCTTTCCCATGGTGCGGCTTGTTTTCGGCACCGACGGCATCGCCGCCGCCCCCCGCGCCCTGGCCCGGTTGGCCGAGGAACCGCAACTGCGGCTTTCGCTGCTGGATTTTTCCGAAGCCTACCCCGAGCGCGACCAGTCCTGGCCCGACGACAAGCTGCCGCCCAAGGCCTTTGTCTCCATCATGCAGGGCTGCGACAATTATTGTTCCTATTGCATCGTGCCCTTTGTGCGCGGCCGGCAGAAATCGCGCCCCCTGCCCTCGGTCATCGCCGAATGCCAAAGCCTCGCTTCCCGGGGCGTGCGCGAGGTGACGCTGCTTGGCCAAAACGTCAACAGCTACGGCCTGGACGATGCCGGCGACGGCGCGAGCTTTGCCAAGCTCCTCGACGCCGTGGCCGCCGTGCCCGGCATCGAGCGCATCCGCTTCACCACTTCGCATCCCAAGGACCTAAGCGACGAGGTCATCGAACGCTTCGCCGCCCTGCCCCAGCTGTGCCCGGCGCTGCATCTGCCGGTGCAGTCCGGCTGCGACGATATCCTGCGGCGCATGGGCCGGCGCTACGACACCGCCGCGTATCTCACCCTGGTCGACAAGCTGCGCCGGGCCTGCCCGGACATCGCCCTGACCTCGGACTTCATCGTTGGCTTTCCGGGTGAAACCCGGGCCGACTTCGAGGCCACCCTCGAATTGGTGCGCAAGGTAGGATTTGATAGCGGCTTCTCCTTCATGTACTCTGACAGGCCAGGGACGGCTTCCGAGAAGCTTGCGCCCAAGATCCTGCCGGAGGAGAAATCGGCCCGTCTGGCCGAACTCCAGGCCCTTTTGGACGAACGGCTGGCCGCGTCCCTGGCCGCCCGGCTGGGTCGGCGGGAAGTCGTGCTCATCGAAGGGGAAAGCCGGCGCGAAGGAATCCTTGGCGTCACTTGGCGGGGCCGAGATCCCGGCGGACGGGTGGTCAACGTGGCCCTGGCCGAAGGGACGGACCACACGGGAAGGCTCGTGGCCGTGCGCATCGTCCAAGCCAAAAAGCACTCCCTGGTCGGGGAGGCGGAGGCCGAGCATGATTGAAATGAAAGTCTTCGGGCTGGCCCTGGACGAGGAGTCCCAAGTCCCGGTGCTCATCCTCAAGGACTTGGACGAAAAAAACGCCCTGCCCATCTGGATCGGGGCCATGGAAGCCATGGCCATCTCCCTGGCGCTTAATGACGTGGAACTGCCGCGTCCCATGACCCACGATCTCTTGCTCAACATGATCCATGCCCTGGACGCCCACGTGGTGTGCGTCAACCTGACCGAGCTTACCGAAGGCACGTATTACGCCAACGTCGAAGTGGAAGTGGAGGGCGGCATCCGCCGCATCGACAGCCGCCCGTCCGACGCCGTGGCCCTGGCGCTTCGAGCCAAGGCCCCGATCCTGGTCAACGAGGCTGTCATCGACCAGGTGGCCAAGGAGTCCAAGGAGGCCTCGGTGGTCGAGTTCGCCTCGGACGACTCGGAGAAGTGGACGGAATTGCTCGAAAAGTACGACCCAAACGACACCAAGTACAAGATGTGACCATGATCGACCTGCACACCCACACCACGTTTTCCGACGGCGTGCTCATTCCGGCCGAACTGGTGCGTCGCGCCGTCAAGGCCGGCTACAAGGCCGTGGCGCTCACCGACCACGCCGATCATTCCAACCTCGACCTGATCCTGGCCAACATCGGCCGGTTCGTGGCCGAAACCGGCGCTTTTCTCGGGTTGACGGCCCTTTATGGCGTGGAGATCACCCATGTGCCACCGCCGCTGATTCCCCAGCTCGTGGAGCGCGCCCGGGCGGCCGGAGCCCAGATCGTGGTGGTCCACGGCGAGACCATCGTCGAGCCGGTGGAAACGGGCACCAACCTGGCCGCCATCGAAGGCGGCTGCGACATCCTGGCCCATCCGGGCATGATCACGCCCGAAGAGGCGGAGCTGGCCGCCGAGCGCGGCGTGGCCCTGGAAATCACCACCCGCAAGGGCCACAGCCTGACCAACGGCCATGTGGCGGCCATGGCCCGGCGCTTCGGGGCCAAGCTCGTCATCGACAACGACGCCCATGCCCCGGAAGATTTCGTCAGCCAGGACCGCCGCAAGAAGGTGGCTCTGGGCGCGGGCCTGTCCCTGGACGAATACCTGCAGGCCGAAGCCAATTCCCGGGACATCGTGGCCCGGATTCTGGGCCGGGGGCGGGCCGACTAAGCCGGCCCGCCCCATTCCGTGGCCGGACCGGGCGCGGCCTGCCCGCCCCCTCGCCTTCCTGCCTGCCGCCAATAACATTCGGACTTCTTGCCTGCCCCGCCCGAGCGGGGTATAGGCCGTCTATTGTCCATAGACTTTTCCCACAGGAGCGCCCAATGAACCGACTGCTTGCCGCCCTGGCCCTTGTCGTCGCCCTTTTCGGGCTCACCGGCTGCGGCTACAACGAAATGCAGACCAACGACGAGGCGGTCAAAGCCGCCTGGGGCAACGTGGAAGCCACCTTGCAGCGTCGCCTGGACCTCATTCCCAACCTCGTGGAAACGGTCAAGGGCTATGCCAGCCACGAAAAAGACACCCTGACCGCCGTCACCGAGGCCCGGGCCAAGGCCACCCAAATCAAGCTCACTCCCGAAACCCTGGCCGACCCCAAGGCAATGGCCGCTTTTCAGCAGGCCCAGGGCCAGATGCAGTCCGCCCTGTCGCGCCTTCTGGCCGTGGCCGAGAACTATCCCCAGCTCAAGGCCGACCAGAACTTCCGCGATCTGCAGCACCAGCTCGAAGGCACGGAAAACCGCATCAACGTAGCCCGCCAGCGCTACAACGAGGCCGTGCAGATCTACAACAGCTCCATCCGCACCTTCCCCAACTCCATGACCAACTCCATGCTGCTCCATCTCGCGCCCAAGGAATACTACAAGGCCGACGACGCGGCCCAGCAGGCCCCCAAGGTGAAGTTCTAGCCGACGGAGGTTATCGCGGATGCTTTCCTTACGCCTGCCTTACCATGCTCCCCTGGCCGCCGTACTGCTCGCTTTTGCCCTGTGCGCCGGGCAGGCCCTGGCCCTGGACGTGCCGCGCCTGACGGGCCGGGTCAACGACAACGCCGGCATGCTCTCCAAGGACGCGGTGAGCCGCCTGGACGCCGCCCTGGCCGATTTCGAGCGCACGGATTCCACCCAGCTTGTCGTGCTGACCATCCCGTCGCTGCAGGGCGAACCCCTGGAAGACTACGCCGTCAAGGTGGCCCAGGCCTGGGGCATCGGCCAGAAGGGCAAGGACAACGGCGTGCTGCTCCTTGTCAGCAAGGGCGACCGCAAGGTGCGCATCGAGGTGGGCTACGGCCTGGAAGGCCGGCTCACCGACGCGCTGACCGGGCGCATCATCGACCACGCCATCGTGCCGGCCTTCAAGGCCGGCCGGTTCGACGCCGGCATCGAAGCCGGCGTGGCCGCCATCATCGAGGGCGCGCGCGGCGAGTACCAGGCCGCGCCCGGCGACGGCCACGCCTCGGGCCACGACGACAACGCGTTTTTCGGGCTTTTCATCCTGGCCATGATCCTGTCGGCCCTGCTTTCCGGTCTGCCGGCCCCGGCCCGGGCCGGGCTGCTCGGCTTGGCCCTGCCCCTGGGCGGGGCCCTGTTCGGCCTGACCCTGGCCATGCTGGCCCTGCTGTGCCTGGGCGGCGCGGTGCTCGGGCTGGTGGGTCCGTATCTGTTCCGGGGCGGCAGCGGACGCCGGGGCGGCGGCTTTTATGTCGGCGGCGGCTCGTCGGGCGGCGGCGGCGGATTTTCCGGCGGCGGCGGCTCCTTTGGCGGCGGCGGCTCGTCGGGAAGCTGGTAGGAGGGAGTCATGAGCAAATATGTCAACGCCTTTTTCTCCCCGGCCGACCGGGAAGCCATCGTGGCCGCCGTGGCCGGGGCCGAAGCCCGGACCTCGGCCGAAATCGTGCCCATGGTGGTGGAGGCCAGCGACGACTATCCCAAGGCCGAGCTGGCCTGCGCCGTGGTCGTGGGGCTGTGCGCCGGGCTGGTGCTGTGCCTGGCTTTCGGCACGCGCAACTTGTGGCTGTTCTTACTTTTTGGCGGCGTGTTCGCCCTGGCCGGCTTCGAAGCGGCCAAACGTTGCCCGGACGTCAAACGCCTGTTCGTGTCCAAGGCCCGGCGGCTGGCCGAAACGAAGCAGGCCGCCCAGGCCGCGTTTTTCAGCCATGGCCTGACCGAAACCAAACACCGCAACGCCGTGCTGGTCTACATCTCGGTCTTCGAGCGGCTGGTCTTCATCCAGCCCGACAAGGGCCTTGTCGGCCGCCTGGACGCCGCCGCCCTGGACGCAGCCACGGCGGCACTGACCGGGGGCATCGCCGCCGGCCGGCAAAAGGAGGCGCTCATCGCCTGCCTGGACACCCTGGCCGGCCTACTCGCGCCGCATTTTCCGCCTGACGAGGCGGATAGCGACGAGATCAAAAACCTCATCATCATCTGACCCGTATTCGGCCGGCGCGAACCGTGGGACTTCCGGGTTCCCCGGCGCGCCGGCCTTCCAGGCCGCTTTGGCCTCATTTCCCCTGCCCACCCTACCCGGCCCAGCACCGGCCCGGTCCCAAGCGGACCGCCCTTAGCGCATGGCGGCCTCATGCCGCCAGACACGAGCGCGCCCCGCCCGACGCCTGAACGCCACGCGACTTTCCTGCCCGAGCCGTTGCATTCCCGCCGGCCTGTGGCATACTGGCCCCAATTTCGCGCCCTCGCCCACGCCTTGCCGGGCGCGCCAAGGAGGAAGCATGGACCAGTATCATGAACCCGTTGCCGAGCTCTCGCCCCTGGACCGGGATTTCGTCCGGGCGCTGACCAGCCTCAAGGAAGAGATCGAGGCCATCAACTGGTACCACCAGCGGGTGGTCGCCGCCTCCGATCCGCAGATCAAGGCCATCATGGCCCACAACCGCGACGAGGAGATGGAGCACGCCATCATGGGCCTGGAATGGCTGCGCCGCACCATGCCGGGCTGGGACGCGGTCATGCGCACCTACCTGTTCACCACCGGCGACATCACCGCCCTGGAAGACGCCGCCGAAGGCGGGGCGAACGCCCCCCAAAGCCCGGCCGGCTCCGGCTCGCTTGGCATCGGCAGCCTCAAGGGCAACCGCTAACCCACGGGAGACGCCATGGATATTCTCAAACGCGATCTCGCCCCCGTAACCGCCGCCGCCTGGCAGGCCGTGGACAGCCGCGCCCGCCAGACGCTGACCACCATGCTCTCGGGCCGCCGGGTCGTGGACGTCGCCGGGCCGCTTGGCTGGGAATACGCCGCCGTGCCCCTGGGGCGCATTGAATACGCCAAGACCCAGTCGGTCTCGGGCATCACCTACGGCCTGCATCAGGTCAAACCGCTGGTCGAAGTGAAAGTGCCCTTCACCCTGGACATCGCCGAGATCGACAACGCCGCCCGGGGCGGCAAGGACATCGATCTGGCCGCCCTGGACGAGGCGGCCGAAAAACTGGCCCGGTTCGAGGAAGAGGCCCTCTACCACGGCTTTGCTCCGGCCGGCATCAAGGGCCTGTCGGAAGTCTCCAGCCAGACTAGGCTGCAGGTCTCCTCCAATCCCGAGGACATCGCCGAGAAGGTCTCCAAGGCGCTGACGGCCCTGCGCAAGACCTCGGTGGAAGGCCCCTATGCCCTGGTGGTCGGCCCGGAGTTGTGGGTGGCCTTGTCGGGCCATGTGCGGGGCTATCCCCTGTCGCAGTACCTGGAAACCATGCTCGGCGGCCAGGTCATCGTCAGCCCGTTTATTGAGGAAGCTTACCTGCTCTCCACCCGGGGCGGCGATCTGGAGATGACGCTCGGCGGCGACATCGCCATCGGCTACGCCTCCCACGACACCGAAAAGGTCGCCCTGTTCTTCCTGGAATCCTTCACCTTCCAGGTGCTCGACCCGACGGTGGTGGTGCGGCTTGACTTCGCCGCCAAGTAAATCAATGGGCGTGCGCCCCAAGCGGGGGCGCACGCCCGGTCCTGCACCGCCCGGTCCTGCACCGCCCGGTCCTGCACCGCCCGGTCCTGCACCGCCCGGTCCTGCACCGCTGTCCCAAACCGCCTGTCCGCCACCACTGCCCAGGGACAGGGCGGCCAAGGCGAGATGTCCCATCCCCGCGCCTGCATCGCATCTGCTCTTCTCGTAACATTTTCCGGCGAGCATTTTACAATTTTTTACAGTAAATATTTAAAATCATAGAGCTAAGCGAAAATCATATCTTTCAAATCAAGAATCTCGCAAAATTCATCAGCGTGACTCAACTAATGGTAAAATACTGTAATTTAATGTGTTAATAATAACATCACTAACACGAAAAAATTAATTTGCGTGTGAGTAAATCCTGTATTATCTCTTGCCTCACGGAACGCAACGGCGAGGCCTTCCCGACCCCGCCTCAAGACGGCCCCGAGGCCAGGAGTACCATCATGAAAGTCAGCGCCCGCAATCTCATCCCCGGCACCGTGAAGAAGGTCACCATCGGCATGGTCAACGCCGAAGTCGTCATTGAAGCCGCCCCCGGCGTCGAGATCGTCTCGGTCATCACCAAGGAATCCGCCGAGAACATGGGTCTTAAGGCCGGGGCCAAGGTCCACGCCATGGTCAAGGCCTCCAGCGTCATGGTCGTCGCCGACTAGTTTTTCCGCTGCAAATGGCGAAAGCCCGGCCGCGACGTCTGTCGCGGCCGGGCTTTCGAACTATAACCACTTGGCTTAATAGTATGTTTTTCCCCAGGCACTCGTGGTCGGCGAATAATCCACGCCGTGTTGGGTGGCGGCGTAGCGGTGGGTGGAATAGCGGCCAAACCGCATGTCGCCGTCCTCACCCTGCTTCCAGCTGCGGCTTTCTTCCTGATAGGCGTCGATGCCGATAAACGACTTGGAACCGGACTTCTCGGCGCAGCCGGCCAGCATGCACAAGGCCAGCGCCATAAGCAACAATCGCATCATCCCTCCCCGGGAACCCGCGTTCCCGGCGTGTACGCGCGATTGTCGCGTTTCGCCGGCCCAATCAGGTTCGTTTCTGAGTTTGCTGCACCCATTATAGAGGCGAAGTGCTGTCGCGTCCACGGAAAACGCCTATGGCTTTTCGCAGGCAACAGACTGAAATTATGAATTTCTCTTGAAAAATACTCTCGTATTTTTCAAGAGACGCGAAGCTAAATCCCCGCGCCGTCGCGGATGATCACCCCGCCCGAGCCTTGCTGGGCGATGCGCGCCCCGGCCGGCACGTCGTCAACGACCCACACGTTGCCGCCAACGACCGCGCCCTTGCCGATGGTGATGCGCCCCAGCACCGTGGCCCCGGAATACACCACCACGTCGTCTTCCACGATGGGATGGCGGGCGATGCCCTTGACCAGCATCCCCTCCTCGTCCTTGGGGAAGCTCTTGGCCCCCAGGGTCACGCCCTGATAGAGCCGCACGTTGTCGCCGATGATGCAGGTCTCGCCGATGACCGTGCCGGTGCCGTGGTCGATGAAAAACCGCCGGCCGATGGTGGCCCCGGGATGGATGTCGATGCCGGTGCGGGAATGGGCCATTTCGGAGATGATGCGCGGGATGAGGTCCACGCCAAGTTTGTGCAGCTCGTGGGCCACCCGGTGATGCGTGAGCGCCGTCAGGCTCGGATAGCAGAAGATGGTTTCGCCGGGCGAACGTGAGGCCGGGTCGCCCTCAAAGGCGGCCTGGGCGTCCTCAGCCAGGGCCTCGCGGATGTCGGGCAGGCGCATGAGGAAATCGCCGACCAGTTTTTCGGCCCGCTCCTGGCAGTCCTGGCAAGTGCCGGCGTGCTCGATTTCGCAAAAAAAACAGTGCCCACGGCGCACCTGATCGACCAGGAGCCGATGCACCGCGTCGAGGCTTGCGCCGATGTGAAAGCGCATGTTCTCCGGCGAGACGTCGGAATGGCCGAAATAGCCCGGAAACAGGATGCCGCGCAGGCGTTCCATGACCTCTTCCAGCACCGGCACCGAGGGCATGGGTTCGTCGTGGAGCGGGCGATGGTACACCTTCTCGTAGGAGGCTTCCTCGCACAGCATTTCGGTCACCCACTCCACCGGCGTGCGCCGGCGCGGCCGGGGCAACGGGAACTTGGCGTCGGTCATCAGACCCCCTCGGTGAAAAGCGGCGTGGAAAGATAGCGCTCGCCCGTGTCACAGACGATGAAAACGATCACCTTGCCGGCGTTTTCCGGCCGGCGGGCGAGTTCCAAGGCGGCATAGGCATTGGCCCCGGAAGAAATGCCGCACAAAATGCCTTCCTCGCGCAAAAGCCGCCTAGCCGTGGCCAGGGCGTCCTCATTGGCCACGGTCACCACCTCGTCCACCACGCCGCGGTCCAGCACCTCGGGCACGAACCCCGCGCCGATGCCCTGGATGGCGTGCGGCCCGGGCTTACCGCCGGACAAGACCGGACTGGCCGCCGGCTCCACGGCAATAGCCTTGAGACTCGGCTTCCTGGCCTTGAGCGACCGGGCAACGCCCGTCACCGTGCCGCCCGTGCCGACGCCGGCCACGAAAATGTCCACGAGCCCGTCCGTGTCGTCCCAGATCTCCGGCCCGGTGGTCAGGGCATGGACTTCCGGGTTGGCCGGATTGGCGAACTGCATGGGCATAAACGCCCCGGGCATTTCGGCCACCAGCTCCCTGGCCCGCTCCACCGCCCCGGACATGCCCTTGGCCGCCGGGGTCAGCACCAGCCGCGCCCCAAAGCCCTTGAGCAGCGTGCGCCGCTCCAGGCTCATGGACTCCGGCATGGTCAAAATGAGCGTATAGCCGCGCACGGCGCACATGAAAGCCAGGCCGATGCCGGTGTTGCCCGAGGTCGGTTCCACAATGACCGCGCCCGGGCCGATCTTGCCTTCCCGCTCGGCCGCCTCGATCATGGCCACGCCGATGCGGTCCTTGACCGACGAACAGGGGTTAAACGACTCCAGCTTGGCCGCCACCCGAGCCGAACAGCCCTCGGCCATCCGGGTCAACCACACCATGGGCGTTTTGCCCACCAACTCCAGCATATTGTTTGCAATTCGCATGGCCACTCCCATTAACCGGGCTCTGCCCGGACCCGCCGGGGGGGATAATCCCCCCCGGACCCCCTTGCCTGGGTGGCGCGATGGCGACGCGGGAAGCCCGCGCCGCCATCGCGCCACCCAATCAAAGGGATACGAGACGATAATCACGCCGACAACGTTTTTTAAAAACTCTTTCTCCACCAATTCGGCCCCGCCTCGGGGCCGAGGGCCGGTTGGGGTCGGGATTTTGGCCGGGAATAACGGCGCGCCAGCGCCGAGATTCCCGGCCAAAATCCCGACCCCATCTTCGCGCGACGCCGCCGTCCATCCTCCCACCCGCCTACCCCACCCATGCCGGGGGTCCGGGGGACTGAGTCCCCCGGCGGGTCCAGGGCAGCGCCCTGGCAGGGTCTGGGACAGCGTCCCAGCAGGCTCACGGGCGCTGCCGCATCAACACGTGCACGCCGGCTTGGCGGCTTCTTCCTCGCGGAACGGCGACATGCGCCGCAGGGTTTCGATGATGCCGGGCAGCTTGTCGAGGACGAGATCGATGTCGGCGTCGGTGGTATACCGCGACAGGCTGAACCGGATGGAGCCGTGGGCGTAGGTGAACGGCACGCCCATGGCCCGCAGCACGTGGGAGGGTTCGAGGCTTCCCGAGGTGCAGGCCGAGCCGGAGCTGGCGCAGATGCCGTACTGGTCGAGCATGAGGAGAATGGCTTCGCCTTCGACGAACTTAAACGCGATGCTGGTGGTGTTGGGCAGCCGGTGAGCCGTGTCGCCGTTTATCTGGCTATGGGGCACGGCGGCCAGGATGCCGGCTTCGAGCCGGTCGCGCAGCGCCTTTACCCGCGTATTCTCCTCGGCCATGTGTTCCTTGGCCAGGGTCATGGCCGCAGCCAGGGCGATGATGCCGGCGGTGTTTTCGGTGCCGGCCCGGCGGCCGCGTTCCTGGTGGCCGCCGATGAGAAACGGCCGAAACGGCGTGCCCTTGCGAACATACAGGACGCCGACGCCCTTGGGCGCATGGAGCTTGTGGCCGGACAGCGAGAGCATGTCCACGGGCAGCTTGGACAGATCGATGTCGATCTTGCCCACGGCCTGGACCGCGTCGGTGTGGAACAGCACGCCCTTGGCCTTGCACAGGGCGGCGATCTCCGGGATGGGGAAAATGACGCCGGTTTCGTTGTTGGCATACATGACGGACACGATGGCCGTGTCCTTGCGGACGGCGCCGGCCAACTCGTCCAGATCCAGGTTGCCCTTGTCGTCAACGCCGAGATAGGTGACCTCGTAGCCCTTTTCTTCCAGGTGCTTGGCCAGGCTCAACACGGCCGGATGCTCCACCCGGGTGGTAACGAGGTGCTTTTTCTCGGGCTGGGCGGCCAGGGCGCTCAAAATGGCGGTGTTGTCCGACTCCGAGCCGCAGGAGGTGAAAATCAGCTCCGCCGGATCGCAGCCCAGGGCCGCAGCGACGTCGGCCCGGGCCTTTTTGAGTTGCATGCCGACCTGGCCGCCAAAGGAATGCATGCTGGAGGGGTTGCCGTAGAATTCCGTCAGGTACGGCAGCATCGCTTCCGCCACTTCCGGGGCGACCCGGGTGGTGGCGTTGTTGTCGAGATAGACGACCGGGTTCATTACCGCGCCTCCTTGACCGTGATGCCGGGTTCGACCAGCTCCTGGAGCCGCTTTTGCACGAATTCGGTCAGCGTCACGTTGCTGCTCGGGCAGCCCTTGCAGGCCCCGCGAAGCGACACGAAGACCGTCTGGCCGTCGATGTCCACCAGTTCGATGTCGCCGCCGTCCTTCTTGAGGTTGGGGCGAATCTCCTCCTCCATGACCTTGGTCACGAGCTTCATGCGCTCCAGGTTGGTCATGGGGCGCTTGACTTCCAGCTCGACCAGCGGCTTTTTGGCGGCCTGGCCGAGTTCGTCGGCCAGGATGGCGGCCAGCTTTTCCAGACAATCGCCGCAGCCGCCGCCGGCCTTGGTGTAGTCCGTGATCTCCTCGACCGTGGTCAGCTTATTCTCGCGGATGGCCCGGCGCAACTGGCCGTCGTAGACGCCGAAACACTTGCACACGAGCTCCCCTTCGGGCTCGTGCTCCGGGGCCTTCTCGCCCAGATAATTGGCCAGGGCCGCTTCCAGGGCCTCCTGGCCCATGACCGAGCAGTGCATCTTTTCCTTGGGCAGCCCGCCCAGGAACTCGGCGATGTCCTTGTTGGTCAGCGCCTTGGCTTCCTCGATGGTCTTGCCCTTGAGCAACTCGGTCAAAACCGAACTGGAGGCAATGGCCGAAGCGCAGCCGAAGGTCTGAAAGCTCGCGTCCTCAATGACGCCGGCATCGCTGATCTTGAGAAAAAGCTTGAGCGCGTCGCCGCAGGCAAGCGATCCCACCTCGCCCACCGCGTTGGCGTCATTGAGGCTGCCGACATTTCTCGGATTGAGAAAATGATCCCTGACTTTATCCGTATATTCCCACATGTTGACCTCCGTTGCGTCGGCACGCGGCCGGCGTCGCAACGCCAGTGTATGCCGCAAAAGGCGGTTGGCGAAAAGGGGCGAACCCCGTTTTTTCAAAGACCCGTGACAAATTCATACCATAACGATGGGATTGGTTTCGTCAACCGCGCCCTTTACGCTTTTTGCGCCCAGGCGTAAGAAAAAACACGAAATCACTCGGACGCGCGTACCCTCGCCGCCCGCCACCGGAGTGGCGACATGCTCGAAAAACTGGGACTTATCGCCCTGGCCGGAGCCGCCGGCACCCTGGCCCGCTACTGGCTCTCGGGACTGGTCTACGATGTCCTGGGCCGGGATTTCCCCTGGGGCACGGCGGTCGTCAACATCCTGGGATGCTTCCTCTTCGGCCTGGTCTGGGAAGCCGGCGCGGACCGCATGCTGCTGCGCACCGAAGCGCGCGTCGTGCTGCTCACCGGCTTCATGGGCGCGTTCACCACCTTCTCCACCTTCATCTTCGAAAGCGGCGGCCTGCTCGAAGACCACCGCTACCTCGCCCTTTTCGCCAACCTCGGCTTCCAAACCCTCCTCGGCTTCGCCGCCCTGTTCGCCGGCCTGGCGCTGGGACGGCTGGTGTAGCGAGAAGGGGGTAAGAGAGGGAGAGGTTGAGGGTGAGGAAGAGGAAGAGCGGGCTCTGCCCGCGCCCGCCGGGGGGCTTAGCCCCCCGGACCCCCAGGCTGGGTGGGCAGGCGGGCGGGAGAGTGGACGGCGGCTGGCGGCGTCACGCGAAGATGGGGTCGGGATTTTGGCCGGGAATCTCGGCGCTGGCGCGCCGTTATTCCCAGCCAAAATCCCGACCCCAACCGGCCCTCGGCCCCGAAGCGGGGCCGAATTGGTGGAGAAAGAACAACCAGATATTAGTGGCTTGATCATGGCCTCTGGAATCCATTGATTGGGGGCGCTGTCGCGGCGCGGGCTTCCCGCGCCGCGACAGCGCCCCCAATCAAGGGGGTCCGGGGGGGATTATCCCCCCCGGCGGGCGCGGGCAGAGCCCGCTTGCTTACCATGGAGCATCTATGTCGGACTGGATGGAAATCGATTTGGTGCGGGTATACTGCGGCGAGTCGGACCGGGTGGACGGCCGGCCGGCTTATGAGCTGGTGGTGGAGGAAGCCCGGCGGCATGGCGCGGCCGGGGCCACGGTGTTTCGCGGCGTACTGGGCTTTGGAGCCGGGAGCCTCGTGCATACGGCGAAAATTTTGCGGCTGTCCGAAGACCTGCCCATGGTGGTGGAGATCGCCGACCGGCCCGAGCGCATCGACGCCTTGCTGCCCCGGATCGAAAAGCTTGCCAAGGGCGGCGTGGTGACGCGCCAGCGCATGGCGGCCCTGTTCCGGTGTCCGGTGCGGGTGCGCGACGTCATGGCGGCGGACGTGGCATCGGTTGGGCCGGACACGGACCTTGGCGAGGTGGTGGAGCTGCTGGTGGCCCGCCACGTCAAGGCCGTGCCGGTGGTGGACGCCGGGCGCAAGGTTCTGGGCGTGGTCACGGGCGGCGATCTGCTGACGCGCGGCGGGCTGTCGGCCCGGTTGTCGCTGTTCGGGCTGTTGCCGGCCGACGCCCGGGAAGAGGCGGCGGCGGCCCTTTCGGGGCATACCGCCAAGGAGGTCATGACCGCGCCGGCCGAGACCGTCGGCGAGCGGGCGAGCCTGCGGGAAGCGTCCGAGCGCATGGTGAAAAAGGGTCTCAAGCGGTTGCCGGTGGTGGACGAGGCCGGGGAACTCATCGGCATTGTCAGCCGCACGGACATTTTGCGGGCCGCGGCCAAGGTGCCGACTGCTTCGACCGAGGCCATGCCGCGTTTCACGGCCGGACTCATGCAGCAGGCCCGGGACGTGCTGATCACCGACGTGCCCACGGCAAAGCCCGACGAACCGCTGCTTGACGTGGCGGCCCGGCTGATCGCCTCGCCGCTGCGGCGGGTGGTGGTTCTGGATGCCGCCGGCAAGGTGGTCGGCATCGTCCACGACGGCGATTTGCTGGCTCGTTGCGGTCCGGCCAAGCGTCCGGGCATTTTGCGGGCGCTTTTCGGGAAAAAGGACGACGATGAGGACGCCGGCGTATGTTCCACGGGTACGGCCGGCGAGGCCATGCAGACCACGGTCTACAGCGTGGCCGAGGACGCGGCGCTCACCGACGTGTTACAAAAAATGATCGTCCACGGGGTGAAGCGTCTGGTGGTCACCGACGACGACGGCAAGCTTCGCGGCATGGTGGACCGGGAAGCCGTGCTGCGCGCCATTGCCGGCCGCGCATGACCCCCCTACCACTCTGCATCGATAAAGAACCGGGGGTCCAGGCCTCAGCCAATCCTCGTCAAAACCCCTTTAAACCTTTCTCCATATGGGGGGGCTGGGGGCCTCAGGCCCCCAGCCGCCAAGGCTTCTTCTCTTCCCTCCCATTCGCGGCATTTGCCTTGGCGGCGGATTCGCGGTAAGGGCCGCACGCCGGGCTTTGTCCCGAAACCATCACCATCAAGGAGCACATCCATGGAACGCACCCTTTCCATCATCAAACCCGACGCCGTTGAGCGCAACCTGGCCGGCGCCATCCTCAAAATGATCCAGGATTCCGGCCTCAAGGTCGTGGCCATGAAGATGATCCGTCTTTCCACCGCCGAGGCCGAGGGCTTTTACGCCGTGCACAAGGAGCGTCCGTTCTTCCGCAGCCTGGTCGATTTCATGACCTCCGGCCCGGTGGTCGTGTCCATCCTGGAAGGCGACGACGCCATCGCCAAGTACCGCAAGCTCATGGGCGCCACCAACCCGGCCAACGCCGAGGAAGGCACCATCCGCAAGTGCTACGCCCTGGACATTGAGAAGAACTCGGTCCACGGCTCCGACGCTCCGGAGACGGCCGCCGTCGAGACCGGCTATTTCTTCAGCGCCCTGGAAATGGTGGGCTAAGGCCATGGCCGCCGTCATCGGATTTCTCGGCGCGGGCAACATGGGCGCGGCCATCATCAAGGGTCTCGCCGCCGTTCCCGACGTCTCGGCCCTGGCCTACGACGTGGACGCCGCCAAGGTGGCGGCCCTGGCCGCCGACAAGCTGGCCAAACCGGCCGCGACTCCCGAGGATCTGGCGGCCGGCAGCGATTATCTGATCCTGTGCGTCAAGCCGCAGTATCTGGCTGCGGCCATGGCCGAGCTGGCCCCGGCCTTAGGTCCGGAGACGGTGCTCGTGTCCATCGTGGCCGGGGTCACCATGACCCGGCTGCGGGAACTCTCGGCCGGCAAGTGTCCGGTGGTGCGGGTGATGCCCAACACCCCGGCCCTGGTCGGCGCGGGCCAGTTCGCCCTGTGTCTGGACGATCCGGCCTTGGACGCCGAGCGCAAGGCCTTTGTCGAGACGCTTTTTGCCGCCCTGGGGCGCACCTACGTACTGCAAGAGCAGTTCTTCGACGCCTTTACCGGCCTTGCCGGCTCGGGTCCGGCCTACGTGCTCCACTTCATGGAGGCGCTCATCGAGTCCGGCGTGCTCATGGGCTTCCCCCGCGACAAGGCCACCGACATCGTCATCGGCCTTTTTGCCGGCACGTCCAAACTGGCGGCGGAAACGAACCTCCATCCGAGCATCCTGCGCGAGATGGTGACTTCGCCGGCCGGCACCACCATCGAGGCGCTGATGCACCTGGACCGCCAAGCCGTGCGGGCGGCCATCATCGACGCCGCCGTGGCCTCCCGGGACCGCTCCAAGGCTCTGGGCGCGTAAAGCGCTTTCAGTTGGCGCACAAACGTCACAAAGCCCCCGCCGGAGAGGTCCGACGGGGGCTTTGTCTTGTGCAATAGGGCAATGTGGCTAGGCGGGCCGCACCACGTTAGAGGCTTTGGGACCACGTTCGCCCTGGAGAATCTCAAACGTTACTTGCTCACCCTCGCGAAGCGTACGAAAGCCATCCCCTTCAATGGAAGAGTAATGGACAAAGACGTCATCTTCGCCTTCGCGCATGATGAATCCATAGCCTTTCTTGTCACTGAACCACTTGACTGTACCTTCAAAAGCCATGAGTCTGCCCTCCTGAAAAAATCGTACTTTATCGCCTATCACCAAAAACAGAATCTCGTCAACAAAAAATCATTTTTTTGTGCTGCCATCGATATTACAGACTGGAAAAATAAAGATCAGATGATTCACCTCGACGGCAACAATCACACAACAGACCATATCCCTATGCTACACAAGGCAACTGTTCCCACTGCAACAATACACCCCGCAAACAATACCATGGCGCTCAGCAATTCATAGCGGGCCGCATCCCAAGGACGGCCCGGCGGCCCCAGCCGGGGCTTTTCGACCAGCGCGCCATGGTAGCGCGTCGGGCCGCCCATACTGCCGCCGCACAGCCAGGCCGCAGCGGCCATGGGCCAGCCGGCGTTGGGGCTGGCGCTTTTGGCCGCGTCCCTGGCGATGTCGCCCAGGCGAACGCCGCGCCCCGCGCCCATGAGCCGCGCCGCCAGCCACAGGGCGGCCACGGTCAGCCGGGCCGGCAGCCAAGCCAGGACGTCGTCGGCCCGGGCCCCGAACCAGCCGAGCCGCTCGTGGCGCGGGGTGCGGTAGCCCCACATGGAGTCGGCCGTGGATACCGCCTTGTAGGCCCACAGTCCGGCCGGACCGGTCACGGCCAGCCAGAAAAACGGGGCCACGAAGCCGTCGTTGGCGTTCTCCGCCACGGACTCGGCCAAGGCCCGCCACAACTCCGGGGCGTCCAGGCCGGCCACGTCGCGGCTGACCAGCCCGCCAACGGCCATGCGGGCCGCTTCCATATCCCCGGCAATCAAGAAGCGTGCCGCGCGCCGTCCTTCGGCCAAAAGGCTGCCCAGGGCCAAGCCGGCATAGGCGAAATAGACGGCCAACACCGTGCCCACGATGGGCAGCGCGCCGGCCGCCGCCACGATCAGGGCGCCGCCGCCGGCCACGGCGATCACGGACAGCGCGCCAAAAAACCGGCCGCGCCGGCCAAGGCGGTCGGCCAGGGCGTCCAGGCGGGCGTAGCACCAGCCGATGCCCCGCACCGGATGCGGCAGCTCACGAGGATCGCCGAAAATCAGGTCCAGGCCGGCGGCAGCGGCCAAAAGCAAGGCGTGATGCATAGTTCTTCCAAAAGTTCGGGGTGAAGGACGTGACCACAAGTCCACGGAGAATTGATTCCATGTTTATCGTTCCAGACATAATGGAACCAACAACATCGATTCAGCGCGTCTGGAAAGATGTGTATAAGCCGCGGCGACCAGGGCGACAACGGCCGACGGCCGCTCCGGCCCGGTCAAGATGCCTGATGACGGAGGAGAAAAGTGTCGGCATGTCGTGAAAACAGCGGCGAGTCAAAAGTCCGGAGTCATGCCCCAGCATGCCCCGGATGGACGTACTGGGACATGGCCGAGCCTTGTCGGGAGCCTGCGTGGCACGACCGCGTGTCGCTTCCACGAAAACCACCGAGGGAGCTCCACGAAGGGAAGGCTGACGCCATGGATTTTCCTTGAAAAAATACGCTCGTATTGTTCAAGGGACGCGACACGAGTCGTCGAGGACCGGCGGGCGGCGCAGCTTCTTGGCGTAACGGTCGAGTTCGCTGAGAACGCAGCCGCAGTACGGCTGGCGGTAGATGCCCCACTCCTTGGACAGGGCCACGCCCTCGTCCCAGTGGGTGCGGTAGTCGGCGTAATGGAAGGCCACGCCGGCCGCCTCGCCGGCTGCCCGGCCCAGGGCGGCGATGGCGGCGTGATCCTGGTAGCGGCTGTACAGCAGCGAACTGGTGAAGGCGTCGCAGCCTTGCTCCCGGGCCACAACGGCCGCCCGGGTCAGGCGTTCGTCCCAGCAAGGGCGGCAGCGCCCGGTCGGATCGGCCAGGGAGCGGCGCATATGGGGCAGGGGATCGTAGGCGTCGATGACCAGGGGCGTGCCGAACCGGGCCGCGACCTGGGCCGCGCCGTCGCGGCGGCGCAGCCATTCGGCAGCCGGCTGGATGTTGTCGTTGGCGAAAAGCCCGACAACCTCCAGGCCGGCCTCGGTCAGGCGCGATAGCGGCGCGATGGCGCACGGGCCGCAGCAGATATGGAGCAGGACCCGGCCGGCCATGGCGTCACAGGGCGTTTATGACGATCTTTTTCTTGAATTCCTCTTCCATGGCCGAGAGTCGGGCGCGCTTGTGGTTGAGGAGATAGCGGGACAGTTCCTCGGAGACCTTGGCCGTCACCGTCTCCTGGCTCGAATCCTTGCGCAGCTGGCGGTAGATGTCTTTCAGCACCGTCAGCGCCTGCCACTCGTGGTTGCGCCGCTGGCCCGAGCCGTTGCAGCACGGGCAGGGCTCGGAGGTGATGGACAGGGCCGAGGACCCCAGGCGCTGGCGCACGATTTCGAGCAGGCCAAAGCGGGAGATGCGGCCGACGTCGGTGCGGGCCCGGTCGTTTTTAAAGGCGGCGCGCAAGGTCTTTTCCACCTCGGCCACGTGCTTTCGGTCCTTCATCTCGATAAAGTCGATGACCACCTGACCGCCGATGTCGCGCAGCCGCAGCTGGCGGGCCACTTCCTCGGAAGCCTCGATGTTGGTCTTGAGCGCCATCTCGCGGAAATTCGATTCGCCGCCGATCTTGCCGGAGTTGATGTCCACGGCAGTCAGCGCCTCGGCGTGGTCAAAAACCAGCACGCCGCCGCTGGGCAAGGTGACCTCGCGGCCGTAGAGCTGCTCGATCTGCTTGCGCAAATTGAAGCGGTCCCACAAGGGCACGTCCACGTCGGGATGCTGTTTGACGATGCCCGGGCGGCGCGGATAGACCAGGGTGGCCATTTCCGACACGCGCTTGGCCGTCTCGGGTTCGTCCACCCAGATTTCGCCCACGTCGTCGGTCAGGTAATCGCGCACGGCCCGGGAGGACAGGTCGAGTTCCTGATAAATGAGGCTTGGCGTCTCGGCCGTGGTGCCGCGTTGGCGCACTTCCTTCCACAGGCGCTTGAGATACGAAAGATCGCGCTCCAGCGACGTCTTGGACTGGGACAGGGCGGCGGTGCGGACAATAAGGCCCAGGCCCTCGTCGAGCTTGAGGCCGGAAATGACTTCCTTGAGGCGCTTGCGTTCGGCCTCGTCCTCGATCTTGCGCGACACGCCCCGCTGCTCCCGGCCCGGGGTCAGCACGAAATAGCGGCCCGGCAGGGACAGATAGGTGGTGAGAAACGCGCCCTTGTGGCCCGTGGGTTCCTTGACGACCTGGACAAGGAGCTCCTGATTTTTTTTCAGCGCCTTCTGGATGGGCGGATACTTGGGACGGCGGTCGCCGCCGGCCTGCACGATCTGGTAGTACTCGGGGTGCACCTCGTCGATCTGCAAAAAGCCGTTGCGCTCGGCCCCGTAATTAATAAACGCGGCCTGCAGGGCGGGATCGATATTGTGGATCTTGCCCTTGTAGATGTGGCCCCGCGTCTTGGCCTGGTGGACCATCTCGACGTAGTATTCCAACAGCTGGCCGTCCTCGGCCACGGCCACCTCGACCTGTTCGCCGGGCAGCACGCTGATGAACATCTTCTGCTTGCGTTTCTTCCCTCTGCTCATTTCCATGAAACTCCCTGCCTGGGCAGGCTTGCCCAGGCAAAATTTTGTTTATCCGGCCAGGCCGGCATAAAAAACCGCGTCGCCTTCGCGCCGCTCCCGCACGGCCTTGGCCCGGACAAGGGCGGCCAGGGCCAGCCGGACATGGGCGGCGGGCACGCCGAGGCCCGCGGCCAGACCGCTCTCGGTCTGGGGGCGTCTGGCCACCGAGGCGGCGATGCGCCCGGCCAGGGCATCAAGAGCCGGCCCGGCCAAGGCGGCTGGGCCATGGCCCTCGGCCCGACGCAGCGCGCCGGCCTCCTGGGCGACGCCGCCCAGGGCGGCCCGAAACCGGGCCAGGGCCTCGGCCGAAGCGGCCTGGCAGCCCGGATGGGCCCCGGGGCGCGACAGGGTGACGACATCCACCCGGTTCGGCGCGAGTTCCCGGCAAAAGCCCTGCAAAAGTTCGCCATTTTCGGCCGAGTCGTTTATCCCGGCCAAAAGCAGCACTTCAAGAAAAATCTTGCCGTCGTAGGCGGCCCGGAAATCAAGCAGGCCCTGGCGGATGGCCGCAAGGCCCACGGCGGCGTGGGGACGGTTCAGGCGATGGTACTCGGCCGGGACCAGCGTGTCCATGGACGGCAGCACGATATCGGCCTGGGCCAGTTCCCGGCGTACGTCCGGGTCGGGCATCAGGCTCGAATTGGTGAGCACGGCCACGGGCAGGTCGGGAAAAAGCGCTTTGGCTCCGGCGATGACGGCCCCGAGTTCGCTGTTCAGACACGGTTCGCCAAGCCCGCCCAGGGTCACGACGTCGGGGGGGGCATGGCCGGCCGCCTTCCAGGCGGCCAGTTCGTCCAGCAGCCGGCGGGCCGGAACATAGGGCTTGCGCGCGGTGGTCAGGGCCTCGGTGACGCCGGCCTCGCAGTAGAGGCAATCAAACGAGCAAATGCGCGCGCCAAGCAGGTCCAGGCCCAGCGAAACGCCGAGCCTCCCCGAGCCTACCGGGCCAAAAACATGCCGTAAAGGTTCCGTGGCGCGCTCCTTTTTGCCGTCTCGCACACTTGACAGGCGCGCTCCGCCATGGTCAAGGGCCTCGACCCAACAAACAACCCGGGGTGACAGCGTGAAACAGGGCGATTTGATACTTCTGGTCTCTCCCAAGGGCAAGCGATATCTGCGGCGTTTCGACCAGGACACCGTGCTGCACACCCAGGAAGGCATGATCCGGTTCAGCGAAGTGGCCCGGGCCGGCAGCGGCGGCGCGGTTGCCACCCACATCGGCCACGTCTTTCGCATCCTGCGGCCCACCACCCACGATCTCATCAAGGGCGTCAAGCGCTCCACCCAGATCATGTATCCCAAGGAGATCGGCTACGTGATCCTGAAGCTCGGCATCGGTCCGGGTATCCGCGTGGTGGAGTCGGGCAGCGGCTCGGGCGGCCTCACCACGGCCCTGGCCTGGCACGTGGGCGACACGGGCCGGGTCTACACCTTTGAAAAACGACCCGAATTCCATGCGCTTTCCGGCGAGAACCTCGACGCCGTGGGCCTGTCCCACCGGGTGTCGCGCCACAACCACGACATCGCCGAGGGCTTTTACCCCGAATCCGTGGTCAAGGGCGATCCGGCCAGCGACCCCACCGACGCCGACGCGCTGTTTCTCGACGTGCGCACGCCCTGGGACTACCTGCCCCAGGCGGCGGCGGTGGTGCGCCCGGGCGCGCCGGTGGGGTTTCTCCTGCCCACCACCAACCAGATCAGCGAACTGCTCTGGGCGTTGGAAAGTTCGCCCTTCGAGGACGTGGAAGTGCTCGAAATCCTGGTGCGGCGCTACAAGCCCGTGCCCGAGCGTCTGCGGCCCGAGGACCGCATGGTGGCCCACACCGGCTTTCTGGTCTTCGCCCGCCACGGCGGCCGCGACGTCTGCCCGCCCCCGCCGCCGGCCGACTTCCCCGAGTCCATGGACGCCGGGCCGTCCGGTTTTCCTGACGAGAGCGACCAGGGAAGCGACAATTCCGCTGCCCCCGATTGACCGGACCGGGGGAAGCGGCTAAGACTTCTAGCATGGCAAGAGATGTACCAAGCGCCGAAGCCCCCCGTTCGCTCAAGCGGCTGCTTGATCCCTTAACCGGGCTTCTGGGCGTTCCGGTGGCCGTCAACACCAACCCCGGCGCGCCCGTCTGGCCCGATCCCGGGGCCGAAGCCCATGCCATTTTGCACCGGGAATTCCCCGAACGCGGACCATGCCCCTGGCTGGCCCCGAGGTCGCCCCTGGCTGAGACCGACGAGCCAAAATCCGTCTGCCCCCTGGGACTGTCCGCGGAACGCTTCCCCTTGATCCTGCGCGACGGCCGGCCGGGGGAACTGGTGGTGGGGCCGTATTTCACCAATCCGGCCGACCGGCAAGCGCTTTTCGGCCGCAGCCGGGCCGCCGACGCCGCCTTGCACGTCCTGCCCTGCCTGCTGCCCCAACGTCGCGGCCTGATCGAACTTTTCTACCGCGAATTCGCCGCCTTCGCCGGCTCGGCCGCCCGGGCCGGAGCGGCCAAGGAACAGTTCCTGGCCAACATGAGCCATGAGCTGCGCACGCCCTTAAACGGCATCATGGGCATGTTGAGCCTGCTTTTGCAAAGCGAGGGCGACGGCCGTCGCCGCCAATTTCTCGAGCTGGCCATGAACGCCTCCAACCAGCTCCTGGGCGTCATAAACGCCCTGCTCGACTTAAACGGCATCGCCTCGGGCCGGCTGGTGCTGGCCGAGGAACTCTTCGAGCCGCGCCGGATGCTGGCCGAGCTTTTCGCCATGTGCGCCGAGGACGCGGCCTCGCGGGGCCTGTCTTTCCAGGCTGCCGTGGCCGATGACGTGCCGGTCCAGCTCGTGGGCGATCCCCAGCGGTTGCGCCAGGTGCTGCTCAATCTCATCCACAACGGACTCAAATATACCGAGCGCGGCGGCCTGGACGTGGCCGTGACCATGGCCCCGACCCAAAGCGCCCGTTCCGACGCCGCCAAACTGCTGTTTTCCGTAAGCGACACCGGCATCGGCATCGCCCCGGACCGCCAGGAAGCCATCTTCGACCATTTCGCCATCGGCGAGCCATTTCTCGGCAAACGCTACGCCCAGGCCGGCCTGGGCCTGGGCATCGCCCGGGACATCGTGGGAAAAATGGGCGGCCGGCTGCGGGTGGAAAGCGAACTCGGCCGGGGCAGCACCTTTACCTTCACCGCCGAACTGCGACGGCCCTGCGTCGTATCCCCGGCCCCGGCGCCAAACGAGGCCGCCCAACCCACCGGCGGCGGCGCGGTCATCGTCCACGCCGAGGACGACCCCGTGGCCCAGCTCCTGGTGCGCCGCATCCTGGAAGATCGGGGCTACGTGCCCATTTCCGTGGATTCCTGCGAGGGCCTGTTCGACCTTCTGGCCAGCCGGCCCGTGGACATGGTGCTCATGGACGTCGCCATGCCGGGCCTGTGCGGCCTGGAATCCACCCGCCGCATCCGGCGGGGCGAGTCCGGGGCCGCCGCCGACATCCCCATCGTGGGTCTGTCCGGCTCGGCCACGCCCGAGGACCGCCGCCAGGGGCTCTCAGCCGGCATGACCGACTACATCGCCAAGCCCGTCACCCGGTTCGAACTGCTGGCCGTGGTCCAGCGGGCCCTGGCCGGCAGGCCCTTACGGGCGGCTTGATTTTTCCAAAAGACCGGTCTAAAGAACTTCTCTTTTTCCCATCACGGGATTTCGCGCCAAAGGAGACCCGGCATGACGCGCAAGGATCGCACAGAAGGCATCTATTCCCGCCGGGAAGTGCTCGACGAATCGGAACGCCGCCAATATTACCAGATCCAGATCAAGGATCTGCTTTCCTATGCTTACCGCTACTCCGAGGACGTCAAGAAGCGCTTCGACCGAGCCCAGTTCCAGGCATCGAAGTTCAAAACCCTCACCGACCTCAAGCACATCCCCATCCTGAAGAAGAAGGAACTCATCTTCCTGCAGTCCATGGGACCGAGGCTCGGCGGGCTTTTGACCAAGGACATGGGCGAGCTGCGGCGTATTTTTCTGTCCCCCGGACCGATCTTCGATCCCGAGGACCGCGAGGACGATTACTGGGGCTGGACCGAGGGCTTTTACGCCTGCGGCTTCCGCTCAGGCGATCTGGTCCAGGTGACCTTCAACTACCATCTCACCCCGGCCGGCCTCATGTTCGAGGAGCCGCTCAAAAACCTCGGCTGCGCCGTGGTTCCCGCCGGCCCGGGCAACTCCGCCACCCAGCTGGAGATCATGCAGAAGCTGCGGGCCACCGGCTACGTCGGCACCCCGAGCTACCTCATGCACCTGGCCCAAAAGGGCGAGGAGATGGGGCTTAACCTGCGCAAGGACCTCTACATGGAGGTGGCCTTCGTCACCGGCGAGAAATTCTCCGAAAAGCTGCGCGCCAATCTGGAGAAGAAGTTCGACATCATCATGCGCCAGGGCTACGGCACCGCCGACGTGGGCTGCATCGGCTACGAATGCTTCCACAAGACCGGCCTGCACATCGCCAACCGCGCCTTTGTCGAGATCTGCCATCCCGACACCGGCATTCCGCTCAAGGACGGCGAAGTCGGCGAAATCGTGGTCACGGCCTTCAACAAGACCTATCCGCTGATCCGCCTGGCCACCGGCGACCTGTCCTACATCGAGCGCGCCCCCTGTCCCTGCGGGCGCACCTCGCCTCGCCTGGGTTCCATCGTCGGCCGCGTGGACACCACCGCCCGCATCAAGGGCATGTTCGTCTACCCGCACCAGGTCGAGCAGGTCATCACCCGCTTCGAGGAGATCAAACGCTGGCAGATCGAGGTCACCAACCCCGGCGGCATCGACGAGATGACCCTGGTCATCGAAGCCTCCAACTTCAAGCGCGAGGAAGATCTGCTCCACAAGTTCCGGGAGAAGATCAAGCTGCGCCCGGCGCTCACCGTGGTCGCCCCCGGCACCCTGCCGCCCCAGATCCGGCCCATCGAAGACAAGCGCAAGTGGGACTAGGCGCGCCCATGCGCCGCCCGGCATAACCATGCCAGTCCACTTTCCGTTCGAGCCTACGGCCCCCGGGGGCGCGGGAACCTCCCGCGCCCTGGGGGCTTTTCTCCTGGCCGGCCTGCTGGCCCTGGCCATGCTCGGCGCGGGCTGCGCCAAGCGCGCCCCGGGCACGCCCCCGGTCGCCCCCGAGAGCCTGGTCGACGCCGCAGGCGCGCCCCTGGCCCCGGCCGCCTTTGCCGCCGAACTGGCCGGAGCCGACTATCTGCTGCTGGGCGAGGAACACCCCAACCCCTGCGACCATCAGGCCCAGGCCGCCGTCATCCGCCGGCTGGCCGCCGTCGGCGTCCTTCCGGCCATCGGCCTGGAAATGGTCCCGGCCGACTATCAAGGCGTCCTCGACGCCTTCAACGCCGGCACGCTCCCCCTGGCCGAACTGCCGGCCAAACTCGACTGGAAAACCACCTGGGGTTTCGATTTCGAACTCTACGCCCCGATTTTCGAGGCCGCCCGGGAGTACAAGCTCCCGGTCTACGCTTTAAACGCCCCCAAGGGTCTGGCCCGCAAGGTCGGCCGCCAGGGCCTGGACGCCCTGACCCCGGCCGAACGCGCCAGCCTCCCCGGAGCCATACTGCCCCCGGCCCCGGCCCAGGTGGAAGAGCTGCGCGAGCTTTTCGCCCAGCACGGAGCCATGCGCAAGGCCGCGCCCCAGGAAAACGCCAAGCCGGCACAGACGGACGCCAACCCCCAAAACCGCCCACTGGCCGCTCCTGCGAGCCAGGATGCCGCCGCTGCCCAGACCAAGGTCGCGCCGTCGGTCGCCCGGGACGTCGCCCCCCAGGCCAAGACTGCGCCGGACGACACCGCCACGTCCAGCGCCAAGGCCAAAGCCTCCGCCAAGCCGGCCCTCCGGGACGCCGCGCCGGCCCGCGACCCCTTTGAAAATTTCGTCACCGTGCAGTCCTTGTGGGACACCCAGATGGCCGCCCGGGCGCTCTATGCCCGGGCCGTGGCCGGCCGGCCCGTGGCCGTCATCGCCGGAGCCGGACATGTGGCCAATGGCTGGGGCATCGCCCGCCGGCTGGCCGTCCTTGATCCCTCGGCCAAGGTCGTTCTGGTCATGCCCTGGCGCGGCGGCGAGGCCCCGGACGCCGAAGCCGCGCCCTACTTCTTCGCCTGCCCGGCCGCCCAAAAAAGCCGGCTCGGCATGACCCTGACCCAGGACCAGCCCGCCCCCGGCAAACCCGCCGCCCTGCCGCTGGTCACCGCCGTCGCCCCCGGTTCCCCGGCCGCCAAGGCGGGACTCCTGCCCGGCGACGCCGTCGTCGCCGCCGGCGGCCACCCGGCCGACACCCTGTCCGTGCTCCACAAGGCCGCCATCGAGGCCGTCAAGGACGGCAAGGCGCTGTCGCTTACCGTCTCCCGGGCCGGGGAAACCCTGGCCATCGACATCCCCATCGCCCTGCCGGCCGCCAAGTAGCGCCATGCCGCCGTCGTACCGCCGCAAAACCACCGGGCTTGCCTCCCGGAAAACCGTCCGTCGCGCCGCCCGGCCGGCGGCCTGACCCGCGTGTAAGCGCATCCGCCATGCCCGAACTTCCCGAAGTCGAAACCATCGCCCGAGCCCTAGCCCCGGGCCTTGTCGGCCGCGTCATCACCGGCATCGACGTCCCGGACGCCAAGGTGCTGGCCGGCCCCAAGCGCCGGGCCGAGTTCGCCGCCATGGCCGTGGGCCGGACCATCCAATCCGTCGCCCGCCGGGCCAAACTGCTGCTGCTTACCCTCGGCCCGCGCCCCCAGGTCCCGGGCGACGGCCCGGCCGTCCTGGCCTTCCATCTCAAGATGACCGGCCGCTTCCACATCGCCCCGCCGGGCGCTCCCGATCCCGACCGCGCCCGGTTGCTCGTCCGGCTCTCCGACGACAACACCCTGGTGTTTGCCGACCTGCGCCGCTTCGGCACGGCCCGGGTGCTCACGCCCGAGGCCCTGAGCGCCTGGGATTTCTACGCGTCGCTTGGCCCTGAACCCTGGGACATGACGCCCGACGCTTTCGAGGCAGCGCTTTCCCGCAAGTCCACCCGCATCAAGGCGGCGCTGCTCGATCAGACCGTCATCGCCGGCATCGGCAACATCTACGCCGACGAATCGCTCTTCGCCGCCCGCATCCGGCCCGACACGCCGGCCAAGGCCCTGACCCCGGCCCAACGGCGACGGCTCCTCAAGGCCGTCCAGGACGTCATCGCGGCGGCCATCGCCGCCGGCGGCAGCACCATCCGCGACTACCGCACTCCCGACGGCGTGGAAGGCGGTTTCCAGAACCATTTCCAGGTCTACGGCAAATCCGGCGACCCCTGCCCGGCCTGCACCGCGCCGCTCACCCACGCCAAAATCGCCGGCCGCACCTCCACCTATTGCAGGAAGTGTCAGAAGTAAGGCAGAAGACGCCCCGGGGGGGATCATCCCCCCCGGACCCCCTGATTATGGGAGGGGCGTTTTCCGGCGACAGGGAAGACCCTGCCGCCGGAAAACGCCCCTCCCACAGTCAGGAGTTCCAAGAAGCCTTGGCGGCCTCGACCACCCGTTAAAAGTTTTTGAGGGAAGGAGGGGTGTGGGGAGGAAACCCCCTTTTTTCAAAAAGGGGGTTTCCTCCCCACAAAAAACCATGTCGCAGCACGTCAGACAGATTGCCAAGGACGCCTCCATTGTCGGGGGCGCGACCTTGTTGTCAAGGATACTGGGGTTTTTCCGGGATATGATCCTGGCCTACGTACTCGGGGCCGGCATAGCCGCCGACGCTTTTTACGTGGCCTACCGCCTGCCCAACATGATGCGCCGGCTTTTCGCCGAAGGCTCCATGACCATGGCCTTTGTGCCGGTCTTTCAGAAGCTGCGTGAGGAGGTCGGCGACGAAAAGGCCTTTGCCATGCCGCGTTCGGCCATGGTCTGGCTGCTCATCATCCTGGGCGTCTTGACCACGTTGGCCATCGTCTTTGCCCGGCCGCTGACCAAACTCATCACTCCGGGCTTTGCCGACGATCCGGCGCTGTTCGATCTGACCGTGGATCTCACGCGCATCGTCTTCCCCTACATCATCGAGATTTCCGCCGTGGCCCTGTGCATGGGCGTGCTCAATTCCTTCGGCCATTTCCTGGCCCCGGCCCTGGCCACCTCCGAACTCAACACCATCATCATCCTCGGCGCGGGCGTGGCCTGGCTGTTCGGCTTCGATCCGGCCTACACCCTGGCCTGGAGCGTGGTCATCGGCGGCATCGGGCAGGTCTACATGCAGCTGCCGCAACTCAAAAAGTTCGGCTTCTCCTGGCGCGGGCCATGGTCCCTTCGCGACAAGGGCGTGCTGCGCATGGGCCTGCTCATGCTGCCAACGGCCTTTGGCGCGGCGGTCTATCAGCTCAACATCGTGCTGGGGACGCTTCTTGCCTCCTACCTGCCCACCGGCTCCATCTCGTACCTCTACTACGCCGACCGGCTGGTGCAGTTTCCGCTGGGCGTCTTCGGCGTGGCCGTGGGCACCGTCGCCCTGCCCGGCCTGGCCAAGCTCGCCTCGGCCGGCAAGACCGGGGAATTCGTCGATACCCTAAACGCCTCGCTGCGCCTGACCCTTTTCATCTGCCTGCCGGCCGCCGCCGGACTCATCGCCCTGGCCGATCCCATGGTGCGGGTGCTTTTCGGGCGCGGGGCCTTTGGCGAGCCGGCCATCGCCGCCACCGCCGGGGCGCTGGTGGCCTACGGCGTGGGCCTGCCCGCCTTTGCCTGCGTACGGCCGCTGTACTCCGCCTATTTCGCCCTGTCCGACACCCGCACCCCGGCCATTGTCGCGGCCGTGTGTCTGGTGGTCTACGTCATCGCCGGCCTGGCCCTCATGGGACCTACCGGCCATGTCGGATTGGCCCTGGCCACCTCCATCTCGTCGTGGGTCAACATCGCCGCCCTGGGCCTGGTCCTGCGCAAAAAACTCGGCCCCGGCTGGCTGCGCCTGGGCCGCACCACTTTCATCGGCACAATCTTAAGCATCGGCGTCGGCTTCGGGGCCCACGCCACGGCCGACCGCCCCTACCTTTCGCTCATCCTCATCATCCTGTGGGCCATGGCCTACATGGGCCTGGCCTCGCTGCTGCGCGTCGAGGAAGCCCGGATGCTTACTGATTTTGTTCGTAGGAAGATGAAGAAGAGATAAGAAGAAGAAAATACAGAGGAAGATGCCTCCGGCGGCCGGGGGCCTGAGGCCCCCGGACCCCCCATATGGGAAAAAGGGGGTAAGGGACACCCTTCACCGGTAATGGAGACGTGTGCGTAAGACGAGAAGCAGCTAGCGCACTTGCGGCAGGGCGCGCACGGTTTCCAGCAGCATGGCGGCGAAGCGACGGCGGCCGTCGTCGGTCATGTGGTAGCCGTCGAACCGCTCGGCTACGGCCATGTCCGTGTCCGGGCCGGCAAAGACGCCGCGCGACGGGTCGGCCGCCCCGGCCTGGGCCTGCCGGATATCCGGGCAGATGCGTGAGCAAGCCCCGGTGGCGGCGTCCGGGCAATCAAGCGCCTTGAAGCGGCTGACTTGCGAGACCACCACCGGCGCGTCCACGCCCATGCGCCGCAAATCGCTGATGACGTTGTCCAAGCCTTCGGCGTACAGCCCCCCTTCCATTCCCACCAGACAATCGGCCTCGCCTTGATGGTAGAGTACGAGATTGGGCTTGATCCCCTGCCCGTCCAGGCGGCGCAGAGCGCTTTCGAGCATGGGCCGCAAATCGCCGTGGCGCGCCCAGTTCCACACCGACGAACCCTGCACCGCCAGCGGCACGACAAGCGCGCTGTCGTAGAGCCCCGCTTCCAGGGCCGCGTCAGCGAAATCAAGCACCGCCGCCGCCCGCTCGCCCGACGTGCCTAATAGCGGATTGGCCGCGACGAAACACGATCCCTCGAAATAATTTCCGATACGATGGCGCGGGGCAAACTCGCCCAAGGCGGAATTGGCGATGTTGGACTGGCCGATGGTCAGGACGACCAGCGGCTTTTGGCCGAGAAACGACGCGCACGGGGCCGTCTCGCGGCCGGCGGCGTCGGTGAACGCCGTGCGCGAGGCCGCGTCGGGAAAATGCGGCACGCGCCGGGCCGCCTGCTCCTGGAGGCGGGTGAGCCGGAGATCGGCGGCTACTTCCCGGCCGGCCCAGCCCAGGGCCAGGACCGTGGCGGCAATGAGCGCTGCGTCGGCCGCCCAGGCGAAAAGCGATCGGGCAGCCGGCATCAGCTCGCCCCGCCGCGTAGCGTCACGAAAACCGCCTCCTCAAGGACATATCGTACATCACGCCTACCAGCCGCCCGGCGTCACGAGAACCGCGTCAGCAAGGGCATACGGCACGAGATGATTGGGCATATGGCTTTCCCGCCGCAGAGCATCAGGCGAATTTCCGCTTGAAGTAACCATGGACGGCGGCGTCCAGCCGGCCCAGGCCATAGCCCACGACGAGAATCAGGCCCACGGCCACAAGCGCCGCCCGGTTGTCGAGCTGCCAGCCGAACCGGTAGACCAGCCAGGAGAAAAAGACCCCCACCACCAGGGCGTGGGTCAGGTAGACGGCATAGGCGTAGTCGCCCCACTGGCCGATGGCCTTCACCCACGGGGCCTGGAAATGGTTTTCGAGCTTGACCAGGGAAACCAGCGTCACGGCCGTGCACAGGCTCCAGGTGGCCAGCTGCTTCATGTTGTAGGGTTCGAGCTTCCAGGCCTCCGAAGTGGCCACGGTGACGGCGGCGCTGGCGACGATGGCCAGGACGTAGGCCGGCCACCAGTCGAAGCGTAGGCGCTTGGCGGCGTGGTAGGCCAGGGCTCCGGTGATGAAGTAGATGTTGACGTAGGAGACGAAAAGCCGCTTCCAGGGCGGCAGCACGTAAAAGGCCGTGATGCCCGAGGCGTAGTAGGCGATAAGGATGACCCCGAGCCAGACGAAGAGAAACGGCACGAAGTAGCGTCGCGTCTTGGGGAAGGCGAAAGGCGTGATGATGAGGTAGTAACAGACTTCGTAAATGAGCGTCCATTCGATCTTGAGGGGATAGTCCACGAAGCCCACGGGCAAAAGCGTCATGGCCAGGAACATGTCCTTGCCCGGCAGCTGGTCAAAGAGCAGATAGCGCAAGGCGATGGCCAGACCGCAGGCGATAAGAAAGGTCGGATAGACGCGCAGAAGGCGTCGCACCAGGAAGTTGCGGTAGCCGATGTCGAGAAGAAAGGCCATGATGAAGCCGGAGATGCTGAAGAAGATGAAGGCCTTGCACATGAATGCGTCGGGAATGACGTGAAAGAGGGAATCGCCGACGTTGTTCACCAGCGTCATGTAGACGCCGACATGGATATAGACGATCATCAACATGCCGATGATCCGCAAAATCTGAATGGAATACATCATAGAGGGGTCACCTGAACGTGTGGGCGTCGGTTTGCGGGCGTCGGACCGCCATATCGCGCGGAGAAACGAACCAGGCGGCAAGGCCTGGCGGGCGCGCCGTCGCGGCGAGACGCGCACTCGAAAAGCCTACCGGTTCATTTGCCGGCAACAGCCAAAATCCCAAGACATTTTCTTGAAAATACGGCTGCATTTTCAAGTAATGCGTTTCGAATCGCCCGCCTGTTGGGGCGTCTGGCGGCGCGCATCGCCATGGGCGTTGTGTCCGTCTTTGCCGCCGCCGTCAACTCGCCGCCGGGGGCGTCCCCCTTGCCGCGCCGCCGCCGACTGCTTACCTTTTGCCCTGGGCGGTCGACTGACGCGCCGGGACGCTACGCGGCCCGGGGCACTTCAGCGCGCGCAGCGGAGGTTTTTTACCGTGGGCAAGTACGTGATCCATCCCATTGTCCTTGGCTCCAAGGAATTCGACAAGGGCATGATGACCTACCAGTTCGACTACGGCACGCCCTACACCATACCCATCTATGGCTGGTATCTGGAAGGCGGCGGCAAGAAGGTGCTGGTGGACACCGGCGAGATGCGCCCGGTGCAGTCCGCCGCCCGCCAGGCGGCCCTTGGCGGCACAATCCACACCCTGGAATCCGGCCTGGCCCAGTACGGCCTGACCCCGGCCGACATCGACGTGGTCATCCACACCCATCTGCACAACGACCACTGCGAAAACGACGCCTATCTGGAAAACGCGGTCATCTACGCCCACGAACGGGAGCTGGCCCATGTCAACAACCCGCACCCCCTGGACTTTCGCTACAACGCCGAATACGTGGAAGACGTCATCGATTCCGGCCAGATGCAGACGGTCACCGGTGACACCGAAATCCTGCCCGGCCTGCGCATGGTCCACACCCCGGCCCACACCGAGGGCGGCATGTCGGTCTTTGTCGACACCCCGGCCGGCCAGGCCGTCATCACCGGCTTTTGCGTGATAAACGAGAACTTCTTTCCGCCCAAGGCCATAACGGCCCGGGAGATGGACGTCATCCCGCCCGGCACCTGCGTCAATCCCTACGCGGCCTACGACATCCTGGTCCGCGTCAAGAAGGCGGCCCACATCCTGCTGCCGCTGCACGAACCGGCGTTTGCTTCCGGCGCGCCCATCGGCTTGAAGTAGAAAACGAAAAGCCGGCTCCCCGGGCGGGGAACCGGCTTTGTATTGCACGACGAAATTTGGTTATTCTGAAAAATGCTCTTCAGCCAGACGTAACGCTGCACCCAGTGCAACGTCGGCCCCATGAAGGCCGACCGGCAATTACAGCAGCGAGCGGCGGCAGAAGGAAAGAAAGTCCTCTTCCTCGTCGTCCGGGCAGCGCAAAGACTCATCTTCCGCCAGACCCTTGACGCGCTCCTCCCGCCATTCCCCCTTGGATGGTTCAAAAAAGCTCACGCATTCCACATGGATACTTGGTGCGAACATGGGCAATTCCTCCCTGTATGCAGGCGATATTGCAGAATCCGTTCCACAATCTTCCTGCTTCAGGCCGGCGCGGGCCAGGGACGCGCCCATCCCTCCAATCCCCTGCGCCGATGCCCGTCAGTCGCTCCAAAGCCCAAGCCGGTTGCAGCCCCCGGCCGTGACAGCCGCCGGCCAAGGCCCTATAACTTGCGCCAGCCCCGGCTATGCCGTCCCGGCCGCCCCGGCCCGACATCCCCCCGTGGAGGTTCCCCATGCTTGCCCGGTTCCGCCTGCTTCTGCTGGTCCTGCTTGTTTCGCTGCCGCAACTGGCCTGGTCCGAAACCCTGTTCGTCAGCCCGCGGCAAGTCGATCTGGCCCGGCTGCTGCCGCCGCCGCCAGCCATGGATTCGGCCGAGCAGCGCGACGAAATCGCCCTGCTCCTGCAACTGCAAAAGGACCGCACCCCGGACATGGTGGCCTTTGCCCAGGCCGACGCCGCCCGCGAGGTCTTCCGCTTCGCCGATGTCGTCGGGCCGCAGTTCACGGCCGAAAAGTTGCCGGTCGCGGCGGCCTTTTTCAAGGCGGTCAAGGATAACGGCGACGCCATCCTCGGCAACGCCAAAAAGCACTGGGACCGCCCCCGACCCTATGCCGTCAGTGCGCAAATCGATCCCTGCGTGCCCAAGCCCGGCAACGCCTCCTACCCCAGCGGCCATTCCACCTACGGCACCTTGATGGCCATCATCCTGGCCAACATGGTCCCGGAAAAGGCCCAAGCCCTGGCGGCCCGGGCCGAGCAGTACCGCTTCAACCGCGAGATCGGCGGCGTGCACTACCCCAGCGACGTGGCCGCCGGCCGCATCGCCGGCACGGTCATCGCCGCCTTCTTGTTCAACAGCCCCGAATTCCAGCAACAGTACGCCGCCGCCCGGGCCGAAGTCCGCAGCGCCCTGGGGCTGGCCCAGTAACAGGAGGAAGCCATGTCCGCCCTGCCGCCGTCGTGCCGCCGGCTTCGCCGGTCCGCTCGGCCGCGCCTTGCGGTGCCCTGGCCCCTGGCCGGGCTGCTGGCCGTGGTGTTGGCCCTGTTCCTGGCCGGTCCGAGCGCTGCCGCCTCGGCCGAACCCGGACCGGACGTCGGGGTTTTGACCCTGGACGCCCCTGCCGCCAGCGCCCTGCCCCATCGGTTTCGCACCTGTTTTTTCCCCCTGACCGCGTCGGACGGGGCTGCCGTCCCCTCACGGGAGGGCTTAAACGGGCTGCGCGTCTCCGGCAGCAGCCAGTTCTCCCTGGCCGGGCTGGCCCTTATGCGCGAACAATTTCCGCCGCGCGCCGTCATCGTCGATCTGCGCCGGGAATCCCACGGTTTTCTCGGCGGTAATGCCGTGTCCTGGCGGCTGCCCGACAACCAGGGCAACCCGGGCCGCGACGCTGCTTTCGTGGCCGAGGCCGAAGCCGCCCTCCTGGCCGCCATCGATGAGCGGCCGGACATCGTCGTGGCCCGGGAAGCCAAGCGCGGCGGCCCCACACCCTTGACGCTCGGTCCGCTGCCCGCCGTCAGCGAAGCCCAGGCCGCCGCGTCCCTGGGCCTGGGCTATCTGCGCCTGGCCGTGTCCGACCATACCCGGCCCGACGACGCCGTGGTCGAACGGTTCGTGCGATTCTCCCGCAGCCTGCCCCCGGACGTCTGGCTGCATTTCCACTGCCGGGGCGGGGCCGGACGCACCACCACCTTCATGACCCTGGTCGACATGCTGCGAAATGCTCAGGCCGTGGCTTTCGAGGACATCATCGCCCGCCAAAAGGCCCTGGGCGGCTCGGATCTGGCCAAGACCAGCGGCGGCAGCGCCCCGGGCCGCGACGCCCTGGCCCGGCAGCGCCTGGACTTTCTGCGCCGGTTTTACGACTACGCCCGGGCCAATCCCGGCGGCGCGCCCCTGGGCTGGGCGGCCTGGCTGGCCGGGGGCGCAAAGCCTTGACGTCGCCCCGGTTGCGGCGGCGGGAAATGACCGCCTGGCTACGGGAGGTCGGACGCTTGTCCGTCAAGGCCACGGCCGCCTTTTTCCGCTCGGGCGGGCCGACCCAAGCCGCCGCCCTGGCCTTTTACGCGCTGCTCTCTTCGGTGCCGCTGCTTTTTGCCATGCTGGCCCTGTGCGGGGCGGTGTCGGGCGAGGACTGGACCGGCCAAATGGCCCTACGCCGCCAGCTCGCCATCCTCACGCCGTATATCGACGAACTGCTGGTCTCCCGGGCCAGGCGGCTGCTGTGGGCCTCGCCGGGGTTTTCCCTGGAAAGCGCGGTGTTTGTGCTGTGGTCGTCGTGGCTGTTTCTGGGCGCGTTTCGCCGGGCGCTACGCCGGCCTCTTGGCGAGGCGGCCCCGGAACAACAGCCGGCCCTGGCCGCGCGATTGATGAGCGCGGCCTGGGGGGCCGTGGCCGGCGTGCTGTTTCTGGGGGCGCTGACGGCGGCCCTGTATCTGGCCTATCTGCCGCGCCTGGAGCCGCGCGGGAGTCTGGCGCGCCAGTGGTCGGCGGCCTGGGGCGTTCTCTGCCTGACCGGCATGTTCGCCGCCGCCTATCTGCTGTTTTTGCCGGGGCGGCGGCCGCTTCGGGCCATCGCCGGCGTGTCGGTCTTGCTTGCCGTGGCGGCCTGGGCGGTGACGGCGGCTTTCGGGCAGTTCGTGGCCCATGGCGGGCGCTACGAACTCGTATACGGTTCCCTGGGCGGGGCGGTGCTGTTTTTGTTGTGGCTGCAGTACAACGCCTGTCTGGTGCTGTGGGGAGCCTGGTTCTTGCGCCTGTGGCGGCGCGACCATGGCCCGTCGGCCCTGCGGCGGCGGCTGTCGCCGGCCAGCCTCTTCGACCGCCTGCGCGCCGGCCGCCTGGCCCGCCGCCCTAGGGGCTGACCGCCTTTCATTCCCTTTCGGGAATGCTCCAACGCTTTGTCCCTCCACCCGTCGCCGCCCCAGACATCCCCCTTTCGGGGATTCCAAAGGGGCTCAGCCCCTTTGGCCGCCGGAGGCATCTTCCTCCTATCTCTCCCTATTTCTTCTCTTTCACAAACGTCGCCGTCACCGAAATAGTGATGCCGCCCCGGGCGGCGAAGTCGCCGGTGACTTCCATATGGTGCGGCTGGCAGACTTCCACGAGGTCATCGAGGATGCGGTTGGTGAGGGTTTCCATGAAAGCGCCTTCGTCGCGGTAGCTGAAGAGGTAGAGCTTGAGCGACTTGGATTCGATGCACAGCTTGTCGGGCACGTAGCGGATGGTGATGGTGCCGAAGTCGGGCTGGCCGGTCTTGGGGCACAGGCTCGTGAACTCGTCGGAGGCGAAGGTGATGTCGTAACGCCGGTCCGGGAAGGCGTTGGGGAAGGTTTCGAGCAGGCCGGGGGTGACGTTTCTCGGGTAGACCGTGGCCCCCTGGCCGAGGGTTTTGAGTGTGCTGATGTCGTCTCTGGGTACGCGATGCGGCATGGGTACGTCTCCTTGACGGCCGGGAGCGGCCGTGGTTGTCTTGACCTTTCGGGCGACCCTCCATAGCTTTCCTCGCCCCGATGTTCAACGCCAGGGAGAGTCCCAGCCATGCCGCCGATCTACACCATCGCCGTTGCCGGCGATTTCAGCGCCGCCCACCGTCTGCCGGGCCATCCCGGCCCCTGCGCCGCCATGCACGGCCACAATTTCCAGGTCACGGCCGAAATTTGCGCCGAAAGCCTGATAAACGGCATGGTGGCCGATTTCCTGGATGTCCGCACGGCCATGGACGCCATTTTCGCCGATCTGGACCATGCCTGCTTAAACGACGTTCCCACCCTTGATCCGCCCACGGCCGAGGTGCTGGCCGGCTACATCCTGGCCAAGCTCAAGGAGCGGCTTGATGACGGCCGGGTGCGCGTGACGGCCGTGACCGTGGTGGAAAGCCGTGGCCTGGCCGCCACCTGCCGCGAGGCGTGATGCTCAAGGTTCACGAAATATTTGCCAGCATCCAGGGCGAGTCGAGCTATGCCGGCTGGCCCTGCGGTTTTTTGCGCCTGTCGGGCTGCAATCTGGCCTGCCGCTGGTGCGACACCCTGCATGCCGGCGATTCCTACGCCGAAATGACCGTGGCCGACGCCACGGCCGCCCTGGCCGGGCTGGGGCTGCCGCTGGTGGAAGTGACCGGCGGCGAGCCGCTCCTGGCCCCGCAGACCCCGGAGCTGGTCAAGCGCCTGTGCGATCTGGACCTGACCGTGCTGGTCGAGACCAACGGCAGCCTCGACATCGCCGTGCTCGATGCCCGGGCCACGGCCGTGGTGGACGTCAAATGCCCGGGCAGCGGCATGGAGCATCGCAACGATTACGGCAATCTGGAGCGGCTGCGCCCCCACGACGAGGTGAAATTCGTGCTTGCCGACCGGACCGATTACGATTTCGCCCTGGACATCTCCTCACGGGTCTGGCGCACGCACATC
This sequence comes from Solidesulfovibrio carbinolicus, assembly GCF_004135975.1. Taxonomy (NCBI): domain Bacteria; kingdom Pseudomonadati; phylum Thermodesulfobacteriota; class Desulfovibrionia; order Desulfovibrionales; family Desulfovibrionaceae; genus Solidesulfovibrio; species Solidesulfovibrio carbinolicus. The sequence goes on along the minus strand of NZ_CP026538.1, from coordinate 1,745,265 downwards.
GTCCATTTTTCGCCCGTGGCCGCGACACTTGCCCCGGCCGAGTTGGCCGCCTGGATGGTGGCCGACCGGGTCCAGGCCCGCCTGGGGCTGCAACTGCACAAGCACATCTGGAGCCCCGACGCCCGGGGCGTCTGACAAGGAGACGGCCGCCATGACGACTGACATACAAAAAAAAGCCGTGGTCCTTTTTTCTGGGGGCCTGGATTCCACCACCTGCCTGGCCGTGGCCCGGCGCGACGGATTTTTGCCGTGCGCGCTGAGTTTCGAATACGGCCAACGCCACAAGGTGGAGCTGGAAGCCGCCCGCCGGGTGGCCAAGGCCATGGCGGTCACGAGCCACCTGATTCTGCCCCTGCCGCTGGGGGCCATCGGCGGTTCGGCGCTGACGGCCGACATCGACGTGCCCAAGGACCGCGATATTGGCGAAATGGAAGCCGACATTCCGGTCACCTACGTGCCGGCCCGCAACACCATCTTCCTGTCCATGGCCCTGGGCTGGGCCGAGGTGCTCGGGGCCAGCGACATCTACATCGGCGTCAACGCCTTGGATTACTCGGGCTATCCAGACTGCCGGCCGGAATTCATCGGCGCCTTTGAGGCCATGGCCAACCTGGCCGTCAAGGAAGCGGTGGAAGGCCGCCTTTCCATCCGTATCCACACCCCGCTGTTGCACCTGTCCAAGGCCGGCATTGTGGAACTCGGCACGAGCCTGGGCGTGGACTATGGCCTGACCCATTCCTGCTACGACCCGGACCCGGACGGCCTGGCCTGCGGTCGCTGCGACAGCTGTCTGCTGCGCAAGAAAGGCTTCGAGGAAGCCGGCGTGGCCGACCCCACCCGCTACCGGCCAAGCCTGTAGCCCGGCCGGCCGACTCTTTGCCGTCAGCCGGTTCCGTAGGGCACAAGGCCGGGGGCGCGGGTGACAAGCAGCCCCTCGGCCAGTTCGTCGCAATAGCGGCAGGCGGCGCAGCGCCGGGAGCACGACGTCGTAACCTCGAAGAAATCCTCGGGCAAGGCGGCGTTGTCGATGGCGAAACGGTCGGAGAGCATCTCCTGGGCGTCCAGGAGCCAGATCAGATTGCCGTCAAACCGGCCGTCGAGATAGGCCGCGACAATGGCCCGCACATCGGCCGCCGGCCGGCTGCGGCCGCACAGCTTCAGGCAATCGACGACGCCTTCGTAGCGCCCGGCGTCCTCGGGGCGGATGCTGGGCGAGGCGAGCAGGCGTCCCGGCGCTTCGGCAAAGGAGCGCAAGCAGCCCAGGTCGCGGTTGAGGTCCGGCCCGACCCGGCAGGCGGCCAGCCGCGACAGTGCAATGTGGGCGTCGTGGGCCTGCTTGAAGGGGCAGGCGTACAGGCAACCCTCGTTGGCCATAAGCCCAAGCCCCATGTCCGGCCACTCCCGGCGCAGCTTCCCGGCCATGGCGGTCAACCCGTCCAGGTCGCGGTTGACGTCGCGGTCAAGGATGATGCGCGGCGGCGGGCGAAACCGGGTGGAGCAAGCCGCGTCCACCACGGCCGCCGCCCGCTCGAAGCTGTCCAGCCGGAAATTGATGCCCGGCACGGCGCACAGCTCCCGGGCAACCGTTGGCGAGGCGTCGGACAAGGCCTGGAGCAGGTACTGGTCGGCGTAAACAATGCCGGTCAGCGCCCCGGCCGCCAGATAGCCGTCGAGGAGCATGAGCAGGTCGCGCAGCCCGTCCTTGGACAGGGTTTCCTGGGCGTGGAAGGCGGCGTTGAGCAGGCCCAAGCGGGGCATGGGCGGCAAGCCCGACAAGCCGGCGGCCAATTCCATGGGCGAGGGATCGGCCAAGCCGGGCATCCGGGCGTCCGGGGTTTCGGGCCCGAGGCGGAAGTAGACGCCGTTCAGCCTGTCCGCCGCGCCGGCTAGCAGCGCGCCGTAGGCCGGATCGGGCACAAAGGGGACCTCGTAGCGCATGGTCGCTCCTTTGCCGTGCAGCGCCGCGCGGGCGCCCCGGCAAGATCGACATAATGTAAACGAGTTTTAGCCGCAACGACCCCAGAAGCCGGTTGGCCCGAAAAACGCCCCGGCCTCAATCAGAAAGCAGTCCATTATCCTTCAAGTTGTGCCCGATCCGCGACATTTTGGCAAACGCCCTTGCCTTTCCGCCCAAGGTCCTTATTTTGCGTCCTTGTCGTTTGCAGTTTGGAGGCATGATGGACGAGACTCCCCGGATTCGCATCGAAGGCGCGCGCCAGCACAATCTCAAAAACCTCACCCTGGACATTCCCCGGGACAAGCTCGTGGTGGTCTGCGGCCCGTCAGGGTCCGGCAAATCCACCCTGGCCTTTGACATTGTCTACGCCGAGGGCCAGCGGCGCTACGTGGAATCGCTGTCCGCCTACGCCCGGCAGTTTTTGCCCCAGATGGACAAGCCGCAGGTGGACAAGATCGAGGGCCTGTCCCCGGCCATTTCCCTGGAGCAGCAGACGGCCACGCGCAACCCCCGTTCCACGGTCGGCACGGTGACGGAGATCTACGATTTCCTGCGCGTGTTTTTCGCCCGCCTGGGCAAGCCCCACTGCCCCAAATGCGGCGAGGCCATCACCGCCCGCACCGCCGACGAAATCATCGGTGACATCCTGGCCCTGCCCGAAGGCTCCAAGCTGCTGCTTTTGGCCCCGCTGGTGGAGCATCAAAAGGGGACCCACGCCGACAGGCTCAAAAAGCTCAAGAGCCAGGGCTTTGCCCGGGTGCGCCTGGGCGGCCAGATCGTGCCCCTGGAGCCGCTGCCGGAGCTGGAAAAAAACAAGCGCCACAACATCGATCTGGTGGTGGACCGGCTGGTGGTCAAGGACGGCATCCGCTCGCGCCTGTCGGATTCGGTGGAGCTGGCCCTGGCCCAGGGCGACGGCCGCATCTACATCGCCGACCATGAGGGCAAGGCCAAGGACCGCATCTTCTCCACGGCCTCGTCCTGCCCCACCTGCAAGATCAGCGTGCCGCGCCCCTCGCCCCAGCTCTTTTCCTTTAATAGCCCCCAGGGGGCCTGCCCGGCCTGTTCGGGCATCGGCGCGGTGGAATACTTCGAGCCGGCTCTGCTGGCCCCCAACAAGGGCCTGTCCCTGGCCGAAGGGGCCATCCTGCCCTGGAAGAGCGAACGGGCCCTGGCCCGCTACAGCAAGCAGCTGGAAAACCTGGGCGCGCGCCACGGCTTCACCCTGGCCACCAAGCTGGCCGATTTCACCCCCGAGGCGCTCCAGGCGCTGTATTACGGCGACGCCGCCTTTGGCTGGGCCGGGGTGGTGAGCCTGCTTGAAAAGGGCCAGTCCTTCGGCCCGGTCTGGCATGACGAACTGGCCCGCTACCGCCAGTCCCGGCCGTGTCCGGTCTGCGGCGGGGCACGCCTTCGCCCTGAGGCTTTGGCCGTTCGCGTGGCCGGGGCCAGCATCGCCGATTTTTGCGCCATGCCCATCGACCGCGCCCTGCCGTGGCTGGCCGGCCTGGACTTTACCGGGGCCGAGGCGGTCATCGCCGAGCCGCTTTTAAAGGAACTCAACCACCGCTTGAAGTTTCTCTCGGGCGTTGGCCTGGAATACCTGTCCCTGTCGCGCAACATGGCCACCCTGTCCGGCGGCGAGGCCCAGCGCATCCGTCTGGCCGGCCAGCTCGGCTCGGGCCTGGTCGGCGTCACCTACGTCCTGGACGAGCCGAGCATCGGCCTGCACCCCCGGGACAACGACCGGCTGCTGGCGACCCTGCGCCAGCTCCAGGGCCGGGGCAACACCGTGCTCGTGGTCGAGCACGACGAAGCCACCATCAAAAGCGCCGACCACGTCATTGAGCTGGGTCCCGGCTCGGGCCGGCTTGGCGGCGAGATCGTCTACCAGGGCGACGTGGCCGGCATGCTGGCCTCGCCCACATCGCTTACCGGCAAATATCTGCGGGGCGAGGCCGCCTCGCCCCGCCCCGAATCGCGCCGTCCGCCCAAGGGCGAACTTGTGCTGCGCGGCGTGACCACCAACAACTTGAAAAACATCGACGCGACCATTCCGCTGGGGTGTCTCGTGTGTGTCACGGGCGTGTCCGGCTCGGGCAAGTCGTCCCTGGTCATGGATACGCTGTACAAGCACCTGGCCTTGTCCAAGGGCATCAAGGTGGACGCGCCCGGGGCCATCGCCGGCATCGAGGGAGCGGGACTTATCGAAAAGATCGTCAGCATCGACCAGACGCCCATCGGCCGCACCCCGCGCTCCAACCCGGCCACCTACACCAAGGTGTTCGATGAGATCCGCGACATCTTCACCACCACCCCCGACGCCAAGCGGCGCGGCTTCAAGCCCGGGCGCTTCAGCTTCAACGTCAAGGGCGGGCGCTGCGAGGCCTGCGGCGGCGACGGGCAGATCCGGGTGGAGATGCACTTTCTGCCCGACATCTACGTCACCTGCGAAGTCTGCGGCGGGCTGCGCTACAACCGCGAGACCCTGGACGTGCGCTACAAGGGCCTCAACATCGCCGAGGTGCTGGACCTCACCGTGCGCCAGGCCCGGGAGTTTTTCGAGAACTATCCGGTGCTGGACCGTCGTCTGGAAGTGCTGGAGGAAGTGGGCCTGGAATACCTGCACCTGGGCCAGCCGGCCACGACGCTCTCCGGCGGCGAGGCCCAGCGCATCAAGATCTCGCGGGAGCTGGGCAAGCGGAGCCTGCCCGGGGCGCTCTACATCCTGGACGAACCGACCACGGGCCTGCACATGCAGGAGGTGGGCAAGCTCATCACCGTGCTGCATCGGCTGGTGGACAAGGGGGCCAGCGTGGTGGTCATCGAGCACAACACCGACGTGGTGGCGGCCTCGGACCACGTCATCGACCTCGGCCCGGGCGGCGGCGAAGGCGGCGGGCGCATCGTGGCCAAGGGCACGCCCGAGGAACTCAAAGCCGATCCCAATTCGGTGACCGGACGGTTTTTGCCGTAGCACTGTATCCCAAGCCTGACACGAGGCTGGGATACCCGTTCTCCAAGCCTATCCGGCGGCAATGCGCCCTGGCGCGTTGCCGCCGTCCGCCGTTCAACGCTTCGCGTCCGAATCGTCCTCATCCTCCTTGTCCTTGCCCGTCAGCCACTTGTCCACCGGGTTATCCTCTCCGGGATGGCGCTCTTGGTAGTTCCTGGAGCGCTGGTGAAAGTAGATGAGAAAGGCAAAGCCGAGGCCGATCAGCACGAGAAGGAATACGCCGTTGCTCATGGGCGGTCTCCTGGGGCGCAGGTACGGAACTCTTGGGCGCTACGCGGCTTTTTCACGCCATGATGACAATACGCCCAGGGCTGTTTCTTGTATAGTCCCCACAACCGCCCTCAATCCGTCACATGCCCCTTCTAGGCTCCGCCGCGTCCCACTGTCCCGACGCAAAGGAGTCTCCCATGCGTACCATCGGCATCAGCGGCGTGCTCACCCTGGCTGTCTGCGCCACGGTCCTGGCCGGCATCCTGGGCCTGCTCGCCTACGTCTCCGCCACCACCACGGCCACGGCCGAACAGTTGGCCGAACAGTCCATGCGCCAATCCGCCGAGGCGGTCAGCCAAACCCTGGACCTCTACGCCGGCCAGGCGTCGGAACTGGCCGCCGCCCTGTCCCTGCGTTCGGGCATCCGGGAAGCTTTTGACGGCAATCCGGCCGTAGCCCAGAGCGTGCTCGTGGAAACCCTCGCCAGCTTCAAAGGCGTACGTTCCGTTGTCGTTTTCGACGCGGCCGGAGGCCTGCTGGCCGGACGAGACGCCGCCGGCAAAGTCTTTGAAGCCGGCGCTTCCTATGCTGATCGGCCTTATGTCCAGGCCCTGCAGTCCGGGGCTTCCGCCTTTTTGACCAAAGCCACCCTGGCCGCAAAGAACGGCGGTTCCCGCATCATGGTCGCGGCCAACGCCGTGCGCGCCAAGGACGGCAAGCTCCTTGGCGGCGTCGCCGTGTGCTGCGACGTGGGGCCGGCCGTGACGGCCCTCATCGCCCCCTTGCGCTTTGGCGAAAAGGGCTACGGCTTCGTCCTGGACGAGGCCGGCGTCGTGGCCGCCCACGCCGGCGACCCGACCATGGCCGGACGCGACGTCACCGGCCTGGATTTTATCCGCCGCCTTATGCAGGTGAAGCACGGCGTTTTTGACTATATGTGGAAGGATGAGGCCAAGACCATGGCCGTCGTCCAGTCGCCGGCCACAGGCTGGTACGTCGGCATGACCGCTTCCAAGGCCGATCTGGGCGCCGCTGCCGCAAGTCAGCGCAACATGCTGCTGGCCATGGGGCTGGCCGTGGTGGCGCTTATCACTGCCGTCATCGCCGTCCTCGCCCGCCGGCTGGTGTTGCGCCCCCTGGCCGCCATCAACGCCTTTGCCGACCGCGTCGCCGACGGCGACTTCGGCGTGAAGCTCGAAGGGTCCTTCCGGTACGAACTCGCCGCCCTGGCCGGCCATGTGCGCCACATGGTGGACGAACTCAAAACGCGCCTGGGCTTTGCCAAGGGCCTGCTCGACGCCATGCCGCTGGCCTGCGTGGTTGCCGCGCCGGACGGCTCCCTGCGTTTCCTCAATCAACCTGTTTTGGACTTCATCAAAGCCCCCGGCCGACCCGAGGACTACCTCGGCCAGATGGCCGGGGAGTTCTTCTACGGCGACCCCGACCGCCCGACCATCACCGCCCGGGCCATTGCCGAAGGCCGGGCCCTCACCGGCGTCCAGGCCGAGGTTCCGGCCCGCGACGGCAGCGCCGCCTTCACCCAGATCGACGCGGCCCCGCTGTTCGACCTCGACGGCGTCTGCCTCGGCGGCGTGGCCCTGTTCTCCGACCTCACCCAACTGCGCCGCCAACAGCTCCATATCGAAGCCCAAAACGGACTCATCGGCCGCACCGCCAGCGAAGCCGCCTCGGTGGCCGACCGCATGGCCTCGGCCGCCGAGCAGCTCTCGGCCCAGATCGAACAATGCAGCCAGGGCGCCACCGAACAAAGCGACCGGGTCCAGGGAACCGCCACCGCCGTGGAGCAAATGAACGCCACGATAGTCGAAGTGGCGAAAAACGCCGCCGAAACCGCCAGGAGCGCCGAGCAGGCCCAGGAAATGGCCCGGCGGGGGGCCGGACTTGCCAACGACGTCGTCGGCGCGGTCAACGCCGTTCGCCAGCAGGCGGCCAGCCTCAAGGACACCATGTCCGGCCTGGGCCAACGCGCCCAGGGCATCGGCGCGGTCATGAACGTCATCTCCGACATCGCCGACCAGACCAACCTGCTGGCGCTTAACGCCGCCATTGAGGCGGCCCGGGCCGGCGAGGCCGGACGCGGCTTCGCCGTGGTGGCCGACGAGGTCCGCAAACTTGCCGAAAAAACCATGACCGCCACCCGCGAGGTGGGCCAGGCCATCGCCGGCATCCAGCAGGGCACAGCCGAAACCGTGGCCATGGTGGACGAGGCCGTGGCCAGCGTCGAGGAAGCGACCAGCCTGGCCCGTCGCTCGGGCGAAGCCCTCACCGACATCGTGACCATGGTTTCCAGCGCCGGCGAGCAAGTCCAGGCCATCGCCACCGCCGCCGAGGAACAGTCGTCCACGGTGGAGGAGATTTCCCGGGCCGTGGCCGCCATCAATCGCATTGCCGGAGAAACCGCCGACGCCATGATCCAGTCCGCCACGGCCGTCACCGATCTGGCCGATCAGGCTCAGGGCCTCTCCAGCCTGGTGGCCGACATGCAATCCAGCGAGTCACGCCCCGCCCTTGGCGCGTGACGCTTCGGACGAGAACCCCTTTGCCGCCCGGCGCCCGCGACCGCCCGCCCCGGCGGGGGGTGGGGGCGTGGCGCTTTGCCCCCGCCGCCGGATTGACCGCCCCGCAACGACAGGCCGACGCTACTCCCGCGCCGCCGGCCGCAGCGTTCGGGACGGCCCCCCTGTCCCGCGATTGTCGCAACGCCAAAAACTGCTGGCTTGCCGTCGGGCTTTTCAGTATTTCCCAGGCACGAGGGGCCATCGGCTTTTTGCAAGATTGGCAAACGACCGGCTGCCGGAAATCCGGCTGCCGCGTCGGCCGTCGGCCGGGGCAGCCCCCGCAACCACCGCATCCGGGAGTATCGTCATGCGTCGACTGGGCCTCAACGCCGTTTTGACCCTGGCCGTCATCGTCTCGCTTTTTTGCGGCATCGCCGCCATCATCACCTACGCCGCCGTCTCCACCAACGAGATTTCCACCTCCCTGCAAGAGGAGGAACTTCAGCGCACGGCCACGGACATGGTCAATCTGATCGGCTTAAGTCTCGACAATGCCAAGGAAAGCGTTGATACCCTGGCCTCGCTGCCGATCTTTCTCGAAGCGCTCATCGGCGCGCCCGACCGGGCCCAGAAGATGCTGGAGGGCTACCTCAAAAGCTCCACCTCCCTGCTGGCCGTGGCCGTGGTGGACACCGACGGCAAGGCCGTCTCCGGCGTCTACAAATCGGGCAAACCCCTGGCCGACTCCTATAAGGACTGGGACTTTTTCAAGAAGATCACGGCCGGCAGCGACGACTTCACCAGCGGCGAAATCCGCCTCGACGACGCCGGCAAGCCCTATTTCCTCACGGCCCACGCCGTTCACGGCCCGGACGGCAAATCCCGGGGCATGATCGTGCTGGCCACGGACTGGAACCGGCTCATCCGCAAATACCTGTCCCCCATCCGCTTCGGCGAGACCGGCTACGGCTTCATGTTCGACGACCAGGGCCGCATCATCGCCCACGCCAAGGACAAGTCGCTCCTGCTCAAACAGCCCGCCGACCGCACCATCGGCGAACGCGCCCTGGCGCTCAAAAACGGCGTCATGGACTATACCTACAACGGCGAAAAAAAGTTTATGGGCGTGGCCCAGATCTCCGGCGTCCAGTGGCTGGTGTGCATGACTGTTTCTTCGGACGAACTGGCCCAGCGCGCCGTGGGGCAGCGCAACGTGCTCATCGCCATCGGCGCGGCCGCCCTTGTCCTTGTGGCCGCGCTTATCATCATTTTCAACAAGGTGGTGGTGCTCTCGCCCCTGGCCGCCATCGCCGCCTACGCCGCCGCCGTGGCCGACGGCGACCTCAAAGCCGCCCTCACCGGCCGCTTCCGGTTCGAACTGGCCGGGCTGGCCCGCAACCTCGAACGCATGGTGGCCGAACTCAAACACAAGCTCGGCTTCGCCCAGGGCGTCATGGAAGGCATCTCCGCCCCCTGCGGCATCGTCGGCCCGGACAGCAACATGCTCTGGGCCAACCAGCAGATCTGCGACCTGCTGGAAAAGCCCGAAGCCCCGGCCAGCTACGTCGGCCAGAAGTCCGGCCTGTTCTTCCTGGGCGACGCCTCCAAGGAGACCCGCTCCGACCGCGCCCTGGCCCTGCGCCAGGCCCAGGAAGCCGACAGCGAATACGTCACCCCCTCGGGCCGCACCCTTAACGTCCACATCGTCGCCACGCCGTTTTACGACATGGACGGCACGCTGCTGGGCGCGCTGTCCTTCTGGACCGACCAGACCGAACTCCACAACCAGCAAAAACGCATCGCCGCCCAGAACGTACTCATGGCCGACACCGCCGACGCCGCCTCCCACACCGCCGACCGCATGGCCTCGGCCGCCGAGCAGCTCGCGGCCCAGATCGAACAGGCCAACCACGGCGCGCAGGAACAGAACAATCGGGTCCAGGAAACCGTCACCGCCGTGGAACAGATGAACGCCACCATCCTGGAAGTGGCGAAAAACGCCGGCGAGACCGCCGGCAACGCCGCCGCCGCCCGGGACAAGGCCCGCGAAGGGGCCGAGCTGGTCGTGGACGTCATGGAGGCCGTGGACAAGGTGCGCGACGCCGCCGAACAGCTCAAGACCAACATGCGGGGGCTGGGCGAACAGGCCCAGGGCATTGGCGCGGTGCTGGGCGTCATCTCCGACATCGCCGACCAGACCAACTTGCTCGCCCTTAACGCCGCCATCGAGGCGGCCCGAGCCGGCGAGGCCGGTCGCGGTTTCGCCGTCGTTGCCGACGAAGTGCGAAAGCTCGCCGAAAAAACCATGCACGCCACCAAGGAAGTGGGCCAAGCCATCAGCGGCATCCAACGCGGCACGGCCGACACCGTGACCATGGTGGATCAGGCGGCTGCGGCCGTGGATCAAGCCACGGCCCTGGCCTCGCGCTCGGGCGCGGCCCTTGGGGAGATCGTCTCGGTGGTCGAGGCCGCCGGCGATCAGGTCCGGGCCATCGCCACGGCGGCCGAGGAGCAGTCGGCCACCGCCGAGGAGATCAACCGGGCCGTGGACGCCATCAGCCGTATCGCCTCGGAAACCGCCGACGCCATGGGCCAGTCCGCCCAGGCCGTGGCGGAACTCGCCACCCAGGCCCACGAACTCAACGCCCTGGTGGCCGACATCAAGGGCGGCAGCGGCGGCCAGGCCGCCATCGCCTCCTGACGCGCGACGACGTTTCGCCACGCCAAACGGCCCTTTCCGGCAAAACCGGAAAGGGCCGTTTCCTTTGGCGCGTTGCCGTCGGCGGCTACCGGACCCGTCCCGGCCGGCGACTGGCGGCGAGTCCCTCCCGGAAGCGCGACAGGACGGCCGGGTCGGAAAAGCTGTCCTGTCGCATGGCGGACGAACCTCCCGAGAGCGTTGCCGGGGTCAGGAGCCGGCCGTGGCGCTTTCGCCTGGATCGTCCTCGGCTCGAGCCAGCATCTCCATGACCGCCGCATAGCGGGGGTGCCCCCGTTCCAGAACCGGCCGCTCAACAGCTGCCTGGCGCAAGGCTTTGAAGGCCGCCGGAGGCTCCCCCCGGCGCAGGACGTAGAGGATCGAAAGGTCTGGTTGGGCTGCGGGCACCAGATTGCCGGACAAGGCGTGAAGCTTCATGAAAAACGGCCGCCGGTGGCGCACCAGCACCGATTGCAGGGGATCGGGGGTCATCATGTAGCCAAGGAGCTGGTTGTCCGCCGAGGCGTAATGCACATGCAGGTAGTTGTGCCAACGAAAGACCCGGCCGTGAAAATCCACCGGCGCGTCGGGCACGGCCAGCACGCCCACGGCCTGCAGAGCGCCGTCGGCCGGTTCGCCGATGACGACCGCGCCCAGGAGCCAGACGTTCGAGGGCGCGGTGCGCACAACCAGATCATAACAGCCGCCAAGCAGCCCGAGCAGGTCGTTTAAATAGAGCGCGTCGTTTTGGCGGTTGAGCAGCTCCAGGCTGGCCACGCCCCGCCCGTAGTCCAGGGGGCTGACGGCCCGGGCGTCGTGGCGGCTTTTCAAGATCTGGCAGGCAAACTCGGCGGCATAGGCCCCGACGGCGTCGTCGAGAAACAGCCCGGCCGGAACCTTGAAGAACTGGGCGTAGCGCTCCAGACGCTCGGCGGCCATGCCGCAGCGGATGTCTTCCAGCACGGTGTTGACGCTGCGCGGCAGCCGGCATTGCCGCCAGTGGCCGTCGCTGGTCAGCCGCTCGGCCTCAACCCTGGTGCTCCAGGACAGCCCCAGAAGCTTGAGCGCCATATAGAGCTTGTCGCCCGTCCCGCCCAGCCGCACCGACCGTGGCCTTCCCGACGTCATGCCAAAACCTCCCCGAATGCTGGACCAAGGAATATTTTGGTATTTATTTAATGTCAAAGAAAACCAAAAAACGGTTCTAGTAATCCGCCCGTGTTTTCCCTAGTTGCGACAATCGGAACTCGGACCGCCAAGACGCCGGCGGCGCACGCGCCGTAAGCAGTTTCCGGCCAAGCGTGGCCCGAGGAACCCCCAATTTTACTGACGCCGCCCCCAGCCTTGGCGCGCCCTCCTGCGCATCGCCGAGTCTTGGAGCGCGCCATTCGAGGAGAATCCCCCATGAAACGCCTTGGCCTCAATCAGGTGCTGACCCTTGCCGTGCTGGCGTCGCTTTTCTGCGGCATTGCCGCCATCATCGGCTACACCGCCAAATCAACCTACGACATTTCTCTCGACCTGGAGCAGGAAGCTCTGGAACGTACCGCCAAAAACCTCGGCAACATCCTCGAACTCTACATCAGCAGCGCCGAGGATCAAGCGGAGAGCCTGGCCAGCCAGCCCACCGTGGCCGAAGCCCTGTCGGGGTCGCCCGAGGCCGCCCAAACCATGCTGCGCCAGTTTGTCGCCAACGCCGACAACCTCTTTTCCGCGCTCATTATCGACACGTCCGGCAAACCCATGGCCGGCGCCCTGAAAAGCGGCGAGGGGCTGGCAGCGAGCTACGCCGACCGGGAATACTTCAAAGCCGTCATGGCCGGGCAAGAAAGTTACGTCACCAAGTCCATCCTCAAGGGCAAGACCAGCGGCACGCTCCTTTTCGTGGCCGCCCACGTCGTCAAGGACGCGGCGGGCAAAACCGTCGGCATGGTCATCGTCAGCCCCATCTGGGAGAATTTTACCAAACGGTATCTCGACCCCGTCCGCTTCGGCGAGTCCGGCTACGCCTACATGCTGGACGGCCAGGGCGTCGTCATCGCCCATGCCAAGGACAAGTCCATGCTGCTCTCGGTTCCCGCCGACAGAACCATTTCGGATCGTGCCCTGGCTCTCAAAAACGGCATCATGGCGTACGATTTCAAGGGCGAGGGAAAGTTCATGGCTGTGGCCGAAGTGCCCGCTACCGGCTGGCTGGTCTGCATGACCGCCTCGGAATCGGAAATGGCTGCCCTGGCTTCGGGGCAACGCAGCGTACTGCTGGTCATCGGCGCGGCCGTGCTGGCGCTCGTGGCCGGGCTCATCATCATATTCAACAAGATTGTGGTGCTCTCGCCCCTGGCCGCCATCGCCGCCTACGCTGCCGCCGTGGCCGGCGGCGACCTCAAAGCCGTGCTGTCCGGCCGATTCCGCTTCGAACTGGCCGGCCTGGCCCACAACTTGGAACGCATGGTGGCCGAACTCAAAAACAAACTCGGCTTCGCCCAGGGGGTCATGGAAGGCATCCCCGCCCCCTGCGGCATTGTCGGGCCGGACTGCAACATGCTCTGGGCCAACAAGCAGATCTGCGATCTGTTGGAAAAAACCGCCCCGCCTGAAACCTTTTTTGGCCAGAAATCCGGCCAGTTTTATTTGAACGACGCCTCCAGGGAGACCTGCTCCGACCGCGCCCTGGCCGAACGCCGGGTCATCACTGCCCACAACGAATTCACCGCCCCCTCGGGCAAAAAACTGCGCATCGACGTCATCACCACCCCCTTCTACGACATGGACGGCAATCTCCTCGGGTCCATTTCCTTCTGGAACGACCAGACCGAACGCTACCTCCAGCAGGAGCGCATCGCCGCCCAGAACACGCTCATGGCCGACACAGCCGACGCCGCCTCCCACACCGCCGACCGCATGGCCTCGGCCGCCGAGGAACTCTCGGCCCAGATCGAACAGGCCAACCAAGGCGCTCAGGAACAGAACAACCGGGTCCAGGAAACCGTCACCGCCGTGGAGCAGATGAACGCCACCATCCTGGAAGTGGCCCGAAACGCCGGCGAGACCGCCGGCAACGCCGCCGCCGCCAGGGACAAGGCCCGGGAAGGGGCCAGCCTGGTGGTGGATGTCGTGGCCGCCGTGGACAAGGTGCGACTGGCTGCCGACAAGCTCAAGACCAACATGCACGGCCTTGGCGAGCAGGCCCAAGGCATTGGCGCGGTGCTTGGCGTCATCTCCGACATCGCCGACCAGACCAACCTGCTGGCCCTTAACGCCGCCATCGAGGCGGCCAGGGCCGGCGAGGCCGGACGCGGCTTCGCCGTCGTTGCCGACGAGGTGCGTAAGCTGGCCGAAAAAACCATGCACGCCACCAAGGAAGTGGGCCAGGCCATAACCGGCATCCAGCGCGGCACGGCCGACACCGTGACCATGGTGGAACAGGCTTCCTCCGCCGTGGAGCAGGCCACGGCCCTGGCCAAGCGTTCCGGCGACGCCCTGGGCGAAATCGTCTCCGTGGTGGAAACCGCCGGCGATCAGGTCCGGGCCATCGCCACGGCGGCCGAGGAGCAATCGGCCACCTCCGAGGAGATCAACCGGGCCGTGGAAGCCATCAGCCGCATCGCCTCGGAAACCGCCGAAGCCATGGGCCAGTCCGCCCAGGCCGTCACCGAGCTGGCCGCCCAGGCCCACGAACTCAACACCCTGGTATCCGACATCAAGGGCGGCAGCGGCCAAGCCGCGCTGACGGCTTAGCACGGCGCGCGGGTCACTACTCGTCCAAACCGGGACAAGCCTGCCGCGACAAGCGGCAACCGCATAATGCTCATGAATCGTCCGGCGACTGCGCCTCAGATCGGTGCAGCCGCCGGACTTGGACAACCCCGAGACCAAGGATATCCCGACCAGACCATGCGGCCCGCCAAGCCTCGAAAAGCCGGCCGCAAGCCCGAACTCGCCACCCCTCGCCCGCGCACCGTCCGGGCCTCTGCAAGGAGCGCGCAAGCCGCCCTATTCTGGCCGGCGGCTTGCGCCGGGCAAACTGGATATAGTCACGTTTTGCCGTTGCGCTTTTCGTTGCCGTTCCGTAATAATTCCTGCCAACAGCGTCTCAGGGCGTCTCTTGGCCGTTTGCCGCCGCCGGGTCTTCCGGCCGCCCTAGGGACCGCAAGCCCCGGGGAGGGTCCATGGCCAAGGGCAGCGTCAACACCGTGCTCACCCTGCTCGTCGCCGGCTGCGTCACCGTCGCCATCGTCGTGCTGGTGCTCTACGTTTCGCGCACCTCCTTTCGCATGGCCTCGGACCTGCAGGAAACGGCCTTAAGCCAGCTGGCCTCCTCCACCAGCCGCACCCTGGACCTCTATCTCGAAGACGCCGCCGACGTGGCCCGGGCCCTGGCCACCCAGGACGCCGTCATTGCCGGCCTGTCCGGCGACGCCAAGCGCTCCCAGGACCGGTTTCGCAACTACATTGAGAGCTACAAGCACTACTGGGCCATCTTCTCCTTCGATCTCAAAGGCAAGGTCGTTTCCGGCTACAACGCCAACATGCAGGACATGGCCGGCGGCGACCGCTCCGACCGCGACTATGTCAAGGCCGTGCTCGGCGGCAAGGACACCTTTTTTACCGACCAGATCATGAGCGCCAAGACCGGCGACATCCTCATCTTCGTGGTGGCCAAGGCCGTGCGCGGCCCGGACGGCAAGCTGCTTGGCGGCGTGGCCGTGTGCCCCAAATGGAACGTCTTCACCAAGAACTTCATCGACCCTCTGCGCTTTGGCACGCGCGGCTACGGCCTCATGCTCGACGGCAAGGGCAACGTCATCGCCCACGCCACTGACAAGGACATGCTGCTCAAAAACGTGGCCGACCAGCCCTTCGCCAAGCAGGCCCTGGCCAGCAAGGAAGGCGTGGTCGCCTACGACTGGCAGGGCGAACGCAAGGTCATGGCCTTTGCGCCGGTGTCCCGCACCGGCTGGGTCGTGTGCATGACCGCCTACGAAGCCGAGATGACGGCCACCGCCGCCGCCCAGCGCAACCTGCTCCTTATCATCGGGGCCTGCTGCCTCATCGCCGCCGTGGCCGGCATCACCCTGGCCAACCGGGCCATGGTGCTGCGCCCGCTGACCCGGGTGGCCGCCTACGCCCGGAAGGTCACGGCCGGCAACCTGGGGACGACGCTTGCCGGCCGCTTCCGTTTTGAACTGGCCGAGCTGGCGGCCAGCGTCAGCGCCATGGTGGCCGACCTCAAAAATAAGCTCGGCTTCTCCCAGGGCGTCCTCGACGGCATCCCGGCCCCCTGCGCCATCGCCGGCCCGGACGGGCGCATCCTGTGGCTCAACCGGCAGGCCATCGACCTGCTCGACCTCGACGCCACCCCGGAATCGGCCAAGGGGCAGGTGACCGGCCAACTCTTCTACGGCGACCCGAATCGGGAAACCCTTTCCCAACGCACCCTGCGCGAAGGGCGCGGGCTTTCCCTCGACCTGGACTTCACCACCCGGCGCGGCCGTGTCCTGCATCTGCATGTGGACACCACGCTGTTTTACGATATGGACCGCAATCTGCTTGGTTGCGTCATCTTCTGGAACGACATGACCGGCATCGTGAGCCAGAAAAACCGCATCGAGGAGCAAAACGCGCTGATTTCCAGTCTGGCCGGCCAGGCTTCCCAGGTGGCCGATCGCATGGCCGCCGCCGCCGACGATCTGGCCCGCAGCATCGGGGAAGCCAGCCTTGGGGCCCGGGAACAAAGCCACCGCGTCCAGGAAACCGCTTCGGCCGTGGCCGAGCTTTCCGCCACCATCATGGACGTGGCCAAAAACGCCGGCGACACCGCCAGCCTGGCCGAAAAGGCCCGGGACACCGCCGGAGAAGGGGCCGGGCTGGCCGGAGAAGCCGCCAAGGCCGTGGACGCCGTGCGCCAGCAGTCCGCCGCCCTGGCCGCCACCATGGGCGAACTCGACGACCGGGCCAAGGGCATCGGGGCCATCATGGGCGTCATTTCCGACATCGCCGACCAGACCAACCTGCTGGCCCTTAATGCCGCCATTGAGGCGGCCCGGGCCGGCGAGGCAGGTCGGGGCTTTGCCGTGGTGGCCGACGAGGTGAGAAAGCTGGCCGAAAAGACCATGGCCGCCACCAAGGACGTGGGCCAGGCCATTGCCGGCATCCAGCGCGGGGCCGACGAAACCGCTTCCCGCATGGATCAGGCCGCCGCCCGGGTGGCCGACGCCACCGGCCTGTCCGAACGCTCGGGCCAGGCCCTGTCCCGCATCGTCGAACTGGTGGCCGGCGCCGGCGATCAGGTCCGGTCCATCGCCGCCGCCGCCGAACAGCAATCCGCCACCACCGAAGCCATCAACACTTCGGTTGGCGACATCAACGCCCTGGCCGCCAAAGCTGCCGACACCTTGGACCACTGCGCCGACGCGGTGCGCGAATTGGCTGATCTGGCGAACAATCTTAATGAACTGATACGCGGTCTCCAACAACAGGACGCCAGGTCTCTCACTCTGCCTCAGGAAAAATTTTTGACGTGAGTCTTGCCGGTTTCCGATTTTCAAAGTAGACATCACCCCCATTGCCCACAAGCGACGCCGGGTCGTCCGCATTCGGCGCCGTCCGCACCGTCCGCATCAGCGGTCGTTCGGACGGCGCTTTCCTACATGACGCCCTGTGGTTGCCGACACCGCAGGGCTAGCCCCGAGCAGCCCATAACCCGACCGCTTGTCGTTCCAAGAGTGGTGACAGTCAGCTGTGGCGCAAGAACAACAACCGTTACGGCGTAAAACAGCATCGGACGCCGCACACCAAGGAGAACGCCATGGGCAAGACAGGCATCACCACCATCATCGCCGCATCCGTCGCCGCGACCATTCTGGCCGGCGTCGCGGCACTCGTGCTTTATGTCGCGAAAAGTTCGTTCACCATGATCGAACACGTGCAGGAGAGCGGCTTGGAGCAAACGGCAGCGCTCACCGCCCGCGCCGCCGACATTTATCTCAAAGGCACGGCGTCAGTGCTCGAATCCTTGGCCGCCCAGGACGAGATCAAGGCGGTTTTTTCGGGAAACAAGGAAGAGACCCAGCGGGTGCTGCTCTCCTTTATCAACAATCATAAGGATTTCTTTTCCTTCTCCGTCTTCGACACCTCCGGCAAGATCGTGGCCGGCTACAATGCCAACGGACAGGACATCAGCGGCGGCGACCGCAAGGACCGGGATTACGTCAAAGCCATCCTGGCCGGGCAGGACACGGTCCACAGCCGCTCCGTCTTCCAGTCCGGCTCCAGCTCGGAACTCATCTATGTCGTAGCCAAATCCTTGCATGGCCCGGACGGCAAGCTCCTCGGCGGCATCGCCGCCGCCCCGCTTTGGGGACGTTTCACCGCTGCCATCATGGATCCGATTCGCTTCGGAAAGCGCGGCTACGGCTTCATGGTCGACAGCGACGGCAATTTCATCTCCCACCCGGACAAGAAACTGCTGCTGCAAAGCTTCGCCACCAATCCGACCTTCAAGGCGGCCATGGACAAAGGCTCGGGCACCTTCGATTATCTTTGGAACGGCGAACGCAAGGCCATGGCCGTGGCCCGCATTCCCTCCACGAACTGGCTGGTGTGCATGTCCTATTACACCGACGAGATGACGACCCTGGCCGGTGAACAGCGCAATACGCTGATAGCCCTGGGCCTGGGCGTGGCCGCCCTGGCCGTGGCCGTTATTGTGCTCATCACCCGCCGGCTGATGCTGCGGCCGCTTCTGTGCTTGAGCGATTTCACCGCCAAGGTGGCCGGCGGCGACTTTGACGCCGCCATCCAGTGCCCGCTTAAGGCTGAACTGGCGGCCTTCGGCGAAAACCTGCGCCAGATGGTGGCCGAACTCAAAGCCAAACTCGGCTTTGCCCAAGGCGTGTTAAACGGCATCCCCTCCCCCTGCGGCATCGTCGGGCCGGACTTCAAGATGCTGTGGCACAACGAGGAAATCAGCCGGCTCCTCGACAAATACGAACCCGGCAAATCCGCCGTCGGCCAAACCTCGGGACAGTTCTATTTAAACGATCCGGCCAAAAACACCCTTTCCGACCGGGCCATCCAGGAGCGCCGAATGCTCGCGGCGGAAAACGACTTCACCACCGTGGCCGGACGCAAGCTGCGCATCGCCGTGCGCACCACGCCGTTTTACGATCTCGACGGAACCCTGCTCGGCTCCATCTCCTTTTGGAACGACATCACCGAACTCTACGAGCAAAAGCGGCACATCGAGGAACAAAACGCGGTCATCGCCCAAACCGCCGCCAGCGCCTCGGCCGTGGCCGACCGGGTGGCCGCCGCCTCCGAGGAACTCTCGGCCCAGATTGAACAGTCCAGCCGCGGGGCCGAGGAACAAAACGGCCGCGTCCAGGAGACGGCCACGGCCGTGGAAGAAATGAACGCCACCATCATGGAAGTGGCCCGAAACGCCGCCGCCACGGCCGGCAGCGCTGAACTGGCCCGGGACAAGGCTCGGGGCGGCGCGAAGCTCGTGGCCGACGTGGAGAGCGCCGTGGGCTCCATCCGCGAGGAAGCGGTGGTCCTGACCGACAACATGCGCGGCCTGGGCGATCAGGCCAAGGGCATCGGGGCCATCATGGACGTCATTTCCGACATCGCCGACCAGACCAACCTGCTGGCCCTTAACGCCGCCATTGAGGCGGCCCGGGCCGGCGAGGCCGGGCGCGGCTTCGCCGTGGTCGCCGACGAGGTGCGCAAACTGGCCGAAAAAACCATGAACGCCACCAAAGAAGTGGGCCAGGCCATCGCCGGCATCCAGCGCGGCACGGCTGATGCCGTCTCCCGGGTGGAGCGCGCCGTTTCCAAGGTCGAGACGGCTTCGGGGCTGGCCGAAAAGTCCGAGGCGGCCCTGACCGAAATCGTCTCCGTGGTGGAAGCGGCCGGCGACCAGGTCCGGGCCATCGCCACGGCGGCCGAGCAGCAGTCGGCCACCTCCGACGAAATCAACCGCTCCGTGGAATCCATCAGCGCCATTGCCCACGAAACCGCCCAGGCCATGCACCAATCGGCCCAGGCGGTGTCCGATTTGGCCCGGCAGGCCCAGGAACTCAACAGCCTGATGGTCAGCCTGGGTAGTGCAAACGACGCGCCCAGGGCTCTTGGCCAATAAAATACTTCGGGAGTCGATTTTTTCGGACAACCGGCCAAGGACGCTCAAACGGGGCCGGATATCCCCCTTGGAAGTTGGCTATTTTGGCCTGGGAAGCCGTTTTGCGCCGGTCCGGGAGCCTTGCCAGGCTCCCGGACCGGTTTGCCTTTTCCGGGCGTTGCGGCTAATGGATTTTTTCCTTTGGGATGGGCTTTGCCGAGTTGCCCGGCCGCTCGTCCCCCACGACAGCCAATATCGCGGGGAGCGTTCCCGAGGGTTCCGGCCGGGGTATCCCAAGGCCGGGCGCTCCGGGCCTATCCCCCGCCCAAGGAGGCGCGACATGCGCATTCTGGTGGTCGGCTCCGGCGGCCGCGAGCACGCCCTGGCCCATACCCTGCTTAAAAGCCCCGACGTGTCGGCGGTCATCACCGCGCCGGGCAACGGAGGCACCGCGACCTGCGGTGAAAACGTGCCGCTTTCCGATACCGACGTGCCTGGCATCGTGGCCCTGGCCAAGGACCGGGGCATGGATCTCGTCGTGGTCGGCCCGGAAGCGCCGCTGGTGGCCGGGCTGCGCGACGCCCTGGAAACCGCCGGCGTGCCCTGCTTCGGCCCCGACGCTTACGCCGCCCAGCTTGAGGGCAGCAAGGCCTTTGCCAAGGACGTCATGACTGCGGCCGGCGTGCCCACCGCCGCCTATGCGTCGTTTACCGACGCGGCCAAGGCCCGGGCCTACGCCAAGGACCTCGGCCGGCCCGTGGTGGTCAAGGCCGACGGCCTGGCCGCCGGCAAGGGCGTCACCGTCTGTACGCAGACGGACCAAGCCATGGCCGCCATTGACGAAGCCATGGTGGACAAGGCTTTTGGCGCGGCCGGCGGCACGGTGGTGGTGGAAGAAATGCTCGTTGGCGAGGAAGCCTCGTTCCTGGCTTTTTGCGACGGAAAAACCGCCGTGCCCATGACCGCTTGCCAGGACCACAAGGCCGTCTTCGACGGCGACCAAGGCCCCAACACTGGCGGCATGGGGGCCTACTGCCCAGCCCCGGTCTTGCCGCCCGCGCGCTACGCCGAGATGATGGAGCTGGTCATCCATCCTATTTTACGGGAAATGGCCAAGCGCGGCCATCCCTTCACCGGCATCCTCTACGCCGGACTCATGATGACCGAGGCCGGCCCCAAGGTGCTCGAATACAACGTCCGTTTCGGCGACCCGGAGTGCCAGCCGCTGCTCATGCGCCTTTCCAGCGACCTGCCGGCCATCATGCTGGCCTGCCGGGCCGGCAAGCTCACCCCGGAACTGGTGCGCTGGTCGGACAAAAGCGCCCTGTGCGTGGTCATGGCCGCGCCGGGCTATCCGGGCAGCTACCCCAAGGGCATGCCCATCACCGGCATCGAGGCGGCCGAGGCGGCCGGCGACGGGCTGGTCAAGGTGTTCCAGGCCGGCACGAAGCTCGTTGACGGCCAGGTCGTGACCTCGGGTGGTCGGGTGCTCGGTGTGACGGCCCTTGGCGACGGACTGGCCCAGGCCAAGGCGACGGCCTACCGGGCTGTGGAAAAATTGCATTTCGACGGGGCGTTTTGCCGCCGCGACATCGGCGACAAGGGCCTCAAACGGGAGGAAAAATAGATGCGCATCGCCATTTTGATCGGCTCCATGTCCGACGAAGAGAAAATGCGTCCGTGCTCCAAGGTTCTTGATTCCTTGGGCATCGAGCACATCTTCACCGTCACCTCGGCCCACCGCACCCTGGAGCGCACCGAGCGGGTCATCCGCGAGTGCGAGGCCCGGGGCTGCCAGATTTTCATCTGCGCCGCCGGTCTGGCCGCCCACCTGGCCGGGGCCGTGGCCGCGCGCACCATAAAGCCCGTCATCGGCGTGCCCCTGTCCGCCCCGGGTTCGGCCCTTGGGGGCCTTGATTCCATGCTCTCCACCGTGCAGATGCCCCCGGGCTATCCGGTGGCCACCGTGGCCCTGGACGGAGCCGGCGCGAAAAACGCCGCCTGGCTGGCCGCCTCCATCCTGGCCCTTGGCGATGCCGAACTGGCCGGACGCATCCGTGCCGCCCGCGAAGGCTTTGCCAGCGACGTGGAGACCGCCGCCGCCAAGCTCGGCAGCAAGCTGTAGCCGGACGTTTTTTCATGGACAAGGCCCGGACCGACGCTGTCGGCCCGGGCCTTGTGTTTTGCTCCAAGGGAAACCTTCGGGACTGGCCATCGCCCTGCCGCCGCCTTCTTGGCGCGCCTGCGCAATCGGCCACATCTCGTTTATCAGTTCCCCGCCCGCTCCTCTTCTATCCCCACCCGCGCAACCACCACGCCCCCGGCGCTGGGCAACCGTCCGCTGCCCATGGCCGAACTTCGGCCGGCCGGCCAAGTCCGTGCGCCTCAGGGCTGGACGAACAAGACGTTGAGCAGGGCGAACCCGAGCCGACGGTGGTCTTCTCCGCCCAAGGAGGCCGGCGAAAACGGCCGACCCACACGAAATTCGAATGTCACCAGCCCGCCTTTCAGCAACTCTCCAGGCACGGCCACCTGCTGTACGGCCGGCGTGGCCGTCAGGCCAAGCGTCGCCAGCCGCTGGCCGTTGACCCACACCTCCAGCGCCTGGGAATCCCGCCCCGGAGCCAGCACCCCGCCGGCGGTGAAGGCCAGCACACCGTCCTTGCCGGGGGCCACGCCCTCAAACGGCAGACAGGCCCGCTCGCCCCGGCTGTAGACGCCCCAGGCGGCCGGCCAATACCAGCCGGCGCGGCCGTAAAATCGCCGAGGCAGCTCTGCCGCCGCGTAGAGACGGCCGGGAGTAAGCGTCACGGGCCGGACGGCAAAACGCCCGAGGCTTACGCCAAACCAGGCGTCGTCCCGGCGCGCCTCACGCCAAGCCACGTACTGCCGCCAATACGCTTCCAGGTCGAATTCGGGATGGCCCGCCACCAGCCCCAAAGGATCGACGCGCGCGGCAATGCTGTCGTTTAGGCCCGATTCGGAACCGCTCGGCCCGGCGACGCCACGCGCCTCGGCGGCGAGGCTCCCGGCCCGGTCCCAGGCGGCCGTGTACTCCAGCATGGCCTGGCTCATGTCCGCGTTGTGGGAGTACGTGTAGGCCGAGGCCGCGCCGAGAATCACCCCGAACAGCAGCGAAAGAACAAGCCGCCGCGCCCCGTGGCCGAGATGCTTGCCAAGGAGGCAGACAAGACAGGCCAGGGCGGCCGTGGCCCACAGGAAGGCGAACCGGCTGTCGACATAGGCAGGGAGATGTTCCAGCTGCAATTGCTGGTACTTGGGCGAAAGCGCCAAGGGCAGGACCACAAACAAGGCCAAGCCGAGGCAAGCCGCCGTCAGGCGTTTGCCGTAAGCCAGCCCTCGCAGCCCATGGAGCGTGGCCGCCCCCAGGAAGGCGCTGCCGACAAACACCCCGACGAGAGGAAGCCAGCCCCCGGGCGGCGACGAGGCATTGGCCGCCAGCACGGCGTAAAGCTCGGGCCGGGCCAGGGTGAAGCCGCCCATGGCATGGGCGGCGGCCGTGGCCAGAACCAGGGCCGGATCGAAGGTCGCGGCCAGGGTGGTTCCGGCGTAAGCCGGCGGATGGAGCAGCCGCCAGCCGCCGTAGGCCAGGGCGGCCAAGGCCACCGGGGCCGCGTCGAACCAGGTTTTCCTGCGCCAAATAAGGGCCTTGCCCTTGGCGATCAGCCCGCCCTGGCCGCGCCACCAAGCCAGGGCGTACTCCAGGAGCAGCAGGGAGACGCCGAATATAAAGACATAGTCGCTGGCCAGATAAGCGGTCAGCACCACGGCAAAAAGGGCCAGCCGCTTGGCCGTCGAGGCCTGGGCAAGCGCCTCGTCGTATGCCAGCAGTGCGCGTCGAGAACAAACCAGCAGCAGCGCCGGCAGGGTGAACGCGATGGTGAAGCTGTTGGGCGGCAGGTTGTTGAAATCGAGGATTTGCAGGGACACGAGCAACAGCAACAGCAGCGTCGCGGCCTCGGCCCGGACCAGCCGGGCCCAATAGGCGGCAAAGGTCCACAAAAGTCCGAAATAGACGCCGACATACAGCGCCCGGACCACAAAATAGTCGGACAGCAACTCGGCGTAATAGGATAGCGGCGAGAAGAAAAAGCAAAACCGCCCGGAGACCACGGCAGCGGCCACGGATTCGGTCAGGATGGCGTCAAAGCCCAGCATGGACACCCGGTGCAAGGCCAACTGGTCAGGCGTGAGGCGGTAGCCGGACAGGAACAGCACGCCCTGAAGCGCCACCACCACGGCCAGGGCGGCCCAGCGCAGGGGGCTGTTGTGCAAGAGCCTCACCGCGCGCGGCACGAATCCGCCGGCCGGCTCCTGTCCTTGGTGCGCGTCGTTCGAACCGGCCGCCCCTTGCAGCGCCATCACTCCTGCCCGTCCCGGGCCTTGGCCCGCAGCTCGGCGTCGATACAGCGCAGGGCCTCAAACGAGACCGCGCCGCCCAGGGCCTCGTGGGCGGCGCCTAGGCCCGGAACGCCCTCGCGCCGCAGCCGCGACAGGGTCTCGCACGCCCGGGCCATGAGCTCGTCCGGCAAACCGCATACGGCTGCCGCCTCGATCTTGCCCCAGGCCACATAGGCCAGCAGATGCCCATGGATGGTGGACACGGCCAGCTCGCGCTTTTTGGCCACCGCCTCCACCGAGCCGAGTTCCTGAAACAGGGCCAGGGACTTGGCCGCCGTGTCGTTGGGTTCCCGGGGAGCAAGCGCGCCAGACTCGGGCGGCAGGGCCGGACGCGGCGCGGCCCGGCCGTGGGCGGCGTAGTGCTCGGCGAGCATGTTAAGCAGCGTCTGGCCGTATTTGTCGATCTTGGCCTGGCCCATGCCGCCGGCCCCGGCCAGCCCGGCAGGGTCCTGGGGCTTAAGCAGCACAACGTCAAGCAGCGTACGGTCATGGAAGACCACGTAAGGCGGCACGCCGGCCTCTTTGGCCGTCTCGGCCCGCCAGGACCGCAGCCGGTCCCACAGGGCCGCGTCCTCGGGGGTGGACAGGTGGTCATACACCCAGCTCTTCTTGCCGCCGCCCTCCCCGGCACTCCCCCGGGAGCGCTTGCGCCGCTCCTTGGGCGCTGGCTCCTTGGGCAGGCGCATGGCAAAGGGCCGCTGCCCCTTGAGGATATCCCAGGCCAGCGGCGTGAGCACCAGCCCCCCATGGCCGGCCTCGTCCGGGGCCAAGGCCCCCATGGCGGCCAGGCGGCGGTAGATGGCCCGCCAGTGGTCCTTGGTCAGGTCCGCGCCGATGCCGAATGTGCTCACCTCGCGGTGGTTGAAGCGTTCCACCTGGCTGGTCGGCCGGCCGAGCAGCACATCGACCAGATGGCCGGCTCCGAAGCGCTGGCCGGTGCGAAAGACGCACGACAGCGCCTTCTGGGCGGCCACGGTGGCGTCCTCGGGTTCGCTCGGGTCCAGGCAGACGTCGCAGTTGCCGCACGGCTCAAGCCGGGCCTCGCCGAAATACCCAAGCAGGGTCTGGCGGCGGCAGCAATCGGTCTCGCAGTAGCCGGCCAGGGCGTCGAGCTTGGACAGATCGATGCGGGTGCGCGTGCCTTCGCCGCCTTCCGGGGCAATCAGCCGGCGCAGGGCGGCGAAATCGTTCATGCTGTAGAGCATCAGCGCCGTGGCCGGTTCGCCGTCGCGCCCGGCCCGGCCGGTCTCCTGATGGTAGGCCTCCAGGCTCTTGGGCGGATCGAGATGGGCCACGAAGCGCACGTCGGGCTTGTCCACCCCCATGCCGAAGGCCACGGTGGCGGCCATGACCAGACCTTCCTCGCGCATGAACCGGTCCTGCCGGCGGTCGCGCTCGGCCGGGGCCAGACCGGCATGGTAGGCCAGGGCCGGGATGCCGTTGTCGGTAAGCCACTGGGCCGTGTCCTCGGTCTTGGCCCGGGACAGGCGGTAGACGATGCCGGACTGGCCGGGGTGCTCCTCGCGGATAAACCGCAGAAGCCGCCGCCGGGGCTGGTCCTTGGGTTCGACCAGATAGCGGATGTTGGGCCGGTCGAAGCCGGTGGCGAAAATCCGCGCCTGGGACAGTTCCAGGCGCGTGAGGATGTCGGCCCGGGTCGGACCGTCGGCCGTGGCCGTGAGCGCCATGCGGGGCACGCCGGGAAAGTCGTGGGCGATGGAGGCCAGCTGCAGATATTCCGGCCGGAAATCATGCCCCCACTGGGAGACGCAGTGGGCCTCGTCAATGGCGAAAAGGGCCAGGGGCAGCCCGGCCAGGAGATTGGCGAAACCCTGGGTCATGAACCGCTCCGGGGCGGTGTAGAGGATGTCGAGCTCCCCCCGGCGCAGCCTGGCCATGACCTCCCGGGCCGCGCCGGCCGGCAGGGCCGAATGCAGGCACTCGGCCCGCACGCCAAGGCCGGTCAGCGTTTGCACTTGGTCGCGCATGAGCGCAATGAGCGGCGAAATGACGATGGCCGTGCCCGGGCGCAGGATGGCCGGAATCTGGTAGCACAGCGACTTGCCGCCGCCGGTGGGCATCAGCACCACGGCGTCGCCGCCGCCAAGCACATGCTCGACGATGGCCTGCTGGGGGCCGCGAAAGCGGTCGTGGCCGAAAACCTGCTTGAGAACGTCGCGAGGGGTGTTCATACGGCGCGGCAGCCTCCAACCGCCGCCCGACTGGTAGCCTTTCGCCCGGGGAAAGACAATGCGGACCAAGGCTTGAATTGCCCCGGCCCCGGCCCTATGCTGCCCGGACGCCGGCTCGCCGTCCGGAGGCGGCAGGGGAGACCTTCATGGAAACCGAAGCGCAGCTGCCGCTGTCCCGGGAGCGAGCCGCGGCCGTCCTGGCCCAATGGCGGCGATTTCAGGCCGGTCTGGCCGTGGACGAGGCCCTCGTGCGGCCGGTCATTTTGCGATCCTGGCAGCGTTGCCGCCGGGCCGGCTTTCCGGCCGACGCCCTGGCGCTGTGCCCTATCGACGCCGTCGGTCTGGACCGGTCCGTGGCCGACAACCGGGAGCTGGTGGACACGGCCAAGCGGGTCATGGACCGGCTGGCCCACTCCATCCACCTCTCCAGCAGCGTGGTCACCCTGGTGGACACGACCGGCCTGGTGCTGCACGTCTCGGCCACCCGGGAAGACTTGGCCAGCGTGCCCTACGGCGAACCCGGGCGACGCTGCGACGAAGCCACCCTCGGAACCAACGGCATGGGCCTGTGCCTGGTCGAACGCCAGCCGGTCCATGTCATGGCCGCGGAGCATTTCAGCTCCTGCCTGCACTATCTCAGCTGTTCGGCCGCGCCCATCCACGACAGCACGGGACGGTTTCTCGGCGCGCTCAATCTGGCCATCAGCACCGAGAACTTCCACCAGCACACCCTGGGGCTGGTGGAGGCCGCCGCCCACGCCATCGAGGAGCACTTGCGCCTGCGCGCGCTCATCGCCAGCCAGCGCGTCATCCTCGAACTCCTCGACGACGGCGTGGCCGTGCTCGGGGCCGACGGGACCATCGTCAGCCTAAACGGCCAAGCCTGTTCCATGCTGGGGCTGTCCCCGGACGTGGTCGGCCGCGACATCCAAAGCTTTGTGCGCGATAGCGAGGTGCTGCGCGCCATCCTGGCCGACCGGCAGACCTTCCACGACCGGGAGGTGACCTTCCGGCTTGTCCAGGGCGAACTGTCGTGCGCGCTTTCCTGCGCGCCCTTTGCCGACGGCGGGGTCATCCTGACCCTGCGCGAAACCCGGCGGATGCGCAAATACGCCGCCCGGGTGGCCGGGGCCAAGGCCGTCTACACCTTCGAGCACATCCTGGGCCAGTCCAAGGCCCTGCGCGAGGCCGTGCGGCTGGCCCGGGTGGCCGCCCAGGGCGACGCCACCACCCTGCTTCTTGGCGAATCCGGCACCGGCAAGGAGCTTTTTGCCCAGGCCATCCACAACGCCGGGGTCCGGCGCAAGGGACCCTTTGTGGTGGTCAACTGCGGCGCGCTGCCGCGAAACCTGGTGCAAAGCGAACTTTTCGGCTACGTGGCCGGGGCTTTTTCCGGGGCGCTCAAGGAAGGCAGCCCGGGCAAGTTCGAGCTGGCCGACGGGGGCACGCTGTTTTTAGACGAGATCGGCGAGATGCCCCTGGAGGCCCAGGTGAGCCTGCTGCGGCTTTTGCAGGAAAACGAGGTGACGCGCCTGGGCGGCAAGGAGGCCCGGCGCGTGGACGTGCGCATCATCGCGGCCACCAACAAGGACCTGGCCTCGGCCGTGCGCAACAACGCCTTTCGCGGCGACCTCTATTATCGCCTCAATGTCCTGTCCATCGCCATCCCGCCCCTGCGCCAGCGCGAAGGCGACGTGCCGCTGCTCACCCGGCTGTTCCTGGACAAGTTCACCGCTTCCCTGGGCAAGCCGGACTTGGAGATCTCCCGCGAGGCCCTGGCCGCCCTGGCCGCCCACCACTGGCCCGGCAACGTGCGCGAGCTGGAAAACTGCATCGAGCGCCTGGTCAACGTGGCTTGCTCCAGCCGCATCGACATCGCCGACCTGCCCCAGGACGTCATGACCGACATGCTGCGCGGCCGGCCGGCCGCCCCGGGCGAGGCCGGCATGTCGCTTAAGCGCATCCAGCGGGCGCTGATCCTCGAAACCCTGCGCGAAACCGGCGGCAACTTCCGGCGAGCCTCCAACCTGCTCAACATCTCGCGCACGACGCTGTACGCCAAGCTCAAGCAGTACGGCATCGCCGCGGACACATTTCGTGAACAGTAATCGGCCGCAAACCGGACATGTCAGGTTAACATGTCCGGTTTCTGAACACTTCCGACCGCGCCAGCCGCTGCTTTGATTTCACCAAAAGTCCATAATTATTGATTAATCCTCTTCAAGCATCCTGTCCGTGCGTCCTGGTCCACCTCTTGCTCTAGCGCCAACAAGACATTGCCGAACCGATTGCAACAACTTCATATCCTGACCGCAGGCGTCGTCTTTTCCGCCGCAACCAGCGCGTGACCTCGACCGGACTACCCGAGGAACGTCAAGGAAAAGACCGAACCTGCCACGGCAGCCGTCGCGACACGTTCTGCCATCCGCTCCAGTCGGAACAGGACCGTTCGCCTGAGACATTGTTGCATGACACGGCCAGGCAAGCATCAACCTCAAATCGCTCTCGGAGGACGCCATGGCAGTTCAGGAACAGGTGTACGGCTTCTTCATTCCCAGCGTGACGCTTATCGGCATCGGCGCGTCCAAGCTCATCCCGGAAAAGATCAAAGCCCTTGGCGGCAGCAAACCGCTGGTCGTCACGGACAAGGGCGTGGTGGCGGCCGGCATCCTCAAGCAAGTGACCGAACTCCTCGACGCCGCCGCCATGCCCTACGCGGTTTACGACAAGACCGTGCCCAATCCCACGGACCTCAACGTGGCCGAAGGGACGGAACTCTACAAAAGCTCGGGCTGCGACAGCCTCATCACCCTGGGCGGCGGCTCCTCCCACGACTGCGGCAAGGGCATCGGCCTGCTCATTTCCAACGGCGGCAAGATCCACGACTACGAGGGCATCGACAAGGCCACCAAGCCGCTCATGCCCTATCTTGCCGTCAACACCACCGCCGGCACGGCCTCGGAGATGACCCGGTTCGCGGTCATCACCGACACCTCGCGCCACGTCAAAATGGCCATCGCCGACTGGCGCGTCACCCCCGGCATCGCCATCGACGATCCGGTGCTCATGGTCGGCATGCCCCCGGCCCTGACCGCCGCCACCGGCATGGACGCGCTCACCCACGCCGTGGAAGCCTTCGTCTCCACCATCGCCAACCCCATGACCGACGCCTGCGCCGTGGAAGCCATGAAGCTCATCTTCACCCATCTGCGCAAGGCCGTGGCCAACGGCCAGGATCTGACCGCCCGGGAAGGCATGTGCTTTGCCCAGTATCTGGCCGGCATGGCCTTTAACAACGCGAGCCTTGGTTACGTGCATTCCATGGCCCACCAGCTCGGCGGCTTTTACAACCTGCCCCACGGCGAATGCAACGCCCTGCTTTTGCCCTACGTCGAGAAGTTCAACCTCATCGCCAAGGTGGAGAAATTCGCCGAAATGGCCGCCATCATGGGCGAGAACACGGCCGGTCTGGCCCCGCGCGACGCCGCCGAACTGGCGCTCAAGGCCATTCGCCAGCTTTCGACCGACGTCGGCATCCCGGCCAACCTGGTCGAGCTCGGCCGGCGCTACGGCAAGGAAGTCAAGGCGGCCGACATTCCGACCATGACCGCCAATGCCCAGAAGGACATCTGCCGCTTCACCAATCCGCGCTGCGCCACCGACAAGGACGTGGCCGACATCTACACGGCTGCTTTGTAGCCGCCTGCTGCGCCGCGCCGGGAAGGTTTCCGGCGCGGCGGCCTCCGGTCCGGCTGCACGCGCCGGCCGGGAAGGGTCCGTCGCCGCGCATCGTCAGCGAACTGCCATGGCGCCAACCGATGCCTGTTTTCTTGCGGCGGCCGGCGGACTCTTCCTGGCCGGCGCGTCCGGTTCTGGCCGATGTTCCTGGGCCGGCAGCCTGGGGCTATCAGCCTCGGCTGCTTCGCAGCGTCACCACGCCAGCGACCAGCGAGAAAACGCTGCCAAGCGCCGCGCGCGGCCGTCAAGCCGCGACGCGTCACAACAGACCAGAATCACGGACAAAAACGGATGCGCAGGCAGGAAGCTCAGGCCAGCAGCGGCGCGGCCAGGGCCGCAGCCACGCGCACGGCGTCGGCCGGGGACAGGCGGACCATGACGCCGCGCTGGCCGGCGTTGATGATGACGTAGGGTTCGGCCAGCGCCGCCGCCTCGATGGCCACGGGCAGGCGTTTTTTCGCGCCAAAGGGGCTGATGCCGCCCACGTGGTAGCCGGTGGCTTTTTCGGCTTCGGCCGGGGGCATCATGGTGGCGGCCTTGCCGCCAAAGGCGGCAGCCACGCGCTTCATGGACAGTTCGCCGTCGGAGGGGACCACGCAGCAGGCCGGTTTGCCGTCCACCAGCACCATGAGCGTCTTGAGCACCCGCGAGGGCGGCTCGCCGATGGCGGCGGCGGCTTGCAGGCCGATGCGCTCGGCCCCGGACTGGTAGTCGTAGGTCAGGACATCAAAGGCCGCGCCGGCCTTGGCCAGGGCCTGGGTGGCCCGGGTGGTCTTGGACATGTCGTGCGCTCCCGTGCGTCTTTGCGCCGCCCTGGGATAGCCGATCAGTCCAATGGCGGCAAGGGAGGCCAGGCAGGCGGATCGCCCGACTCTACTTGCGCCCTGTACGCCGCCGCCGCGACCCGGTATGGTCGGACCAAGGAGCGCCGCCATGTCTGTTTGTCCGTCCTCTCCCCCAAGGCTGCGCCTCGTGCCCAAGCCCGAGAAAAAGCCCCGTTTCGTCCGCTACATCGGCATCGACTATTCCGGGGCCGAAGTGCCCCTCTCACCGCTTAAGGGCCTTCGCGCCTACATCGCCGACGGCGACGACCCGCCCCGGGAGGCGACCACCACCGAACCGGGCCGCAAATACTGGTGCCGCCAGGCGCTGACCGACTGGCTTATCGAACGCCTGGGCGAAGACCTCCCTACCCTGGTCGGGATGGACCACGGCTTTTCCTTTCCCCTGGCCTATTTCGAAAAGTACGGCCTGGCCTACGATTGGCCGGCCTTTCTCGACGACTTCGCCGCCCACTGGCCCACGGACGAACCCTATATGTACGTGGATTTCGTGCGAAATGGCGCATTTGGCGACGGCGCGGCCCGTATGGGCAGTTCGCGCTGGCGGCGGCTTTGCGAGATCCGCACCGGCCGGGCCAAGTCGGTGTTTCATTTCGACGTGCCCGGGTCGGTGGCCAAGTCGACCTTCGCCGGCCTGACCCAACTGCGGCACATCCGCCGGGAGGTCGCCCGGCCGCTGCACTGCTGGCCCTTTGACGGCTTTACGCCGCCGGCCGGCGTGTCGGTTGCGGCCGAGGCCTATCCGTCCCTGGTCAGCCACCTGTGTCCCCGGGACGGCCGCACCCCGGACCAGCACGACGCCTACAGCCTGTGCGCCTGGCTCCAGGCCACCGACCGGGCCGGCCGGCTGGAGGCGTTCCTGCGGCCGGCGCTGAGCCAGGCCGAACGCCAGGCCGCCGCCATCGAGGGCTGGATTCTCGGCCTGGCCTGACCGCTTGCCGCAGACCGAAAAAGCGGGACGCCCGCTAACGAACGCCCCGCTTTCCCGGAGGGTTCCCAGCCTGGGGGGACTATTTCATGTCCACGGCCTTGACCCAGATGAGCCCGTCCTGGGACATGGCCTTGCCCTCGAATTCCTTGACCGGCCCCACACCCATGGCGGCAAAGCCCCACCAGCCGGCTTTCGGCATGGCGTAGACGAAGACGCCGTTGGCGTCGGCCTTGATGGCCTGGGTGATGAAGCAGTCGTGGGGGGCGGTGGCGGCGGCCTTCTTGTCGAAGCTGTTGGCGGCCATGTTCGGGGCATGGTTCAAATATTCCACTTCGATCTCGGCGTTGGGCACGGGCTTGCCTTCGGACAAGACCTGGCCCACGAACACGTTGCCGGTGTAGAGGCCGTAGGGTTTGGCCAGGGGCACGATCTCGGCGGGCAGGCCAAGGGGCTTGTCCCAGTTGCCGGGGATGCCGCCGACGTTGAGCACCAGTTTGGTGATCTGCTGCATGTAGGCCCCTTCCTCGGGCTCAAGATAGGGGGCCGGGATAAGGGCGAAAACGTAGTCGCCGGGGCTGCGCAGCTTTTGCTTGAACGTGTAGGCTTTGCCGGTGTTGCTCAGGCTCTTCCAGGTGATGGGGTTAAGGCCGGCCTTGAGGTCGGTCTTTTGCGGCTCGCCCTCGCTGCCCTTCTGGTAGACCATGAAGAACTGCTCCGGCGCGCCCATGTCCATGGAATGCCCGGCCTCGAAGGGATGGGTAAACACCAGGCGCATGTCCACTTCGCCGCCCTTGTCCAGGGCGATTTCCGGGGTGTAGATCATCTGAAAGTGGGCCAGGGCCAGGCCGGGAAGGGCCAGGGCCAGGGTCAGGGCGGCCAGGACGCCGGCAACGGTCTTTTTGTGCTGCATGTCGTACTCCTTTGTAGGGTTTCCGCGTTATTCCAGGATCTTTTTGCCGTCGATCTCGATCTTGTGGCCTTCGCCGGCGTCAAAGACGACCATATAGGCGCCTTCGGGCTTCTTGAAAGTGTACTTGGACGTCTTGTCCATGGTTCCCTGCTCGATGACCTTGCCCCCGCCGTCCTTGACGATGAGGCCGACGCCCGAAGCCGAGGAACCGTCGGAAAAGCCGCCCTCGCAGGTGATGGTGCCGTCGGCGTTGTCAAAGCAAGTGCAAAGGGCGGTGTGGGCCAGGGCAGCCGCAGGCAGGGCCAGGACCATAGCCACGATAGCGAAAACCATTTTCATTTTCAGTCGCATGAGACGTCTCTCCGATCATCCGCGTCCGCGCGGGTTGAGGTTTTCCCGGGCGGGGCGCAAGGCCGCGCCCGGGATTTCAAGCCTACTGCAAGCCGGCCGGGCTAGGGGTTTTGCGCCGCCGGACAGGCGTCGGCGGCCACGGGCAACACGCCCGGGGTCCGGTGCGGGATGAGGCCGGCGATGATGGTGGCGGCCACGGCC
Source organism: Solidesulfovibrio carbinolicus (assembly GCF_004135975.1). NCBI lineage: Bacteria > Pseudomonadati > Thermodesulfobacteriota > Desulfovibrionia > Desulfovibrionales > Desulfovibrionaceae > Solidesulfovibrio > Solidesulfovibrio carbinolicus. The sequence continues at coordinate 1,712,154 of NZ_CP026538.1, read as the reverse complement.
ACGGCGTAAAAGCTCCACATGGCCGTGACGCCGTCGAGGCCCAGGAGCCGGCTGCCGGTGAAAACGGCGCTGGCAACGACAATGCCGAGCACCATGGGATAGAGGATGGCCAGGACCATCCACTTGGCCTGGCCGGTCTGGACCTTGATCATCATGGAGGTGGCCATGCAGGGCGGATACAGGGCCATGAAGAGCATGAGCGCCAGGGCGTGCAAGGGCGTGAAATCGGCCTCGCCCTTGCGCATGGAATCCTCCAGCGACGCGTTGTCGTTGCCGCCGGCTTCAAGCTTGTAGATAGCCCCCATGGTGGCCACGGCCGATTCCTTGGCGGCAAAGGCTGAGAGCAGACCGGCATTGACGCGCCAGTTAAAGCCCGCGAACTGGGTCACGGGTTCCAGCGCCCGGCCGAGGATGCCCAGGAAGCTCGTCTCCAGGCGCTCGCGGCGCATCTCCAAAGTGATGCTGTCGCGAGCAACGGCAAAGACCTTCACCCCGGCCTGGGCGGCCTTGGCCGCGGCATCGGTCCGGGGCTTTAAGATGGCGAAGAAATCCGGGCTCTCGTCCCGGAACCTGGCGTCCACGGCCTTGGCCGCCTCGGCGTCCTCGATGCCGGACCGGGCCGCCTTGTAGGCTTCCTCAAAGCGCAGGAAATGGAGCAGCCCGTCGCCGGCCAGGACGGCTTCGAAGCGCGACCCGGCCACAGCGGCGTCCAGCTGCCCCCGGGCCTCGTCGAGCCGGGCCTCGTAGGCGGCCTTGTGCTCCCGGCTAATGCCCGGGAACTGGAGCAAAACAAAGACGATGACGGCCACGGCAGCCACCACGGTGACAATCTTCTGAATAAACAGCGCCACCTTCTCAATGGCCCGGGTGAGAAGATTGCGCAGGGTCGGCATGTGGTACGGCGGCATTTCCATGATAAACGGCGCGCTGTCGAGGTTGGAAAGCAGCGTGCCCGAGAGCAGCCGGGCAATGGGCAGGGCCATGAACAGCGTCACCGTGGAGATAAAAAACATGGCTGCCGAGGCTTCGTGGGGAAAAAACGCGCCGACCAAAAGGACATAGAGCGGCACCTTGGCCAGGCAGTTCATGAGCGGGATGATAAGGATGGTGGCCAGCCGCGATTTGTCGTCCGGGATGGCCTTGCAGGCCATGACCCCGGGCACGCAGCAGCCGCCGAGATAGACACCGGCCAGCACCATGGGCAGGGTCGATTGCCCGTGCAGGCCGTAGGAGCGAAAAAGCCGGTCCAGGATGAAGGCCATGCGCGGCATGTAGCCGGTGTCCTCCAGGAAGGCCACGCAGAAAAAGAGCAGGAAAAAGATCGGGATATAGTTGAGCAGCGCGTTGATGGAATCCATGAACCACAGCCCGAGCGACCGCAGTACCGGATCTTCGAGCATGCCGGACGGCGGCAGATAGCCGGCCACGAAGTTTTTAAGCCCTGCCAAAAGCGGCCAGGTGTAGTTGGTGAGCTTGTAGCCGTAGACGATGGACACCTGATAGAGCACGAACAGCACGGCCACAAGAATGGCCGGGCCGAGGAACTTGTGGCACACGAGGTCGTCGATGCGGTCTGTGGCGGTGCGCTCGGGGCCGGCGGCCTTGATCGTGGCGGCCTGGGCCAAAGTTCTGGCCAGCCGGCGGCGGGCCAGGGCGGCAAAGGCGGCAGGGGATTCCCCGGACGTGGCCTGAAAGGCCTGCCGATGTTCATCCACGACGCTGCCCAGACGCAAGGGGTCAAAAAACACCTCGCCCACGAAAGCCGTGGCCCCGGCGTCGCCCTCCAACAGCCGCACGGCCAGCCAGCGCCTGGGCGCGCCCAGCTCCCCGCCTTCGGCCAGCACGTCCTCCACGGCCCGGATGTGGGGTTCCAGGGGGCCGTAGTCCACCCGAAACGGCTCGTCCTTGGGGGGCTGCTCCATGGCCTCGGTCATGACCGCCGCCAGCTTCTCGCGGCCCTGGCCTTTACGCCCCACGCCCGAGGACACAGGCACGCCCAGGCGCGCGGCCAAGGCCTCGATGTCGAGCTTTTGGCCCCGGCGCTCGGCCACGTCCATCATGTTGCAATGGACCACCACGTTGGCTTCAAGCTCCAGCAGCTCCACGGTCAGGCACAGATGGCGGCGCAAATTGGAGGCGTCGATGACGTTGACCACCACCTTGGGGTGGTCAAACAGCAGGAAATCGCGGGTGACGCGTTCTTCCGGGGAATAGGAGCTGATGGAATAAGCGCCGGGCAGATCCACCAGTTCGCAGCTGTTGCCGTCGAGCTTGAAATGGCCGGATTTTTTTTCCACGGTGACGCCGGGAAAGTTGGCCACATGCTGGCGCGCGCCGGTGAGCATGTTAAAGACCGTGGACTTGCCGCAGTTGGGCTGGCCGGCCAGGGCGGCGAGGATGCGCGCGCTCATTTTGCCGTCACCTCGACCAGGGAGGCCTCGCAGCGCCGCAGGCTGACCAGAAAGCCACTGACCTTGATCTCAATAGGATCGCGTAGCGGCGCATTTCGCACCACTGTCACCGTTTCGCCCGGCACCAGCCCCAGATCGCCCAGGCGTTGCCCCAGACAGCCGTCGCAGCCCACCCGGGCCACCGTGCATTGCCCGCCCGGGGCAATGGCCCCCAGATGGGTGCGGTTGTCGTCCTCGCGCGTGTCCATATTGCCTCCCAACCAAGCCTGGGTTTTGGATACGTTGATAATGCCTGTAAATTTCAACTACAGGCCACGGATTCGTCCGGCGCCGTCGTGCCGCACAGCCGGGCCATGAGGCTGTCCACGCCGGCCAGAGCTTCTTCCACCCGGCGGGCATGGTCCTGGCCGGCCAGGGAGGATTCTTCGATGGCCGTGGCCTTGGCCAGGGTTTCGGCCAGGGCCTGGCCGGCCCGGTCCAGGGGGGCCAGGGACTGGCCCACGGCCTCGGCGCTGCCTTGACCCTGGGTCCTGGCGGCCTCGGCGTCGCCGGCGATGGAGGCCAGAGCCGCGCCCACCCGGCCGGAGAGGTCGAGCAGTTCGCCGGCGGCGGCGTTGGCGTCGGTCAAAAGGCCGGCGTTGCCCTCGGCCTGGGCCATGACCCGGCCCAACCGGGCGGCGGCCTGGGCGGCGGCCTCCTTGGAGCGCTCGGCCAGCCGGCGCACCTCGTCGGCGACCACGGCGAATCCCCGGCCGTGGTCGCCGGCCCGGGCGGCCTCGATGGCGGCATTAAGCGCCAGCATGTTGGTCTGATCGGCGATGTCGGCAATGGCTTCGCCGGTGTCGGCGGCAAAGCGCAAGCCGCCAAGGAGTTCGGCAAAAGCGGTGGAAAGCCCGTCCATGGCCGCGGACAAGGTGCGGCAGCCCTGCCCCAGGCCCTCTTCCAGGCGTCGGCCGCTCTGGGCTGTCGCTGCGGCGGCGTTGGCCTTGGCGGCGGCGGCCAGGGCGGCTTCGGAGGCCTGGCGCACGGCGGCCAGGGCCAGGTCGAGGAGGTCCATGGCTTCGCCGAGGCTGGCCGACTGGCCGGCCACGAGTTCCACGGCGGCGGAGCTATCGTCCAGAAGCGCCCGGGTCCGGCCCGAGGCGGCGTCCACATGGCCGCGCACCTCGCCCACCACCTCGGCCACGGCGGCGCTACGCGCCTGGTCGGCCTGCTTGCGGGCCTTGGTCGCATCGCGCAGGGCTTTGAGCGCCTGGCGATTCTCGGTAAAGGCCTGGCGGCGCTGGGCCTCGGCTTCGGCCCCAAGGTCGGCCACCCGCCCGGCCACCTCGCCGGCCGCCGGCCACAGCCCGGCCAGAGGGCCGACGACCAGCGCCAGGGGCGGCGGCCCCTCGGCTGTAATGCCGTCCGCCGCCTGGGCCAGCCGGTCGGCCATGAGGCGCGCCGGCATTTCCGCCAGCAGGGCCAGGCCGGCCAGGGTCAGACACAGGGCTGAAACTCCAGCCAGCAGCACGGCCGCAACCGGCGGCATCTGCCACAGGACGGCCCCCCCGGCCGCGCTCCCTGCCGCCACGGCCACAATACCGGCCAGGGCCAGGGAGGCCGGATGGGGCGCGCGCCAGCAAAGCGGCCGGCCGGCCGCCATTTCCCGAACCGTTTCCGGCCCATCCACCACCATGGCGACGTCATCCATGTCGTCCCCCCCTCGCTTCTTGATCCTTGTTTACAAGCATCTTCCAATCCTGCGGCGAGCACAGTGAGCGTTTCACGCGCGGCCAACAGATATTTCCTCCCGCTCACCGTTGCAGCGACGCCATTCCCTTATCCCCCTTTCAGGAAGGGTCCGGGAGGGGGTTACCCCTCCCGGCCGCCGGAGGCTTCTCCCTCATGTTAGAGCGCCAGCAGCGTAAACTGCAGCGCCTTGGCGTCCTCGGCGAACTCTTCGCCGCATTCGCAGGCGATGTCGTTGTCCTTGTCGTAGCGCCAGTTGACGGTGATGTTCGTGCCCGAGGCGGCGGCACGCTCCAAGATTTCGAAGAGGTCGAGCAGGGCCTTGGACGAGGACGAATTGAAATAGACCAGCTCCAGATCGAACACGACCGGGCCGGCCGGTTTGGCGGCCAGGTAGTTCTTGACCCAGGTAAAAAGCGGCCCGAAAAACGCGGCCGCGTTTTCCGGATAGCATTCGCCCTTCATGCGGTGGCGATGGCTGGCCGCGTCGAAATGGACTTCCGGCGTGGAGCGCGTGGGGGCGCTGACAAACGGCTGCATGAACACTCCTCTCTTTCGCCTGCGCGCGGCCGGACCGGCAAACGGCCTGGGCCCCGGACAACCGCGACGGCGTATGCGACGGCGGCGAAACAAAGCTTTTGGCCTTGGGCCGCGTCCTTGAAAAACGTCGGGGCCTTTATGACACCAGCAGGCTGGCGACGTGACGGTTTTTATGCCTGGCTAGGCGATGACGACATCCAGGGAAAACCAGGCCAGCTCGTCGGAAACAGCCTCGATGTCGTAACGCATGGGCGTTACGGCCCGCCGGGCCATTTCCAGAAATCCCAGGCCGGCCCCCCGCGACTGGTCGTCGGGTCCCTTTTGCCTGGCGGCCTTGTAAAGCGCCTTGAGGCCTTCCTTATCGACGCCGTCCAGGGCGTCGATGCGTTCCCTGATGCGCGGCCCCAGGTCCTTGGCGATGAGGTTGCCGCAGCTCAGGCACAGGCCGGCCGGGTCCAGGCGGATGATGAGTTCCCCGGAAGCCATGCGGCCGGTGGCCATGTCCACGGCGTCGGCGGCATAGTGCAGCACGTTTTGCAGCTGTTCCACCAGCACGGCGAAAGCCTGGGAGGCCCGGGAACGGTTGGCGATCTCGAAGTCCACCTTGCGCCGGATCATGGAACCCAACCCCTCCACCACCTCCTGGGTCACCGGTCCCTTGAAGTAGAGGACCACGCCGCCCTCGCGCAGCATTTCCCGGCATTTGTCGAATTGCGGCCCGCCTGTCATGCATTGACTCCTTGCTTGGCAACGGGGCGCACGGCCAGAGCGGCCACGTCGTCGCGCCGTGAGGCGCGGCCCCTGTGGTTTTCAAAGATGGCAACCAGGGACTGCCGGCGCTGCTCCAGCGGCGCGCCGGCCTCCTCGGCCAGCCATTGGCGAAGGGGTCGTTTGCCCAGCGGCAGGCCCCGCACGCCGCCGACCTGATCCGTCAGGCCGTCGGAAAACAGGAAGATCGTGTCGCCCGCGGCCAGCTCCACGGCCACGTTGGCAAAGACCGCGTCCTCGGGGGTTTTGGCGTAGCCCAGGCCCAGGCGGTCCGCGCCGATCTCCTCGACCTCGCCGCCGCGCTCGACCCAAAGGGGACGGCGCGCTCCAGCGTAGACCAGCCGCGAGGCGTCGTCGGCGTCGAAATAGACCAGTCCCATGTCCATGCCGTCGTCCACCTCGCCGCCCTCGGCGATGAGCCAGCGGCGCATGTAGCGGTGGGCCTCGGCCAGAACGCCGCCCGGATCGCCCTCGAAGCGTTCCAGGCGCACCCGGTCCAGGGCGGCCTTGGCGATAAGCGTCATGAACGCGCCGGGCACGCCATGGCCGGTGCAGTCGCCGATGCCGAGAAAGACGCCCCCGGCGCTTTTGGCCAGAAAGAAGACGTCGCCGCCGACCACGTCGCGCTGGTCCCACCACACGAAGCTGTCGGGAAACACGGCGGCCAGTTCGGCCGGATCGGACAGAAAGGCGCGCTGAATGCGGGCGGCGTAGTCGATGCTCGATTCGATCTGGCGGCGCGCCGTCTCCAGGTTCACCAGAGTGTCGTTTAAGCGTCGCTCGCGCACGGCCACGGCATGGCCAAGCCAGTAGATTTGCCGGGCCAGGCCCGGAAAATCCCCGGACTCGCCCCGGGCCGGCGGGGCCGCGGCGGTGTCGTAGCAGCCCTGCTTGATGCGCATGCAGCTGTCCACCAGCCGGCCGACCTGATCGAAAACAATGGATTTCCCGGCCAGGCGCACCAGGGGGTAATAGAGGATCACGCCCAGGGTGACGTAGCCGGCCAGCACGGCCTTGAGCGTGGCCTCATCCAGGGCGGCGTGGCCGAACATGAGACCCAAGGGAGCGACGACCACGAAAGGAAAGAGGATCAGGCCAAGCTTGGCCGGCGTGCCCAGGCCCGCTTCCAGGACGCCTTCCCCGGCCTCCCTGCCCCGCCATTTTCGAATGAATCTGCGCACCATGGCCTCCTTGCCGTTGCGGTCTGCGGAGTTCGGGATGGCCCCGTTGCCCGAGCCTCTTTATTGAAATTGAAAATTGATGTCAATATCATCAAAAGACAACATGATGAAGGGCTTGAAGATTTTGGACGGCCCGCCTCCGCCAGGACGACACTGCCTCATGTCCGCAGCGCGGGAGCGGCCCAAGCGCCTTGTGCCGGTTTCCTTTCGCCAGTGAACCCGACGCCAAAGGCAGCGCTCCGAGATAGCAACCTCTTCTCAAACAGGATTGTCCTTATGCATGGCGTGAAGCCTCAGGCGGTTCAGGACCCAGGGAAGGGTCGGACTCCAGGCAGACCCGGTTGCGGCCGCCGCGTTTGGCGGCGTACAGCGCCCGGTCGGCCCGGGTCAGGCAGGCGCTTGGGGCGACGTCACGGTCGCCCTGGCACTGGGCCACGCCAAAGCTGGCCGTCACCTTGACGACGCGGCAATCGGCCGTCACGACCATGTCCTCCAAGGCCAGGCGAAGGCGTTCGGCCAGTTCGACGCCGCCGGCCAGGTCCGTGCCCGGGCACAGGACGGCGAACTCCTCGCCGCCCACCCGTCCGGCCAGATCGGACACGCGAAGGCTTTCGCGCAACCTTCCAGCCACGGCCTGCAGCACGGCGTCCCCGGCGTCGTGGCCGTAGGCGTCGTTGACGGCCTTGAAATGGTCAATGTCGAGCATGATCATGGACAGCGGCGTGCCGCAGCGCCGGGCCATGCCGACCATCCGGGCCGCGCCCTCGAAAAACCCCCGGCGGTTGGCCAGGCCGGTCAACGGGTCCGAGGCGGCCAGGCGCAACAGTTCCTCTTCCAGGGCCTTTCGGGCCGAGATGTCCTGGGTCATGCCGACCACATGGCCGTCGGGCTCGACCAGGGCCGCGCCCACCAGACACCAAACCGGCCCGCGCGGCGTGGCCAGCCGGGCCTCCATGCGCCGCACCTGGCCCTTTGCCGCCAGTTTTCGGGCAAAGGTCTGGTAATCGGCCGGGTCATGGAACAAGGATTGGACGTCACCGGCCAGGGCCGGTGCGGCTGTGGCCGGATCGTCGGCCGCCTCGCCCGGCCGCAACAGGCCGACCAGGGCAGGATTGACGGCCATGAGCGCGCCCTGGGCGTCGGCCAGGAAGATGCCTTCGGTGGAATTCTCGAAAATGCCCCGGTAGCGCTCTTCCTGTTGGCGCAGGCGGCGGTTGAGGTCCACCATGCGGGCCTGGGTGCGGTCGCCGATGCGGGCCAGCTTCTCGGCCTTGCCGGCCATGCGTTCGGCCAAAAGGAGGAAATCGGCGGCCAGGGCCAAAGCCTCGGCCGGGTCGTCCCCGGCCTGCTCCAGCCTGGCCCGCGCCTCGCGCAAACTTTCGTCGTCCTGGCTCGCCACCGTTCGCACCACTCCCGCGACCTGTCGATTCGTCGGCTTGGCCGTTGCCCTGCCGCCCGTTCCAGGCTTGGGGAGGAGTAATTGATTGCGATTGTCATTGTCAACAACAAACCCTGGCGCGCCCCGGCCCAAGGCCCGCATGGCCGGGGAACAGGGCGGCCCGAGCCGGTACGGCGACGCGCCAAGCCGAAGAAAACGCATTGTGTGATCGTGCCGCTTTCTTGCCTAATCCTCGCAAAAACGATCAAACAGCCTTGCCGCCGGGCCGGACCCGGGTAACCTTGGCCAAAACCGCAAGGACGGTGTCCAATGACCGATCAAGGCGCTTCCCGCCGGGTCGAACCCGAAGATATCAAGGTCGCCCGCGAGGGGCTGGCCGAGAGCATCGCCCGGCGCACCGCCGCTTGCGACGTGCTGGACACGGCCATCCCGGCGCTGGCCCTGGTGCGGCGCGGCGAACCCACGGCCCAGACCTGCTACGTGCACGAGCCGAGCCTGTGCTGCATCGTCCAGGGGGCCAAGCGGGTGTACCTGGGCGAGGACGTCTACCAGTACGACCCGTACAACTATCTCATCACCTCGGTGGACCTGCCGGTGATGTCCCAGATCGTCGAGGCCAGTCCCGAGACGCCCTATCTCGGCCTGGTGCTGCGCCTTGACCAGCGCGAGGTGGCCCAGACGGTGGTGGACAGCAAGCCGCCGCCCCTGCCCGAGCGGCAGACCAACCGGGCCATGGCCGTGGGCCGGGTCACCCTGCCGCTTCTGGACGCCCTGCAACGGCTGGTGGCGCTACTCGACGAACCCGAAAGCATCCCGGCGCTGGCTCCGCTGGTATACCGCGAGATCCTCTTCCGGCTCCTGACCGGCGACCAGGGGGCGCGCCTGCGCCAGATCGCGGCGGCCGGCTCGCGCGGCAGCCAGATCGCCGTGGCCATCGACTGGCTCAAGGGCCATTTCAAGGAAGCCCTGCGGGTGGAGGCGCTGGCCGAACAGGCACGCATGGGCGTTTCGACCTTCCACCGCCATTTCCGGGAGCTGACGGCCATGAGTCCGCTGCAGTACCAGAAGTGGCTGCGCCTGCACGAGGCCCGGCGGCTGCTCTTGGCCGGGGGCATCGACGCCGCCGGCGCGGCCTTTGCCGTGGGCTACGAGAGCCATTCCCAGTTCAACCGGGAATACAGCCGGCTTTTCGGCGCGCCGCCGCTGCGCGACATCAAGAGTCTGCGCCGGCTGGCCGGCGACTGAGGCCAGCCTGGCGTAGGCCCCGGCCAGCCGGTCCGACAGCCGGCCTGTCGCGCTACCGCCGGGAAACGCTTTCCCCGTCCATGAGGAATGGGCGGACGGCTTGGCCTTTCCCGACAAGGCCGCCCGTTCGCCAGAGGCTTGCCCGACCACCCGTGCGAGGATCAGGCAATTTTTCAGCAGGAATGGACGTTCATCGGCCGGCCCGCCTTGGGTATGGTGCCTTCCGTCGCACCGTGCCGACAAACGCGGCAACCATCCTGGGCCAACCGCCCGCGACGAGGAGAGAAACAATGCTCTACAGAAAAATGCCCAAGACCGGCGACGCATTGTCCATACTCGGTTTCGGCTGCATGCGGATGCCGACCGTGGACGGCGTCATCGACGAACCCCGGGCCATCGCCCAGATCCGCAGCGCCATCGACCAGGGCGTCAACTATGTGGACACGGCCTGGCCCTACCACGGCGGCGCAAGCGAACCCCTGCTCGGCAAGGCGCTGGCGGACGGCTACCGGCAGCGCGTCAAGGTGGCCACCAAGCTTCCCTCCTGGCTCGTCCAGTCCCGGGAGGACATGGACCGGTACTTAAACGCCCAGCTGGAGCGCCTGGGCACGGACCACATCGACTACTATCTGCTGCACACGCTGAAGGGCTCGTCCTGGGACGAGTTGGTCGCCCTTGGCGTGCGGGACTTCCTGGACGCGGCCAAGGCCGACGGCCGCATCGTCAACGCCGGGTTTTCCTTCCACGGCGAGGGCAAGGATTTTGCCCGCATCGTGGACGGCTACGACTGGGTCTTCTGCCAGATCCAGTACAACTTCCTGGACCAGCAGTACCAGGCCGGCACGGCGGGCCTGCAGTACGCGGCCTCCAAGGGCCTGGGCGTGGTCATCATGGAACCCCTTCGCGGCGGCACGCTAGCCCTGCCCGAAGCGCCGCCGGCCGTGGCCGCCCTGTGGGACGAGGCCGCGACCAAGCGCACGCCGGTGGAATGGGCGCTGCGCTGGATCTGGAACCATCCCGAGGTGACGGTGGTGCTCTCGGGCATGAACGTCGAGGCCCATATCGCCCAGAACCTGGCCGTGGCCGCCGTGGCCGCCCCCGGCTCCCTGACCCCGGCCGAGGTGGCGCTCGTGGACCGGGTGGCCCGCAAATACCAGGAGCTCATGCCCGTGGGCTGCACCGGCTGCGCCTACTGCCTGCCCTGCCCAATGGGCGTCAACATTCCGAACTGTTTTAACTTCTTTAATCAGCTGCACATGTTTGGCGAGAACTCCGGGGCCAAGATGATGTACACCGCCTTTGGCAGCGGCGTGACCGCAAACGGCGGACAGAGCTACGCCTCCCAGTGCGTGGCCTGCGGCGAGTGCCTGGAGAAGTGTCCCCAGCAGATCGCCATCCCCGACCAGCTGGAGAAAGTCGCCGCCGCCTTCGAAGGCCCAAACTTCCAGGCCGAAGTGGAGGCGCTCAAAAACCACTTCCGGGCCGGCCTCGACTGATCCCGCTGACGTCTCGGCGTGGCCTGCCCCCTGGACAGGCCGCGCCGATTGCCCCACCATCGCCCAACCATGACCCGGCGTAACGAACCCGGCAACCCGGCGCACCGGCGCGGCATCCCATGAAAATACTGTTTTACGACTGTTTCGCTGGCATATCCGGCGACATGAACCTGGCCGCCATGCTCGGCCTTGGCGTTTCGCCCGACTTCCTGCGGGCCGAACTGTCCAAGCTCGGGCTTGATGACGAATTTCGGCTGGAAGTCGGCGAAGACTCCCGAAACGGCATCCACGGCCTGCGCGTGGACGTGCGTCTAACTGCCGACGACGCGGCCGGCGGCCAGCACGGCCACGACGGGCCGCATGGGCATGACCACGGGCACGGCGGACATCATGAACATGGCCAGGGGCATGACCACGGCCATGTCCATGGCGGGCATCACCACCACGAAGCCCAGGCGGGATGTCACACCCACGAGCATGGGCGAGATCATGTCCATGGGACAGATCACGGCCACGGCGAGCACCCCCACGAGCATGGGCAAGAGCACGGCCACGCCCACAGCGGCTCCCACAACCACGCCCCCCATCGCAATCTGGCCGCCATCGAGGCCATCATCCGGGGCAGCGCCTTAACCGAGCCGGTCAAGGACACGAGCCTGGCCATCTTCCGCAAAGTGGCCCAGGCCGAGGCCAAGGTCCACGGCAAGACCGTGAACGAGGTGCATTTCCACGAGGTCGGGGCCGTTGATTCCATTGTTGACATCGTGGGCGCGGCCATCAGCTTCCATGCCCTGGGCGTGGACGCGGTCTGGTCCTCGCCAGTGGAGCTTGGCGGCGGATTTGTGCGCTGCGCCCATGGGCTTATGCCCGTGCCGGCTCCGGCCACCACGGAAATCCTGGCCGGCGTTCCCACCACCCGGGGCGGCACGCCCCACGAGGCCACCACCCCCACCGGCGCGGCCATCCTGGCGACCCTGGCCACCCGCTTCACCGCCACGCCCGCCCTGACACTTGCAAAAACCGCCTACGGCATCGGCCACCGCCACACCAAGCGGCCAAACGTCCTGCGGGTCCATCTGGCCACGGCCGAAGCCCCGGACGCCCCGGCGGCCAAGGCCCCGGATGACGCCCGGCTGCTTGTCTGCAACATCGACGACATGACCGCCGAGGCCCTGGGCGTGGCCATGGACGTGCTCATGGAACACGGGGCCATGGATGTGCATTTCACGCCCATCCTCATGAAGAAAAACCGGCCCGGCACGACCCTGTCGCTGCTGTGCGCCGCCGCCGACGAAGAACGCTTCAAGGAGTTGGTCTTTCGCCACACCACAACGCTTGGCGTCAAAGTCCTGCGCCTGGAAAAAACCGTACTCGACCGGACCTTTTCCCGGCTGGAAACGCCGCTGGGGCCGGTGACCATGAAGCACGCCGCCCGAAACGGCGTGCCGCTTCGCTCCAAGCCCGAGCTGGAGGACTGCCGGGAACTGGCCAAACGCCACGGGCTGTCCCTGGCCGAGGTCCAGGCCGTGGTATCCCAGTGCGCCGGGCGCGGGGAAAAGCCGTGACCGACGCCGCTGGCCGGGCCGCCCTGGACGGCAGACACCGTCGCCTGCTGGCCGATCTGGCCGAGCTGAAGCAGGCCGTGCTGGCCTTTTCCGGCGGCCTGGACAGCAGTTTCCTGCTCCACGCCGCCAGCCGGGCCATGGGCGAGGGGCTGACTGCCGTCACCCTGTACACGCCCTACGCGCCCCGGGCCGAAATCGCCGAGGCGGCGGCCCTGGCTGGCCGCCTCGGCGTGCGCCATGTGGTCCTGCCCGTCGCCTTTCCCGAGGCGCTGCGCGACAACCCGCCCGAGCGCTGCTATCTGTGCAAGAAGGCGCTTTTTGCCAGGCTGCTGGAGCTGGCCGCCGACGAGGGCATCGCCCATGTGCTAGACGGGACCAACCGGGACGACCTGGGCGACCATCGCCCGGGAATGCGCGCCCTGGCCGAGCTGGGCATCATCAGCCCGCTTTTGGCCGCCGGCATCGGCAAGGAAGATATTCGGGCACTTTCCAGGCAGGCTGGCCTGCCCACCTGGAACAAGCCGTCCGGGGCTTGCCTGCTCACCCGCCTGCCCCACGGCAGGCGGGTGACGGCCGAGGAACTGGAGCGCATCGACACGGCCGAGACCTGGCTGCGCGGCCTGGGCTTCCCGGCTGTGCGGCTGCGCAGCCACGGCGACCTGGCCCGCCTGGAAGTGCCGCGTGACCAGGCTCCGGCCGTCCTTGAGGCCGACTCCCGGCACGGCATCGACGCCAAGCTCAAGGCCCTGGGCTACCGCCACGTGACCCTGGACCTGGCCGGTTACCGCATGGGCAGCCTCAACGAAAAGCCGGACGCGGCGTCTGGCCCGCCGCCGGGCGGCGACGCCTGCGCCAAGCCTTGACCAGCGCCCGGCCGGCCGCCTCCGCCGAACGGACGCATCGGCCCCCGGAGGGAGGACCATCAAGGCCAGCGTCACGACGCTTACGAACCAGCCGGGCCATCGGCCGGTCCGGTCAACATCGGCAACCGCTGAAACCCGCGCCGCGCGGTCTTTTCGACCAGGCCGCGCCGGATGCAAAGATACGAATATATGGACGCTAACGAGACCCTGCGGGCGCTTTTAAACGACATCCGCGACGGCGGCCTGAGCGTGGACGACGGGCTTTCCCGCCTACGCGACCTGCCCTTTCTGGACATGGGCCACACCAAGCTCGACCTGCACCGGTCGCTTAGAAACGGCTTTCCCGAGGTTATCTACGCCGAGGGCAAGACGCCGCAGCAGGTGGGCGAGATTTTCCTGCGCCTGCGCGAACATGCCAACGTGTTGGCCACGCGGGTGTCGCCCGAGACGGCGGCCCATGTCATCGGGCTGTGCCCCCAAGCGCGCTACAACGCCCTGGGGCGCACCCTGACGCTGACGCGCGGCGAAATCACCTACAAGGATGGGGAGATCGCCATCGTGACCGCCGGCACGTCCGATCTGCCCGTGGCCGAGGAGGCGCGCGAAACCTGCCATATGCTTGGCAGCCGGGCCTTTGTGGTGTCGGACGTTGGCGTGGCCGGCATCCACCGGCTTTTGGACAAGCTGTCCGACATCCGCCGCGCCCGGGTGGTCATCGTGGCGGCGGGCATGGAGGGGGCCTTGGCCAGCGTCATTGGCGGGCTTTTGTCCCAGCCCATCATCGCGGTGCCGACGTCGGTGGGTTACGGCGCGGCCTTTTCCGGGGTTGCGGCGCTTCTGGGGATGCTCACCTCCTGCGCCAGCGGCGTGACGGTGGTCAACATCGACAACGGCTTCGGCGCGGCCTGCGCGGCCTGCAAGATCAACAATCTCATCCAGGCGAAACCCTAGTCTGCCCGTCATCTGGATGGGAAAACAGTCAGCTACCCCCGGCAAAGCCGGGGGCATGCAAGGCAGTTAACCGCTCAAAGCGGTGAGAACTGGAGCCGCCTGAAGGCGGCAACCGCTACATCAATTTGAGCTGATCGAGTCTATGGTTTTCATGCTCTTGCTTTCTGATGTACTCACGAACAAGAGCCTCATCCAGGCCGACGGTTGAAACGAAGTAGCCTCGCGCCCAAAAGTTCTGTCCCACGAAGTTCCTTCGTCGCCCAATAGAACTTCTTGCTATGTGAATCGCACTTTCCCCTTTGACGAAACCAACAACAGAAGCGACTGCATATTTTGGAGGGATGGAGGTGAGCATGTGCACGTGGTCAGGCATAAGGTGCCCCTCGACCACCCTACTCTCCTTCTGCCGGGCCAGTTCCCTCTAAATTTCACCCATATGCACGCGTAGTTGGCCATGCAGAACCTTCTTGCGGCACTTTGGGATCCAAACCACGTGGCACTTGCAGTCCCATACCGAGTGGCTTAGGCTTTCGTAGTCGTTCACGGGAAGCCTCCGTCTGTTTGAACTTTGAGCGGTTCAAGCGATGGAGGCTTCCGATTCCCGGAACTGTCAAACTTTGTGAGTCCCCCGGCAGAGCCGGGGGTTTACTCGTTCCAGGCGAGTTTTTTCCAGCGTCACCACAGCGATTCACCGGTCCAGGGCAGTTCCGGCAATCACCCCGAGGAAAAAAACTGAGAACGGCTGCAGAATGTAAAAATATTTCCTCCAGTAAAGGCTAATTCGTCATTGTAAAATGAAAAGGTACGACAACAAGAGTAGCGACATCTTGCCCGCCGACTTTCCCCGGAACGAACCGATAGCTGTTTGCGGCAGCCAGGGCCGATTCCTCGAAAACACCTTCCGGCACTGCCTTACGGATAGTGCAGTGGCGCGGCTTTCCCTGGATATCGATGACCATGCTTACGAGCACCGTCCCTTCCAGGTGCAGGCGTCTGGCGTTTGGTGGGTATTGCGGAAGTTCCCTGCTGACGATTTTAGGCGGTATGTCCACGACCTCGGCGTCGTAGACCCCCATCCCCCCGATGATTCGGGAGGGGGCAGCGCTCTTGCCCGTTTCGCCTCCTGGGCCGGAAGACTCCGGCGTGGCGCTCGATTGAGCCTGTTCTGAGGCGGTTGAGACAACCGGACTCGGAGGCGAAGGTTTCGTCGATGATGCTATTGGCCGTTTTTTCGGGCTGATGTTTTTGGCGATGATCGGCGCAGGACGGGCCGTAGCGGCTGGGGCTTGGGGCGGCGCGGCCACAGGCTGCGCAGAGGTGACGGGAGCGGGTGGTTCCGGGGCCGAAGCGGCCGGCTGCGCCGCAACTGGCGAGGCAGGGGGGGCGACAGTCCTGGGGCGGACCAGTTCCACCACCCCCAGGCTGAACGTCTTCGGCTGGGGAGCCGGTTGCGCCGCCGGCCACAGAAGCAGGAGCGCCACGCACGCCGCATGGCCTGACACGGATACGAAAATATCGACGTTTCGCACAACTACCGGCCTCCCTCGTCCGGCCGTTCGGCCACCACGCCAAAACGATCAATGCCGGCCTCACGGATGCGCCCCATGACATCGACGATCGTCCCGTACGGCACGGTCCTGTCGGCCCGCAAAAACACCTCCTTGCGCCCCGAGAACGCCTGTCCGCGTAACCTGTCCGTCAAATCCTCCAGAGATACGCTTTGCTCGTCGAGAAAGACCGTCCCCTTCGGGTCGACTCCGACGATGATGTGGTCGTCGTCGACAGGCAAAGCCTCCACGGCTTTTGTTCGAGGCAGGTCGACATCCAGGCCCTCGGTCATCATGGGTGCGGTGACCATGAAGATGATGAGCAAGACCAGCATGACATCGACAAAAGGCGTGACATTGATGTCGGAGGAGTAGCGTTTCCCTCTGCCCCCGGCGTTCATGAACACACCTGCTTTCGCAGAGGTGGGAGCTCCATGCCCTGCGGGTAGGTGCAGGCGTCATGGCGAAGCCGGTTGAGCAGAAGCCCCGCGAAACTGATGTACTGGCTTTCAAGGGATTCGATCATTCCCAAAAACATGTTGTAGGCGACGCTGGCCGGGATGGCCACGGCCAGGCCCACGGCCGTGGCGATGAGCGCCTCGGAAATTCCGGGGGCCACAGTGGCCAGGGAGGCGGATTTCATCTGTCCGATGGCATGAAAGGAATGCATGATGCCCCATACTGTGCCGAACAGGCCGATAAAGGGCGCGGAGTTGGCCGCAATGGCCAGAAACGGCAAGGCCCGTGAGAGGCCGCGTATCTCCTCGGCAATGCCGTGGCGCAGGATCCGGCGGACGTTGTCGGCGACGAGTTTTTCGGCGTCTCCGGACAGGGAAAGCCGTGTAAACTCCTTAAATCCCAACGAGGCCATCCTTTTGAGCGAGGGGCCGGCCAAAACGTCTATTGCTTCCGCGGCCTCGGCAAGCGAAGAAGCCTCTAGCACCTGGTCAGTGAGGCGCGAAACACCGCGCCTGGCCGCAACCAGACTTCGCCATTTTCCGTACATTACGGCCCAACTGGCGACCGACATCAACACCAACAGGGCCAGCACGGCCTTGGCCACCCCTGTGGCCCCGAAAAATGCCTGCAACATACTACTGTCCATGCCGAACGCTCCTCTAGATACCCGCCAACGTGCGAGCCATGCTTCGTCTTGGCGCGATTCGGCCGGGCGCTGTCAGAGCCTTCGGCCGAATCGCGTGCGGATCAATTGATCGGCTTGATGCCGCGAGTCACGGCGATGCCCCGGCTGAAAAAATGCTTGGGCTCGTGAAAGTCCATGAGCGTTTCCTTGAAACCGGCCTCACGCATGAGCCTGCGCCATTCGCCGCTGGTGTGGAACTCGCAGAAAAGATCGTTGGATTCGGTTCCGAACATGTACATCTGGTCGAAAACCCGAGCCATCGGGCCAAGCATGCCCCGCCAGGATCGGTTCGCGGTCACGTCGGCGATGACGGCCCGACCGCCGGGCCGCAGTACGCGGCGCACTTCCCGCAGCACTTTGAGCACGTTGGTGTGGTGCAAAGCCAGGGAACTGGTCACGAGATCGAAGGTGTCGGCGGCAAACGGCAGATCCTCAGCCGAAGCCTCCTGGAAGGTGAAGACCGGCTCCATGCCGCGTTCGGCCACGTTCTTGCGCGCGGCCTCGATCATGGCTGCGGTGATGTCGATTCCGGTGATATGGCAATCACCCTCGGCGGCTTCCGCCAGGGCGATGGCCACGGTGCCGGTGCCTGTGGCCACGTCGAGGATGTTCTCCCCCGGGGCCGGATGGGCCAAGGTCACCACGCCACGAATGGCGTCTCGGTAGTCCATGCCGAATTTGCGCTGCATGAGCGCGACGATGCTGTCGTTGTAGGTCGCGGTCCACGACTCGAAAACCTCGACGCGTTTTTTCAGGCTTGTCTGCGGCATATGGGTAGCTCTCCTTCTCCCGTCCACAGGATGACACGAAACTAGGCCGCTGCCGCATGTCGCAGCAACTCTTCCACCGTGTGGCGTAGCCGCTTGTCGACCCTATCGAAATCCATGTTGGGGACGTAATAACGTTCCAATTGTTCGTGCGTCGCTTTCGCGTCCGCCAAAACAGCCACGACCTCCACTAGCATTTCCCCATAACGGGCCTTGTCCGCGATGAGATCGGCATTACGAGCACCATGATCGCCGACGTTGTGGTCTCCCAGATCAAAAACAGCTTGCGGCTGCACCTCGGACAAGGCCTCCGGTTGCGTCGTCACGAGCAGATCAGGACGCGGCAGGTACAGATGGTCGAGCAGGCCCGGGTCCAGGGGACGATGATAGAACTCCACATCGAGTCCCCGCAGTCGGGCCTCTTCTCCGACTTTTTCCAGGACCAGGGAACGGCCGGAACCAGGTTCCCCTCGGAGTGCCACGACTTGCGTGTCCGGCCGCAGCACGGTGGTCACGTTGTGGATCTCGCCGGAAGGGGTGATCGACGAAATAAAGGCATGCCGCGCCGCGCCATATTCCCCGGAGCTGCCCGCTTCCGGGAGAAAGGTGACGATGCCCTTGACGACCCTGTCCATTTCCCTGGGATCCCGCCTCTCCACGTACACTTCTTCGACGTTGCCAAGCAGCAGACGGGCGGCCTTGAGCAGCCGATAGACCTTGTGGAACTTCCGGTCGGAAGCCTCATTTATGGCAATGATTTCCCGACGATTTGGACGAATGGCATCGGCGTCCCAATACTCCCCGAGGTTGAGGATCTCATCCACGGCCCCGGGGTTGCGGGGGTCGAAAACATGATGCCCGGTGGCGGCCACCACCACGGCTCGAATATCCGGGATGACGACGGCGTCGTAAGACTGCGGGTCAAGGGAACAATGCTGGTATTCCAGGTCATAACCCTGGTCCGCAAAGGCCTTGCCCACAGAGCCGATGAATGTGGACTTGCCGGTCCCCGGTCCTCCCTTGACGATGATGATTCTGGCGTTGTCCAGACGTGGCAGAAAATCGAAAAATGTTCGGAATCCCTCGGCGGAATTGCATCCGAAAAAGCATCGTTTGACGTGTGGGGTGCCGTTTTTCATGTCCTTCTCCTTGTCACGGGTGTTACGGTCTTGGGGGCGAAAAGCCCTTCCAGACCCTCGCGGCGGACCCGGGCGACAACAGGCTCCGGGTCCGCCACATACAGTGACTTGGCTTGCATGCGTTCAAAGTATTCACCTCCCGAGAATGTATAGCGTTTGGCCAAGCAGTCCTGGGCGTTGAGCCCCTCCTGCTCGGCGGCGAGAATGTCCCCGCAGGCCAATGTATGGGGCAGCACGACAGACTCGACTCCTCGAAGCCTTCGAACGGCGTTGTGGCCGGCCAGGGTTCCGGTGACCATGGCTTCCGTATGGCCCACGAAGAAACCGGCCTTTTCACCGGCGCAAAACAGATTCTCGAAGGACTGGACCTGAAGCGCGGCATCGCGCGGGGCGCGGGACAGAAACCGCACGGAATTGGCGTGGCCGCATCCCTGCCCGAAGACCGCCCCTTCAAATCCCGGCAAACGGCGCAATTCGTCGATGGGGAAAAACGGCGTCATGAGCTTGGCCATGGCGCCGGTGTCGAGCAGCACGAGGTTGCCGGCATATTGGGGCAAGGCATATTGGCGGCACGACTTCTGGGCCAGGAGTTCGCCGTGGGACAGTTCCGGCGGCAAGGGAACGACCAGGACGCCGCAGCGTTCAAGCTCCCGGCGCAGGAACATGGCCAGGGAATCTTTGCGCAACTCGCAGGAGCCGGAAAAGGAGCCGACGCCCCCGTCGGCCCGCATCCCCACATAATCGGCCAACCCCAGGCGCTCGGTCAGGCTCACCCGGGGGCCGTACGACGGGCACCGCAGAACGCACATGGCGCAGCCGTGGCCAAAGCGGACGCAATTGCCCATGGGGCCGGCCGACCCCGTCGCCTCGATGAAGACATCTCCCGCGATGCGCGTGCCGTCATGCAGGACGACGGCCTGGACAGTCCCCTGTGCGGCTTCGATATCCGTGACCCGCGAGCGCATGCGCAGGGTCACTCCCTGTTCCCGCAGACGTGTCCGCACCACGGATTCGATCCTGCTGGTCGAATAGAGGCTGGCGTGTCGATGCCCGGGAAAATCGACGCCCCGATGGGTGCTGACGCTGTCAGCCGCCTGGATCAGGGTGCCGCCGCCCAGGGCGATGAGTTCCTCGGCCGCCGTCTGGCGGCCGTTGTTGCGCATAATGCCGCCGGCAAGGCCGCAGCCCAACAGCAAATCCGTGCGTTCCAGGAGCACGACTTCGGCCGCATTGGCTTGGCGTGCCGCCACGGCCGCCGCGCATCCCCCCCAGCCGCCACCGATGACCACGACCGTGCCGGGCACGGCCTTGTCCCTGTTTTTCGAACGGTTACGCATCGAATAACGCCTTGCACCGTCTGACGGGTTGTCCTTGGTTTGCCGATAGGCACGCGCCGCAGACGCCTTCGCCGCAACACATCCGGTACCCGTTCGCCCAAGCCAAGGCCGGGGGCGCGGATAGCGTGGAGGCAAGCGACGAAACCATGCCTCGCAACAATTCTCCCCCGCCGCAAAAAAGCAGACTGGGAGCCAGTTGACGCATCAGACGTCCCAGGGAGGCCAGATCATCGGGGAAATGCATTTTCACGACATCCAGGCTTTGGGAGTCGGCGGGGAGAAAGGGATTGCAAAAAAGCGCGCCTGGTCGGCCGAGCACAACAGTCACGCGGTTGCCATGGCGCAGAAGCGAACGGACCACGTTGGGCGCAAGGGACTGGGCCGTGCCGCCAGCCACAACCAGGCACGCCTCTCCCCGCACGCCTTCAATGTGCCGGTGCCCGGTGATACCGTTCCAATAGGGGCCGCGGAGCCACAAGTGCTCGCCGCAGCGCGACAGCCGTTGGGTTTTGGGGCCGAGCACGGCATAGGCGAACGTGACCGTTCCCTGTTCGGGCGAAGCATGGAGGACAGCCATGGGCGCGTCGAAAAAGGCGGCCGCATCGCCCCGGACAAAAACGAAACTGCCGGGCAGGCGCAGTTCGCCGGCCAACTTCGGCGTTGTCCGGATGCTGACGATTTCGAGAGCCTCCTGCAGCGTCCTGCGATCGACAATGGGCGCCCGCACGCTCTGACGACGCGTCCCTATTCCTCCCTGCCAAGCGTGATGCGACAGGACGCAGATTCCGGGCCAACGGCAGCGGCATTCCTTTTCCCCGCGCAGAATCGAACATTCCAGGCACTCGCCGAGTTCGGCCAGATAGCATGGGCAATACGCGCTTCCGGCATCCACGCACTGCAGCAGGGAGGCGCCGTGAGGCTTTGGCGGCGTCGGCTGCCGGGTCAAGCCCCCCAGCCGCGCGTACGTCTGAGCTATCGAGGCTTCCATGACGCTCTAGTGCAGACCGGCCGCAGCAGCGCCGTCCTGTCGGGTGGTTTTATAGACGGCCAGGGCATAAAAACCCGTCAAGACCAGTGTGACTTCCTCATAACAGTTCACCAACCCGAACACCTTGGGGATGTTCACGAAGGCCCAGACCAGGACGAGGGCATAGATCGTTCCATCCACGCGCGGCACGGCCGCTGCCATAAGCGCCAGGGTGAAGGCGGCCAGGGGGCAGGGAAATCCGGGCAGAGCGATCATACCGTGGCCGGTGAAAATTCCCAGCACAGGGAAAAGGAAGGCGAGCAGGATAAAAATGTATATGGCCGCGCGGCGTGTCGGCGACACGGCAAAGGTGAAGCTCGTTTTCCTCGTGGCAAACAGGTCCACTAAAAACAGGAAGCCGATGACGATATACAGCGGACCAGCTAGGAATTTGGCAACCATATTTTCCCAGCAATAGATCAAAAAACAGGCAATGCCGTTCCATAAAAAGGCCACGGCCAAAAAGACTTTGACGAATGCGTCTGTGGCATTTCCCGGCTTCCTAGCAATGCGGTAGACCGTGATGCAGTAGCCGAGGATGAGAAGTAGCTGTATGGTCAGGGTGTCGTCCCGGAATTGGCGCAAGATATTCCAAAAGGCGTCCGTCGGATTCATAAGGCCTCCTTCAACGCGGTCGTGTCCAGGTCGGTTGGGCGTCCAAAGCGCGCCCCCGCCGCCGTGAGCGTCAGTATCCGGTGCGTTCGCGCCGGAATGTCCTCGATGTCGTGGGTGACATGCAGGGCCGCTGCCCCGGATGCGGCCAGCAGATCGTCCAGATAGCGGCGCATGGAAAGGCGCAGTTCGGGATCAAGTCCGGTGAACGGTTCGTCGAGCAGCAGCAGTTCGGGATCGACGGCAAAGGCCCGGGCCAGGGAAACGCGCTGGCGCATGCCGCCGGAAAGCGTTTCCGGATAGGCTTGCGAGAAGGTGGCCAGGTCCATGCGGGCGAGCATGTCGGCGGCCTTGGGCCGGGCCTCTGACGGGGCCATGCCCATGGCCAGCAGGGGCAGGGCTACGTTTTCCAGGGCCGTGCGCCACGGCATGAGGCGCGGTTCCTGGAACACGAAACCGATACGCCGCACGGCCAGGGTCACTTTGCCTGCGCTGGGCCGGACAAGCCGCGCCGCCAGGCGAAGCAGGGTGGATTTGCCGATGCCGCTTGGTCCCAGGATGGCCAGGATTTCCCCCGGCTCCAGGGAAAGATCCAGGCCGGCCAGCACCTCCCGGCCATGGTAGTGTTTGCCGACTCCCGAAAACACGAGCACCGGGGTCATGACCGCCTCCGGCCGACGACGCGCCGAGCCAGGCCCAGCAGGGTCATTTCGGCAAGCCCGACCAGCAGCATGCTGCAAAGCGCCAGAGCGTAGAGTCGGGGGGTATCCAGGTTGGTTCGGGCCACGGACAGGGCATGGCCGATGCCTTCGTTCGCCCCCAGAGCTTCGGCCAGGACCGCCACCCGCATGGCCCCGCCCAGGGCCACCACGCCGCCGGAGAATAGCGGCGCGGCCATGGCTGGGGCGTAAACATGCCAAAGCCGCATGGCCGGGGTGAAACGGTAGGCCCGGGCCATTTCCAGAAGCGACCCGTCCACGGTGGAAAGTCCTTCGATGACGGCCACATGCATGGCGGGCGCGACCATCAGGGCCACGATGGCCACGACCATGGTCGAGCTCAGGCCGAACCACAACATACCAAGCATCACCGCAACGACCCCGGGAACGCTGGTCAACATCCAGCGCGACGGGACCAGAAAGGCCCGGATCGGGGGCCAAAATCCGGCCGCCAGCCCCAGGCCGCCCCCAACAACAAAGCCGAGAAGGAAGCCAAGCCCCACACGTCGCACGCTCACGGCCAGATCGTCTGCCCAGAACGCCGGTTGGGCCAGCAGTCCGGCCATGGCCGCGAGCGTTTCCCCCGGCGAGGCCACGGCAATGCCGTGCCCCTGGCGTGAAGCCGCCTCCCAGGCTCCCAGGAGCGCGGCCAGGCCGCACAGCCGTCCGGCAATCCCGTCCCATCTCATGCGCCGACCTCGAAAAAGTCCGGGCCGGGTAGCCTGCCGCCAATGCTTGCCGGCGACATGTCGTGGAGCAGGCCGAGGAAAAACCGGGCCGCTTCGCTGCCCGCCGGGCCGGAGACGAGCCGGATGTCCGCCCCCGGCAGGACGCCGTCCGCAGCCTGGGAACCCAGGGCGGGGAAGCCCTCGGAGGCCATCCCCGCGGCTTCCCGGGGGTGCTCGGCCACCCATTTGGCCGCTTGGCCATAGGCCGTGCGCAGCGCCCCCCGTAAAGCTGCATCCCTGACCAATGGCCCGACTGCGGCCAGCGCGCCCTGGGCCAGTTCGGGGTGGGCGGGGAAAACCTCCCGCCAGGCGTCCCGGATATCCAATTGTTTGGCGGGAACGAGCGCTCCCGGCCGGGCCTGGGCGCTCGCCCGCGACACGGCCAGGGTGGCGGCCGGTTCGCTGAGCAACGCGCAACTGCCCTTGCCAAGCAGCAGCAGGTTGACGGCCTCCAGGGCATTGCCCGCATGTCGGGGCGTAAAGCGCAGGCCCGCCTGTCCGGCCAGGGCCCGCAGGAGCAGGTCCGGCATCTCGCCCGGACCGAACGGGAGCAGGATTTCCTGGCCGTCGAGGCCGGAGAGGCGCGACAGGGAGGCGTGCGGAGACACCAGCCAGACCGGACTCGAAAACAGTGCCACCACGGCGGCGGGGACGCCCTTGTTGGCCAGGGTGCAGGCCGAGGCCGTGGTCATGATGGCCGCGTCCACCCCGGCCGTGGCGATCATGGCCCGCAACTGATCCGGCGAATTCCAGGGGGTGAAAGTCACATGACGGGCAACTCCCGGCAACGCTCCGGCCCGGTCCATGGCCAGCAAGGGCAGGGTCTCGGCCACGGCCGGTCCGGAAACCCGGATACTTCCGGCGTCTTCGGCCATGGCCGGCCCGGCCAGCGCCAGCGACGCCAGGACTGTCAGAAAACGGCGACGCGTCATGCCCCGGCCTCCGCCCGCCGGGCGGCCTTGCGCAGGATGTCCACCCGGACTTCCCCCATGGCGATGTCGCACAGCCGGGTCTCCACGGCGGCAAAGCCGGCGGCGAGGCCGGCCTCGGCGATCTGGCCGGCCTCGAAGGACACGTCCTGGCCTTCAAGCGCCAGGGACAGCCGGGAGAGGACATAGGCTTCGGGCTTTGTACGTTCGCCCGTCAGGCCCTCATGAAGGCTGATGAAGACGCCTCCGGGCTGCAGGGCGTCGAACACCCGGCCCAAGAAGGCTTGGAGGTCCTTGGCATAGTAGAGATTGTGGCTGGCCCATACGAGGTCGTAGCCCGAGCCGAAGGAGACGACGTTGTAGTCACCGGGGAAAAGGGCCACCCGGTCAGCCATGCCGGCCGCCGCGATTTCCTCCCGGGCCACCTCGAGAACAGGAGGCAAATCGCACAGCGCCCCGCGCATGTCGGGATGGCGCGCCAGAATACCCAGCCCGATAACGCCCGGTCCGCCCCCGAGATCGAGCATGCTGCGCAGCCTCGGACTTTCGGGCAGAGAGGCGACGAGGTCGGCAGCGAAATCGGCCATGCCCGCCTTCTGGTAACAGGCCAGATCCCTTGCGGAACGTTTCCATTGGATCTCGCCGTCCAGGCGGTTTTCCCGGGCCACGGGCGGCGGACCGGATAGGAGCAGTTCCTTCAGGCGCGGCAGATTGCGGTGCTGCATGCCCTTGAGATTGCCGACAAGCCCGCCCAGGAAGGTTGCGCTGTCCCGGCGAAGATAACGGTCGGCCAGGGGGGTGTTGGCATAGCGGCCCCGGTGTTTCTCGGCCAGCCCCAAAGCGGCCAGGGCATCGAGAAAAAGGCGTGTGTTTCCCGGATGAGACTCCAGGCGCGCGGCGATGGCATCCGGGTCGTCCGTCTCGGCCAGGATGTCGGCAATGCCGAGCGTCACCGCCGCGTCCAGCACAGCCATACGCACCGGCCCAAGCAGCCAGTCGGCCAGAGGAGCGAAAGTCGGACGTTCTTCCACGGTCAAATCCACGACCCTATTTCCGGACATGTTCTAAAACCTCCAGGTCAGCGAAGCGCCGAATGTTTGCGGTGCGCCGTCCTCGACCATCACGTCGCCGGAACTGTCGCGGACCTTTTTGGTGGCGTGCTCGACATCGAAGATGTTTTTGCCCCACAGGGCGACTTCCCAATGGTTGAAGGCATAGCCGACCCGGGCGTTGACCAGGGCGAAGCCGTCCTGGCTGAGGCTGTTTTCGGCGTCGAAGTACTGGGTGCCTGCGCCGTAGAGGTCGGCCCGGCCGAAGAAGCCGCTGGAATGGCTATATCCAGCGCCAAGGTGGTAGGTGAGATCCGGAGCCCAGGGCAGGCGCTTGCCTTTGTAGCTGTAGGGCACGCCGTCCGTGACGGTCGTCCAGTCGTCGATGACCGTGTAGGCGTAGCCAAGGCCGCCTTGCAGTTCGAGGCCGGCAAGCGGTTTCGCCGTCAGCTCCACTTCCACACCCTGGGAATGGGCCCGGCCGGCGTTGGTGAACTTCCACACGCCAACGCCGCCGTTGGGGTCTTCCTCGCGCACCTGCTTGTCGCGGATGTCCATGTAAAACAGGGCAAGATTGGCCGTGAGCTTGTTGTCAAACCAGTTGGTCTTGAGCCCCACCTCGTAGTTCGTGGTGTGTTCGGGCTGATAATAGAAGGTTTCCAGGCTGTTGGCCGAGAAATAATTGAACCCGCCGGCCAGGAAGCCGTTGGACCAGGTGGCGTAGGCCGTGGCGCGGGGCGTGATGTCGTAGGCCAGGGAGGCCATGGGCAGCACCTCGAAGGCATCCATCTCCTTGCTGTAGCCGACAAGGCTCGTGGTGCCGGTGCGGCTGGTCTGGCCGCCGTGGGCGTTGTCGTATTCGCCGCGCAAGCCGGCCGTGAGACGCAGGTTGTCCAGAATGGAATAGGTGGCCTGCCCGAAGGCAGCCCAGCTCGATTCCGTGGCGTCGGTGTCGAGATAGGTCGAGGCCGCTGAGACGGAGCGGATGCGGTTTAACTGCACGTCCGAATGCGAGGAACTGCCGAACAGGCCGACAAGCCAGGTCAGGCGCTGCTTGCCCGGCGAGGCGAAACGCAATTCCTGGGTGATGCCCTGCTGTTTCAGATCCACGTCGGAATAGCCCTTGAACGTGGAGGTGCGGTCGAGGTCGGACAGGAACTGGTAGCGGTAGTCCATGTAGCTGGTGATGGAGGTCACTTCCACCGCCTCGCCGGAATACTTGGCGGTCACGGACGGATTGATGGTGTTTTCCTCGGAATCGTCCGAGGCGTCGGACATGACGTTGAAGCGTTTGGTGGCGTTGGAGCCGGTCTCGTAGCGCAGCATGCCGATCCCCTTGTCGACATGGCTGGCGTCCATGGTCAGGCGCAGATCGAAGGCGCTGGTCGGTGTCCAGCGCAATACGCCATGCCCCAGCATAGATTCGTTCTTTCCGGCCCGATCGTCATCCTTGTATTCATTGTGCATGTAGCCGTCGGTCTGATAGCGCACGAAATTGCCGGAGAAATAGAGCAGGTCCTTGACCAGGGGCGCGCTGACGAGACCTCCGGCGCGCAGGGTATTGTAGCTGCCATAATCCGCGAAAACACTTGCCCGGGTCTGGTTGTCCGGCTTTTTGAGCACCACGTTGACCACGCCGGCCTCGCTGTTTTTGCCATACAGTGTCCCCTGGGGGCCGCGCAGCACCTCGATGCGCTCCACGTCCAGGAACAGCAGGTTCTGCATGTAGGTCAGCGGCTGGGGCACATCGTCCACATAGAGCCCCACCGGCGAATAGATGGAAGTGTCGAAGGACGTGAGGCCGCGAATGGCGATGGCGTCGCCGGAGGTGGCGTTCTTCATCCAGACGTTGGGTAGCGTGTCCAGCACTTCGCCGAGCTTCCAGGCCCCCATTTCCTCGATCTCAACATCGGATACCGTGGAGATGCTGGCGGGGATTTTTCCCAGGCGTTCCTCCCGCTTGGTGGCGGTCACCGTCACCGGTTCGAGAACATGGGTTTTGATTTCGCCGATTTTGGCTTTCTCCTCAGCCGCCTTGTCCTGGGCAAAGGCGGTGCCGGAAAGCAGCAAGAAAAGCATGATGAAGAATGACAACGCGTGCATGAACGACAGCCCCCTGTGCGTGCGTTTCGCCCAAGGACAGGCCCTTCTCCCGGGCATCCCGGCGATGCGGCCAAGACCTTGCGACGAAATTGATTTTCACGATCAATACAAGGGCGGTTTCTTTCGCGCTAACCCGGGCCGGGACAATCTTTGCCCCGGAAGGGGAAACTTTTCAGGCTTCGGCAGACAACCGGAAAGCCCTGTCTGATGGGGGAGAGTCGCCGACACTCTCGAGGGACCCTGCCTGGTGACGACAGATAGGCCCGTGGCGTTCTTACGCCATGCCCCTGAGGCGGCCGTATTCCTTGGGGTTGAGGCCGTACCGCTCCCGGAAGGCCCGACTGAAATGACTCAGGTTCTGGTATCCAATCTGATAGGCGACTTCGCTTACGGTCATGCCGCCGGAAACGAGCAACTCTCTGGCATGCTCCAGACGGTAGTCTCGAAAATATTCAAAAACAGGCTGGCCAAACATCTTCTTGAATCCAGTTTTCAGTTTTTTTTCATTGATGCCGACCAGTTTGGCCAGCATGGCCACGCTTGGTGGATTCTCGAAGTCTTTTACCAGCAGTTCCCTGGCCGCCTTGATACATTCCACATCAGCCTTCTTGAGGCAGGAGTGATTCTGGCTTCTGGCAGATGAAGCATGAAGGCATTCATCCAACTGCCAAGCCATAAGTTCCAATGCCCGACTTTCCAGGAAAAGTTTTTGCACGGCTCCAGAATAGTTGTTTTGTATTATCTGCGAGAGCAAAGCCATTTTTGCATGCCCTGCTTTGCCGTGCCAACAGAACTGATCGCCTGTTTCACCTATAACTTTTTTAAAGGCAGGAGAGAGGTTTTTTATGTCGTCTTTGAAATACTCATCTAGGAAACAGGCGGTTGTCAAAATACTTACAACAAACACTCCAAAGCCGTCATCGCTTTCAATGACACCGGAGGTTTGCGGGAAATAGTAAATACCATTGCTCCCCTGTCGCAAAAGGTGAGTTTTGTTTTTTAACTCACCATCATAGTACGTGCATCGATTCGAACCTGATACGATAAATCCGAATTGTACGGGGGCTTTGTCGATCTCAAATTTGAATTTGGCTTCGATGCCAGGCCGAACAGCCGATATGTTCAAGAGAAGCCCAGGACGTAAGGAAATGACTCGGCTTGCGCTGGTCATTACACCTCTTTCAGCCTCAATGCGGTAGTCGATGCGAGGCGTTCGTCCTTCCCCATCGCCTGCAACATGCATTTTGTATTTCATTTTGACCTGATCTGCAGGCAAACCTGCTTTTTTTGTAATTAATTATCGCCTTCATTGATTGAGAACCATAGCCCCTCTGGCCCTCAAGTCCCTCTGCGACAGCCTTTGCCAATTGCCGGAGTTGATTCAGGCATTGCATGCCATGGTGAAAATCTCGCCTTCTTTGGGTATTTCTTCCGCGAAACGAGAGGGTGCTGGTGTGTCCATCACGGATGGACACCCTGTCACGACATGGTGGAAAAGGCCCGGTCAGGAATTCCCGCAGGTAGCTGCTTTTGTTTTCCCTGATGAAATCGGGCCTGACAAAGCATGGTCACCTCCTGGCTTGATATCTTGGTCAATCGGAAATATCAGGGTTCGCACTTACTGAAATTGAATATCAAAGTCAACAAAGCGAGCTGAGTCGTTGGGAAGGTCGGCCCACGAGCAGATTTATCTATCTGTAATCGTTGGACGGCCCGCTTTGGCAGCTATATTTCCGGTATCGGAGAGCGAGGTGGCTTGTCGGAGTTGAGGGAAAAATGAGGACGGCCATCCTTCATCTTGGTGCTCTTCGCCTCGGGATCGACCGGTGACTGCCAGTCCTTGTTCGAAAGAGTCTTGCCGACGCGCTTGCGGTCCATGGGAGCCAGATCCTCATCCGTCGGAGAGTCGATGCCGCTCTCCTTGGCCATGCGCAGGAGCATCTTGCGGTAGCTCTCGCCCGTGTCCCGGCGCACGATGGTCTTCAGCGCTGCGTTGGCCTCCATGGTCGAAGCGTCCACGCCGATCCGGCCTCCAAGGACCAAGCCATCCTTGCTGAGCACTTTGAGAACCCAGGTGAAAACCTCTTGGTGGGTCGCCAGCGGCAGACGGGACCGTGTCCGACTGAGCGAGGAATGACCTGGCACAGACTCCTTGGGCGAAAGCTGGAGAAAATCCCGGAGGGAAAGCGAATCGGCGCACCGCCATTCAATGCCGCGCTCGCTGTCGATACCCTCGAAATACCCCACGAGGTGCATCCGAAAATACCGGCCAGGCGGAATGGAGGGACGCCCCTTGTCGGAATAGAAGGGCTTGCACAGCTTCTCGGCGAAGCCATCGAAGCCGGCTTTCCGGAGAATCTGCTGGAGACGATCGTAAAAAGCGTGCCCACGAGACCGGGGAATCTCATTCCAGGCCAGAAACATCGTCCCCTGCTGATCGACCCGAGACCAAGTCCCATCGGCTCACCTCCAACCGCCCGGTAACTATATTCTCGATCAGGAGGCGGCGATTATTAACAGGCAGTTACGGTTTGCTACGCCTGGGGCTGTCCACCCTGTGCTTCGACGGCCAGTACTTCTTCGACACCGACCACCCGGTCAATCCCAACGTGGACGGTACCGGCGCGGCCGCCACCATCGCCAACATCGCTGACGGCACGGGCATTCCCTGGTTTCTGCTCGGCACCTCCCGCGTACTCAAGCCCGTGCTCTTCCAGGAGCGCACCAAGCCCGAGCTGACAGCATGAACCGCGCCGATGACGAGGCGGTCTTCATGACCGACGAATACCGTTTTGGCATCCACTACCGCTGCAACTCCAGCTTCGGCTTCTGGCAGACGGCTTACTGCTCGAAAAAGCCGCTCAACGACGCCAACTTCAACGCCGCCTATGACGCCATGACCGCTTTCAAGGCCGACGACGGTCGGCCGCTGGTCATCAAGCCACCTTGTTGGTGGTGCCCACTAATCTGCGCACACGCAGCCTGCGCGGCGGCCATTACCGGGCCGGCCTCAAGCATGGGGCCGAGCCGGGCGACATCCCGCCGGGCACCGTCACCGAGGACCAGCTGGCCGTTTTGAGGGCTAACCCGGACCTGGAAGTGGAAATCATCGACCCGCCCCAGGAGCCGCCCCAGCCGCGCTAGAAACAGCCGGCTCCGCCGCCTCCGAAGCAGCCCCGGCCACCGAGAGAACCGGCGCGCCTGCCCTCGGTCCGGCCGAAGCCACCGAGGCCGCCGAAGGCGATGCGCACCCTGCCCGCCAACGTGCAGCGGGTGCTCATCGTGGCCTAAGGCACGGCCTAGGCACGCAGCCGGGGCTCACGCCCGTGGAAGTCTTTTCCGACGAAGAGGCGCGTACGCTATTTGGCACCGGAAGCCGGCCCACCTCATGGTGCGCGCGGCCATCACCGCCAATCCCCGCCGCCAAAGAGGCGTTAAAAAACTAGAGGGAGAAAACAGACGGCGTGCCAAGCATAGCGCTAATCAGTGCCAAAACCGGGGAGGCGATCACTTTGGCACTAATTTGAAAGGGAGCTAAACGAATGAAAAGGCCCGTGCCGCCTAGGTTTCCGGGCGTCGACGGGCACAAAGACGGTTTGGCACCGATTGATGGAAAATGGAGGAAAAATGCGCGGCTTTTGGCACGGGAACGGGTGGCTTTTGATGGGCTAGCGCACGTACTCGCGGCAGCTCCATACTACTCGGCCGATGATGCGCACCGCGCCGGCAAGGTCGCCGTTCATATCGACTTCAATTGGATCGTATTCCGAATTCTTGCTCTTCAAAACAAGCTTCCCAGGAATGCGAAGCAGGTATTTAACAAACACCTCGTTCTCGATTCCCACCGCAAACATTGCGCCGGCTATTATATCTCGCTGGCTTTCATCTATTAGCACCGTGTCGCCGTTCCAGACGTCCGGTTCCATGCTGTCGCCCGCGACATCCATGAGGACCATTTTTTTCGGGCGTCCTTTCTTCTGCAGGAAGTCCAACTTGAACGCATAATAGCCAATCACTTCCCCTTCCGTCTCAAGACTCCCTGTCCCCGCGCATAGGCGCGCCTTGACCTTCGGTACCAGGGCATAGCCCATGCTTGGCGCGGCCTCGGGGGCCATCCATGGCAAGTCGTCTTCAGGGGCTACAGCCGGCTTTTGCGTCTCGGCGGGCGCAGCTTGAGCGTTTCCCGGACGCATGGGGCCGACGCCAGACACAAGCCAATCTATAGAAATGCCAGCCTTTTTGCCGATAGTGAGAAACCAAGCCGGGGGTATCTTCCCCTGTCTTCCCGCTTTGTAAATGGCGTCTTTGCTGATCTCAAAAAAGGACGCCAAGTCTTCCTGGCTTTTGCCCCCTATCGCTTGAACCATCCTCGAAATGGTCGCATCGAACTCCATCCGGCTTTCAGACGGAAAGTCAGAAGAAAAGTCGGATGCAGAAGATTTTTGTTCTTTCTTAGTCATTTCAGATAATTATCCAGTTTTTACCAGCTCAATTTCGGAACAAAAGTCGGAAACAAGCAATGTTTAGTTGACGACTTTTGTTCCATTTTATAGAGCTTTGGTCGTGGCTACGAGTGTCCCGCTTCAAACGTAGCTACCAGGGGCCGCACAGTTACACAATGTCCGACGCTCAGGAATTTTCGGATCAAGGATTGCCGAATTGATGCACAGCTCCCGACGCCTCAGTCTGCTGGACCTGCCCAGCCTCAACATGGACGCCGATATAGCGGCGTCCATGAGTCGGATTGTTGAAAGCTCCGGGCTTTCGCGAGCCGAAGCTGTGGATAGGCTGAACGAAGCAGCGAGGCGCTATGGGGTGCGGCTTTGTGGCGGCAATGCCGAGACGCTGACCCTGGCGACTCTTGAGAAGTGGCTCAACCCCAACGAACCCAAGAATGTGCCGAGCACCAGAGCCTTGAATCTCTTCTGCCATGTATTTGGCACGCCTGAACCCCTGGATCTATTGGCCCGGTCTCATGGGCAGGGGTGGAAAGTCATTGATGGCGACGATGCCAAACTTCTGGAGTGGGCGCGGACTGAACAGGAAATCAAGCGCCTGCGGGCGCGCAAACGCAAAATCGAGACGGAACTATGAAGCGTGAAGGCAGAAAGGTCCGAGCCTGGATGGTGGAAAGGGGCATTACTGTCTCTGAGGTAGCCCGCTTGGCCGGCGTCACCCGACCAATCGTCTCGGCCACGATCCACGGTCAGCGCAACAACCGGAAGGCACTTCGGGCGCTGCTCGATTCAGGGTGTCCGGTGCGACTCTTGGCCCTGCCGGAAGACATGAAGGGAAAGGAAGCTGCGTAGGCGGTCACGGCAATGCAAGACATGGTTACGGCAAAAGACATCGCACAAGTGTTTGGCATATCGGAGCGTGCCGTCCGATCCAAGGCCGCGCGGGAATCCTGGCCCTTTGAAGAGACAACTTGTCGTGGCGGCAAACGCCGCCTCTACCCTGTGCGCTCACTGCCTGAGGACGTGCGCCAGGCTTTTGCCGCCGCCATGCTGACCGGCGGGGTGGAATCGGGGGCAGCTACAGCTGTTTGCTCCGGCTCCAGGCGGGCCGCGCAGGTTCCTTCAGGCTTGCCCCTGGGCAAGCTGACGCAGCGGCAGCGGGACGCCGCCCTGGCCCGGCTGGCCTTTGTGCGGGAGGTCGAGCGCGCCATTCCCCTTATCGGCAAGGAAGCGGCCATTCGTAACTTGGTGCAGGGGGCCAAGGACAACGCCCTGGCCCCGTGGTTGGCCAAGCTGGTGGCCGTGGCCAATGACCGCATGACCGCCGGGCGCGGCTTGTCCCGCCGCCGTCTTTACGACTGGTGCCGAATGTTCGCCGAGGGCGGCGAAGCGGCGCTTGCCCCCAAACACCAGGGCAAGGACATGGTCGTGCCCGATTGGGCTCCGGCTTTCCTGGCCATTTGGCAGCGGCCGCAAAAGCCCACCGTCACCGATGCGTATAAGGAATTTTCAGGAGCCTACGCCGGCAGCCTGCCTTCGATTTTCACCGTGCGCCGCTTCCTGGACAAGATGGCCACGCCGGACCGCGAGGCCGGCCGCGCCACGGGCAATGCCCTGCTCAAGCTGCGGCCCCACAAGCGCCGCAGCACGGACGAGCTTTGGCCCACGGACGTCTACACCGCCGACGGCACCACCTTTGACGCCGAAGTGCAGCACCCCGTCCATGGTCGGCCGTTCAAGCCCGAGGTCACCTTCGTGCTCGACGTGGCCACGCGTCGGTGCGTGGGCATGTCCATCGGCGAGGCCGAAAGCGCCGGCACGGTGCTCGACGCCTTGCGCATGGCCTGCCTGTTCGGCGGCATCCCGGCCATGTTCTACACCGACAACGGCCCGGGCTACGTCAACAACATCATGCTGGCCCCGGGTTCGGGAATGCTCACCCGTTTGGGCATAGAGGCCGTGCGCTCCATTCCCGGCCGGCCCCAGGGCAAGGGGCTTATGGAACGGGCGGTCAAGACGTTGTGCGAACCCCTGGCCAAGCGCCTGCCGTCTTCCTCCCACGCCGACATGGACCGCGACGCGGCCAAGAAGGTTTTCAAGATCACCCGGGCGGACCTCAAGAACCACGCGAAATCCAAGCTGCTGCCGACCTGGGAGACATTCAAGGCGGCGCTGCTCGCCCGAGTGGAGGAATACAACGCCACGCCCCACCGCGCCTTGCCCCGCGTGGTGGACCAGACGACCGGCCGGCGGCGGCACCTTTCGCCAGGCGAATATTGGGGCCAGTTCACGGCGCGCGGCTTCGAGCCTTTTACCGTGCCAAGCAACTTGCGCGACGAGCTTTTCATGCCCGGCATCCCGCGCAAGGTCCGCAACGGCGAGGTCGCACTCCACAACAAAATCTATTTTGCCGAGGAATTGGCCGACTTCCACAACGAATGGGTGGATGTCCGCTACGACATTTGGGACCCCTCGGAAGTGCGTTGCTGGACCACTGACGGTGAACTCATCTGCTCGGCCCTCCTGGACGGCAACAAGATGGCCTACTTCCCGAAAAGCCAGGTGGAAGCCGCCCGCGAGCGCCGCGAACGGCGGCAGGTGGGCCTGCTCACCGGCAAAATCCGCCAGATCGTGCCCGGGGCCACGGTGCAGTTGCCGGACGTGCCCGAGGCGCTCATCGCCGACAGCTTCACGCCTTCGGCCGCCTCCTGCGCGGCGCAACCCACGCCGACCCCGGCCATGACCGAGGCCGCGCCGCAACCGGCCAAACGGCCGCTCTTTTCCTGCCTCCAGGAACGCTATGCCTGGCTCATGGGGCATCAGGACCAACAGACGGACAAGGATCGGGATTGGTTGGCCACCTATGTGGCCGGCGACCATTACGCCGATTTGCATCCTTATTACGCGGCCAGGGGCATTGCCTGGCCCGGTCACCGCTTAAACGCCAACAACGGGGAGGGGCGTTAATGCGCAAGCAGTTTGTGAAGACGGAGAATTACAGTCGCTTCACGGCCGGTATCCAGGCCGTGGAGCAACGCGGGGCGGCAGAGGCTGGCATGATGCTGGTCCATGGCGCGCCCGGCTTCGGCAAGTCCCATATTGTTGGGCATTGGGCTGCCGAATCCGGGGCCGTGTTCCTGCGCGCCAACGTGGACTGGACGCCAAAATACTGCCTGGTCGAACTGGCCAAGGCCATGCGGGTGGACCCTTCGGGCACGGCGCAACAGCTCTTTTCCCGCCTGCTGGAGCGGGTGGTGGAGACGCAAACGCCCCTGGTCATCGACGAGGCCGAGTTCACCTTGCACCAAAACGCGGCGGCCTTGGAGAAAATCCGCGACCTGTCCGACCGGGCCGAGGTGACGGTGGTGCTGATCGGCATGGAGCGCATCCAGCAGTCCATTGCCCGCCACCGCCAGCTGTCCAGCCGGATTGCCCAGGTTTGCGAGTTCACCCCCTCGACCATGGCCGACGTGGCCCAGGCCTGCCGCCAGCTGTCCGAGGTGGTCATGAGCCCGGAACTGGTCGCCGAGGTGCACCGGCTTTCAGGCGGACGGATGCGCGAGGTGCTTAACGTGATCGCCGCCGTCGAGCGTCTGGCCCGTCTTAACGGCCTCGACAGCATGGACGTGGCCGACCTGGAAGGCGTGGCCCTGTCCTTTGACTGGCAGAGCCGGACGGCGCGGACCGTGCGCAAGGCCGGGGGGCGTTAGATGGCCTGGGGCAGGCTGACAATCCTTAACGCCCTGGCGGATGGCCCAAAGATGACACGCGAACTGGCGTCATCCCTGGGCAAGAAAATGGACGCCTTGAGTCGGTGCCTCCGCCATCTTCACGCCAAAGGCCTCATTGTTTCCGTTTCAGGCGCGCATCAGCTCACTGACCAGGGCCGCGCGGCTCTGGTCGCGGGCCGGGAAATCACGTCCGGCCCCTGCGGCGAAGCAGCCGCCAGCCGCCGCAGCCTGACCCTGCGTCAAAAGGCGTGGCGGGTCATGAGCATCCGTGACGGCTTTAGCCTGGCCGACCTGCTCACCATGCTGTGCGACGGCAGCGAGACAGCCCCGGAACGGAACCTGACGCGTTATCTGGCCGCCCTTGAGGCGGCCGGCTATCTGCTGCCCCTGGCCAGACGCGGCGAGGACGGGGCAAAGCGCTGGCGGCTGCGGCGCGACCGGAACACCGGCCCCGAAGCTCCGGCGCTCAACACCCGCACCAAACGCCTCACGGACTGCAACACCGGCCAGATTTTCGAGATTGGCCGGCCCCGGGAGGTGCGGCATGGCCGCTGATTGGCTGGCGCTGCTGGCCGCCGAAGCCTCGCGCACCACCATCGCCGCCACGGCCCGCCGGTTGGGCTACTCCCGCACGGCCGTAAGCCTGGCCTTGGCCGGCAAGTACCCAGGCGGCACGGACAAGCTGGCCGCCACGGTGCAGCGCGTCCTCGGCGGCGCGACGTGTCCGTACCTGGGCCGCACGGTGACGGCGGCCGAGTGCGCGGCCAACAGCGGCGAAATGCCCACGTCCAGCCCGGCGGCCCTGCGCCTGTGGCGGGCCTGCCAGACCTGCCCGCACAAGCCGGGCGTCCACTCCCACACCAAGCCCCGGCCCGAGGCGGCCGGAAAGGAGCAGACAGCATGACCACGACGGCAACCCCCATCCCGCCCGGCTACCTGGAAGACGCCAAGGGGCATCTGATTCCCGAGGCCAAGGTCAAGCCGCAAGACCGTTTGCGCGACGAACTGACGCGCGGCGTGGTGGCCAGGGCCAAGCAGCTGCAAGGGGACATGAAGGCGTTTCGCGCCGAGACCTTGGGCGACATCCAGGCCTTTATCGACCTTTCGGCCGAGAAGTACGGGGCCAAGCTCGGCGGTCTCAAGGGCAACACCACGCTCTTAAGCTTTGACGGCCGCTACAAGGTGCAGGTGCAAATTAGCGAACACCTGACCTTTGGCGTGGAGTTGCAGGCGGCCAAGGCGCTCATTGACGAATGTCTGACCGAATGGACCCAAGGCAGCCCCGACGAAATCAAGGCCATCATCAACCAGGCCTTCGCCGTGGACAAGGAAGGCCGGCTCAATACCGGCGCGATCCTGGGCCTGCGCCGCCTCGACATCCCGGACCCGCGCTGGCGCGAGGCCATGGAAGCCATTGCCGACAGCTTGCAGGTGGTGGGCAGCAAGAAGCTCCTGCGGGTCTACGAGCGCCAGGAAGACGGCAGCTATGCCCCGATTCCGCTGGACCTGGCGGCGCTGTGATGGACGCGTTGAGCATCCCGAAAGGAGGCAGCGACATGGAACGCTCCAGTTGCATGGAGTGTGGCCACATCGGCCAGCCCATGGAGTTAGGCGGCGAAACGCTGTGCGGCAACTGCGGCAGTCGGAGCCTGGTCCCTTGCGGTACGGGCGCGGACCGTCCGGTGCCCATGCGGGTGTTGCGGGCCGCCGAGGGCCAGGCCCTGGCCTGGAAGAAACGGGCCGAAGGCCTGTCCCGGGTGGTGAATAAGGCTATCGCCAACGGGCACCTTGGCGCGCCCTACGCGGGCGAGGCCCGGCGTATCATGGCCGGAGGGGCCTAAGCGAAACCGCCCCGCGTGGGCGGTCGTCCGGGCGTGGCGGCCCGGGCCTGATGAGCAGCCAACGAGAAGCATCATGCGCCCTGAATCGCGGAAAAGCCTTCTGGCCAAAGTCCATATCGCCAAGAAAGACTTGGCGCTCGACGACGGAACCTACCGCGCCATCCTGGAGCGGCAGACCGGCGAAAGCAGTTGCACCGCTTGTTCGGCGCAACAACTAGTGCGGGTGGTCGCCTACCTGCGTACCCTTGGCTGGCAGGAGCCGGCCAAGAAACCCACCCACCGCAAGCCGGCGGTGCCAGATGCCGCCGGCTACCTCGACAAGATCGAGGCCTTGCTGGCCGAGGCCAAGCGGCCGTGGAGCTATGCCGGCGGCATCGCCAAGCGCATGTTTGGCGTGGAAAAGCTCGAATGGCTGACGCCCGAGCAGGTACGGGGCGTCATGGCGGCGCTCATCCGCGACGCCAAGCGCCACGGGAGGACGGCATGAGCGGCAAGCAGAATCTTCCGGCCTCGGTGGCCGAGCTGGTGGATTTGATCGGCCTGGACAAGGCCATGAAGCTGGTGCGCAGCCTTGGCGGCACCACCTTTCCCGTGCCCAAGCGGCAAACCAAGCTGGGCGAGCTGCGTTACAACATGCTGGCCGACGTGGTCGGCCTGGACGCGGCGGACGCGCTGGTCAAGCATTTCGGCGGCGGCGAGCTGTACGTGCCGAGGTGCGCGGCGGCCTTGCAGGCGGCCAGGGATGCGGAGATCAATGCCTATTTTGTCGCCGAAACCAGGAACGGGAGGTCTTCGGCGGAGGTTGTTTTTTGCTTGGCTATGCGGTATAAGCTGTCAGATAGGCGGGTGTGGAATATTCTGAAGACGCTTCCGAGAACGGATGCGCAGTTTTCACTTTTTGAAAAGATAAGGGCATAACTATGGCACCAGATAATTCTATGAATATCGACATCAGTGCTAAAATTAATGCAGACTTTGCTCCTCTGCTTCAAGCTGCCCCAAAAGGGGTGGACAGGGTGTACTCTTGTTTGTTTGGAAAGCGTGAGGCAGCAATCCGGAGAGATGTGCTGTTGATGGCTGCCAAAACTCAAGTTGAATATCAAATGATATTGTCCGGAGAATACTCCTATGAGAACGGCAAGATCATTCCATCTCCACGTTTTACGCAAAATGAGTCCATTAATCCTTTGCAGATTGAAAAAAAACAAGAGGTTGAAAAGCTTGCAGGAAATGTAAGAATGGCTGTAGAAGCATTAAAAGATATTCCAGATGACGAAATTTCCGATAAAGAAGTTGATGATGATTTTTTTGCGAGATGGAGACGCGAGGCAAAGGCTATTGGCAATGAAGAGCTGCAAAGATTATGGGGTAGATTGCTAGCTCAGGAAATACAAGACCCTGGAACGATTCCCTTGAGATCGCTCGATGTATTGAGAAATATCTCTCAAAATGAAGCAAGAACTTTTCAAAAAATATCTCGCTACATAGTTTCGCCTGGTGTTTTGATATGCAATCCGAAAAATGAAATTTTTCCACCTGGGATACTATTAAAAGACATCGTGACTCTTCTTTACACAGGGCTCATCAACAATATTGAAAGCGACCTTAGAGGATTTTCAGACAAATCAAAGTCCATCAATGGATTTGAGTATAAGGTTATCAAAAAGGATGACCTTTATTTTGCCGTAGACAGTGCAAAAAAAATAGTAATTCCTGGGATCATGATTACAACGGCTGGAAATACAGCTTTCAATATATGCGACAGAGACCATAACGACGAGGCAGACTTAAAATACATGTCAAGTATAATTTGTAGCTACAACGAGAATAGGTTTCGCGAAATGTTTGTATACAAAGAGAACTTCGAAAATAATACACACTCATTTTCCAAGATTTATACGCATGTGCAAAGCTTTGAGGACGAACTAAAGTTCTGAACCCCTTCACCTATCCCCGCCCCCGTCGCGCCGCCTAGCATAGGCGGCGTCCGGGGGCGGTTTCTTTTCCGCCTCCAAACCGCAATGCAAGGAGGCGTTTGTGCTCGACAAGTTCCAGTTTCATCCCCCGCGTCTGATTGTCTGTTCCGTGGCGGCAGCCGTGCTGTTGGCCGCGCTGGCGGTGGTTTCGCCGGTGCAGCTGCCCGTGCTGCTTTACAAGTTCGTGCAGCTGCTGCTGTCCGCCTACGCCGGCTACTGGATCGACCGCTGGCTTTTCCCATATGCGCGGCCGGACGGCTACCTGGCCCGGGAGTGGCGCGCCCATGACGCCGTCTATCCCGACGACCAGGCGGACCATGCCGTGGTGCCGGGCTATCAGCTCACCTTTGCCAGCGCGCTCTTGCGCCGCGCCCTCATCGTCACCGGCTGCATGTTGGCCGTTTGCCTGGGCCTGTAGCCATGCGCCGCGTTCTGGCCGCCATGCTGCGGTGTATCCCCGACGCCTGGCTGGATTGGGCCGATGACGCTTGCGAGGCCTTCCGCAAACAGTTTTGGGTCGGGTTCGCCTGGGGCCTGGGGTTCGGCCTGGGGGTTTGCCTGGTGCTTGTGGGGCTGGCTTCCCTGGCCCGGGCCGAATCCATCCCGGCCAATGCCCTGCGCCATCGGGCCGAGCTGACCCGGTGCGCCCGGTACGCCTTCGGCCTTTCCGCTCCGGTGGCCACGCTGGCGGCCCAGGTCCACCAGGAAAGCCGGTGGCGCGAAAACGCCGTCTCGCCGGTGGGCGCGCGTGGCCTGGCGCAGTTCATGCCCGCCACCTCGGCCTGGATCGCCGGCATGGTGCCCGAGCTGGCCGACAACGCGCCTTTCAATCCCGGTTGGGCGCTTCGCGGCCTGGCCACCTACGACAAATGGCTGTGGGACCGGGTGGCGGCCCGGGACGATTGCCAGCGCATGGCCATGACCCTGGCCAGCTACAACGGCGGCCTGGGCTGGGTGCAGCGCGACAAAGGACTCGCCAAGCAGCAAGGCGCGGACCCGTTAGTCTGGTTCGGCCAGGTCGAGCGCTTTAACGCCGGCCGCACCGAAGCCGCCCTCCGCGAGAACCGGGGCTATCCCCGCCGCATCCTGGGGACGCTTGAACCGCTCTACATCCGGGCCGGCTGGGGCCAGGGGGTTTGCCATGTCGCTGCTGCTCAATAAGTGGCTGTGGGCCGCCCTGGCGGCGCTTGTCGCTTGCGCACTGGCCTTTGGGACCGGCTACCGGACCGGCTTCGAGAAGGCCGACGTCGCCCGCCGGGCCGAGGTGGCCGAGCTGAACGCCCAGGCCGAGACTTGGAAGGCCGAGCAGGCCAAGGCCTGGGCCGAGGCGGAACGCAAGGCCCGCGAAGAACTGGAAGCGGCGACCGGCCGGGTCAATGCTCTGGCCGCCCGGCTGGACCGGGCCAAGCGGGAAAGCGCGGCCAAAACCAACACCATCACCAGGAGGATACCCCGTGCGACGGCTGGCCTTAACTGTTCTTTCGGCCCTGATTTTGTGCGGTTGTACAACGAAGCCGTCGGTGCCGCCGGTCATTCCGGTGACGGTGCCGTGCCCCAAACCGGCGATCCCGCCCCAGTTGCTGGAGCGCCCGACGCCGCCCCGGCCGTTGGTCCCGGACTACGACCTGTCCGAGCCGTGACCCCGGCCGACATCCTGGCCCATGTCCGCGACTTCGGCGCACGTAGCCAGGCCCTGGAAGCCCAGGTCAACGCCTTGATCGACTTCGCGTCGGAGCCTGGGGGCCGCTGATGGATACCGCCACCTGGGTATCGCTGGGCGTCAACGGGCTTTTGGGTTTGGTCGCCTTTTTCGGTGGCCTGTGGGTCAACGGCCTCAAGGAGGCGCAAAAGCGCGTTGACGCCGAGGTGGCGGCCCTGCGGGAAAAGGTAGCCGAAGGCTGCGTGCGCCGTGACGACTATTTGCTGATGCGGACCGAGATGTTGGAGCGCCTCAAGGCCATCGAAGACAAACTGGATCGTCTCATCGGAGGGGGCAAATCATGAGCGGGAATGAAGCGGGAGAAACCACGGAGGTGGCGCTCCTGCGCCGCATCGACGGCAAAGTGGACACGGTGGTGGATCGTCTCGACGCCGTGGAACGGCGGGCCATGGTGGCCGGAGCCGGCGGCGGCGCGCTGGCCGGCGGCGTGGTCTCCCTGGGCATCGCCTATATCCGGGCCAAGATGGGGTGGTAGGCCATGGCCCATGGCTCCGAAAAGGTTGCGGCCGTGCGGGCGGCCTATGTCCACGAGCGCCTGCCCCTGGAGATCGCCGCCGCCCGGGCCGGCGTGGCCCCGGGCACGGCCACCCGCTGGAAGCGCAAGGCCAAGGAGGCCGGCGAGGATTGGGACAAGCTGCGGGCGGCGTGTCTGCTGGCCGGCGACGGCGTGGAGGCCGTGGCCCGGCAGATGCTGGCCGACTACGTGGTGCAGCACAAAACCCTGATGGACGCCATTTCCACGGGCGACATGCCGGCGGCAGCCAAGGTCGATATGTTGGCCAGCCTGGCCGACAGCTTCAACAAGACCGTGGCCGCCTCCAAAAGGGTCTTGCCCGAGACGTCCGAGCTGGCCACGGCGCTTTCGGTGCTGGACAAGCTCGGCGTGTTCATCCGCGACCGCTACCCCCAGCACGGCCCGGCCTTCCTGGAGGTGTTGGAGCCGTTTGGCGCGGAAGTCGCGCGGGTGTTCGGGTAGGCCATGGCGCTCAAGCTCAAGCCGAAAGACTTCCTGGCCGAGCTGTCCCGCTTGGCCGAAAGTATGCGCCGTACCATCGAAGCCGAGTGCGACGGCTTCGCTTCGGACCCGGCCGCCGCCCAGGAGCGCCGGCAGCGCGTGAAGGCCGACTTCGCCTTTTTCCGCCACACCTATTTTCCCCATTACAGCCGGTACGGCGATTCCGTGCTCCACGCCTGGCTGGACAAAACCCTGCCGGCCCTGGTGGACCACCCGGACGGCCAGCGGCTGGCCTGCGCCGCACCGCGTGGCGAAGCCAAGTCCACCATTGTGGCCATGATTTTCGTCTTGTGGTGCCTGCTGACCGGCCGCAAGCGCTACGTGATCCTTGTCGCCGACGCCTTTGAGCAGGCCGCCGCCTTGCTGGAGGCGGTCAAGGTGGAGCTGGAGGCCAACCCGCGCCTGGCCATGGACTGGCCCGAGGCCGTGGGGCTGGGGCGCGTGTGGAACGTGGGCGTGGCCATCACGGCCGGCGGCGTCAAGCTGCAAGCCTTCGGCAGCGGCAAACGGATGCGCGGCCTGCGCCATGGGCCGCACCGGCCGGACCTGGTCATCTGCGACGACCTGGAAAACGATGAAAACGTCAAAAGCCCGGAGCAGCGCGACAAGCTGCAAAGTTGGCTACAAAAGACCGTTCTTTCCCTCGGCGAAGCCGGCGACACCATGGACGTGATCCTGGTCGGCACGGTGCTGCATTACGATTCTGTGCTGGCCCGGCTGCTGGGCAACCGGCTGTGGCGCTCGCGCAAATTTCAGGCGGTCATCCAGTGGCCCGACCGCATGGACCTGTGGGACCGCTGGGAAGAGATCCTCCTCGCCCTGGGGGAGGAGGCGGCCCAGGTCTTTTACGCCAAGGCCGGCAAGGCCATGGAAAAGGGCGCGGTGGTTTCCTGGCCAAGCGCCCGGCCGCTCTACAAGCTCATGCTCAAGCGCGCCCGGGACGGCCACGCCGCCTTTGACAGCGAACAGCAAAACGACCCGCTTTCCGGCGAGGATGCGCCCTTTGCCGCCTGCCTCACCTTTTGGGTGGAGCGCCGCGACGATTGGCTCTACTTCGGCTCGCTGGACCCGAGCCTGGGCAAGGCCGGGGCCGGCCGCGACCCTTCGGCCATCCTCATCGGCGGCTATTCCCGGGAGCGCGGCGTGCTCGACGTGGTCGAAGCGTCCATCCGCAAGCGCGTGCCGGACCGCATCATCGAAGACGTCATCAGCTTTCACGAGTGCTACCGATGCCTGCTGTGGGTGGTGGAGGCGGTGCAGTTCCAGGAGTTCCTGCGCACCGAACTCATCCGCCGGGCCATGCTGCGGGGCCTTGCCATCCCGGCCCGGGCCGTGACGCCCATCACCGACAAGGCGCTTCGCATCGAAGCCCTGCAACCCTATTTCGCCCAAGGCCGCATCCGCCTGCATCCTTCCCAGCGCACGCTCATTGAACAGCTCAAGCACTTCCCCAAAGCCGACCATGACGACGGCCCCGACGCTCTGGAAATGCTGTGGCAGGCCGCCACGCGCGGTTTCGCCGCCATGGCCTTCACCCGCGTGCCCAAGGCCGGCGGTCGCAACCTGATAGGCAAAGGACGCCACGACCATGACGACGACGATGATTGATCGCCTGAAGGCCGCCTTTTCCGCCTTTCGGGGCGGCGCGCAAGAGGGGATGCAGACGGCCGACCTGGTCGCGCTGCACAACGACTACATCGCCAGCCTGACCGGGGGCCTGACCCCCAAGCGGCTGGAAGCGCTCCTGCGCGCGGCCGACGAAGGCGACATCGTGGGCCAGCATACCCTTTTCGCCGAGATCGAAGACCGCGACGAGCATATCCATGCCGAGCTGTCCAAGCGTCGCCGGGCGCTGCTGTCCATCCCCTGGCGCATCGAACCGGGCAAGGCCAGCGGCAAGCGGGCCGAGGCCGTGGCCATGGCCGTGCGCGAACAGGTGGAAGCCATCCCGGACTTCGAAGACGTCATCCTGGATATGGCCGACGCCATCGGCCACGGGTTTGCCTGCTTGGAAATCGAATGGAGCCATGACGGTTCCCGGCATCTGCCGGCCGGGCTGCACCATCGGCCGCAGAACTGGTTCATGCTGCCGCTTCACGCCCGGGACGGCCGGGCCGGGACGCTTCGCCTGCGCGACAACACCCCCGAGGGCCAAGAGCTGTGGGGCCTGGGCTGGATCGTCCACAAGCACCGCAGCAAAGCCGGCATCTTTGCCCGGGCCGGGCTATTCCGCGTCCTGTGCTGGACCTACCTGCTCAAGCAGTATTGCCGGGGCGACTTCTCGCAGTTCCTGGAAATCCACGGCCTGCCCATGCGCCTGGGCAAATATCCTTCCTCGGCCAGCGACGAGGAGCAAAAGACCCTGCTCAATGCCCTGCGGATGCTCGGCAGCGACGCCGCCGGCATCATCCCGGAAGGCATGGAGATCGAATTCAAGGAAGCGGCCCGGGGCAGTGAAAAGCCGTTCATGGCCATGCACGACCTGTGCGAGACCGGGCAGTCCAAGGCGATTTTGGGCAGCACCTTGACCACCGACACCAAGGGCGTGGGCAGCCAGGCGCTGGGGGAAATCCACAACGAGGTGCGCCTGGACATCCTGGCCAGCGATGCCCGGCAACTTGCCGGCAGCCTGACCCGCCAGCTACTGGCCCCGCTGGCCTATCTCAATGAGGCCGTCACCGATCCGGCTTTGCTGCCGCGCTTCGTCTTCGATCCCTCGCGGCCCGAAGACCTGGAAAAGCTGGCCAAGTCGCTGCCCGAGCTGGCCCTGGTCATGGACATCCCGACCCGCTGGGCGCATGAGCGCGCCGGCATCCCCATGCCCGAGGAAGGCGAGGCGGTGCTGGCCCGCAAGGATGGCGTCACGAAAAATGACCCGGCCGCGCCCGACCAGGGCGACCCGGCCGAAGCCACGGCG
Source organism: Solidesulfovibrio carbinolicus (assembly GCF_004135975.1). Lineage (NCBI taxonomy): Bacteria > Pseudomonadati > Thermodesulfobacteriota > Desulfovibrionia > Desulfovibrionales > Desulfovibrionaceae > Solidesulfovibrio > Solidesulfovibrio carbinolicus. The sequence goes on along the minus strand of NZ_CP026538.1, from coordinate 1,667,246 downwards.
GCGCTGGCCGCCGAGGCCGGCGACGATCCGCGCTTCCCGGACCAGGACGCCGTGGACGCGGCCACGGTGCCCGACGCCGTCCTGACCGCCCTGGCCAGGGACATGCTGGCCCCGATCCTGGCCGAGGTCGAAGCCGGCGTCGCCCCGGAGGTGTTCCTGGGCAAGCTGGCCGAGCTGTACCCGAAGATGGACACCACGGCCCTGGAGGAGCTGACGGCCCGGGTGCTGTTCGTGGGCGAACTGTGGGGGCGCTTGAGCGCCCAAGCCGAAGCCGTACCCACGGCCGGGGCCGAATAGCCCATGCCCAAGCCCGTCTCCCTTGCCTTCGCCCTGGGGCTGCCGCCGGCCGACGCCGTGGCCTACTTCGAGTCCAAGGGCTACAAGGTCACGTTCAACTGGCACGAGCTGGACCAGGCCGCCCATGCCCAGGCCTTTACCGTGGCCAAGGCGGCCAGCCTCGACGTGCTGGCCGACATCCGCGCCGCGCTCAAGACGGCCCTGGCCGAGGGCAAAACCGAAGCCTGGTTTCGCAAAGACCTGGAACCCAAGCTGCGGGCCAAGGGCTGGTGGGGCAAGAAAAAGATGGCCGATCCCCGCACCGGCGAGGAGCGGCGCGTCCAGCTCGGCAGCCCGGCCAGGTTGCGGCTCATCTATCGCCAGAACCTGCAAACCGCCTTCATGGCCGGCCGCTACAAGGCCATGCTGGAGAACGCCGACGCCCGGCCCTGGTGGCAATACGTGGCCGTGCTGGACGGCAAGACCCGGCCGTCCCACAAGGTGCTCGGTGGCCGGACCTTCCGCTTCGACGACCCCTTTTGGAGTTCGCACTATCCGCCCAACGGCTTCAACTGCCGCTGTCGCGTCCGGGCGCTTTCGGAGTCCCGGATGGAGGCGGAAAAGGTCACCCCGGAGTCCGGCGTGGGCAACATGGTCACAGAGGAAGTGACCGTACCCGCCGCCGACGGCCAACGGTTCACGCGGTCGGTCACGGGCTACCGGGTGCCGGAATCCAAGTACGTGGCCTTCACCGACGCCGGCTTTTCCGCCAACCCTGGCGCGTCCTGGCTGGGCGGGGCGCTGGACGAGCTGACCCGCAAGCTCGACGCCGCGCCGCCGGACCTGGCCCGGGCGGCCGTGGGCGAGATGACGCGCGGGCCGGTGCTGGGGGAATGGCTGGCCAAGCCGGCGGGCAATTTTCCCTTGGCCGTGCTGCCGGCCGAGGATGCCGGGTTGATCGGCGCGCGCTGCCAAGTGGCCCGGCTCTCGCCGCAGACCGCCGGCAAGCAGGCGCTCAAACACCCGGAGCTTGGCCCCGACGACTACCGATTGGCCCAGGAGGCGGTGGACACTGGCGAACGGGTCCAGGAAAGCGCGCGCAAGCTGGATTATGTGCTGGATCAACCCGGTGGCGTGCTGGTCGTGGTCAAGGCCACGGCCGAAGGGGACGAACTTTTCGTGCAAAGCCTTGTCCGGTTAAGCGGCGACGACGCCAAGCGGGAACGCGAGGTGCGGCGGCTCAAAAAGCGAAGCGCCCCGCAGTAAACGGGGCGCTTGGGGCCGTGGATGGCGAGGCCTCCCACCCGCTTTCGCGGAAACCTCGCATGGCGCTCCGGGCCAAAAGCCCGTGCTACGGCAGGGAGAATGTCACCGTGTCGCATCCACGGGGAGAAAATAGCCATGATCGAAATTGAAGTCCACACCGACCAGGCGCAAGCGCTTCTGGCCAACATCGTCGCCACCGGCCGCAACATGACGCCCATCACCCGCGCCCTGGCCGGCGTGCTGGCCGACATCCCGGAGCGGGCTTTCGCGGGCCAAGCCGACCCGGCCACGGGCGCGCCTTGGGCGGCGCTCTCCCCGGCGACCGTCGCCAGACGCGGCAGCGCCCAGCCCATCTTGCAGGTGAGCGGCATCCTGGCCGGCTCCATCCATAGCGAGCACGGCCCGGACTTCGCCCGCGCCAGCACCGCCGACGTCAAGGCCGCCACCCACCAGTTCGGAGCCAAGAAAGGGCAGTACGGCACCACTCGGAGGGGGACGCCAATTCCTTGGGGTGACATCCCGGCGAGGCGGTTTTTCGGGATCGGGCCGGCGGACGAGGCGGAAATTGAGGAGGTGGCGTTAGAATCGCTGCTAAGGGTGCTCGCGGGGCGAGGTTAGGGGGAAGGGGGTAGGAAGGATTTTAACGGGGGGTTAACGGGACAACAACACTTAGAAATATTTGGAATTCTGGCTGTTAAGGAGCACTTTCAGAATTCATAGATACACAAAGAGCAGCTTGTTCTTCTCCTCCTGGACAACAATGTCCGAAGATAGGACATCTTAATTTTATGCGCTTAATCTGTTCCTCTTCAGGTAAATCGTCCTGAACGCCATTTTCTATAATGCTTTTTAAAAAAGCAATGTCTTCAGGCGATTTGTCGTCATAGGCTCCGTCTGCGAATTGCTTCTTTATGAATTCAATATGCGCTTCTTGTTCTTCGCGACTAGACTGAGGAAGTGGGTATAACTCAATACAATGCTCCCATGGACACATGATATTGCATTGCATTTTAAGTGCATAATTAAAACGATGTATATCGATATACCCCAGGTGATTAGATATTCCTCGTGTAATGCAGAGATAAGTAAGAAATACGCTGTCAAAAAAATCGCTAGAGAAGCCGATTAACTTATAACGTCTTTGGTCGCCGTCCGATTTATTGGCCTTGACTTTTTTAATCAACGAGTCTCCAGACAAAGACCTCAATCTTTCTTTTGCATAACTTAAGTCTGCTGTAATAAAGTCAAATGGATATCCAAAGCGCTCGACGGCCCATAGAGCAGCAAGGTCGGCATTTGATAATTTCAACAATTTCTGAATAATGCCAGAAGATTCTGAAGAGTACGGTGCATTTTCAATGTGAAATGCCCATTTAAACCCCATAGAATAATATATAGCTGAATTTCCTTCTCTTGTTTGTGTCGAAATTATATTATCTCGCCATCCATGAGCAAAAACTTCATGTATTTTTTCTTTTTCTTTACAGGTCATCATTCTACTACAAAATAATTTTATTGTATCGTGAACAGAATAGAACAATTTGTTGTACTGCAAAAGGCACTTTGAGTGTAGTGATTTCAACAAAACTTTCACTGGATTGGCACCGTCTCCCAACCAATGCATGTCATCATGTGTAAATTCATACTCTGTCAGTGAAAGTTGATAAACTATTTTCTTTTCATTTTCTGAAAGAGTATTAATCACGTTACTCAACAAGAAGTCTTGAGCTGATTCACCAGTCTCATGCGCTAAAGTTGATAAAGTTTTTTTCTCACCATTAACATGATATAATTGGCAAAACAATTTAACTGCGAGTGGATATCCTCCCGTTGCCTGCATTAAAATTGCAATATTTTCATCTGTCAAGGTGATATCACTTGACCTCAAAAGACCATTTACTTCATCCTCGCTTAAGCTCCCCACTGGTATTATGCTTTCATCGTCCAGCAACAATCTGGTTTTCTCTGTGTGTATTGAGTTGCTTTTTGATGTTACTATCAATTTGCATGTCGACTTATTGAAGTCTATATGGCTAATTGCTTCAACAAGGATGGGTTTTAGATTGTCATCGCACAGTTCAAATCCATCAAGTATAAAGCAAGCATCAATGCTGGAAATTAGCTCAGCAATAATTCTATAAATCTGAAAGCGGTCTGCCTTCTTTAGCGTGGAACTCAAATGACTATGCCCCAGGCTCTCTGCAAAAGATGAGAGTAATTGACAAAATTCATCTAGTGAATTGAACTTATTAAGACTGTACCAGAATACATTTCTTTTGGCTGCCAAAATGCTCGTCGCAAGATGCGCTGCTATGCTGGTTTTCCCAACTCCACTAATTCCAGAAAGGACTATAATCCCATGCTTTTCCAAACTCACTTCAGCTTGCTGTAGTTCTAAATATCTAGGGACTAAATCTATTGTCTCGGGTATAAGTTGCCACAAAGGTGGCTGCAAAGATAATCCTAATGAATCAAAATCATTTTTTATATCTTCAAGTGAAATCCGGCGACTATCTTTTGACAAATCATATATGTGCTTCCAAAGGGAAGTGAACATGTCATCAATCGGCTTCTTTGATAAAAACGGGTACCTGCAAATAATATCTTTGATTTTATCTTGAACAACAAGTGCTGGATTTCCGTCGTCATTAGAGGAAAAAAATCTTGTGTCAATTTGGCATCTCCGGACAATGTCCAAAAAAACACCTACATCAACAGATTCAGGGCAGAAGCTATCAATAGTTTTTTGAGATATAGATCCAGATTTTATTTCATTTTTTAAGTTAACAACATCAGAATTTCCCGCTGCATTTGTTACAAAGTGATATGTCGCATAATCAGTGTGCTTTTGTGAAAACTTCTCAAATATCGGCTTAACAGTGCTTGGCGTCCAATGATAGGACTCATTCTTCTTTTTTATTTGACAATAAATAACGTGGCCTGATTCTAAATAAACATTTAAATCCTCTTCCTCGTCATCAAGACTGTCGAATTGTATAGAATGAACATTTAGGCCTTCTCCAGTAATGATCTTAAGAACTAGAAACAATGAAACGGAAACTTGATAATCCATGCCTCTTAAGTTGTCTGGACCACCCATACTACGCTCCAAGAGATGTCTTGATCAGAATTTCCGGCATGTTGCCGCGAACGACTGAAAATGTCAACTCCTATAATAACAACAAGTAATGCGACCACACATTGCATGGGTGTCGATATTTTGAAGCAATATTCTGTATGATTACAAGCAGACAAATTTGGAGGGAAGATGATATACCTCCAAATTTACAAATAAAATTTTGTCACTTAACGATCCAAAGTTTCCCCTGAACCCCTTCACCTATCGCGCATCCCCCCTCCGCCACTAGCGTGGCGGACATGCGCAACGCGACCCACTCCCCGATAACACACGCCACGGCCGCCCTGGCCGTGGCGCTGGCTCCGACGGCCGACGCCGCTTCCTTGCCCGACGGCATGAACGTCCAGCTCTTCCCGGACGGCGACTTCGACGCCCGAGACGGGCGGCCGGGCAGCCTCAAGGGCTGTACCACCAAGGCTTGGCGGTTCGACGCCGACATCGCCGCCGCGCTCATCGCTCGCACCAACACCCGCGAAACGCCGCTTTTCATCGACTACGAGCATCATACCCTGACCGCCAAGGACGCCGGCCACAAGGCCGTGGCCGCCGGCTGGATCGAGGCCCTTGCCTACGTTCCCGGCCGGGGGCTTTTTGCGCGCGTGGCCTGGACCGACGCCGCCCGCGCCCACATTCGGGCCGACGAATACCGCTATATCTCGCCGCTTTTCACCTTCGATCCCGAATCCGGGGCTGTGCTGTCCCTTGTCAACGCCGCGCTCACCAACAGCCCGGCCCTGGACGGCATGGCCGCCGTGGCTGCCGTGCGGCAGGTCGCCGCTTCCCAAACCGATCAACCCCAACCGGAGGACTGCATGGACGAACTGCTCAAGCGCCTGCGCTTTCTGCTCAACCTGCCGGTGGCCGCCACCGCCGAGGACGTGACGGCGCGCCTCGACGCCTTGAAGACCCAGGTCACGACCGGGGCCGAGACGGCCGCCAGCGTGGACCTGCTCGCCATCCTGGCCGGCAAGGACGCGGCCATCGCCGACCTGACCGCCAAGGCGGCTACGCCCGACCCGGCCCGGTTTGCGCCGGTCGAAGCGCTGTCCGCGCTGACGGCGGAAAACACCGACCTCAAGGCCAGGCTGGCCGCTGCCGCGACCCAAAACGGCGCGGCTGCCTTGTCGGCCGAGATCAAGGCCGCCGTGGCCGATGGCCGGGTGCATAAGTCCTTGGAAGGCTGGCTGGCCGACCTGGCGGCCAAGGCCCCGGACGCTGCCCGGGACTACCTGGCCAAGGCCGCGCCCGTGGCCGCGCTGACCGCCATGCAAACTTCCACCGTCACGCCGCCGGCCGGGGCCGGCACGGCCGCGCTCACGGCCGAGGAAAAGGAAGCGGCCAAGCTGCTCGGCATCCCCGAAGACGTCTACGCCACCGGCAAGGAGGCCAAGTAAATGGCGATCATCACCCCGGCGCTGGTCAGCGCCCTGTTCACCGGCTTTCGGGCCGAGTTCCAGCGCGTCTACGGCGAGACGCCCTCGCATTGGGACAAGGTGGCCACGCTTATGCCGTCCACCTCCAAGTCCAACACCTACGGCTGGCTGGGCCAGTTCCCCCAGCTCGTCGAATGGGTGGGGCCTCGCGTGCTCAAGGACATGGCGGCCCATGGCTACAGCATCACCAACAAGCTCTTTGAATCCACGGTGGGGGTCAAACGCACCGACATCGAGGACGACGAGGTCGGCATCTACAAGCCGCTTTTCGGCGAGATGGGCCGGGCGGCCAAGAGCTTCCCGGACGAGCTGGTTTACGGCTTGCTGCGCCTGGGGCTGTCCACCCTGTGCTTCGACGGCCAGTACTTCTTCGACACCGACCACCCGGTCTATCCCAACGTGGACGGCACCGGCGCGGCCGCGACCATCGCCAACATCGCCGACGGCACGGACATTCCCTGGTTTCTGCTCGACACCTCGCGCGTGCTCAAGCCCGTGCTCTTCCAGGAGCGCACCAAGCCCGAGCTGACCAGCATGACCCGCGCCGATGACGAGGCGGTCTTCATGACCGACGAATACCGCTTCGGCATCCGCTACCGCTGTAACTCCGGCTTCGGCTTCTGGCAGACGGCCTACTGCTCGAAAAAGCCGTTGACCGACGACAACTTCAACGCCGCCTATGACGCCATGACCGCTTTCAAGGCCGACGGCGGCCGGCCGCTGGGCATCAAGCCCACCTTGCTGGTGGTGCCCACCAATCTGCGCACCGCCGCCGCCGAGGTGGTGCAGGTGGCCCGGCGCACCGACGGCTCGGACAACCCCAACGCGGGCATCGTGGACGTGCTGGTCACGCCCTGGCTCAACTAGGAGGCCGCCATGGTCGTCATTCCCGTTATCGTGCGCACCCGCAGCCTGCGCGGCGGCCATTACCGGGCCGGCCTCAAACATGGGGCCGAACCCGGCGACATCCCGCCGGGCTCCCTCACCGAGGACCAGCTGGCCGTCTTGAGGGCGGACCCGGACCTGGAAGTGGAAATCATCGACCCGCCCCAGGAGCCGCCCCAGCCGCGCAAGAAAAAGCCGGCCCCGGCCGCCGAGGGAACCGGCGCGCCTGCCCCCGGTCCGGCCGAGGCCGCCGAGGCCGCCGAAGGCGATGCCGGCGACGAAGACTTCGGCTTTGACGACGATCCGGCCCAGGCCTCCGGGGCCGAGGGCAGGTAAATGTACGCCACCCTGGACGACATGACGGCCGCCTTCGGCCTGGATGAGCTGGTGGCCATCACCGACCGGGACCACGCCGACGCGGTGGATGTCCCCCTGGTTGATGCGGCTTTGCTCCGGGCATCCTCCGAGGCGGACAGCTACCTGGCCAGGCGCTACCCGGTGCCCATCGCCTCGCCCGTACCGCCGGTGCTCGTGGCGGCCGTGTGCGACATCGCCCGCTACCGCCTGACCGGCGGCCCGGCCAGCGAGACGGACCCGATCCTGGAGCGCTACCGGCAGGCCATCAAATGGCTTGAGCGGGTGGCCGACGGCAAGGCCGACTTGCCCGGGCAGAGCTTGCCCGGCCAGGGCAGCACGGCCGGGGTGGCCTTTTCCACCGGCCGCCGGGTGTTCGACCGGCGGCCGGTCGTGGAGGATGAGGCGTGATCGCCGTCATTGAGGAGGCCATAAAGCGCCGGCTCGCCGAGGCGGCCCTGCCGTACAAGCCCGGCATCGCCACCTACGGCGGCGAGTTCGACGAGGGGTTGCCCGAAGTCGTGCGCCGCTTCCCGGCCCTGTGGGTGGTCTTTGCCCACGACGGCCCGGGCAAGCCGGCCAATACCGCCAAGACCGTGTGGCACATCCCGGCCACCTTCGTGGTCATGGTGGGGGCCAAAAATCTGCGCTCCGAGGCCGCCACCCGCCAGGGCGACGCCAAGCAGGTCGGCACCTACCGCATGATCGCGGACGTGCGCCGGCTGCTGACCGGCCAGGACCTGGGCCTGGAGATAGACCCCTTCGTTCCTGGCCGCGCCCGCACGTTGGTGAGTTCCAGCCTCAAGGGCCAGGCCGTGTCCGCCTACGCCCTGGAATGGCACACCATTTATCCCTTGCGCCTGGGCGAGCTGGAAACGCCCGAACCGCCCCTGCTGGAGCGGGTGGGCCTCAACTATCACTTGCAGCCCGACGACGGCGTTCCCGACGCCGTTGACCTGGTTACCTGCAAACCCAAAGGAGACACCCCGTGATCACCGTCAAGGCCGTCTCCGGCGTGCGCGTCCCCATGGAAGGGATGCCCCGCCGCCACATCACCGACGCCAAGCCCGTGGCCGTGCCGGACGCCGCCTACTACCGCCGCCGCATCGCGGACGGCGACCTGGTGCTGGTGGACGCCAAGGCCATCGCCGAGGCCGAAGCCCCCGCCGAGGCCAAAGCCGTTGCCGCGCCCGAAGCCGCGCCGCAAAAGCCCAAGGAGGCGTGATGGCCAGCCCCAACATCAGCTTCGACACCTTGCCGGCCTCCATCCGCAAGCCCGGCAAGTATTTCGAGTTCAATACCAAGCTGGCCGTGCGCACCCTGCCGGCCAACGTGCAGCGGGTGCTCATCGTGGCCCAAGGCACGGCCGAGGGCACGCAGCCGGCGCTCACGCCCGTGGAAGTCTTTTCCGACGAAGAGGCGCGCGCGCTCTTTGGCACCGGCTCCCTAGCCCACCTCATGGTGCGCGCGGCCATCACCGCCAACCCCTACCTGCGCCTGTCGGTCATCACCGTGGCCGACGACGCGGCCGGCATCGCCGCCACCGGCAAAGTCGCCCTGACCGGCACCTCGGCCGGCGTCGGCGTGGTCAGCCTGACCATCGGCGCACAGCTCGTGCAAGTCTCGGCGGCCCTGGCCGACACGGCCGCCGCCGTGGCCGCCAGCCTGGCCGAGAAGGTAAACGCCCACCGCACCCTGCCCGTGAAAGCGGCGGCCGTGGGCGGCGACGTGACGCTGACCGCCCGCAACAAGGGCGCGGCCGGAAACGGCGTCAGCCTGGCTTGCTCCCTGGCCGTGGACGGCCTGGCCGCCGTGGTCACGCCCATGGCCGGCGGCATGGTGGACCCGGACATCGCCCCGGCGCTGGCCGCCGTCTTTGCCGACGGCCACCACATCATCGCCGTGCCGTACACGGCGCAAGCCCAGCTGACCGCCTTGCGTTCCCACCTCGACGCCGTCAGCCACGCCCTGGAACAGCGCGGCGCCATCGGCGTCTATGCCCACACCGGCACCCTGGCCCAGGGCACCACCCTGGCCGAACTGATCAATTCCGGCCGCATCACCTGCGCGCTGTTGCCCGGCACCACCTCGCCGGCCTGGGAGCTGGCCGCCGCCTATGCCTCCGTCATCGCCAGCGAGGAAGACCCGGCCCGGCCGCTCAATACCCTGGCCCTGTCGCCGGTGGCCGTGCCGCCCGTGGCCAAGCGCCTGGGGCGCATGGAGCAGGAGTCGGCCTTGTATAACGGCTGCACGCCGCTGGAGGTCGGGCCGGGCGAAAAGGTGCAAATCGTGCGCGCCATCACCACCTACACCCGCGACCCCCAGGGCGTGGAAGACATCGCGCTTTTGGACCTCACCACCATTCGGACGCTGGATTACATCCGCAAGGCCTGCCGCGAGCGCATCAGCCTGCGCTTCCCGCGCGAAAAGCTGACCAACCGCACGTCGGCCAAGGTGCGCAGCGAACTCATCGACGTGCTCTACAAGCTGGAAGAGCTGGAGATCGTGGAAGAGGTCAAGGCCAACCTGCCGGGCCTGCTCGTCGAGCGCGACCTGCAAGACCCCAACCGGCTGGACGCCAAAATCCCGGCCGACGTGGTCAACGGCCTGCACGTGTTCGCCGGCCGCATCGACCTGCTGCTCTAACGGAGGATCATCATGGCGTTAAAAGAATACCTCGGGGCCGTTATCCTGGAAATCGACGGCCAGGAATACGAGGTCGTGGACTTCAACGAACAGCACGAGACCGGCCGCAAGGTGGTCAAAACCATGAACCGCACCGGCCGGGCCATGGGCTACCACCAAGGCGTCAAAACCTGGGAGCTGTCCATCACCGCCGCCATCCCCAAGGATGACGCCTTGGATTGGGCTTCGGTGGAAGGGGCCAAGCTGACCATTTACCCGGTCACCGAAGGCGGCAAGCGGGAGAGCTACCACGACTGCGCCGTGGTCAGCGTGGGCGGCAAATACACCGTGGACAACGAAGCGCGCATCGACGCCAAGCTGCTGGCGCTCAACAAAGTGGAGGAATAGCCCATGACCACCATCACCGGAAAATTGCTCATCGGCTACCGCGACGCGGCCGGCGACCTGCACCAGGACTTCGAAATGCGGGTGCCCACCATCGAAGACATGGAATGGGCCGTGGAAAACGCCCCGGAAGGGGCTTGTTCGGCCCGGTTGTCGCGCTATGTCTGGTCGCGCTCGCTCACTCGCCTGGGCCGGCTTCCGGCCGAGGCCATCACCCCGGAGCTGTTGGGCGGCCTGCACTACAGCGACTATTCGCCCCTGACCGAGGCCGAAGAGGCCTTGCGGGGAAAGCTCATGCCCGCGAGCGCCGGCTCCGAGACTTCCGGCTCCTCGAAATAGCGCTGGCGGGCAAGACGTTCACCCTTAGCGAGATCCAATCCATGACCATGCCCCAGGCGGAAAGCTATCTGGCCATCCTGACCGGCCGCGCCGGGACCGGAAACGGCCGGCGCATCATCCCGCGTCGGCGGATCAACAAGGCAAAATAGATGAGCAAGAGCGCTGAAATCGCCGTGGTCCTGCGGCTGCGCGACCAGATGGGCGGCCAGGCGGCCAAGGCCCTGGACACGCTCACCCGGGCCGCCCGGGGCGTGGGCCAGGGAGTCGGGGCCGCCGCCCGGGAGCTGGGCCGTCTGGACCACTCCGGGCAGGGGGTGCGGTCGGTCAGCATCGCGGCCGCCGCCACGGACAAGCTCATGGGCGGCCTGGGGCGCACCGCCCAGAAGGCGTCCCGGGACGTCGCCGCCGTGGGCCAGGCTGCCGGGGCGGTCAAGTCCGTGGGCACGCAAGCCCATGAGGCCTTGCGCGGCCTGGACCAGGCGGCCCGGTCCGGCAACCGCCTGCGCGACGCCCTGCGCGGCATGGGCACGGCCGGCCAGGCCGCCCTGGGCCTGGTCAAGGGCGTGGGCCAGGCTGGGGCGGGCCTGGTCGCCGGGGCCGGCGTTGCGGCCGCCTCCCTGCGCCAGCCCATCGCCTTTGAAAAGCGCCTGGCGCTTATGGCCAACACCGCTTACGCCGACCGGGACGCAGCCGGCCGCATCGCCGGCAAAAAGGAGCTGGAAGGGGCCATCAACACGGCCGTGCGCCAGGGCGGCGGCAGCCGCGACCAGGCCGCCGAAGCCCTGGACGCCATGCTGGCCTCGGGAGCCGTCAAGGCGGACAGCGCCCAGCGTCTTTTGCCCACCATACAGAAATTCGCCTCGGCCTCCGGGGCCGGCTCGGGCGAGATCGCCGAGATCGTCATCCGGGGCATCCAGCAAAAGTTTTTCAGCGAAGGGCAAGCCGGCGAAGCCCTGGACAAGGCCATGGCCGCCGGGTTTGAACTGAAAGACATGGCCAAGTGGCTGCCCAAGATGATGGCCCTGGGCAGCGGCATGAAGTCCATGAGCGGTTTCGAACAGATTCTGGCCTATTCCCAGGCTTCGGCCATCACCGCCGGCAGCAAGGATGAGGCCGGCAACAACCTGGTCAACCTGCTGCAAAAGCTCAACAGCCAGGACACGCAAAAGGATTTCGCCAAGCTCGGCATAGACCTGACCGGCACCCTGGCCAGGGCACGGGACAAGGGCAAGCTGCCGCTGGAAGCCTTTGCCCAGCTGGTGGACGAACAGGTGGTGGGCAAGGACAAGCGCTATGCCGGCCTCAAGGCGCGCCTGGGCAAGGCCCAGGGCAGCGAGCGCCAGCAAATCCTGTCCGACATGGCCGACCTGGCCGAAGCCTCGGCCGTGGGCAAGGTGGAGCAGGACCGGCAGGCGCTTTTGGCACTCATCGCCGCCACCAACCAGAAAGACTACATCGCCGACGTCCAGGGCAAGATGCAACACGCCCAAGGCGCTGGCGAAACCGCCTATCAGGTTTACCAATCCACCACGGCCGCATCCGTGGAGCGTGCCGGCAACGAAGCCGAGATCGCCCGCCAGGGGATGCTGGGCGACGTGTCCGGTCCCCTCAAGGCGGCCGCCGATACCGCCGCCGAGCTGGCCCAGCGCTTCCCGACCCTGGCCACGGTGGCTGCCGAGGCGGCCACCTCCATCGGCGTCATGGGCGCGGCGGCCGCCGCCTTCGGGGCCATGCGCCTTTTCACCGGCGGAGCCGGCGGGGCTGCCGCCGCTGCCGCTGCCGGAGGCGGCGGGTTGGCCGGCATGTTGGGCGGCAAGGGCGGCATCCTGGCCACGGCCGGGCTGGCCGCCTGGGACATCTACGCCACCGAAAGCAACGACGCCCTGACCCGCGCCCAGAAAAACACCCAACACACCGCCAATGCCGGCGGCCTGGCGGCGGCCATCGCCGGCATGAAGCTCGGGGCCATGGCCGGCGCGGGCCTGGGGTCCGTGGTGCCGGGCCTTGGCACGGGCATCGGCGGCATCGTGGGCGGGCTGGCCGGCGGGGCCATGGGCTGGTGGAGCGGCAGCCGGGCCGGCCGCTTTGCCGGCGAACAGCTGTGGGGACCGTCCGGCCAGGCCGTGACCGACGCCCAAAAGGTCGTGGTCGAAGACAAGAGCACCTTGCACGTGGAGTCCGTGCTCCACTTGGACGGCCGCGAGGTGGCCCGGGCCGTCAACACCTACAACACGGCCGAAGCCAAGCGGGAGTAGCCATGGCCTGGCGCGATACGCTGTTGCCCGCCTCCTTTCGGGACATCCTTTTCGACGTCATTTCCAGCCGCGACGACACCGAGCGGGCCATTGTCCAGCACGAATACCCGTACCGCGACGGCGCGGAAGTCGAGGACATGGGCCGGCGGCCCCGGCTGGTCACCTTGCGGGCCGTCTTTTGGGGCGACGACTATGAAGAGGACGTCACCGCCCTCATCGAAGCCCTGGACACGCCCGGCAAAGGCGAGCTGATCCATCCCGTGTTCGGCTCCCTGGACATGGTTTGCCGCAGCTACCGGGTGGACCACCACGAGGACAGCCCGGACTATGCCGAGATGGAGCTGGTCTTTACCGAGGCCAGCCCGGACATTCCCTTTTTCGCCAAGGCGGCCTCGGCGACCAGCCAGGCCGCCGAGCTGGCCGGAGAGCTGGAAAGCTGCCTGTCCCTGGCCGGGCTGGCTTCCCTTGCCGGCTACGTGGCCTTTGCCGCCTCGCTGCCCGGGCGCGTATCGGCCTATGTCCGGGGCGAGGTCTTGGGCGCGATCCGGTCCGTGACCGGCGCGGCCCGGACCCTGGCCGGCCTGCCCCAGGTGGTGGCCGCCGACGTCCTGGCCATCCCCCAGGCGCTCGTCAGCGAAGCCCGGGCCGTGGCCGGCCAGGTGGTCGGCCTGGCCGGGCTGCCCGGCCAGTTCGGCCGTTTCGCCACCCTGGCCGCCATATCCGACAAGCTGCCGCGCCTGCCCCAGGCCAAGGGGGGGACCGCCACGCCGTACCGTTTGCAAACGGCCGCCTATGCCGGCGGCGTGGCCACCGGCCCCTTGACCGGCGCGGCCGCGCCCCGGCCGAGCCTGACCCTGCCGGCCACGGGCACGGCTGCGGCCGCCTCTTCCCCGGACCTCTCCAGTTCCCCGGGCCAGGCCCGGGCCATCGCCGCCGCCGTGTGCAACCTGGAGCGGGCCACGGCCATGGCCAACGCCGCCGGGGAGGTGCTGGCCGCCGAAGCCGCCGCCCCGAGCCTGACCCCGGCCGAGGTGGAAACCGTCGTCGGCAGCACGCGGGAGCGGCTGCGGGACTGCATTGAAGAACACCGGCTGGTGCTGCCCACCCACCAGGCCTACCCGGTCATCGAACAGGTGCGCGGGGCCGCCCTGGCCATCCAGGAGCTGGGGGCGACCGTCATTCATCTGCATCCGCCCCTGGTCAGCCACGCCGCCCCGGGCCAGTGCAACCTGCGCTTGCTGGCCCATTGGCTCTACCGCGACCACACCCGGGCGGCCGAGCTGGCGCGCCTCAATCCCGGCCTTCGCAACCCCAACTTCGTGGCCCAGGGCCAGGTCATCCATGGCTTCGCAAACTGACGACACCGACCGCATCACCGTGCGCCTGGCCGGCCGGGAGCACCGGGACTGGACCACCTACCGCATCGACTCGCACCTCATCACCCCGGCCGACGCCTGGCAGGTGACGCTGGGCATCCCGGCCGACGCCTTGCCCGACACGGTCAAACCCTGGGCCGCCGTGGACGTCTGCCTGGGGCAAGACGTGGTGCTGACCGGCCGCATTGACCGCATCGAGCGCGAGGTGGCCAAGGGCACAAACGCCCTGGCCATTTCCGGCCGGGACGGGGCGGCCGTGATGGTGGATTGCTCGGCTCCCATTTTTACGCGGCGCAAGGCCACGTTGACCGAAGTGGTGGACCTGGCTGTGCGGCCCCTTGGCGTGTCGCAGGTGCGGGTGGAGGCCACGGGAGCCAAGGAAAAGGTGGAGATCGAACCGGGCATGACCGCCTGGGACGCCCTGGCCCAAGCCTGCGAAGCCAACGGCTGCTGGGCCTGGTTCGAACCGGACGGCACGCTGGTGGTCGGCGGCCCGGATTATACTGCCGCGCCCGTGGCCACCCTGGTCATGCGGCAGTCCGGCCAGGGCAACAACGTCCTGTCGCTGGCCGTCACCGAAGACGTTTCCGGCCGCTACAGCGAGGTGACGGTCTTGGGCCAAGCCCACGGCACCGAGACGACCGACGGCCAGCACAACATCAAGCACCAGGAGACCGACGCGGACGTGCCGGGCTATCGGCCGCTGATCCTGGTGGCCGGCGACTGCGACGGCGCGGCCGAAGCCAAGCGCCGGGCGCAAAAGACGCTCATGGATTCGCGCCTGGAAGGCTTCACCATCACCGCCCGGGTGCGCGGCCACCGCGTAAGCGAAAGCGGCAAACCCTGGACGCCCGGCCAGCGCATCCAAGTGGTCAGCGAACCCCACGGCCTGGACGCCACCTATTTTCTCATGGCCCGCACGTTTCTCGGCGGCCGCGACAAGGGCAGCATCACCGAGCTGACGCTTAAAGAGGACGGCGTCTGGCTGCCCGAGCTGGCCAAGATCAGCGGCGGCAAGGGCAAGGGCAAGGCGGCAAGCGCCGGCAAGGTGGTGGAGCTGTCATGAGCAACGACTTCCTGCGCCGCATGGACACCAAGATCGCCCGCGCCCTGTCCCGGGTGCGCCTGGGCTTTCGGGCCGTGCTCACCGCCTTGGACACTTCGCCCAGCGTGCAGCTGCTGCAAGCCGACGGCCTGTCCGGCGAACAGTTGCAAGCCGCCGAGGTCTTCCAGCACTTCGGCTTCACCTCGGCCCCGCCGGCTGGGACGCAGTGCATCGTGCTGCCGCTTGGCGGCAAAAGCTCCCACGGCGTCATCGTGGCCACCGAACACGGCAGCTACCGGGTTGCCGCGCTTAAAAGCGGCGAAGTCTGCGTCTACAACCAATCCGGGGCCAAGATCACCCTGAAGGAAGACAAGCTGGTCACCGTCGAATGCAAGCGGTTGGTGTTCGACGTCGAGGATGACATCGACATGAAGGCCAAGCGCATCCGCGCCGTGGCCAGCGAATGGATGGGGCTATACGCCCCGGAATGGGAAATGGGCGGCGACGAAGACGGCGGCGAGTGCGAAGGCGTGTGGCGCGGCAATCAGCATATCACCGGGACGTCGAGGGCGGACGTGGACCATGTCAGCGGTGGGGTTTCGTTGGTGCATCACGTCCACCGTGAGAATGATGGGGGTGGGCCGACGGACCCGCCCAAACGCAAATAGGGCAATAAATATTAAAAACTACGAATCATCTGTCGCAACGTTATCATTAAAGTGGGGAACATTTCTTATGTTATGGTGTATAAATTCAATGTTTTCTTTGTGGAAGCCAATTCGTAATAAAATTAAAGTTTTTTTGTTAGCCCCGACCTTCTCAATTATCTGAGAGAATTTGTTCTTGCATTCGTTTTTATCGATTTTCCAGTCAGCAAAAGAACCAGCAATGTAGTCTGGAATCCTAGTAATCGCGTCATACCACATGGGTCCGCTTGCCTCTGGAGAGCCAATAAAAATTTCAACCCGTTCTTTATTATTTTTTTTAAGCCCAGAGATTAAGTCGTAATAGGTCACTAGAAATTCAAATGGTAAATTCTTATACTTTGTCGTCATTGGATCTCTGTCTGAAAACCAAGCAATCTTGCTAGCACATGTTGATTTATTGATGTAATAATACAAAAATGCAACAATGATACTCAAAAAATGCATGTTTTGAAAAATTTCAAAGCTACAATGTTTCCTTTGCGTGTCGTCTATCAGTTTTTTTATTCCAGTCATTGCTTTACTGTAGTGATCTTTCTTGGATGGGCTTTTTTTAATTAAGCCTTCATATAGCTTTAGGAAATTCCTAGCAATCTCGCCAACATCTTCTTTTGTTTCTCCGAGTGCTGCAACACCTGTAATAACAAAACAAATGTGAAATACAGAATCACTCCCTAAGTACGAGACAAATTCTTTGTTTAGGTATTTAACGTTCTTTATATCTTTTGGCGCGTGTGTGTCTACCTCGTCTTTGATGCTCGAAAAAGATTTTGTGTATGGCATTATTGATATACACATGATCTTGTTCGGTTTATTCTTGTCTGTCAGGCTGTAATCGCTTGCCAGTATCCAATCTTCAATGCAATCGTGTCTTTCAAGAAAATCTCGAAGCCCACTCGCCCCAAGGTTCGTGTCGAAAAAATTCTCCAAAATTTCAATGGCTCCTTGAAGATATGTTTTCACTCTGCCTTTCCCTCTGTATCCATAACCATCATCTACAGTTAATAATTTGCTTTTTTTTGGTTGTACATCGCCATAGCGCGGCAAACAAATTCGATACTCATGCATCTATCCCCTGAACCCCTTCACCTATCCCCCACCCCTAACCGCCACTAAGGTGGCGGGCATGGGCATCGACAAGGGCATTGATCCATATACCGGCGAATATTTGCCTTCCCGCATAAACCACCTGGGCAACGCCGTCTACATCCGTCTCGCCACGCCGCTCGGCTCGTGGTGGGCGGACACCTCTATCGGCTCCCGCCTGCATGAGCTGGCCCGCTCCAAGGACCTGCCCCGCATCGGCAAGCTGGCTCGGCAGTATGCCGCCGCCGCGCTGCAACCGCTCATTGACGACGGCCGGGCGCGCTCCATCGGCGTGGCTTCCGAACAGCCCCACGACGGCCGTTGCCTGCTCCTTATCACCGTTGTGGACGCCCTGGGCCGCGTGGCCACCTTTCAGCATCCGGTGCAGGTGGCCTAGCATGTATACGATCCCGACTTTTGAAGCCATCCGCGCCGCTTACCTGCGCGACGTGAAAAACCTGCTGCCCGATGCCGCAACGGACGCGGACAGCGATCATTACATCCGCGCCACGGCCGTGGCCGCTGCCGCGGAGGGCTTGTATCAGCATCAGCTGTGGATTGCCCGGCAGGTGCTGCCCGATACGTCAGACCCGGAATATCTGGAGCGCCATGCCGCCTTGCGCGGCATCAGCCGCAAACCGGCCATGGCGGCCAGCGGCGACCTGGTCATCCAGGGCACGCCCGGCGCGGTCGTCCCGGCCGGCGAAACCGTGCGCCACGTGGCCACGGGGCTGCTCTTTGCCACCACCGCCCAGGGCATCGTGGACGCGGACGGCCGGGCTGTCGTGCCGGTGGCGGCCGCCCGGGGCGGCGTCATGCCTGTCTTCACCGGCGAGCCGGTGCTGTTTGTCCAGGCCCCGGAAGGCGTGCTGTCCCAGGCCGGCCTGACCCTGTCCGGCGGCGTGGCCGCCGAGACCGATGCCGAGCTGTTGGCCCGACTGCTGGACTACATGCAGCACCCGCCCGGAGGCGGCAATGCCTATGATTACAAGCATTGGGCGCTGTCCGTGGCCGGCGTGTCCCGGGCCTGGACCTATCCGCATCGCCGGGGATTGGGGGCGGTGGACGTGGCCGTGCTGGGGCCGGACGGGCCGTGCCCGCCGTCGGTGCTGGCCGCCGCTCAGGCCGTGGTGGATGAGAAGCGGCCGGCTGCCTGCATGGACGCTTGGGTGCTGTCGCCCACGCCGGTCAATGTCGCGGTCAAGGTGGCGGTGCGCCTGGATGCCACGGTGACCACTTTGGCGCTGTTTACGGCCCAGCTCCAGGAGGCCTTGGGCGCGGCCCTGGCCGACCTGCCGCCCGGCGGCGTGGTCTACCGTTCCAAGATCGAGGCCGTGGCCTCCAGCCTGCCGGGCGTGATTGATCGGCAGGTGCGCGTGCCGCAAAGCAATTTCGTGGCCGTGGTGGACGCCCAGCGCCTGGAATGGCCGCGCCTGGGCCTGGTGCAGGCGGAGGCGCTGTGATGGCCGGCCATGCCGCCTTGCTGCAAGCCTTGCTGCCCCTAAGCTACGCGCCCACCGGCCAGATCGTGGAAGAGCTGGCCGCCGACGGCGCGGCCCTGGACACGGCCCTGGCCGTGAGCCTTGATCCGTTGCGCGGCCTCACCCCCCTGGCCGCCTTGGAATGGCTGGAGGATTACGAGCGCGTCTATGGCCTGCCCGGCGACTGCCGCCAGCCCGGGTTGCTGCTTCAGGAGCGCCTGGCCTTGCTGGCCATCGCCCTGGCCGAGCGCGCCGCCATCAACCGGGCCTATTTCATCTGGCTGGCCGCCCAGCTCGGCTACGCCATCACCATCGAAGAGTTCGGCCAGTTTAGGGCCGGCTTTGCCCGGGCGGGCGAGCGCATCACCAATTACGAGGCCCTTTTCTCGGCCGGCTGGCGCGCCGGCTGGTCCCTGGCCCAGGGCGCGCCCTGGCAATACGTCTGGCTGGTCCATGCCTCGGGCGAACCCACGACGCTGTTTCGCGCCGGCGTCAGCGGCGCGGGCGAACCGCTGGCCAGCTGGAGCAACCAGCTTTTGGAATGCGCCATCCGCGCCGCCGCCCCGGCCCACACCCTGGTCCACTTTGCCTACGGAGGATAGCCCATGCACCGCATCGACGGCCCCGGAGCCGTGAACAGTCTTTTTACCGAAGGCGACCCGACGGTCCCGCAGATGGCCACGGTGGTTTCCGCCGCCTGGCTCAACGACGTGCAGGAGAACATTACCCGCGCCATCGAAGCCGCCGGCATCACGCCGGTCAAGGGCGACTATGACCAGCTGCGCCAGGCCATTGGCCTGCTCTCCGGCGCGGGCATGGTGGGCGAGGGCCGGCTGTGGATGCACGAGACCCTGCCGGCCAGCGGCGACTGGCTGGAGTACGACGGCGCGTCCCTGCTCATCGTCGATTACCCGGCCCTTCATGCCGTGCTGGGCACCACCTGGGGCGCGGCTCCGGCCGGCTATTTCCGGTTGCCGGACCTGCGCGGCGTGGTGCCGCGCGGCTGGGACCACGGACGCGGCAAAGACCCCGACGCGGCCCTGCGCACCGGCGGCGACCACGTCGGCTCCAGCCAGGACGACGCCATCAAGCGCCACAACCACCCCATGGGCGGCGTGGTCGGCACGGCCGGCGGCGGCACCGGCGTGCCCGATGCCCAGGCCTGGAACAATGGCTCCTACAACTATTACACCAAGGATTTTCTTGTGTCGTCGGACGGCATCCAGGCCGGGGCTTTTTCCACTGTTCCCATGGCTGCGGAGACCCGCATGAAAAACGTTTCCGTCATGTTCATCATCCGTTGGAGGTAGGCCATGCAGCTCTATTTATACGACGCCCAGGGCGCTTGCATCGGCCGACAAGAGGCCCGTCTGTCCCCGGCCCGGCCGCACAACCCGGACGGCAGCCCCAATTACTTGCTGCCGGCCAACGCCACGCCCATCCAGCCGCCGTTGACGGCCGCCGGCCAGGTTGCGGTCTTTGACGGCGAGGCCTGGCGCGTGGAGGAGGACCACCGGGGCCAGGTCGCCTACGCCACCGCCGACGGCAAGCCTGTCATCATCCAGGCGTTTGGGCCGCTGCCCGAAGGCCTGACCCTGACGCCGCCGCCGGGGCGGCGCTACTCCTGGGATGCGGCCACGAACACCTGGCAGCCGGACATGGCCGCGATCCGCGCCGACGCCGAGGCCGTCATAGACGACCAGGCCGACGCGCGGCTTGCGCCCTACATCAGTCTGACGCCCGGCCGGGCCATGACCTACATGGCCAAGGAGGCGCAAGCCCGGCAATTCCTGGAGGCGGCCGCCCCCGAGCCGGCCGACTATCCGCTCATTGCCGGCGAGGTGGGCATCACCGCCGACACGGCCAAGGCCGTGGCCGAAACCATCCTGACCATGGCCAAGGCCTGGCACGCCATGGGCGGGGCCATCGAGGCCGTGCGCCTGGCCGCCAAGAAACAGGTGCGCCAAGCCCCGACGCCCGAAGCGGTCGAAGCTGTGCTGGCCGGCATCGTCTGGCCCGAGGAGCCGACGGCGTGAGCGCCATCCCTACCGTCCCGGTGACGATCCGCTTTGTGGACACCCAAGGCCAAGGCATCCCCGGCGCGACGGTCAAGGCGGCGCTCACCTGCCAGGAGCGCTACCAGGGCCTGGACGTCCCGGCCCAGGCGGCAGGCCTGACCGATGCCCAGGGCGAAGCCGTGCTGGCGCTTTTCCCCAATGAGCTGGGCAGCGAAGGCAGCTCATACGCCCTAAGCCTCGTCGATCCCTACGGCGGCACCTTCGTGCGCTTTGTGGCCATCCCCAATTCCCCCTGCAACGTGGAGCTGGGGGCGCACGTGACCACTGCCGTCACCGGCCCCCAGGGTCTCACCGGCCAGAAAGGTGAAAAGGGAGACAAAGGCGACAAAGGGGACAAGGGCGACCAGGGGGAGCGCGGCCTGCAAGGATTGCAAGGGGTTCAAGGCGTCAAAGGCGACAAGGGCGACACCGGCCTCAAAGGCGACCGGGGCGAGCAAGGCCCGCCCTGCGACATGTCCAAGGCCAGGCGGCTGGCCATCATCTTTGGCTAGGAGCGCGTCATGGCATTAAAACCCTGGGCCTTGCCGAGCGTGACGGCCAACACCGTCACCGACTTCGTCGTCCCGACGGCCACCCTCGAAGTGGCCATCATCGGTTTGATTGTCTGCAACACCAGTACGGTGGATTCCGCCGACGTCACGGTGACCCTCACCACCGCCGCCGGCGTGATCAAATCCACCGTCCTCAAGGCGTCACTTGGCCCGGGCGAGCAGGTGCATATGGATACCAAAGTCTGCATCGCCGCCAGCGCCACCCCGGACAAGCTGCGGGCGCTTTCGACGCTGGCGGCTGTGTCGTTTCTGGCGTCGGGAGACGAGGGGTAGACCATGGCTGTCTCGAAACTTTCCGCCAAGCAACCGTGGACGGCCGTTTGGACGCCGGGCGTCAATCTCGTCAATTTCTACAACCTCTACGACTCCAAGGGGGACGTGACGATCAGCGTGGCCACGTCCATACCGACGACGTTGGATGGCCCCATTCAAGTCGTGCGGTACGGAGCGCTGACGGTTAATGCGCCAATGACGGCGGCGCAACGATGCCGTGGCTTTATGCCCATATGTGACGCACTGAATGTTGGTGCTGCTGGTTCTATTTCGATGACGGCCCGAGGCGCGGCAGGGACTAAAAATTGGGCTGTGGACAAAGATACTTTCGTCCCGCAGTCCATCACGTTCACCGGGAAAAACACCAGCTACGCCGATTTTCTGAAGTGGATTCGCACCACGGGTTACTGCATTTTTGATCCGTCCCTCTACGCCTGTCCGCCCCCTGGAATGGGTGATGTGCAATGCGATTGGGCGACGTGGACGCCCTATGGCAGCACCATCATTTCGGCGGCCGGGTGTGGTGCGGCGCAACCGGCAAGGGGTGGCCTGGGCGGTAGTGGCACGTACTATGTCGGAAACACCGGTAACGCTGGAAGTGGTGGAGGGACCGGCGGAGGTGGACAGGGAAGCTACTTATACAGTGGCGGCGGCGCGGGTATGCACTTTGGCCGGTCCGGTCCTGGCCGACCGTGGGGCGGCGGTGTCGATGCTTGTGGCTGCTACGAAAACACTCCGCCGACAGTGGATGCCGACATCTATGGCGGAATCGGCGGGCACGCCTATTCTCCTGGTGCCGGCAATCCGGCCGGGAATGGCACGGCGTCTGGAACAGGCGGCGTTTTGATCGTCATTTGTCGTGGAAATGCAACTATTAACACGGGAGGATCGTTGGTCTCCGGGGGCGTTTCGTGCCCGTATGTCTCGTTATACAACGGCGGTTCTAGTGGCGGTGGGAGTGTTGCGCTGTTTTTTCTCGGGACGCTATCTAATAGTGGCACTATTTCAGCACCAGGCGGCACTGCCGTGAACTATGGCGGTGCTGGCGGATCAGGTTCTACGCAGTCAAAGTCTTTTGCAACCATGGGATGGGCCGCCTGATGACCACGATATTGCACGACCCCTTGTCCGCCGCGTCCAGAAATTTCCTGGCCACTCTCGGCGTCACGATCCCCGAGGGCGATGACGTCACCGTAACTATCGGCTCTGACACGGTGCGCATCGTCTCCGGCCATGACGCTTGCGTGGCGCGCTGTCCGGCCTTCCCGGGCTATCCGCTGGCGCTTGTGGAACGCGATGGCGTCCAAGACCAACTGGCTTTCCCGACTTCCTGGAATGAAGTTGCCGCCTGGGCAGCCAATCCGCCGACCAACGGCAGCCAAACCGCATCCCGGTATTCCCCGGCGGACTTCATGCGCCTGCTGACGCAAGAGGAACTGGACGCCGTGCTCTTGGCCGAGGCCACGGACACCGACGTGCGCCGCATGTGGGCGTTCATCCGCGCCGTCGGCTATGTCGATATGGCCGATCCCCTCACCCAAAACTCGTTATTGATGCTGCGCCAGAAAGGCTACATCGCCACCGGCGAGCGTTTGCAGCAAATCCAGGACGGAGTCTTTCAATTATGAGCAACAGGCTTGCGCGTTATGGCTGGAACATCCTGCTCGGCCTGGACCAGTTCCTTTCCGTCCTCACCGGCGGCGATCCCGATGAAACGGTTTCGAGCCGGGCCGGCAAGGCCGCCGCTGCCGGCAGCCGCCTCGGCCGTCTGCTGGAGATGGGCCTGGATGCCGTCTTCGGAGCCGGCCATTGCCGCCGCTCCATCGAACCAGACGAAGGGGGAGAACGGGTAGCGAGGTATTAGGAAAGAATAAGAAGAGGAGCGGCAGGGCGGCAGCCACCGCCCCACCGACGCGATGCGCTAACATCGCGCCACGGCCGAAGCCGCGCTCCAGCCCGCGCGGGCGTTAGAGGGCTACCGCTTCCGGCCCAACCTGTAAAGGCAAGCATGGAGATACGTTGCGGACAATGCGGACGTTTACTGGCCAAAGGCACCGGGACCATCGAAATCAAATGCCCCCGCTGCCGCACCATCAATCACGTGAGGGCCGCGAGCCCCAAGGACAGTCCCGAAAGGGCAGACAAGGAATGCTCGCGTGGCCCAACAGCTCTTTGACAACGGCACGCTTTACCAAGGCGACGCCCTTTCGATCCTTCGGGAACTTCCCGGCGATGCCGTGGACCTGGTGCTCACCGATCCGCCGTATTCCAGCGGCGGCTTGAACTTGTCGGCGCGCCAGGTCAACCCGGCGGCAAAGTACCAGATTGCCAGCACCAGGAAGGTGTATCCTCCCATGCTCGGCGACCTCAAGGACCAGCGCTCTTTCGTCATGTGGGCGTCGCTGTGGCTCGGGGAGTGTTGGCGACTGGCCAGGGCTGGCGCGTCCTGCCTGGTCTTTAGCGACTGGCGGCAGCTCCCGGCCCTCACCGACGCGATCCAGGCCGCCGGCTGGGCATGGAAGGGGATTATCGTCTGGCACAAGCCCAACGCCCGGCCAAGCCTTGGTTCGTTCCGTCATGACGCCGAGTTCGTCATCCACGGCGTCAAGGACAGGATGCAAACCCATAGCCGCCAATGCCTGCCGGGCGTTTTCACGTATGCCGTGGACCCAAGGCAAAAGGTTCACCTCACGGCCAAGCCGGTGCGACTCGTCAAGGACCTGCTGGCCGTGTCGCCCGAAGGGGCCACGGTCCTGGACCCCTTCCTCGGCGGCGGCACCACGGCCATGGCCTGCCTGGAGACAGGAAGGCACTTTATCGGAGTGGAATTATCAACCGAATATGCCGCCCTCGCAGCCGCGCGAATCCGCGCCGCCGAAGAGGCGTTAAAAAACTAAAGGGAGAAAACAGGCGGCGTGCCAAACATAGCGCTAATCAGTGCCAAATCGCGCGCCGCCGTACAAATATCCTCTTTCCCCAAAGGATGGACAGGGGATGGACAAAATCACCCCCAACGCAAAAGGGGTTGGACCTTTACAGTCCAACCCCTTGAAATTTATGGTGCTCCCGGCGCGAATCGAACGCACGGCCTATCGCTTAGGAGGCGATTATTTAGACCTTCACTAAACTTCACAGGATCACATAAAAGCGTTGACTATTAAGATGTTAAGCCATACTTCCCACTCATAGGCTTTCACCCATTTTCACCCTGTTTCCTCGAATTTTGGGGGACAGGTGGGGGACAAAATTTTGGGGGACAAGCCGGGGGACAGCGATGGGCTACACCTGGAAGCAGACCAAGCACGAAGGCGTCCGGTATCGGGAGCACCCGACCCGTAAGCACGGCGTGAAGCCTGACCAGTATTTCGCCATCCGCTTCCGGGTGGCCGGATCACGCCGCGAGGAGGCCCTCGGTTGGGCGTCCCAGGGCTGGACGGCGGCCAAGGCAGCGCAGACCCTGGCCAAGCTCCAAGAGGCGGCCAGGACCGGCGAGGGCGCGACCTCCCTGGCCGAAAAGCGTAAACTGGCCGAGGACAAGCGCAAAGCCGAGGCCGAGGCCCGTGCCGTCGAGGAACGCGAAAACATCACCCTCGCCCAGGCCTGGGAAAAGTATCTGCCCGTTGCCCAGGCCAACAAGGCCGCCCATACCGCCTACGCCGAGGAAGCCGCCTATCGCCTGTGGCTCTCCCCTACCCTGGCCGACAAGCCGCTCAAGGACATTAAGCCGATCCACCTGGAGCGCATCAAGAAGACCATGGCCGAGGCCGGTCGATCCGCCCAAACGATTCGGCACGTCCTGGCCGCCCTGCGGCAAGTCTTCAACTTCGCCAAGCGCCATGGCCTCTATGCCGGCGACAACCCGGTTTCCCTGGTCAAAAAGCCCTCTGCCGATGCCCGCCGGCTGCGCTTCCTGACCCATGATGAAGCCGACCGCCTGCTTGCCGCCCTGGCCGAAAGGGAGTCCAACGTCCATGACATGGCCTTGTTCGCCCTGCACTGCGGATTGAGGGCCGGAGAAATCTTTTCCCTGACTTGGGGCGACGTGGACATGGAGCGCGGCGTCCTCATCCTGCGCGACACCAAAAGCGGCAAGACCCGGGCGGCCTACATGACCGAGGCCGTGGCGGCGATGCTTGGGGCCATGGAACGCCGAGGCCATAACGATCTGGTCTTCCTGTCCGCCAATGGCGGGCGCATCGTGCAGATTTCCGAGACGTTTAACCGCGTGGTCGCCGCTCTCGGCTTCAACAAGGGCGTCACCGATCCGCGTCAGAAAGTCGTTTTCCACACCTTGAGGCACACCTTCGCGTCTTGGCTGGTTGAGCAAGGCGTGGACCTGTATTCGGTCAAGGAACTCATGGGCCACGGCACGCTGGCAATGACCGAGCGTTACAGCCACCTTTCCCCGGACAAGCTGCGCCGGGCGGTCAAGACCTTTGAAGCCGGCATGGACGCGGCCAAGGCCCGGGGCAAGGTCGTTAAGATCGGTGAGAATTAAGCACCATGATCCTGCCGGAAGGGCGCAAGGAATAGCTCATGCCATTGACCATCGGGCATTTCTGCCCTACCTGTTTGCCATGAAGGGGCGCGAACTCTTGCGGCGGCTGGCCGCCCTCGGCGTGGTGGTCGAGCCGGCCCGGGGAAAAGGCGGCCATTGCCTGCTTCGCCATGGCGGCAACAAGGCCCCGCTGCCTGTCCACGGTGACGCAGACATTAGCCCCGTCTTCATCAAGATGCTGTGCAAGCAGTTGGGCATTGACCCCAAGGAGCTTTAATATGCTGCGCTTCCCCGTGGTGCTGACCCCGGACGAAAACGGAACCGTTATTGCCGAAGTGCCCGACATCCCCGGGACCATCACTTTCGGGCAGGACGAAGCCGAGGCCCTGGACATGGCGCTTGACGCAGCCCTGACCATGCTTTCCGCCATGATGGACGACGGCGAGGACATCCCCAGCCCGAGCGAACCCACGGCAGGACAAAGCTGCATAGAACTACCGCCCATGGCCGTGGTCAAGCTGGCCGTCTACCAGGGCATGAAGGATCAAGGCGTCTCACAACTCAAGATGGCCGTCCGGCTGCACACCGACGCCAAGTCCGTGCGCCGCCTGCTGGACCTCTACCACCGCAGCAAGTGGGACCATCTGGAAATGGCGCTTGAAGCCCTCGGCTACCGCGTCCAGGTGCGCGTCGAGCCGTCCCCGATCTATCCCGGCTTCTTCGGCGACCGGGGCAAGGAGCGCGTTTGGGGATAGATGTAACCCCAAAGCCTTCAACGAGGGCCTTATGGACTCCAAGCTAAAACACGACCTCCTGCGGGAAGCCTGTGAAATAGATGGCCCCGACACCCGCAAGGTTCGCCGTGATCGTCACGAAACGGCTTGCAAGGACAAACGGCGAGACAGGGGTTGCTGTGGCATCTGCGGCTCAGAGAATGTCATCCGCCAAAGCGTGGCCGTGTGCCGCCAATGCGGTGCGGAAGAGCCGTACTTGATGCTCGAAGCTGAATGGTTCCAAGTTTGGCTTGATGCGGCACAACAAAAAGAAAGTTGGCCTCATCCCTCCTGCGGACATGAACCGGATAAGCGACAACGGTTGACCATACCGCAAGATGCCTACGTCCTGAAGTGTCCAGACTGTGGAGCCGTGCATGGACCGCGTTGTCCAGCCTGCGGGAAACCTTCCTGGAAAGCAGAGGACAAGGTGTTTTGCACTCAGTGCGGGTTCCGACGAGAAGCACGATAACGCCATTTTCCCGGCCTAGGCCGCGAGTAACCATCGTGCCGCCGGATCTCGGGAAGACGATATGCCCGCGCCACACTGTCCAGGTTCTTCAAGGTCGACCCTAAGCGCTTATTTGCAGTGTAGCCCGGCGGGATCACCATGGACCAATACGACCTTCTGCGCATCATCTATTACCGCCAAGCTGGACGACAGAATGAAAGCCGACCTACCAGAGCCTGACAGCAAAAATCATCGGGGTTAAACAACCCATGACTTTAAACAAAGACAAGACCATTCAAACGCCTTAATGGCACACCAGACAAAAACACTAAACTTTATCACAGCACGAGTGCTACAATGAAGAAATCTATTTTCTCAACAACAGAATTAATAACTGCTCTCATAGAAAGCAAAGACCCATACTACACCGATATCAGTAGAATTAACTACATAATTGAACACTACATCAGACACAACAAAGACAATACAAGTTTATGGCTACAAGACTCCTTTAGAAACACAATGGACATCCACTATGACGGCAACATTACCACAGAAAACATTGCAACCCTATTACAACTTACGGTTATTGTGTTTATCTTTGAAGGACTACACATAAAAATCGAAGGGAAACTCTACGATAATTCCGACAACTCGCTAGACTTTTCTTTTATAGTCGACAATTTTTTACAAATCCATATAAATAAAAAAGAACTGAAAATATTTCTTGAGTCCAAACAACGCCCATTGCCCTACACTATATTTGAAAAAAGCCCGAACAATTCAAAAGTATATGCGGAGATTAGCACAAGCAGTTATAGAAAGGCATACAGAGCAGCATTCGAGTCACACGAATTTAATGAACAAATCGCGACACTTCGCAAACTAAAACCAACAAGCGTCACGGAATTCGCCACAAAAAGAGATTTATTAAAACAAATAGAGCAAGAAAAGCAAAACTTTATCAACTCTGAAGATAACGGAATCCAACACACAAACTTCTCGCTCCAGGACATAACAATAGAGAACATCGTCATGATACTCGAAACCCTCTGCCGCGATCACACACTCATTGCCAACGAACTACAAGCCCGGGGGCTGACAAGAGAGAGGATCGGGCAGCTCATGAATTTCAAACAGGGAGGCACAAGCAAGGACGCATGCATCAAACGAGCATCCAGAATACTGAAATCAAAGAAGAAAAAAGCAAAATAAAATATCCCTGTTTGTCCCGCATTTTGTCCATCCCTTCCGCCTTACCATTTCGCTAGCTTCCCGTGAAAGACAACCCTCACGGGAGGCTTCATGTCCAACATCCTTGATGAAACCGTCTCAACCCTACAGTCAGCCCTGCCTCCGGTTTTTGCCGGGCTCGCCCTGGACGAACTGACTGGCGGGGCCATCAACTGGCGAACCATCCAGAATGCCAGGAGCAATCCCGACATCGACATTCCTCGCGAGTGCTTCATTTACTCGGGCCGCAAAGTCCTTGTCCGCCGCGACACCTTCTT
Source organism: Solidesulfovibrio carbinolicus (assembly GCF_004135975.1). NCBI lineage: Bacteria > Pseudomonadati > Thermodesulfobacteriota > Desulfovibrionia > Desulfovibrionales > Desulfovibrionaceae > Solidesulfovibrio > Solidesulfovibrio carbinolicus. The sequence continues at coordinate 1,638,442 of NZ_CP026538.1, read as the reverse complement.
AGCTTGGTGGCGAACCACCCTGCGTGAGCGCCCTGGCTACGACAAGCAACGGGCTGACCATGGAGCATAAGCAGATGTCTCCTGACTCTTTCAGGCGCGTCAACGCCTCTGCACTTGGACGGATAACCGAGCTACTCACCACCTGGCTGCCTGGGGGACGCCAAGAAGGACAGGAATACGTCTGTGCCAGCCTTGACGGTGGACAAGGGCGATCGTGCAAAGTCAACCTTGCCACCGGCATGTGGGCCGATTTTGCCACTGACGCCAAGGGAGGCGATCTGGTCTCCCTGTTCGCGGCTATCCATGACTTGCGGCAAAGCGATGCAGCACAACAACTCGCTGAAAACTTGGGAGTTTATTCAGACCAGACTCGCTACCGCCTTTCGAACAAAGCGGACAAGCCAAGGGGAACGGCCGCTAACTCATCAGGACAAATCATCATGCCTGTGCCATCGCACGCCCCCGCGCCGCCAGACATCATCAGACGCCAAGTCGCCGGCTCCTGGGACACACGGACCGTCGCTGCCCGCTGGGCCTATCGAAATGAGCAAGGACAGATCCTGGGCTATGCCTGCCGCTTCAATCTGCCTGACGGAAGCAAAGAAGTTCTCCCCCAGGTCTACGGCGAGGCCAACGGCAAGCCTCGATGGCAATGGAAGAGCTTTCCTGTCCCTCGCCCCCTGTATGGCCTTGACCGCTTATCTGCCTCGACCACGGATGACTTCGTTCTTGTCTGCGAAGGCGAGAAAACAGCGGACGCAGCCCAACGCCTTCTTACAGATGCCGTAGCCGTCTCCTGGCCAGGAGGCTCGAGGGCTGTTCATAAGGCCGACTTCAGGCCACTGGCAGGAAAGCCGGTCGTTATCTGGCCTGATGCAGACAGGTGCGGCTATGAGGCGGCAATAGGCGTGGCAGAAGCCCTTGCATCAATGGGCACGGCTGCCCACATTGTCTTGCCGCCAGCGAGCGTTAAATCCGGCTGGGACTTGGCTGATGCTGAGGCAGACGACTGGGATAGCGCACATGTCATGCAGCATATTAAACAGTACGCCTTGGCATTACCCGACTTTAAAGACATTGCTAGAGATCAATATGAAATCAATAGCACCAATGCGCACCATGACCACACAAAAAATAACAATTATTCGCCAGTCATTCGTATAGAAAAAGGGGCATCTGGCGAACTTGTGGATGCCTGCGAGGCAGTTCTTGCCAAATGCGATTTACCAAACGAGTTCAAAATATATCAACGCGGCAGTCAACTGGTCCGCCTAGGAACGCTGCCGACACCTTCACAAAGTTTCCCTACTGCATGTTCCCAAGAGAAACTTGTTATAATGGAGGCCCAAAAGTCGTTCATTCTGGATGTGCTGGGGCGTTATGGCAGATTTGTAAAGTTGGATCGCCGAAGTGGTGAGATTCGCGCCGCCGATCCACCCAAAGATGTCGCTGACACCATCATGGGACGCGCCGGCCTATGGCCCATGCCGCCCTTACGAGGCATTTTGACTTGTCCAACTTTACGACCGGACGGCACCCTACTGCTCACGCCTGGATATGATCCCCAAAGCCAATACTATTTCGCCCACCGCCTCAACGTCAAAATCTCTAGCCAGCCGACACGCTCGGAAGCTACAAATAAACTTGAATTTATCAAAGATCTCCTGTCAGGATTCAGTTTTGTTGAACCCGTGGATTGCAGCGTTGCCTTGGCTCTTATTCTCAGCACCATGGTACGCCCCATCCTCGACCACATGCCTCTTTTCGCAATCACGGCACCGGTGCGCGGCAGTGGAAAATCATATTTGATGGACATTGCAGCTATAATAGCAACAGGTAGAAGGACTGCAGTCCTTGCAGCGACGACCGACAGCGTAGAGCTTGAAAAGCGTCTATCAGGCAGCCTTCTATCTGGAGATCCACTCGTGAGCTTGGACAACTACAATGGAACATTGCAATCTGACCTACTATGTCAAGCCCTCACTGCCAGCACGGTCAAAGTCCGACCGCTTGGCATTTCGCCAAGCGTTGAAATACCCAGCACGACACTTTGGTCGGCCAACGGCAACAATCTGGTATTGGCCGGCGATTTACCTCGCCGCTCCTTGCTTTGCCGGCTTGACCCAGGATGCGAACGCCCGGAGGAACGCCAGTTCTCCTTTGATCCTCTCGAGCGCGTACTCGAAAACCGCACCGAGTATGTCAGCGCCTGTTTGACCATTTTGCGGGCATACATCGTCGCCGGTCGGGCAGACATGGGTGGAACCCCTTTCGGCGGCTTCGGCCAGTGGTCTGCCCTGGTGCGTAGCGCGCTCATGTGGGTCGGCGAACCAGACCCTTGCGCCAGCCGCAACGCCATCATGGATGAGGACCCGGAACAGGGGCAACTGCGCACGCTCCTCACCCTTTGGTGGCAGGAGTTTGGAAAAAGCGCCATAAAAATCAAGCACCTCATAGAACGCTGCCACTCAAACGATTCTGGGCTTTTTGAAGTCCTTGACGACATCGCCGGCGAGAGGAATGGCCCTGGGGTCAACGCGCGCCGCCTGGGCCACTGGCTAAAACGGCATAAAGGCCGTGTCGTCGATGGGTTGCGGCTCGTCCAAGTCCCCGGCCCGAATATGGCCAGTTGGCAGGTCGTCCAAGTCAAAGCAGGCGAAGCATAGGTTTCTGAGGTTTTGACGGTTCTTTCTTAAGGAGCTGACAAAAAAGAACAGTGAGGAAGATAAGATAGTCTTGAGGGCTGGGACAAAACCTCAAGAACCTGCCAAACCTTCACCCCGGATTGACCGCATTTCGCCCTCCATCTCCAATGCTGTACTCTACTATTTAATAAAATTCATTATTTTCGGTAAATCTTAACCCGTGCTTCACCTTTTGGCCGCTCTTTCTCTCCCCCAAACCCACTGTCGTGACATGTCGGGCATCTTCGAACCAGTCACATTTTGAGGGTAGCCCCAGAGTTGGGTGCAGCAATCATCTAGACATACGCACTCCGCCAGCCCGTTTGGGCAGAGGGGCCAGAGTCCACTTCAATCCACGCCCCCGTGCAGGGGGCGACGGCGCGCCGGATCGGCGTCTTCCATATCGACTATGCTTCAATCCACGCCCCCGTGCAGGGGGCGACCGACCATGGCGAGGTCGGTGGCCTGGTCGGCCAGCTTCAATCCACGCCCCCGTGCAGGGGGCGACCTACGCCGTGGGCGACATCGCCGAAATCAGCCTTGCTTCAATCCACGCCCCCGTGCAGGGGGCGACGTCCAGCGCGTTGTGGACGTAGACGTACTTGCTGTTGCTTCAATCCACGCCCCCGTGCAGGGGGCGACTGAGGTAATGGCCGTACAGGCCGCAACACGTCGGGCTTCAATCCACGCCCCCGTGCAGGGGGCGACCGGCGTTCGGGTCTTCGTACAAGTCCCACATGCCGCTTCAATCCACGCCCCCGTGCAGGGGGCGACGGAAAGTGCTTTCCGACCGTTCGCTGGACGAAGTGCTTCAATCCACGCCCCCGTGCAGGGGGCGACCCATGTCGACTTCGGCATGATCGTTCAGGGCCGTGCTTCAATCCACGCCCCCGTGCAGGGGGCGACTCAGATTGCGGCGGATGTCCGCAAAAATTTTGTCGCTTCAATCCACGCCCCCGTGCAGGGGGCGACTCTTCCCAGCCGTTTTCCGAGCACCGGTAGTCCTCGCTTCAATCCACGCCCCCGTGCAGGGGGCGACCAACGGCGGTTTCGCCTTAGGCCTGAGCGGAATTTGCTTCAATCCACGCCCCCGTGCAGGGGGCGACAGACCACGACCTGGATCATGGGCCTGATCCGCAAGCTTCAATCCACGCCCCCGTGCAGGGGGCGACAGGTCAAGTTCTCGGCGTATGCGCCGATGGTGTCGCTTCAATCCACGCCCCCGTGCAGGGGGCGACTGATCGACGGCCGCATCTTTTTCGCCTCCGTCTCGCTTCAATCCACGCCCCCGTGCAGGGGGCGACTTCCTGGGAGAGCTTGCCCGACTTTATCTTTTCTTGCTTCAATCCACGCCCCCGTGCAGGGGGCGACTGTGAGTTATTGAGTCGATCATTTGAAGGACGAATGCTTCAATCCACGCCCCCGTGCAGGGGGCGACACGGCCCACACCTGGCCGCTGCGCACGTTGCGCACGCTTCAATCCACGCCCCCGTGCAGGGGGCGACTGGCGGCTCCGATGGATACGCCGTGGCGCGCGGCGCTTCAATCCACGCCCCCGTGCAGGGGGCGACCCTGTTGGGCCTGGGTCTGGCCCGGGCGAAAAAGCTTCAATCCACGCCCCCGTGCAGGGGGCGACGGTCCCACCGGTGCTTTGCCGGCGACCGGGACAGGCTTCAATCCACGCCCCCGTGCAGGGGGCGACGCAGCACTTCATACAATTCCGTAACGCTGTCAGGGCTTCAATCCACGCCCCCGTGCAGGGGGCGACTGGCGGCGCGATACAAGGGGGAGGTTATGGCGAGGCTTCAATCCACGCCCCCGTGCAGGGGGCGACCCGGGGCGCGTTGTGACCGGCTGGGGTATTGTCCAGCTTCAATCCACGCCCCCGTGCAGGGGGCGACGCCGAGGAGTAGGACGAGCCGGAATAGTCGTTGCTGCTTCAATCCACGCCCCCGTGCAGGGGGCGACGACGGCGTTAATGACGACGCCGTTTCTGACGGTGGGCTTCAATCCACGCCCCCGTGCAGGGGGCGACGCGGCGTTGAATACTTTAGCGCCCAAGATGCCAACGCTTCAATCCACGCCCCCGTGCAGGGGGCGACTGGCGTTTGAGCGCAAATTGACGCGATTCGAGCAAGCTTCAATCCACGCCCCCGTGCAGGGGGCGACCGAGGTCGAGCGGCTGACGCAGTGCCTTGCAAAATCGCTTCAATCCACGCCCCCGTGCAGGGGGCGACGGATGGCCGACTTCGGGCCGGCCCTTGGGGACGTGCTTCAATCCACGCCCCCGTGCAGGGGGCGACGTCACGGTACTAGCCGTTCCGTTTAACATAAGCGGCTTCAATCCACGCCCCCGTGCAGGGGGCGACTCACATACTGCCATCGCAGGCGCATTTCCCTCTCGGCTTCAATCCACGCCCCCGTGCAGGGGGCGACAGGGCGATGACGTTGAGCGCGCCGGCGGTGTTGGGCTTCAATCCACGCCCCCGTGCAGGGGGCGACGTGGCGTCGATCCGGTCAACGTGGCCGGACAGCTCGCTTCAATCCACGCCCCCGTGCAGGGGGCGACCGTGTCGTGCGTCATTGCTTCGTGACCTTGTGAGCTTCAATCCACGCCCCCGTGCAGGGGGCGACAGGCCAGAAGCGGCAACGCTGCCAACAAGGACCGGCTTCAATCCACGCCCCCGTGCAGGGGGCGACAAACCTCATGCTCGGCGTCGGGCGTGTAGGCCAAGGCTTCAATCCACGCCCCCGTGCAGGGGGCGACTTGATCTTCTCGCCAACGCGCCGGGGCGCATAGACGCTTCAATCCACGCCCCCGTGCAGGGGGCGACTGTCTGCTGGCGGCCCTGTTGTGTCGCGGTTCAAGCTTCAATCCACGCCCCCGTGCAGGGGGCGACTTGATCTTCTCGCCAACGCGCCGGGGCGCATAGACGCTTCAATCCACGCCCCCGTGCAGGGGGCGACTGTCTGCTGGCGGCCCTGTTGTGTCGCGGTTCAAGCTTCAATCCACGCCCCCGTGCAGGGGGCGACATGCCCGGCGGACGGAGTTGTCGTTGCGAACAGTGCTTCAATCCACGCCCCCGTGCAGGGGGCGACTCCCGCGAGGGGCCGGTTTCACAACACGCAACGCAGCTTCAATCCACGCCCCCGTGCAGGGGGCGACAGTCCAAGACCCTGACCATGGCCGTCATGGTGCTCGCTTCAATCCACGCCCCCGTGCAGGGGGCGACCCAAAATCCGTCTGATCTGGGATTCGCTGAGGCCGCTTCAATCCACGCCCCCGTGCAGGGGGCGACGCGAGGACTGTTGTGGGGCAATGTGGCAATGGGGAGCTTCAATCCACGCCCCCGTGCAGGGGGCGACTCCCGGCTTTGGCCGCCTATACCGAGGCGGCACAGCTTCAATCCACGCCCCCGTGCAGGGGGCGACCGACGAGATGGGCGAACTACTGGACGAGCTCAAGCTTCAATCCACGCCCCCGTGCAGGGGGCGACGCATGGGGCCCGCCTAGTCGGTCGCGGAGACGGTGCTTCAATCCACGCCCCCGTGCAGGGGGCGACGTTTGGCTATTGTTCAGCCGGTCGGGAGATGGACGCTTCAATCCACGCCCCCGTGCAGGGGGCGACATAAGCTCGGCCCATTGTGCCGTTTGCAGCGCCTGGCTTCAATCCACGCCCCCGTGCAGGGGGCGACCCTGATCGTCCGTGATATTCATGGCCGGCATGGTGCTTCAATCCACGCCCCCGTGCAGGGGGCGACACAACAAAGAGGTTTTGCGATGGACCAATTAAGCGCTTCAATCCACGCCCCCGTGCAGGGGGCGACAGGCGCGCGATGCAAAAGCCGCCCCGTCAGACGGAGCTTCAATCCACGCCCCCGTGCAGGGGGCGACCGACCCACTTTGCTTTCGCTGTTTTCGTTACAGAGCTTCAATCCACGCCCCCGTGCAGGGGGCGACATACGCCACTGGCTTCGTAAGAGGTGGGGGAACAGCTTCAATCCACGCCCCCGTGCAGGGGGCGACCCGCGCAGATGGTCGATCTCGTCACAGAGAGATTGCTTCAATCCACGCCCCCGTGCAGGGGGCGACCCGCGCGGCTTCGCAGTCCGGCAACCAAGAGCTTTTGCTTCAATCCACGCCCCCGTGCAGGGGGCGACCATGATCTTCTGGAGATCGTCCACGGTCAATTTGCTTCAATCCACGCCCCCGTGCAGGGGGCGACCGGCCGAGTCCATCGAAGACACCATCAAGTCGCTGCTTCAATCCACGCCCCCGTGCAGGGGGCGACTCGCCCAGCTCGGGCGAAAGCTGGCGCAGCAGCCTGCTTCAATCCACGCCCCCGTGCAGGGGGCGACACGACTGCTCCATGGGGCTACGGACCTGGGCAAGGGCTTCAATCCACGCCCCCGTGCAGGGGGCGACCGCGGCGGTCCTTTTCCCGGGCCAGCTTGGTGGGCTTCAATCCACGCCCCCGTGCAGGGGGCGACTCCAGCCTTTCCAGCGTCGTCGATGCCTTGGATGCTTCAATCCACGCCCCCGTGCAGGGGGCGACTTGCGGATCAGGTAGCCCGTCGAGCGACTGCGATTTGCTTCAATCCACGCCCCCGTGCAGGGGGCGACCTGACGCCGTTTCGCGTGGGTTACGAATGGGTGGGGCTTCAATCCACGCCCCCGTGCAGGGGGCGACTCAAGCTGGGCTGCTCGTAGCCCCATTCCCGTGACGCTTCAATCCACGCCCCCGTGCAGGGGGCGACTGGGCTACGCTTCCTCGGCCGGCAGTTGGACGTTGCTTCAATCCACGCCCCCGTGCAGGGGGCGACGGCCTGCCGTGGCGTCGTGGGGTAAACTATGGGTAGCTTCAATCCACGCCCCCGTGCAGGGGGCGACCGTTCCTGCCCCTTGTCCAGACTGGTTACTGCGGCTTCAATCCACGCCCCCGTGCAGGGGGCGACCCCAAATTTTGAAAGATCGTGTCAATGTTAGACTTGCTTCAATCCACGCCCCCGTGCAGGGGGCGACACGCGGCGCGCCAGTACATGCCGTTTTCGGACGCGCTTCAATCCACGCCCCCGTGCAGGGGGCGACCTGGTGTTGTCGGAGCCGTGACGGCCCTGGCCTTGCTTCAATCCACGCCCCCGTGCAGGGGGCGACGCGGCGCTCGAAGTCGGTGGTCATCTGCGCCCCCGGCTTCAATCCACGCCCCCGTGCAGGGGGCGACACCTGCATATGCTCACAATGCGGGCACGGGATGTGGCTTCAATCCACGCCCCCGTGCAGGGGGCGACCTACGCCCAGGTCGAGAACCGCCAGACCGAGACCGCTTCAATCCACGCCCCCGTGCAGGGGGCGACCGCGCTCTTGCCAAGCCCAGGCGCGCCCCAGATGCTTCAATCCACGCCCCCGTGCAGGGGGCGACATTACATGCCGGCGGCCAAAGAGTGCCGCCGCGAGCTTCAATCCACGCCCCCGTGCAGGGGGCGACTCGCCGTCGCCGACCAGGGCGACCGGATAGCCCGGGCTTCAATCCACGCCCCCGTGCAGGGGGCGACCGGCCCGCAGCGGACGCTTCTGCGGTTGGTACAAGCTTCAATCCACGCCCCCGTGCAGGGGGCGACCGAGACTCACAACACCACCCCCTCGCGCAAGGTGCTTCAATCCACGCCCCCGTGCAGGGGGCGACCTTTGTCTGGTGCAGAGGTCGCTCGCCTCTTGCGCGCTTCAATCCACGCCCCCGTGCAGGGGGCGACACGAGGTCGCGGTGTCGGGGGTTGGCCGCCATGAGCTTCAATCCACGCCCCCGTGCAGGGGGCGACAACGGTCCAGCCCCTGCAGCCCCTGGGACAGCTGGCTTCAATCCACGCCCCCGTGCAGGGGGCGACGTTATGCCGGTTGCCAGGTCCGCCGTTGTAGGCGCGCTTCAATCCACGCCCCCGTGCAGGGGGCGACTCATGACCGGCGGCGACTTCACAAATGATGCGGAGCTTCAATCCACGCCCCCGTGCAGGGGGCGACATCGTCGGCCTTGCCGTGGGAGTTGTCCGTGAAGGGCTTCAATCCACGCCCCCGTGCAGGGGGCGACGGCCGATTTCTCAACGCCAAGGGGCAAGTGAAAGGGCTTCAATCCACGCCCCCGTGCAGGGGGCGACCGAGCACCACAAGGCGTCCAGGGTGATGGCCATGGGCTTCAATCCACGCCCCCGTGCAGGGGGCGACTGTAGGGCCGAGAATACCCCGCTATTGCTCAGTTGGCCAGCCGCGTTTCGAGGATGGCGACAAAACCAACAAACAACACTCGGCCTCATTCAAACAAGTAAATTTTAACATATGTTATCATTATGTTACTAAATCGAGCACCTCCCCGGAAAACACTGTGCGCTCCGGGTCCTCGAAAACGAACAAACGGGCGGCACCGACATACCCGCGACATCAACGATCCTTGACGCGCATGGAACTTTGCCGGACACGGACTGCCCACTTGCCACCCCGGACCAACAGTTCACAAAATCAATGGCCCCTGCGGATCATAGCCGGGCTTGGCCCCCACATGCTCAACGCGATTCTTCCAATTGGCTCCCAGAAAATAGAACCGAAGACTGTCTTTCCCCGGGTCCATGCACGCCACCAGATTCCCCCGCAGCGCCACCCACTGGGCCGGGTCCACCACGCACTCGAAAACCGAATACTGCACCCGCTGCCCCCAGTTCTCGCAGTGCCGCGCGATCTTGCGCAGCCGGCGGCGACCGGCCGCGTCCTGCGTGTTCACGTCATAGCTGACTAAAACCAGCATGGCTTCACCGGATCACAAAAGGCGGATAGGCGTCCAGATCGCCGCGCAGATAGCGGGCCAGCAAGCGCGCCTGGCAGTGATAGAGCAACCCCGTCGCCATTTTTTCCTGCAAAAAGGGATGCTCGACGGTCTCCTGCTTGCGCTCCTGCCACGCGGTCAGCACCTCCTTGCGAGTGGCGTCGTCCATGATGACGGCCCCGGATTCCGTGTGTTTGAAACCCTTGGCCTTCACCTGCCCTCTATTGATGAGGGTGCAGGCCAGACGATCCGCCAGATAGGGGCGAAACTCCTCCATGAGGTCCAGGGCAAGACTCGGCCGGCCCGGCCGGTCGCGGTGCAGGAAACCCACCGCCGGATCAAGCCCACAGCTTTCCAGCGCCCCGCGCACATCATGGACCAGCAGCGTATACAGAAAGGAAAGCAGACAGTTCACGGCGTCCAGCGGCGGACGCCGGTTGCGCCCGGCGAAGCGGAAAGCCGGATCGGCGTTGCGAATGAGCTTGTCGAAGACGCCGAAGTAGGCCTGTCCGGCCTCGCCCTCAATGCCGCGCACCACGTTGAGCGGCAGCGGTTCGCGCAGCCGCCGCAGACACTGGACCAGCCGATCCGCTGCCCCGTCGAGTTCCCGGCTCGGTCGCTCACGAGCAGTGCGCAGCAACACGGTGCGGCAGTTGGCGATTTTCCCGATCACCATGGACGCGGCGATGGACGCACTTGCGTCCTCATTGTCAGCCCGGCGATACTGCTCGCGCCGCAGCAGCACATTGCCGCTGACCGGGCCGTGCATGGCCGCGAGGAATCGCCCGTTTTGGGTCAGCCACGACACCGTGACGCCGTTTTTGGCGCAGTGCCCCAGCAGAAACGGACTACAGGAAATCTGGCCGAACAGCACCAGTCCGCCCAGGGTATGGATGGGCACCTTGCCCTTGAGGACGTCGCCTTGATGCACGGCCACGCATTCGCCGTCCTTGGCGAGGTAGCTTTCCTGGGTGGTGACGAACAGGGTGTTGAGCAGCGGCTTCATGCGCCCTCCAGCACGGATTGCAGATAGCGGGCGGCGGATTTTCGCGGCACAAGCGGCAGGCACTCATCCTGCAACGAGCAGGCCGGGCAGATGGCGTTGGCGATTTCCAGCGCAGGCGGAGGCGGCGTTTTACCCTGGCGCATGAGGTCGTGTACGGCCTCGACGGTGCGGCGGGTTTCCTCCCGCAGCGCCTCGTCCAGCGCAACAACCTGACGCCTGCGAGTTTTGCCGTAGAAAAGTGCGCCTTCGGGGATGGCGACATGCAGCATTTCTTCCAGGCAAAGCGCCTGGGCGCAAAGCTGTATGCGGTCGGCGGCGTGGCTTTTGGGGCGGCCGCGCTTGTATTCCACGGGATACGGCTGCCAGTTCCCGTCGCGGCGGTGAAACTCCACCACATCGGCCTGCCCTGTCAGGCCGAAGCGAAGGGAGTGCAGCAGGAGTCCAGTGACGATTTTGCGGTCGCCCCGGCTTTCGGTCGCGGCGTCGTGGGCTTTTTCGTGCAGTTGCCGGCCCTCGGCAGTGTAGACGTTCTCCGTCCAGAGCTGTTCCAGATGGATGAGCGCGCACTGCCGGGGGCAGTACAGATAGTGCTGCAACGCCGAGATGGGGATGGGGTCGGTTGGGGGATGGTGATGCATGGCGGTTTCTCCAAAGAGATATAGGCCCCCTCCCTAAGAAGGGGGCCTCCCCAACATCACGCTGACATCTCCATACACGCTTCAATCCACGCCCCAGGAGGAGCGACAAAAACCGAGAGATCAAAGGGCCTGCCCCGTCCGTTGACAAACGGGGCAGGCATAACATATTATTAAAACAGGGAACTAAGGAAATTCTTCCGGTGCACCCCGTCAAGATTGCCCCGAAGACTCCTCAGGCTACCCAGGCGATTAAGGCGAACAATTCCATTCCCTGCTATGGATTGTTCGCCTTAATTTATTATGACATGCATCTTTTCAGCCTCCTGAGCCAGACTTTCCGGGCCGCCTTTTGGCGGTACCCGTGAACAACATGTATGGGTTTCTCCGAACCCCGTCAAGACTTCAGTGTAAGGAGATGTCAGAAGGAAAACCCACAGACCTAACAGAGGAGGCCTATTGGACTAAAAACCTTCCAATACATCCGCCTTCAGCCCCGGCGTGGCCTCGCCGTCAAGCACGTAGCTGCCGTCGGGGTTGACCGTGAGGCTCCTGTGCACCCGGGCCGACGAATACTGCCCAGATTTGCTGGCGTGCTGCCACCACAGGACATGATTGACGGCCATGCTGCCTTCCGGGCGGGCCGAGGAGGCGTCGTTCTCAAAAAGTCGGGGCAAGATGGCCTTGAGGACCGCCGCGTCCTCGTCGCTGAAGCCCGTGCGCTCGGCCAACTGGGGGTTGATGCTGCCGTAAAACACGTACACGCCTTTATCGACGCGGTGCTTCATGCCCATGGTGTCCGAGCCGCGTTTGGTGCCGTCGCCCTCGCTGCTGACGCTCTTGGTGATCTGGATGCTGGCCACGCTGACCGGCTCCACGCTAAAGGCGGCGTGGAGGCTCACCGGGCCGCGCACGGCAATGGACACACCGGCGGCATCGCCATCCTTGCCAAAGGCGAAAAGCTGCCCAAAGGCACGCACGTCGAACCACTTGGCGCAGGCTTTCTTGGCGGTCTCTTCCTTGCTGCACTTCTTGGGGTTGAAGGCGTCCTTGCCAAGGCCGTGCTCGGCGGATTCCGCCCGTTCCTTGAGCGAGACCATGCCGTCGAGCTTGCGGTCGTCGGACTGCACGAACACGCGCTGTCCCTCCCCCATCTCCATGAGCCGATCACGAATCTTGCGTTTGAGGCAAACATCGCTGATTTCGCCGTAGCCGTCATAGTCCGTGCGGGGTCGGTTGCCGTTGAGCGGATCGCCGTTGGGATTGGCACGGTTCACGGTGAGGATGACGGCGAAGTCGATCTTGTGTTGCAGGCTCATGTTACGCTCCTTCCTGAGTATGTTCTTCGGGTGCGGCGTCTTTCTCGGACTTGGTGTAAAAAGCCGACATCTGGCAGTGGTAGCCCAGCAAAAATTCCCCGCTGAGCTTGGCCGGCGACTCGAACGCCTCCGGCGAAAACTTGTCGCAAATCTCCCGCAGAATCTTCTTGGCGCGCCCAAGAAGCCCCGCAGAGGAACTATTTTGCAGCCGCTGCATATAGGGCGCAAGCGACAACTCCAACTGTCGCCATGTTGCATAGGGATGGTCGGCAAAACGCTGGATGAGGCGTTCCGCGTTGGTGGCGCGCTTTTCGCCGGCCTGCTGCAGCGCCGTACGCTCGATGTACTCCGCCACCGCAAGCAACCGTCCGTAAAGATAGTCACGAGAGTCGATACTTTCGTCCAGGGCCATGTCGAACCTCTTTTCGTGAAAATTAATGGCGCGGTAACCTTTATACATGGCGCAGGCCACGCCCAACACCTCGGGCCATTCCCAGTCTTCCAGCGCCGCGCGGTTGCAGGCCCGGCGCACGCACCCTTCCACAAGATCGCGCGGCAAGTGCGCGCCATCCACTATGCACGGCAGCAGCCGTTCCACCGTCGCCTTGCGCAGCGTATCGTCAACGCGCCGGCCGTAGGCCACCCGGGCGATGGTTTCCGGCAGCGGCGCATAGGCGGCGTACACCGTACGCTTGTGCTTTTTGCCTTTCCCCTTCTCCTCGTCGGGCAGCCGCACCGGCAGCACCCAGGCGCAATTTTCCTGCCACGCTTCCAGATTCCCCAAATATTGTTCCAACATCTGCTCACGATAGAACGTCACGGAAAGCCGGCCCGGGCTGGCGGCATCCAACGCCATAATCGCGACGCCATCGGTGTCCTTGAGGTCGGCCTTATAGCCGGCCAAGGCTTTGCGCAGCCTTTGCGCAAACAAAAGTCCCATGTTCGGGGGCGGAGCTTTGGGCTGCGCCTCCACCGCCACAGCTTCGGACGAGGCCGGCGCATCGTCGCGCATGAGGTCCTCATCATTGATGCCGTCAAGCAAGTTTCCGCAAGGATTGGGCACCCGTGCGCCGCTCACGGCCCAGGCCACGACGGCTTGCTCGCCATTGCGATACCCCTGCCGGGCAATGAGCCAGCGCAAGGCGTTATGGGCCTTGTGGCTCGTTTCGTAGCCCACGGTGCAGGCCTGTTCCGGTTCTTCAAACCGCCCACGGAAGGTGAAATTCGCGGCGTCGTTGGAGGAAATGAGCTTGGCCCCGTCCCCGGGCCGACGGATATTGCGCGGATGATTTGTTGCACACGCCACAACATCCCCGGAAACCATGCACAGCCCGTTGCCCTTCTCTTGTTGCGCATCAAAGAGCATCCACTGCTTTTGCAGCTCCTGATTACCCCAGGTCCTGTCTTCCAAGACATCGCCAACAACTTTCCAGCAGACGATAGCATCCCCCTGGTCAAAAAGTTTGGTCTTCTGATCTTTTTGAATACTCTTGAAAATCCCACTCTCTTCATCTACCGGCTTTGTTAGAAGTTCCCCCGACGCATCGACCTGAAGAATGCCTGACGTTACAAGATCGGTAACAAGTGTCCCTTTTTCAATATACTTCTTAACAGCCAAAACCATTGGGTGTGTAAATTCCGAATCGCTCCACTTTGTCAAAAGATCAAAGTATGCTTCGAAACCACCCTTGAAGGTTTCCGCCTTTTTACCTTTGTAATCCTTGGCGCAATAATGAATCTTATCAATGAGTGGGTGCGGGGCAACCTTTGCGCCGGCTCTTCCTGCCGATGCTTCCGTAGCAGGAATAATCAACTGCGATTTTCGCGGCAGCAATTCCGCCCGATGGAATTTTCCTTCGCTGTCCAGCGTCACGCAAATATGCGCCTGCTGGCTCGTATGGCTCACCGGCATGAGTGCCGGCGCTTCCTGGCCGCCGTCTTCAGCCTGGGGCGGAGCGGTGTAGTCAATCTCACGCGAGCAGGCCTCGTAGGTCTCAAAAAGCTTCTGCATCCAGCTCACAGCGTCCCCCCTTGCGGTCCGTCGCCTCCGAGCAGGGTCCGCGCATCCGGGTAGGCGGCTGTCTCCGGCTCCAGCAACAAGCGGCGCAACTCCTCCTCGTCGCAGCCCGCGAAATTGCGCTCGGGATGAAACGCCTTGGGCGTCATGGCCCGGATGTCCTTGCGCAAAAGCGACGGATCGTCCGGTCCGGGAAATTCGATGACGCCCTTTCGCATGACGGGCTTCCAAAACCGCGCCCCGAAACGCTCGCCACCGGTTTCGTCTGGATAGTCGAAACCGTGAAACATCAGGCCAAAGGCCAATTCGTCCAGATCGTCATACGCCCCCGGCCCTTCCCCGAACACGCAAGGCTCAACATAACCCTGGCAGTCGCGCGTGCCGAGAAAAACGTCCTGCCTGCCGCCGCGCGCCACCATGCGCCGGGCGATCTCGTAATGCTTGCCGTCAATGCGGTCTCCTGCCAGCTCCGGCCGATGCTCGTTCCAGACAAAACGGGCCTGAACTTGGTACTCCACGTCGGCAAGATAGGTGTAGATGGACAGATCATTGCCGCCTGTTGTGGGCCGAATGGGTTTGACGCCCTTTGTCTGGGTGCGAAACGGCCGCAACACGCGCACCTTCTCGATGATCCAGATGAAAGTGGGCTTCCAATAGACGGATTTGGCGATACCCTTGAGGGCTTCGTAGGTGGGAATGTGGTAGGAACATTTTTCGCCCCCCACCCGGGTGACCGGATCGGAGAACAGGGCGTATCGCCCAGATGCGACAAAGGAAATATCGTTTTTCACACCATCCTCCTGACTACATGTCGGTAAACCCGAGACGGGACGTCGGCTGCGTCACCACCCCCATCGCATCGCAATAGAAGTTCTCTCTGAGCGCATACATACCGCTGTCCTGAACAGGATAGAGCGCATTGGCTGCATGGAGCGCTCTTTCCATATTTGGAAAAACATTGACGCAATAGCGTTGCGCTTTTCGCAACAATTCCTTTTTACGCCACAAAATATCCGAGGAACAAAGATCGTCGATGATTTGCTTACCTTCGCCGTAAGGAACCAGAATGCTCGTTGCCGCCGAATCGATGGCCTTGAAGTGTTTGGCCGCCATAGCGAACGACTGGCCCAACATAGGGGCGAGGCTCTTTTCCGTTACGGATTTGTTGCTGCCGAGCATATCCAACAGGTTGTTGCCGCCTTTATCAAGAGCGTACGACATGACGTGGGCCTTGCGGTGATAAAAATGCTTAAAATACCCCTCGGTCAGGAGCGGCTGGGTCAGGTCGTAATCTGAATCCTCAAGGGCTTTGGCATAGTTCAAACGCACGGCGTCCAAGAAGACATCGCGCCCGTCCTTGATGTCCCGCAGACAATCCAGGTTTTCCGCGTCGCCATCCACAAGCACCACATGCACCCTCCCCCGCTCGCCCTCGCCGTGACGGTTGCAGCGCCCGGCTGCCTGCAGGATGGAATCCAACCCCGCCGCCAGACGAATCACGGATCGGAAGCTGATGTCCACCCCACATTCAATGAGCTGTGTGCTGACGCACAGCACCGGCCGCCCGGCGTCCAGATCCGCGCGCATGGCCTCAAGCCGTGCCATGCGGTGGGCCGGGCAAAGGTTGGTGCTGAGGTAATACCGCCGAAGGCCTTCCCCCTCAGGGCACAGCGAGTAGAGCGTTTCCGCTATTTTCTTGGTGTTGCAGATCACTAGGCAGGAGCCGCTCCCGTCCAGTTCTTCCCGGGCCAGCTCAGCCACCGCTTCGACGCTCAGGCGCTTGGAGCAATGATCGATAAAATCAGTGCGCCGCAGTTCGCGAAACAAGCCAGACACGTCGGGCATGATTTCCCGCTCCGGCCCGAGGTTCAAACTGCCAAGCAGCGGCCTGGGCAAATCACCCAAGCGCGGCTGGGTGGCGGTGCACAGCATGGCCGACGCGCCACATTGGCCCACCAGAAAGTCCACGGCATTACAAAACAGGCGCAGACAACGCACCGGCACGGTCTGCACTTCGTCAAAAACAATAACGCTGCGGGCCAGATTGTGCATACGGCGGGCATGGCGCGTGCCGGAACCGAACAGGCTTTCCAGAAACTGCACCATGGTCGTAAAAACTACCGGCGCGTCCCAGTTTTCCGCGAGCTTTTCCCACCGCTTGACCGCGCCTTCGTCATCGGTGTCGGCGTCCGGCAGAAAGTTGGAATGGTGCTCCAACACTATAGAGCCGGGCATCTCACCCTGTTCCAGTATCTGGCGGGCCACAGCGGCGTTCTGATCGATGATGGAAGTATAGGGAATGACGTAGATGACCCGGTCCAACTTATGTTTTTGCGCGTGCAGCAGGGCAAAACGCAGACTGGCCAGGGTCTTGCCGCCGCCCGTGGGCACGGTCAGGGTAAAAAGGCCCTGGTCATCGAGAGCCCGACGGGCGCAGTGGTCCGCGATCTCGCGCCGCAAAAGATCGATGGGATGGCGCGGCTCCTTCGCCGCCAGGGCCGCTTCCAGACGCGGCGCAAGCACATCCCAGGGACGGCGCGGCGAATCCTCGCGCAACCGCTTGAGCTGCGGGTCCTCAAATTCCGCGCTGTCCGTTCGGTCCGCGTCCAGCAGACAGCTCAACAGGAATTTGGCCAATAGCCCCTGCTGAAAATCGCGACTGTTCTCGTTATCCAATATATCCTGGCGGTCGGAACCAACAGGGCATTTGTCCTCTACCCTTTTATGCAGTCCCCCAAAAACCCCAAGCACTTCCCGCGCCAGGGGGGGTGACAGCAGACCAGCGATTTCGGCAGCCAAAGAAGGATCGCAAGCCCGAACGCATTGATCGTGATGCGTCTTTTCCTCACTCCTCGCCATATAGTCGTCGGCAAAGACGTCCCGTTTATTTTGGTCTAGGCAGTCTTTGAGACAGGAATGATGTGAAATAATGCAAATAGCCAGCATTTGCGACATAGATTGTACTTTAGACTTATTGATCAAGCGCCGCCAAATGTACTGCCCCCCGGCAAAAGCATGATTGATCTTGCCTTTATTCGCAATCGGGTCAATGTAGTCAGGATCACCGGGCTTTATGCAACCGGCAGCCGACAGAATGTATCGTTGAAACATGCCTGAATACTTGCCGAAATCGTGCAACAACCCCACAAGACGTCCAGCCAGCGGCATGCCTGCCTTGGCCGCGAAGCATTCCGTCAACGCCGCCACATCGCGCAGATGCGACTCCAGCGTCTGTATTTGAAAAGAGGAAGTCCCCTGCTGGCCGCGAACATGGGCAACATGGATATTTTGAGAATTGCACATAAACATGCCTTATTGAAATCATCAAAAGTCAACCCTGCGACCACGCGATCACACATGGCTTTCGAAAATGAGCATGGATGTTTGTAATTCAAAACCAGATTGAATATCAATATAAAAATAAATTTTATCGTCAACAAGATGGAGAGCACAGCGAAAGGCAACGCGGCAGTGGTCCACAATGCCTGACCAATCGCTCTCCCGGGCTAAATGTTGATTCCAATCCGCCTATCACTCTCTACATCTGGGGGACACATGGGGGACAAAATCTTCATCCAAAGCAAAAGGGGTTGGACCTCATCAGTCCAACCCCTTGAATTTTATGGTGCTCCCGGCGCGAATCGAACGCACGGCCTATCGCTTAGGAGGCGATCGCTCTATCCTACTGAGCTACGGGAGCCGCTCGACATATGAAACGATATTCATTCTTCCTTCAGCTTGCCCCGAAACTGCGTCCGGGGCAGAAGGCCATCTTGCTTATTTCACTGACTTTTTCAAGATGACAAAATTGCCGCGTCATAGCTTTTGCCGGCAATTCAGCCAATTGACGCGCGACGAACAAACTTTACTATTTACCTCGCGAACGCTTGTCAAGAAAGGCTCGGCAAACCACACGGCCGGTCGCTGCCGCCGCTCCCGGGAAAAGGCGCGCAATGCCGGCCGCGGTTTACTTCGGAAGAAACTGGCGTATACAGGGACAAATTCCCTACGCGCCGCAAAGAAAGCTCAACGGCAAAAGCCATGGACGCCCCGCGATCCCTCGCCGGCGCCCAGCAACACAGGAGTTCCCCATGGCAAGACGCCTTCTCGCCACCACCATCGCCACCCTGTCCCTCCTCGCCTGGACCGCCATGGCCCAGGCCCGCGTCCCCCTGCCCGACATCACCGAACTCGTCGACAAGGACGGCCCCGCCGTCGTCAACATCTCCACCACCAAAACCGTCAAGGCCCAGGAAGGCATGCGCGAACTCTTCCAGAGACGCGGCGGCCAGGGCGGCCCCATGGACGAATTCTTTGAGCAGTTCGAAAAGCACTTCGGCCCCCAGGGACGCGGCGGCGGCAAGGGCCAGAAGCAGCGCTCCATGGGTTCGGGATTTGTCATCTCCGCCGACGGCTACATCGTCACCAACAACCACGTCGTGGACGGCGCGGACGAGGTGAAGGTGCAGTTCAAGAACAACGAAAAGCCCCTGCCCGCCAAGATCATCGGCCGCGACGCCGAAACCGACCTGGCGCTTTTGAAGATCGAGGGCAAGTCCGGCCTGCCCTATCTGGAATTCGGCGACTCCGGCAAGCTCAAGGTCGGCGAATGGGTGTTGGCCATCGGCAACCCCTTTGGCCTGGAAAATACCGTGACGCTGGGTATCGTCAGCGCCAAGGGCCGCATCATCGGGGCCGGCCCCTTTGACAACTTCATCCAGACCGACGCCTCCATCAACCCCGGCAACTCCGGCGGGCCGCTCATTGACCTCGACGGAAAGGTCGTCGGCATCAACACCGCCATCGTGGCCTCGGGCCAGGGCATCGGCTTCGCCATCCCCTCCAACATGGCCAAGGACGTGATCGGCCAACTGCGCGACGGCAAGAAGGTCCAGCGCGGCTGGCTTGGCGTCTCCATCCAGGACATCGACGAAAACACCGCCAAGGCCCTGGGCCTGGATTCCACCAAGGGCGCGCTCATCTCCTCGGTCATGGAAGGCCAGCCCGCGGCCAAGGCCGGCATCAAGACCGGCGACGTCATCACCTCCGTGGGCGGCCAGAAGGTCGACAACGCCAATGATCTGCTGCGCCGCGTGGCCGCCATCCGCCCGGGCGAATCGGCCGAGTTCGTGGTCATGCGCAAGGGGTCGCCCGTCACGGTCAGCGTCACCCTGGGCGAGCGCGACGCCAAGAAGCTGGCCCAGGGCGGCCGCGGCCAGGGAGACGAGGACGACGCCGCCGGCGAGGACGCCTCGGCCTCGGCGCTGGGATTGTCCGTGCGGGCTCTGGCCCCCAAGGAAGCCAAGGCCATGGGCATGGACAAGGCCCAAGGCGTGCTGATAACGGAAGTGGCCGACGGCTCCGAGGCCGAGCAGGCCGACGTCCGCCCGGGCGACGTGATCCTTGAGGTCAACCAGCGCCCGGTGACCTCCCCCGAGGAGTTCAAGAAGATCGTCGGCGAGGACGGCAAGAAGAAGGGCGTGGTGATGCTGCTTATTAAGCGCCAAAACCAGACCGTCTTCCGCACCGTGCCCCTGGCCGACGCCAAGTAACACCGCCGCAACAACACCGCCCCCCGGCTTCGGCCGGGGGGCGCACAGGCAACACCCATGGCGTCTTTCCCCTGCCCTATCGAGGAAACCCTCCTGCCCGTGCCCTGCAAGGTTAATCTGCGCCTGGCCGTGGGCGCGCGGCGGCCCAACGGCTACCACGACATCGACACCTTTTTCCTGCCCCTGCCCGAACCGGCCGACGTCCTGCGTCTGCGCCGCTTCGACGGCCCCGGGGACATTGATCTGCAGTGTTCCGATCCCGAGCTTGAAACCGACGACAATCTGGTCGTTCGGGCCTACCGGGCCTACGCTGCGGCCACGGGCTACGCCCCGCGCCTGGAAGTCCATCTGGCCAAGCACATTCCCCACGGAGCCGGCCTTGGCGGCGGCTCGTCCGACGCCGCCGTCATGCTGCGCTATTTGAACGACCGGGCCGGCGAGGCCGCCCTGTCGCCCGTGGACCTGGCCGCCCTGGCCCTGACCCTTGGCGCGGACATCCCCTTTTTCCTGCTCGGCGTCCCGGCCGCCGCCACCGGCGTGGGCGAGGCGCTCATCCCGGCCGATCCCGGATTGGCCGGCTGGTGCGCCGTGGTGGTGTGCCCAGAGGCCCACGTCAAGACGGCCTGGGCCTACGCCGCCCTGGACGCCTCCCGAGCCTTGCCGCAAAAACCTGGGGCAAACCTCTTGACAACTGCTTTTGACGCCAATAAAAGGGCGTTTTGCGTCACCGGTGCGCCCATGCGGAACGATTTTGAAACCGTCGTTTTCGCGGCCCACCCCGAACTGGGGCGGGTCAAGGAGCGCCTGCTGGCCCTGGGGGCGGCGGGCGCGCTTTTATCGGGCACGGGGTCGGCGGTGTTCGGGCTTTTCCGCAAGCGCCAGACAGCCACGTTGGCCCTGGCCATGCTCACCGGAAGCGGCCCGCGCGCCTATCTCGCGCCGCTGTGACGCGCACGGCCCTCGGGGCCGCACGGCCGGTCCGCCGTTACGGACCATTTTCATGCTGGGGCGTCGCCAAGTTGGTAAGGCACGGGGTTTTGGTCCCCGCATTCGTGGGTTCGAGTCCTACCGCCCCAGCCAGTTTTTTTCCGACACCACCCGGTCCCTCCCGGACCGGCACAGCACCCGAGGCTTCGCACATGGCGCAAGGCGATCTGAAAATCCTCACCGGCACTTCCAATCCCGGGCTGGCCGAGGCCATCTGCGACCATCTTGGCTGCACCCTGCTGCCGGCCAAGGTCGGCACCTTCAGCGACGGCGAAATTCGCATCGAGGTCGGGGCCAACGTGCGCGGCTCGGACATCTTCGTGGTCCAGTCAACCTCGTACCCGGTCAATTACAACCTCATGGAACTGTGCCTGATGCTGGACGCCTTAAAGCGCGCCAGCGCCCGGCGCGTCACGGCGGTGGTGCCCTACTACGGCTACGCCAGGCAGGACCGCAAGGTCGCGCCCCGCGCGCCTATAAGCGCCAAGCTCGTGGCCGATTTCCTGACGGTTGCCGGCATGAACCGCCTGCTCACCATCGACCTCCACGCCGGTCAGATCCAGGGCTTTTTCAACCTGCCCGTTGACAACCTGTTCGCCGCGCCCATCATGGCCGAATATTTCAAGGATTTCTCCGGCCCGGGCCTGTGCGTGGTTTCCCCGGACGCCGGCGGCGTGGAACGCGCCCGGTCCTTTGCCAAACGCCTCGGCGCGACCCTGGCCATTATCGACAAGCGCCGCGACGCCCCCAACCAGGCCCAGGCCATGCACGTCATCGGCGACGTCAAGGACAAGCTGTGCGTGGTGCTCGACGACATGATCGACACCGCCGGCACCATGTGCCAGGCCGGCGTGGTGCTGCTGGAAAACGGGGCTCGCGAGGTCATGGCCACGGCCACACATCCGGTGCTGTCCGGCCCGGCCATCGAGCGCCTGGAAAATTCGCCCTTTACCCAGATCGTGACCACCAACACGATTCCCCTTAACGACAAAGCCAAGGCCTGCTCCAAGATCAAGGTGCTCTCCATCGCGGGGCTTTTGGCCAAAGCCATCCACAATATCCACACCGAGTCCTCGGTGAGCGTGCTGTTCACCTAACAGGGCGACGCACGGCCGGCCGAAAAAACCATGTTTCGCCCCAGGGCGCAAAGGAGATACCCGATATGAGTCAGACCCAGTCCCTCGCCGTCAAGACCCGCGCGGGCCTCGGCAAAGGCGCCTGCCGCAAGCTGCGCGCAGACGATATGGTCCCCGGCGTTTACTACGACGCCCAGGGCGTCAACGTTCCGGTCATGGTCGAGCACCTGCCCCTGCAGAAGCTGTATTCCAAGATCGCCTCCTCCCACGTCTTCGATCTCCAGATCGAAGGCGACGCCGGCGCCGAGACCAAGCCCGCCCTGGTCTGGAAGGTCGAGCACCATCCGACCAAGCCCCGCATTACCCATGTCGATTTCTACGGCGTGGATCTGACCAAGGAAATCCAGGTCCGCGTGCCCGTCGAAGTGGTGGGCAAGTCCAAGGGCCAGGTCAAAGGCGGCCTGCTGGAGATCTACCGCGAGTCCATCGAGGTCATCTGCCTGCCCCTGGCCATCCCGGACAAGGTTGTCCTGGACATCGCCAATGTGGACATCAACGAGAGCATCCAGATCGCTGACGTCGTCCTGCCCGAGGGCGTCAAGGCCGTCTACGACAACAACTATGCCGTCATCGGCGTCCTGGCCAGTGCGGCCGAGGCCGCCGGCGAAGGCGCCTAGCCTTCGCCAGGTTTCGTTTTCGCGTCTGCGGCGGGGTGCGTTTTCCGGCGCGCCCCGCCTCTTTTCACGCGAAAGCCCCTTGGTTTCCCACCTGCCATGGCCGTTTCCGCCATCATCGTGGGCCTGGGCAATCCCGGGCCGAGATACGCCGCCACCCGACACAATTTCGGATTCATGGTCCTGGACGCCCTCATGGAGCGCGCCCGGCAGCTTGGCGGCGCGCCCAAGGCGACGCTGACCGGCCGCAAGGATCTCGAAGCCGCCACCGTCTCGTTGCCGGTGCTGCCTGGCGGGGCCTTTGCCCAGTTCGCCTGCGTCAAGCCGCTCACGTTCATGAATTTAAGCGGCCGGGCCGTGCGGGCCGCCCTGGATTTCTACAAACTGGCCCCCACCGATGTCTTTGTCCTGCACGACGAGCTTGATCTGCCCTTGGGGCGCATGCGCCTCAAGCGCGGCGGCGGCAACGCCGGCCACAATGGGCTCAAGTCCATCAACCAGGAACTGGGCAGTCCGGAGTTCGTACGCCTGCGCCTGGGCATCGGCCGTCCCGAGGGCCGCGATGTGGCCGGGTATGTGCTCGAAACTTTTCGCGCAGATGAAACGCCCGTGGTGCGCAAGGTCACGGCCGCGGCCGTGGACGGGATCATGGCCTTTTACGAGGACGGGCTGGAAACGGCCCAGCGCCGCGTGGGCGGCTTTGACGCCGTCCCCCCGCCGCCGCCCCAGCCGTAGCCCGCCCCCTTACCCAACGCTTCGCGCACCTTGCACGCGTGAGCCGTGATTTTTCTATAATGAAGACGGCAGGTTCTCCACAAGACACGCTCGAATACGGCGGGCCGTCCGATGTTTTGCCCCGGACATGCGGTTAAAACTCGCATTTTTGCAAATCCCCGTTCGTTACGCCCCGGCCCGGGGCAGCCGTCTTGGCGGCCTGCAACCCTTATGGGACGCGGTTTTCCGGCCGTCGGCGGAATCCATGGACACAAGGGGACAAGTACGCTATTTTGCATTGAAGACGGCACAGGCGCAGTGTTTGGCATGCGTCTGGCCGGGAGGAGTCCCACGGTGTTTTCCGAGGAGCAGCTAGTCGTTTATCCGGCCCAGGGTGTGGGCAGGGTCGAACGGATCGAGACCCAGGTCATCGGGGGCGCCTCGGCCGACTTTTTCATTGTGCGCATCTTAAGCAACAATGTCACCTTGATGGTGCCGGTGAAAAACGCCGCCAACGTGGGGCTGCGGCCCCTGTGCACGGCCGAACAGGGCGCGGCCATCATCGAATCCCTCAAGGACCGCTCCGACTTCACCGGCTACACCGGGCAGAACTGGAACCGCCGCTACCGGGAGTATTCCGAGAAGCTCAAAAGCGGCGATCTGGCCGACGTGGCCTACGTGCTCAAGGAGCTGTTGCTCATTGGCCAGAACAAGGAACTGTCTTTTGGCGAGCGCCGGCTCCTCGAACAGGCCACCAGCCTGCTCACCCTGGAACTGGCCTTGGCCCTGGACAAAGACCAGCAGGACATCAAGGACGTGATAAACGAGATATTCGCCGACGTCCTGCAACCCAAACCCGAAGAATAGGACCACGATCCCAAGACTTTGGGCCGTCATGGGCCGACCCGCCCTTGACACCCCCGCGAAAAAGTATATGGATCGTTCCAGGCCGTTGCCGGCCTATCCTCCACTTGCCTTGGCCCCCGTAACATAGCGAGTCGCCCGCTCCTCCATAGGGGCGCGGACGTGACGAACTCACGCTGCATCGGGTTTTCACACACTATCAATATGCGCATTTCCGCGCCGGGCTATTTCTGTGAGCAATGCACCCAAACGCCGCGGGCGAAATCCTCAGCCGGCCCCTGCACCCGTGCTTTCCGATCCCATCGAAAGCGACGACATCCTGCAACCCGCCGCTGTAAAGTCCAGTCTCATGGAGGGCAACTCCATGAACCTTTCCGAGCTCAAGCTCAAAAGCATGCCCGAGCTCATGGACCTGGCGGTCCAGTACAACGTCGAAAACCCCAACGGCATGCGCAAGCAAGAGCTTATTTTTGCTCTGCTGCAGAGCTGCGCCTCCCAAAACGGGGCCATCTTCGGCGAAGGCGTACTGGAGATACTGCCCGACGGCTTCGGCTTCCTGCGCTCGCCCATGTACAGCTACATGCCCGGCCCGGATGACATCTATATTTCCCCCTCCCAGATCCGCCGGTTCGGCCTGCGCAAGGGCGACGTCATCTCCGGCCAGATCCGGCCGCCCAAGGAAGGCGAGCGCTACTTCGCCTTGCTGCGGGTCGGCGAAATCGGGTTCGCGCCTCCCGAAGCCTCACGAAATCTCGTGCTCTTCGACAACCTGACGCCCCTGTATCCCGACAAGCGCTTCGTAATCGAAAACGGCGCTGAAAACTATTCCTCCCGAGTCATCGATCTCCTCGCCCCCATCGGCCACGGCCAGCGCGGCATCATCGTCGCCCCGCCCCGCACCGGCAAGACCATGCTGCTCCAGACCCTGGCCAACTCCATCAGCGCCAACCGCCCCGACGTCTTTCTTATCGTGCTGCTCATCGACGAACGCCCCGAGGAAGTCACGGACATGGAGCGCACGGTCAAGGCCGAGGTCGTCTCCTCCACCTTTGACGAGCCGCCCCAGCGCCACGTCCAGGTCGCCGAGATGGTCATCGAAAAGGCCAAGCGCCTGGTCGAACGCAAAATCGACGTGGTGATCCTGCTCGATTCCATCACCCGCCTGGGCCGCGCCTACAACGCCGTCACCCCGTCCTCGGGACGTGTGCTCTCCGGCGGCCTCGACGCCAACGCCCTGCAGCGGCCCAAGCGCTTTTTCGGCGCGGCCCGCAACATCGAAGGCGGCGGCTCGCTGACCATCATTTCCACGGCGCTTATCGACACCGGCTCCCGCATGGACGAAGTCATTTTCGAAGAGTTCAAGGGCACCGGCAACATGGAAATCTACCTGGACCGCCATCTGTCCGAGAAGCGCGTCTTCCCGGCCATCGACATCAACCGGTCCGGCACCCGCAAGGAAGAGTTGCTCCTGGACCCCGACGTCCTCAACCGCGTCTGGATCCTGCGCAAGCTCCTGGCCCCCATGAGTCCCATCGACTCCATGGAGTTTCTCCTGGGCAAGATGCGCGGCACCAAAAGTAACCGCGAGTTCCTCGACCTCATGAACCGGTAGACCGCCGGTTCCCCACTGCCGAAGACAAAGGCGGATCGCTTACGAGGCGGTCCGCCTTTTTTGCCGCCTTGGCCCGGCCAGGTTTTCTTCAGGGTTGTTCACCCAAACCCGCCGCCTCTTTCCTTCCCGGCCGGTTGGGCGTATAGGCCGGCCATGGACGCCCCAAGCTTGCATCGCCGGCCGGGCGCACCCCGGCGGCTGGCGGCGACCCTGGTCGCCATTTGGCTCATCATCTCCCTGCTCGCCCCATCCTTGGTCCAGGCCTCCTTCTTGTCGTTTGACCTCAAGGACGAACGGGAACTCGGCGAGAAATTCAACATCATGATCCGATCCCGGATGCCGCTTATTGAGGACACCGAGATCAACGACTACGTCACTGGCCTGGTGGACCGGCTGACCAGGGCCATGCCGCCCCAGCCCTTCCCCTTCACCGTCGGCATCATCAACAACAACGCCGTCAACGCCTTTGCCGGACCGGCCGGCTACGTCTTCGTCTTCACCGGGCTGATCCTCCAGATGGAGCACGAGTCCGAGGTGGCCGGCGTTTTGGCCCACGAACTGGCCCACGTCAGCCAGCGCCACATCGCCAAGCGCGTGGGCGAGATGAAGCTGTTGTCCCTGGGCCAGCTTGTCGGCGTCCTGGCCGGCGTGGTCCTGGGTTCGACCACCGGCAACCAGGACCTCGGCTCCCTGGTGGCCGTGGGCTCCCAGGCCGCCACGGCCCACGCCTACCTCAAATACTCCCGCGACGACGAACGCGAGGCCGATCAGGTCGGCATGAACTATCTGGTCGCCGCCGGCTATCCGCCGGGCGGGCTGGTGGAAGCCTTCGAAACCATGAAACGGATGCGCTGGATGCAGGGTGGCGGCGTCATCCCGACGTACCTCAGCACCCACCCCGGCCTTGAGGAACGCATGGGCTATCTCAAGGACCGGGTGAAGATGCTGCCCAAGGACGTCCAGGACCGCAAAAACAACGACGCCGCCTTCAAACGCGCCCAAATGCTGGTGCGCGCCCGCTACACCGACGCCAAAAACGCCGTGGCCTATTTCCGCAAGCTCGGCGACAAGATGACTTGCCTGGACAAGCTCGGCCTGGCCATCGCCCTGTCGCGTTCCCTGGAGGACGTGGGACAGGCCCGGGCCGCCTTTGACGAGGCCGTGGCCTGCGCCCCGAATGATCCGCTGGTCCTGCGCGAGACGGGCCGCTACTATCTCAAGGTGCGCGATTTCGCCCGGGCCAAAAGCCTGCTCGAAGCGGCCCTGCGCCAAAACCCCACCGACATCGACGCCAATTTCGAATACGGCCGGATGCTGGCCCAGGAAGGCAAGCCGGCCCAAGCCGTGGCCTATCTGGAAAAAGTCCGCCAGCGGGTGCCGGAAAACGCCGAAATCCGATCCATCTACGGCCAGATACTGGGCCAATCCGGCGACCTCTTCCACGCCTATCTCCAGTTGACCTACGCCGCCGTCTACGACAACAATCCCCCCCAGGTGAAGTTCCAGCTGGGCAAGGCCAAGGCGGCGGCCAAGACCGACGCCGACCGGCGCGAGCTGGCCAAGCTTGAAGAAACCATCAAGAAACGCTCCGAATTTTGGAAAAAAAGGATCATGGAATGAACGACTCGCTGCTCGTGCGCCTGCCCAAGGGCGAAGACCTGCTGTCCGCCCTGGTGGCCATCTGCCTGGAAAAAAACATCACCAAAGGCCACGTGAGCCTGATTGGCGCCCTGGAAAAAGCCGAACTCGGCTACTATCCCCAGGACACCCGCAAATACGTCACCCACACCCTCAATGAAGGCACGGAAATCCTGGCCGGCCTGGGCAACGTGTCCCTCAAGGACGGCCAGCCCATCATCCACCTGCACCTGACGCTGCTTAAGGGCGATTTCACCATCACCGGCGGCCACGCCATGCCCGGCAACATCATCTTCGCCGGCGAAGCCTGCATCACCCCCATCGAAGGCGCCCGCCTGCACCGCGGCCTCGACGCCGCCACCGGCCTGCCCCTGTGGGATCAGACCGGGATGTAGTGAAGGGAAAAAGGAAGAATAAGAGGAAGATGCCTCCGGCGGCCGGGAGGGGCTCAGCCCCTCCCGGACCCACCCGAAAGGGGGGAATGGGGATGCCGGAGCATGGTATCGACGGGGTATTCGCGGCCAGCGGCCATGCCTACGGCCAGCAGCTCTCCTTGCCGGCCGCAGCCGCCTTCCCTGTCTTGAGATCCAGCCGCATGGGCCGTGTCGCCGTCTTGCCGGCCGCGCAGGCCGGTTTGCGCCCGCTCTCGATTTTTTCCCCATAAGCCAGGCTTCCCGAGGCCACCGTGGCTCCCGGAATCACCGTGGCGTCCAGGGTCTGCTTCTGGGCCGCCAGATTGACCGCCATAAGGCCGTGCAAGCCGTCGGCCGGACCGTTGGTCACAAACAGCGTGTCCCCGGCCAAGCCGGCAAAGGCGAAGTCGCCGCCGTTGGGGATCTCGAAAAGCGGCCGCCCCTGGGCCAGCTCGCAGACCGCGTCCGGCGAATCCGCCGCCGTGTGGGCCGAAACCTTGAGCACGTGGCCGTCGGAATAGCCGGCCAGGGACTCCACCACGGCATAGCGCGGATAGAAATAGCAGGTCCGGTCATGGTAGGCGTGCACCTCGGCCAGGTCCGTGCCGGGCAACCCCGCCGCCTTGCCGCGCTCAATGGTCGTGGCCCCGTATTCGGCCGTCATGGGCGTCACCTCGTCCACGGCCAATACTTTGTAGGTGATGCCGTTTCGGGCCACGATCTCGCGCACCACCCCGGTCACCCGCACCTTGATGTCCAGCAGGCTGTTCATAATGCTGCCCCGGTCGAAGGGCACGTAGACCACCCCGGGTTCCTGGGCGCTTGTCAGTTCGATGCCGCCCTGGGGCGTTTGGCGCAACATGCCGTAGACCGTGGTTTTGCGGGTTTCCTCCTGGGCCTGGCCGACTTCCGGCAGGGCCAAACAGACGCCCAGGGCAAAAGCCAGGGCCATGAAGCGGGTGAACATGCGACGCATAACGCCTCCTCGGTGGAATGGCTTTCGGGTATCAGAGCCGGCGCGTATTGCAAACGCGGGATTCCCGATCATCGCGGTTGAAAAAAAACCGCGCCAGGGTATGAATGAAGCTACTGGAGGCCGGCATGAACGACGCCCAACACAGCGGCTCGCGGCAGACCTGGAAAAACTGGCTCATCGCCATCCTTTTTTGCATCGCGGCCGGTGAATTCGTCCTGCTGGCCCGCGCGCCAGCCCCCGCGCCGGAGCCCCCCGCGCCCCAGGCCCCGGCGACCGTCCAGTCCCCGGCCCAGCCGGCCGCGCCCCAGAACCTCGACGCCGTGCGCGTGGCCGGACTGGCCATGGACCCCGAGCGCGGCCGCTACCTGTTGGCCGCCTTTGACCGGCCCGTGACCGGAGCCCGCGAAGGGGCTTCCCCGGCCGCCGACCCGGCCGCCATCGAGCCGGCCCTCCCCGGCCGCTGGACCTGGGTTTCGCCCTACATGCTGCGCTTCGAGCCCAAGGACGGCTTTGCCCAGGCCACGGTCTACACCATCGCCTTTAAGGGCCAGGATTTTCTCACCCCGCCCCAGACCCTGGCCGGCAAGGACTCCTGGCAGGCCAGCTACGGCAGCTTCGAAGTGGCCCGCCTCACCGCCCACCTCGAACCCGCCCCGGAAGGCGGGGCCATGGTGGTGGTTCGCGGCGAGGCGGCCTTTAACCGCTCCGTTGACCCCAAGGCCCTGGTCAACCACATCAAGCTCATCGATCCCCGCGCCCCGGACAAACCCGTGTCCGTGTCGCTCACCACCACCTACGCCGCCAAGAAGCTCGAATTCGTCTCCGATCCCATCGAAAAGACCCCCCAGCAGCGCGACGTGAAAATCGTCATCACCCCGGGGCTGCGACCGGAAAAGGGCAGCATCGGCCTTAACCGCGAAGCCGTGGCCGTCATCCCGGTGGCCCTGGACCCCAATTTGCGCCTGCGCGAGGCCAAGGCCGTGTCCGAGGAAGGCATGGCCGCCGTGCGCCTGCTCATGTCCACCCCAGTGGAAGCGGGCGAGGCCGCGGCCGGCCACATCCGCATCGAACCGGATCTGGCCACCGAACTGTCCGCCGACGGCGCGGAACTCATTTTGAGCGGCGAATTCGAACCCGGCCGGGAATACGCCGTCACCCTGGAAAAAGGGCTGACCGCCGGCGACGGCGCGGTCCTGGGTGAAAACGCGACCAAGACCGTGCGCATCCCGGATCTGGCCCCGTCCGTCGATTTCCGCGACCAGGGCGTATTTTTGTCGCGAAACGGCTACAAGAACCTGGCTGTGAAAAGCGTCAACGCCGCCGCCGCCGAGGTGTCCATCGACCGGGTCTATTTCAACAACATGTTTCCGCTTTTCACCATGGACTACTCCGCCTTCGAGGACGACTACGGCGGCGGCGGGGTCAACTCCAACCTGGGCGACCGCATCTTCAGCGATCGGGTGCCCCTGCGCCACAAGAGCAACGCCGCCGAGATCACCCCGGTCAATCTGGAAAAATACATCCAGGGCCATGAACCCGGACTCTACCGCATAGCGCTCACCGTCCCGGGCAAGTTCGAGGGCTACCAGCGGTTCGTGTGCCTCACCGACATCGGCATCGTCGCCAAGTCCGGCCCCGGCGATCTGCTGGTCTGGACCGCCTCCACCACCACCCTGGCTCCCCTGGCCGGGGCCTCGGTCAAGGTCTTCTCCCACCAGAACCAGGAGCTCGCCGCCGGCGTCACCGACGCCCAGGGGCTTTTCCGGGCCAAGGTCAATCCCCGGGCCAACTATGACAAGCGCCCCTATCTCGTCGTCGCCCAGAAAGGGGCCGACGTGAGTTTCCTGCTGTACGACCGCTTCCGGGCCGACGACGCCGGCCTCGACGTCGGCGGCGCGGTCATGCCGGCCACCGGCTACACCGCCTTTGTCTACGGCGAGCGCGACATCTACCGCCCGGGCGAGACCCTGGAAGGGCTGGCCGTGGTGCGCGACGTGCGCCTGGGCGTGCCGCCGTCCATGCCGGTGCTCATCCGCCTGTCCGACCCCCAGGGCCGCAAGATCGGCGAACAGGCCGCCGTCACCGGGGCCGAAGGCGCGGTCAGCCTCAAGCAGGCCCTGCCCAGCCAATCCCTGACCGGGGCCTACAGCCTGGAAATCGTCACCGGCGAGACGGTCATCGGCCAGTACCGCTTCCAGGTCGAGGAGTTCGTGCCCGACCGCATCAGCGTGTCCCTTAGCGCCGACACGGCCAAGGCCGAACCCGGCCAGCCCGTGGCCTTTGGCGTCACCGGCCGCTACCTCTTTGGCGCGCCCGGGGCCGATCTGCCGGTGGAAGCCCGGGGCCGGCTCGTCAAGGCCGCCTTCGCGCCCAAGGGCTACGAGCAGTACGTGTTCGGCGACCCGGAGCGCAGCTTCGAGGACAGCGAATTCTTCCAGGAATCGGCCTCCCTGGACGCTGAGGGCAAGGCCTCGTTCACGGCCGAACTGCCCGGCGACCTGTCGCCTCCGGCGGCCCTGGAAGCCGTCTTCACGGCCCGGGTGCGCGAAGGCGGCGGCCGGGGCGTGGCCGGGCTCGTGCGGATGCCGGTCCATGTCTACGCCGCCTATCCGGGGCTCAAGCGCCTGGCCAGCGATGCCCTGCCCCCGGGCAAGCCGGCCGCGTTCGAGTGCGTGTCCGTGGCCAGCGACGGCAAGCTTGCCGCCACGGCGACCCTCTCCGCCACCCTGTACCGCGACGAATGGCAGACCGTGCTGCGAAAGGACGGCGGAACCCTCAAGTACGAATCCGTGCGCGACCCCAAGCTTGTGGAATCCAAGGACGTGGCCCTTACCGCCGGCAAGGGCAAGGTGAGCTTTACGCCGCCGTCCTTTGGCAGCTACCGCGTGGTGCTCGAAGACCCCGAATCCGGGGCGGCCACCCAGCTCGAATTCTACGCCGGCGGCTTTGGCTACTCGCCCTGGGCCATGGAGAACCCGGCCCGCATTGAGCTTAAGACCGACAAGGCCGACTACGCCTCGGGCGAGACGGCCAAGGTGCAGGTGCGCGCGCCCTTTGGCGGCAAACTTTTGGTGGCCGTGGAGGGCACGGCCATCCACGACGTCCAGATCGTGGACCTGCCCGGCAACACCGGCGAGGTGCTGGTGCCGATAAAGCCCGAGTATCTGCCCGGGGTCTACATCACGGCCACGCTGGTTAAAAAGACGGCAAACGTCGTGCCCGGCGCGCCGTCCCGGGCCTACGGCGCGACCCCCATCGGCGTGGACAAGGCCTCGGGCAGGCTGCCGGTGGCCATTGCCGCGCCGGCCGAGATCCGGCCCGGCACGACCCTGGCCGCCGAGGTCTCGGCCCCTCCCGGCAGCCTTGTCACCGTGGCCGTCGTGGACGAAGGCATCTTGCAGCTCATCGCCCAAAAGACCGCCGATCCCTTCGCCGCCTTTTACGCCAAGCGCCAGTTGCAGGTGGAGACCAGCGACACCTTTGCCCTGCTCCTGCCCGAGGTCGCGCCGCTTATGGGCAAGGCCCTGGCCGGCGGCGGCGACGGCCTGGAAGACTTGTCCGGGTTCGTACGCTCCCAGAGTCCGGCGGCCCGGACCGTGGCCTTCTGGTCCGGCCCGGTGCTGGTCGGCCCCACGGGCAAGGCCGAGGTGCGCTTCGACATCCCTGAGTTCCAGGGGCAGGTGCGGCTCATGGCCGTGGGCCTGTCCGGTCGGCGCTTCGCCGGAACCGAAGCCAAAACCATCGTCAAAAGCCCGGTGGTGGTGCTGCCGAGCTTCCCCCGCTTCTTGGGCTTTGGCGACAAGGCCCAAGCCACGCTCACCGTGCGCAACGACACCGGCAAGGACGGCTCGTTCACCGTGGCCCTGTCCGCCACAGGCCCGGTCTCGGTGGTCGGTTCGCCGCGCATCGTGTCCATCGCCAAGGGCGACACGGCCAACGTGCCCTTTGATCTGACCGCCGCCCAGGCCGAGGGGCTGGCCAGCCTGTCCCTGGCCGTTTCCGGCAACGGCGAGACCACGGCCGACACCGTGTCCCTGCCGGTGCGCTCGCCCCTGCCGCCGCGCACATCGGTGCGCTCGGGAGCCCTTGAAACGGCCAGCCTCACCATCCCGGAACTGGCCTCGGGCGAGTTTCTGCCCGGCTCGGCCAAGCGCGACGTGGCCGTGGGGCCGTATCCGCTGATCCGGTTTTCCGGCAATCTGAAGTCGCTTCTGGGCTACCCGTACGGCTGCCTGGAGCAGACCACGTCCAAGGCCTTCCCGCTGCTCTACTTCGCCGATCTGGCTCGGGCCATGGACCCGGGCAGCTTCGAGCGGGACAATCCGGCCGGCATGGTCTTGTCCGCCATCCGGCGCATCACCGGCATGCAGCTCTATAACGGCGGCTTTTCCATGTGGCCCGGCGGCGACGAGCCGCAGGCCTGGATGAGCCTGTATGCCGCTCATTTCCTCGTGGAAGCCGCCGCTGCCGGCTACCCGGTGGACAAGGAAGCCCTGGCCCAGGCCTTGCGCTTTGCCGCCGAGACCGGCCGCGAGGCCAAGCTCGACGCCCCCGACGGCCCCAAACTGGCCGCCTACGCCCTCTACGTCCAGGCCCGGGCCGGCCGGGCCGACATCGGGGCCATGGACAACCTGCGCGACGCCTCGGGCAAGCCTCTGCCCGCCGAGGCGCGCGGGCTTCTGGGCGCGGCCTACGCCGCCGTGGGCAATGCCCGGGCCGCCGACAGGCTCCTGGCCGGCCCGCCCCCCTCGGGCGAGGCGCGCAAGGAGACCGGCGGAACGCTTGATTCCACCCTGCGCGACAAGGCGCTCTACCTCTCGGCCCTGCTCGACGCCGCCCCGGCCGATCCGCGCCTGGGCAGCCTGGCCGTGGACGTGGGCCGGCTCCTGGAGGGCGAGGCCTACCCGTCCACCCAGGAAAACGCCTTCGCGCTCATGGCCCTGGGCAAGTTCTACGCCCGCCAGCAGGCCAAGAAGCCCTTCGCCGGCAAGCTCTACGCCGGCTCCGGGCTGCTCTCCGACGTCACCAGCGCCAAGGTCTTAAGCCTTCGGGGCTTAAGCCAACCCGGCGACCTGCGCCTGGACCTCGACCCGGGCTACCAGCCCGGCAGCTGCTACTATGCCGTGCGCACCCGGGGCATCCCCTCGGCCGCCGCCTACAGCCCACAATCGGCCGGCCTGGAAATCGCGCGCACCTACCTGACCCGCGACGGCAAGCCCATCGAGGGCAACACCGTGCCCCAAGGGGCGCTGGTGGTGGTCAAGTTCGCCGCCCGGGCCACCGCCGGGCCTGTGGCCAACGTGGTGCTCGAAAACTTGCTCCCGGCCGGCCTGGAAGTGGAAAACCCGCGCCTGGCCACCACCGAGCGCCTGCCCTGGATGGAAACGCCGGGCGAGGGCGAAACCGCGCACCTCGACCTGCGCGACGACCGCATCCTGCTCTTTGCCGATCTGAAAAAAGATGCCTGGCAGACCCATTACGCCCTGCTGCGGGCCGTGACCCCGGGCGTTTTCAGCCTGCCGCCGGCCCAGGCCGAGGCCATGTACGCCCCGGAGTTGCGAGCCAGCGGCGAGGCGGCAACCTTTACCGTCACGGCGGCCGGGAAATAGCGCCGAAGGGTTATGGAAAAATTCAAACGACTGGTTGCTTCGTGCGTGCGCAGCAACGTTTCCGATTTGCACCTGCGGGCGGACAAGCCAGCGGCCGCCCGCAAAAACGGCCAACTGCACTTTCAGCGCGACATCGTCTTTAGCGCCGCGGAACTTGACGATCTGCTGACCAGCCTGACCACCGACCGTCAGCGCCGCATCCTGGCCGAACGCTGGTCCGTGGACTTCTCGGCCCGCCTGACCGAGTCGCAGATGCGCCTTAACGCCTTCCACACCGCCGACGGCCTGGGGCTGGCCGTGCGGTTTCTGCCGGCCTCGGCCCCGAGCTTCGAGGATTTGAACCTCCATCCGTCCCTGCGCGCCCTGTGCGCCCGGCCCTTTGGGCTTATCCTCATCTGCGGCCCCACGGGCAACGGCAAGTCCACCACCATCGCGGCCATGCTGCGCGAGATCAACGAAACCCGTCCGGCCCATGTGGTGACCTTGGAAGACCCCATCGAATACCGCTTCGCCTCGGACCGCTCGCTCATTGACCAGCGCGAGCTTGGGGCGCACTTTCAAAGCTTCGAGCAAGGCCTTCAGGACGTGCTGCGCGAGGATGCCGACGTCATTGTGGTCGGCGAGCTGCGCGAACCGGAGACCATGCGCCTGACCGTAAACGCCGCCGAATCCGGCCATCTGGTCATCGCCACCCTCCACGCCGCCACGGCCGAGGAAGCGCTGTTGCGCCTGTGCAACGCCTTTGCCCCGGACGCCCAGGACTTCGTCCGCTCCCAACTGGCCTCCTGCCTCTGCGCGGTGGTGGTGCAGCATCTGGAATTTTTGCCCAAGGCCGGCTTTCGCGTCCCGGTGCTGTCCATGGCCGTCAGCGCCCCGGCCCTGCGCAACATCATCCGGGAAAACCGCTTCAACCAGATCGAAAACCTCCAACAGGCCGGCAAGGCCGAGGGCATGTTCACCTTCGAGCGCTACCGCCAGGAATTTCTGGAAGCCAAGGCCAAGCTGACCCCGCCGGCCCTGGCCTTCCGATCCTCGGGCCAGGCCGCGCCGCCCATCCGTCCGGCCCCGGAGCAGCCCGGCCTGAGCCTGGCCCAGCCGCCCCAGGCCCCGCCTTGCCCACCCGAGCCGCGCCAGCCGCCAAAGGCCGTCCACGAGCTCGAAGGCGAGGCCCCCGAACCCTACCGCATTGACGACGCCGTCTCCCTGGAGGAATTGGTGGCCCAGATGCACGGCAAGACGCCCTGAGGCCGGACCCGGCAGGCAAGCTTCACCGCCCGGCCCGCTGCGGGCCGCCTCCTTTGTCCGGCGAGCCGGGCGTCAGATGCAGGCTTGGGCGGCAGCAAGGCCACGACGGCCGAGCCCCCCGGGTGCCTCGGCCGGCAACCACGGAGCCGTGGGCGGCTTGCGGGTTAGGGACGTGCAGCCCGGGCCTCAGGCCCGGCCACCGCCAACGCAGGCCGCGACGAGGGCCACGGCCCGGGACACGGTCGCGCCGGCATAGAGCATGGCCACGTGGGAGACCGGCTCGGTGCACTCCAGTTCCCAGCCCGGTCGGTCGGGCACAAGTCCGCGGTCGGGCACGACCAGGTTGTCCACGGGCGAGGCCAGGGCGACCAGCCGCGCTCCGGGCGGATCGGGCAAGGCGTTCAGGCAGCCAAAGAGTTTACTCTCCGGGGTCAGCGAGCGGCCAAGTTTCCCCACGGCCAGTCGGGCCAGGGCGCTGCCCTGGTGCGGTGTGCCAAGGGTCACGACGCAGCGGGTGCGGCCGCAAAAATCCGACTCTGCGGCCAGCCGCCGGGCCATGAGGCCGCCCAGGCTGTGGCCGAGAAAACAGACCGGGGCGCGGGGCGGCACGAGCTCCCGCAGGCGCGCGGCCAGCCGGGCCGCCTCGGTCTCGAAATCGTCCCGAAAGCTCGGATACCCCAGGATCAGGACGCGGTTGATCCCGGCTCGGCCAAGGGCCCACCGGATGCGCCAGAAGGCCGAGGGGTTGTGGTAGAGGCCGTGCAGGCACACGACCACCGGGGCCGCGTCGTTGTCCTGCCCATTGAGACGGCCGGGTTTGCGGCGAGCCTGGAAAAGCGGCCCCAGGGGATAGGCGGTCACCATGATCGCCTGGGCGACCAGGGCCGAGGCCAGCCCCCGCAGCACGCAGGCGGCCCGACGTCCGGGGCAGCCCCGGGACAGTAGCACGGCCCGTCCGGCCAGGGCAAACCAGCCAAAAGCGGCGTAGCTCACCCCGGCCACCACCGCGCCCACGGCCAAGGGCAAGGCGATCAGCCAGCCAAGGATGGTCATGGGGCGTTGCCTCCCTGGCCGGCGGCCTTTTTGTGAACTGTCATTTCCTTGAAATATAAAATGAAAATCAAAACGTCAAACGCCGGTCAAAAAACCTGTTGACGACCAGGGCGGAGGTGCGTAGATACCGTTTCTCGCCGGGCGGGCGGGTAGCTCAGTCGGGAGAGCATCGGCCTTACAAGCCGAGGGTCACAGGTTCGAGCCCTGTTCCGCCTACCACGTTTTGTCAATGATCTGGGGCCGTAGTTAAGCTGGTTATAACGCCGGCCTGTCACGTCGGAGGGCGCGGGTTCGAGTCCCGTCGGCCCCGCCAGATCGCACCAGACGCCACGCGTCTGTCGGGACCTCAACGCGCAGTCCCTTTGAGGTTTCTTATTTGAGGCTCCATTGCCTCGCGGACTGCACCCCTGATCTGGGGCCGTAGTTAAGCTGGTTATAACGCCGGCCTGTCACGTCGGAGGGCGCGGGTTCGAGTCCCGTCGGCCCCGCCAGATCACAAAGGCGCTTGCGCCTGACAAGGCCCTGAAGGCGACACCTTCGGGGCCTTTTGTTTTTTTCGGCCAAGGAGACCGCCATGCCGCCCAAACGCCCCGCCGATTCCGTGCCTGTCTATTCCACCGACGCCGGCCGCCTGTGCCCGGGCTGCGGCCACGCCCCGGCGGCCTGTTCCTGCGCCGCCGCCAAGGCTCCGGCCGGGGACGGCGTGGTGCGCATTAGCCGCCAGACCAAGGGCCGCAAGGGCAAAGGCGTGTGCCTGGTCACCGGAGTGCCCCTGGTCGGCAAGGAACTCGACGCCCTGGCCCGGGAACTCAAGCAGCGCCTGGGCTGCGGCGGCGCGGTCAAGGACGGCGTCATCGAGATTCAGGGCGACAACCGCGAGCTGCTGGCCGCCGAACTCAAAAAGCGCGGCTACGTCGTCAAGCTGGCCGGCGGCTGAGTATTCCCCGTGATGCCGGGCGCAACATGACGCCTTGGCGGTAGTCAGCGGCTTCGAAGCCGGCATGACCAGCCCGGCCTGCCGCACAAAGCCCGCAACAGGCCGGCAAAACGCCCATCGCCCTGCGACGGTCAGTCTGTTTCGGCGAGGTCGGCCTTCCACGCTACAAGTCCGTCGGCGTGCTTCGCCCCGCCTTTCTCCTGACGCCCTAAATACAAACGCGCCCGGATCGATCCGATCCGGGCGCGTTTTGCGTTGGCGCAAGACGCGCCTAAAACTTGACGGCAAACGAAGCGTAAACCGTGTCGCCGATGGGGCTGTTGGACGCGCCCAGGCCGTGGAGCCACTTAGTTATAAGCATCAACTCCTTGCCGCCCACGGGCACGGTGTAGGTGATGGCCGGGCCGATGCCCGTGCCCGAGGAGAGAAAGGAGCCCAGCTTGGCCCCGGAGCCGGAATCCGGCGTGGTCTGGGCAAAAAGGTAACCCACCGCGCCCAGGGCCAGACGCTCGTTGAAATGGTAGGCCAGGGTCCAGTCGGCGTGGATCTGGTTGCCGGTCAGGTAGCTGGTGGTCTGGTTTTCGGTGTTGATCATGTAGCCGGCGTTGACCGAAAATTCGATCTTGCTCTTGGACAGCCAGGTGAAGGCCACGTTGCCGTCGAAGCTGGCGTAGTTCATGCCGAGGTTGGTGAGTTTCTTGGGATTGTAGTAGCCGGTCGGCAAAAAGATGATGGGCGACACGACTAGATGGCATTCGCCGAAGTTCCAGCCGGCGATGACCGGCATGAGGAAGATGTCGGACAGCCCGCCCCGGTCGCCGCCGCCGCCGTAGGCCAGGTGATGGGGCGTTTCCAGGCCGGTTGCGCGCGACTTGTGGCTCCAGTCGGCGGCCAGATCGCCGGTGATGTGCTCGTTTATGATGATCGGCACGCCCACGCCCACGCCGAGAAAACCGCCCATGGCCGGCACGTCGAACAGGTAGGAGAGCTTGGTGAGGTTCATCGCCATGGTGGAATCGACCCCGGCATAGGCCCGGCCGCCTTTGAGGGACTTATCCATGTGGGCGGACTGGTAGAAGGTGTCGTTTCGCACGTAAAACCCGCCGGCCGGGATATAGCCCATGAGGAAATCGCCGTAGGCGCCGAGGATGTAGTGGCTTACCCCGCCCTCGGCGGCCCGGGCCGGGACCGGCGCGGCGGCGCAAACGGCCCAGACGGCCAGGGCGAGAAGGAGTCGTGCGACGTGAAGACGTCTGGCGGCGTTTGGAAAAGTCGGCATGGCGGCATCCTTTGGCGCGGGGTTGCGGGTTGAGCCGGGGCGAGGCCGGGCGTTGCAGGCGGCGTTGCGGCATCAGCCGGACGCTATTTTATGGGCACGGCCTGGCCGGTCGTGTCTGGATACTCCACCGGAATAAAGACCGGGATGGCGCTTATGCCCTTGGCCCCGGCCAGGGCCTTGGCCACGTCCACGTAGCGCCAGTTCTTGTTGTCCATGCTGCAGTAATAGTAGCGCAGCCGGGCCGTGTCGGCGACGACGGACCAGATGGTCTTGTCGAAGCGCTCTGCCTGCTTCAGTCAGCCCGGCGTCGAGCCCCCGGGCGTCCGAGAGGCCGGCCGATGCCGATCTCCATAAGGTCCTCGCCAACGACAAGCCGGCCCGGGAAGTCGCGCTTGATGGCCTGGAAACGCCAGGGCGGCGTATTGCCCGGGGCGATGTGGCTAAGCACCAACGTCTTGACCTGGCAGGAGGCGGCCACCCGACCCAGATCGGCCGAGCTGGTGTGGGCGGTCATGACGTGGTCATACAGCGGCCAGGCCGGATGGTTCCTGTCAACGCCGGCAAAGGCGGACTCGATCCAGGCCTGGTCGATGACCTCGTGGACCAGCACGTCGGCCCCACGGGCCAGGCGCTGGAGATTGCCGCGCGTGTCCGGCCCGGTATCGCCGGAGATGACGACGCCGCCGTCGTCGGTGTCGAAGCGGTAGGCAAAGCTTGGGTAGACCTGGAAATGGTCGACCAGCACGGCCGTAACCCGCAGCCGGTCGTCCTCGTAGACGGCAAACGGTGCCATGGCCGGGCAGGTGTCGGCGGCGGTCCAGGGCCGGCCGGGATCGGGCGGGGCAAAACCGGCCGGCCAGGGGATGGCCGCCGGGTCGCCGATCTCCCGGACGTCGAGAATGCGGGTGAGGTCGGGGTAGCCTTCGTCGCGGGCGCAGTCGTTGAAGTTCTGGGCAAAAGCCTGCAGCAGCAGCTCGGTCATGCGTTTCGTTCCGGGCGTGGGCGTGGCCGGACAGCCGCCCCCGGCTTCGGCCGTCATGATGCCGCCGGCGTAGCCCGAATGGTTCTCCTCCAGCCGTCCCCGTTCGCCCGGGCCGATGACGACGAGACTTTTACCGCCGCCGTAGCCCGAACGCGCCCCGACTTCGAGAAAGGTCGCGTAGTCACCCAGGTGGTCCATGTGCAGATGGGTCAGGAACACGGCCCGCACATTGGCCAGGAAGGTGGTCAGATCGCCCTGGATGCGCTCCCGGCCGCGCCGGAGGTATTGGCCCCGGTTGAAGGCCTGGGCCAGGCGACGGGTCGCGCCGAAGCCGAGGTCGATGACGTAAAGCGCGTCGCCCACGGCCAAGGCCTGGGAGGCGCTGGCCCGGTCGCAGTCCGGCCACCAGGTCATGCCGCCGGTGGTGCCAAGCAGCGTGAGCACGGTGTTGTGGTTGGCCGCCCGGGACAGACGGCCGCCCGGACGGTCGGCGGAAGCCCGGCGCTGCCCTTGACGACGCGGCAAGCTCAAGCCTGCATGGCGAACTGGACTCATGGAACCCTCCTTGCGGCGCGCCCCTGGCGTCACCGATACAGCGGAACCGGGAAGAAAAAGGCGTCGATGCCCGGACGCGGCGGCCGCGACGGCGGCGCGCCGTCCGGCGCGGTTTCGATCCAGTTGACGCGCCCGGCTAGGTGCTCCCTGGAAATCGCCTCGTGAAACGCGGTCTGGCCGGCTCCGGGCTGGCCTTCCCGGCTGGCCCAGAGCAGTTCGAAATAGTGCTTGTACGCGGTAAACAACTGTCGGGCCTGGGCGTTACCCCCGCTCCACAGCCCGCTGCCGGGCCGGGCGGCGACGATGGTCCCGGCCTGCCAGAGCCGGCCGCTGCCCAGGCCCGGGGTGTCGAGGTTGGACGAGGAGACGTAAATGCGCCGGCCGGTCTCGTGGCCGGGCACATCGAGAAGCACGAACTTGTTGTGCATGTCCCGGGGTGTGCCGGGATTGACCGGCCGGCCGGCCGCGTCGAGGCTGGGCCAGACCAGGGCCGATTCGAGGGTGAAGGCCTTGCCCGTGGCCGCATCGACCCGGCGCAGGACCGAAGGACCGGAAAGCAGCGCGGCCGTGGCCGTCGGCGCGGCCGGATCGCCGCCCTGGAACTGCCAGAGCAGGCGCACGGTCAGGTTGCCGGGGCGCACGGCCGGGACGGAATCGTTTCGCGTCCGGTCCTCCCCGCGCCGGCCGGCGAAGCCCTCGACCACGAAGCGGTAGAGGTTGTCGATGAAATAGGCCGTGGGGCCGATCTCGAACATGGCCACATCCAGGACCACGTCGCGGCCCTGGCGCAGTTCGGCGGCGGCGTCGAAGATGACGGCGTCGTACCAGTCGATCACCCCCGGGGCGTGCTGCCCGGGATAGGGGGCGTTGAGATACAGCGGCCAGGGCCGTTCTGCCTGGGCCGGAAAGCCGCCCACAAAGGCCTGGCCCCGGCCGCCATAGAAGCGCACCAGATAGTCGCCCACAACATGGGGCGGCAGATCGTCCCCGCTGGAGTCGGCCGTTCCCCGCCCGCCCGGAAACAGGCCGGTCCCGTCGCCGCTTCCGGCCGCTGCGGCCAGGGCGCTAAAGGCGGCGGAGAGGTTCGGGGCGGCCTCGACGAAACGCAGGGCGTTGTTGCCCTTGCAAGTGAGTCCCACGGTCTGGAGATTAAGCGAGCCGTGGACGGTGTAATATTCGCCGGCCCCGTCGTCGCACTGAAACACCTTGGCATGGGTCTCGGGATTGCCCCAGCGGCCATGTTGCCGGCCCTCCTCGATGCGCGCCATGGCTCCCGTTCGCGGCAACAGCGCCCGCAGGGCCTCGGGGGAGACGTTGCCCACGCCGTAGCGCACGGTGAGCCGGGACACGTCGTTTAGGGCGTCGATGCGGGCCAGGACCTCCCGGGTCACGTCGTCGGCGGCCGTGCGGCGCACGTCCTTGAAGAGCTTGCCCCCGGCCGGCGTGTCCACTTCGCAGAAATAATCCACATTGCAAAAGCCCATGTGGATGTTGAAGGCATAGCGCCCGGGCTGGCCGCCGAACCGGGCCAGGGGCCAAATCCAGGGGTTGTAGCGCGCGTCGTTGGGCAAAAAGGCGGCCGGGTCCGGGTCGGCCGCCCCGGCGAAAACAGGCAAGGCGGCCGCGAACAGTCCCAGGGCCAGAAGGCGGAGGGCGGCGCGGCATACAAATGGGGGCATGTTTCCTCCGCACGCAAATTGAGGCGCAGCCAAACGCGGGCCGTTTCCTCGGCGTCAACGGACCGCATCTCCCCTCTACCCAAGCCGGGCAAAAAAGCCAGCTCTTCCCCACGGCCTGCTCATTGGCCAGAGGCTGCCCCGCCCGGCCAGCAACGCCATCCAGACGTGCCCCGTCGCCAAAACAGGGAAAAAACTGTAGCCCAAGGAAAAATGGTCACGGCCCCAGCCGTAACGCTACAGCCGCTCTGCCCCGAACCCGGCAAACGCCAAGCCAGCCCGTTGCCGGACGTCGGAGCCGCCCGCGCCTCCCGTTGCCCGGCAAGCCGGCCGCACGACAACCAAGGAACCCTCATGTCCGCACACCCCATGCCGCCGGTCAGCGCCCACTCCGCCAGCCGGCCTGGACACGCCCGTCGCCTGCTTGCGCTTTCGACGCTGCTAGCCTGCCTGCTGGTCGGCCTGCCGACTCTGGCCCGGCCTGTGGCCGCCGGCATCCTGGCCGAGGCTTCGTGCCCGTGCGGCTACCATGTGGAGCGGTTGCCCCTTTTCGGCGGCTTCGCCAACTTTCGCACCGTCTGTCTGTTCCCGGCCCTTTGCCGGGATAACGGCAGCCTCGTGCTCATCAATCTGCTTGATCCGGGGACGCGCCCGGCTTCCTGCCCCACCGGCCCCCTCGCCTCACTGGCCGATCCGGCCGTCGCCCCGGTCGATGGCGAATCCGTGGCCGAGTGGCGTCTCGCGGACAACAAGGTCGTACGACTCCTTGGCGGCGGCTATCCCTGCCCGCGTTGCGGCCAAATGACCTTGCATTTTCGACAGACCGGCTTTTGGGACTAAACCCCAGGGGATTACGGCCCCAAAACCGAGACCGGCCTATCCCCAGGCCAGCCCCTCCCGGCCTACTTGCGCTTGAAGGCCTTGCCAAGCCCGGCCGGAGTCCCCTCAACGCAAACGGCCCCGCCGAGATCGTCGGCGAGGCCGTCACAAGCGGCGTCCGGCCGCCGGGTCCGTCTCACTGCTCCTTGAGCGAGGCAATAAGCGCGCGCAGCTCCTGGGCCTGCTCGGCCAATTCGGACACGGCCTGGGCCGAATGGCTCATGGCCTGGGAGACCTCGGTGGAAATGCGGTTGATGTCGTCCACGCTGCGGTTGATCTCTTCGCTGGCCGCCGACTGCTCCTCGGCGGCGGTGGCGATGGAACGGACCTGATCGGTGGCGTCCTCCACCAGGGCCACGATCTCCTTAAGCGCCACGCCCGAGCCCCCGGCCTGGTCGGTGGCCTGGCCGATGAGTTTGGCGGCGGCCTCGAAATTATCGACGTTTTTCTGGGTGCCCTGCTGGATGCCGATGATGGCCGCGCCGACCTCTCGGGTGGCGGCCATGGTTTTTTCGGCCAGTTTGCGCACTTCGTCGGCGACCACGGCGAATCCCCGCCCGGCCTCGCCGGCCCGGGCCGCCTCGATGGCGGCGTTGAGCGCCAAAAGATTGGTCTGATCGGCGATATCGTTAATCGTCGTCATGATCTGGCTGATGTCGCCGGCCTGCTTGCCCAGGGCGTGCATGTCGCGGCTGAGTTCGGTCGCCTTGTCGCGCACAAGGCCTATGCTGGCCACGGCCTCGTCCACCACCTCGGCCCCCTGCTCGGCCTTGCGCTTGGCGTCATGGACGGTCTCGGCGGCCCGGCCGGCGTTTCGGGCCACTTCCAGGACGGTGGCGTTCATCTCTTCCATGGCCGTGGCCGTTTCGGCCGTGCGCCGGGCCTGTTCCTGGGCGCCATGGTTGGATTCCTCCACCTGAGACGACAGCTCTGCCGAGGCCGAGGACACCACGGCCACCACGCCTTCGAGCCTACCGGCCGCGGCCAACATGCCCTCGCGCTTGGCCTGTTCGGCCCGGGTCCGGGCCTCGTCGGCCCGGGCCGTGGCTTGCCGGGCGATCTCGGT
The DNA here is from genome assembly GCF_004135975.1 of Solidesulfovibrio carbinolicus. Taxonomy (NCBI): domain Bacteria; kingdom Pseudomonadati; phylum Thermodesulfobacteriota; class Desulfovibrionia; order Desulfovibrionales; family Desulfovibrionaceae; genus Solidesulfovibrio; species Solidesulfovibrio carbinolicus. The sequence continues at coordinate 1,594,185 of NZ_CP026538.1, read as the reverse complement.
CTGTTCCTCGGCCTCCCGGGTTTTGGCCGTGGCCGTCTCGATCATGGCCCGCAGCTTGACCACCATGGCGTCCAGGGAATCGGACAAGGCCCCCAGTTCGTCACGCCGCGCCAGGGACAACGTGCGCCCAAGCTCGCCCTCGGCCACCGCGCCGGCAAAGGCCACGCACCGGGCCAGATCGGCCACGATCTTGCGGGTGACCAGAACGATAAGCAGGCACACGACCAGGGTTCCCGCGCCGCCGAAAAGCAGGGTGGCGTTGCGCACGGCCTGGCTGGAACGGGCGATGTCGTCGGCGTTGACGGTGACGGCCACGGTCCAGCCGGTGTTCTTGTCGCGGGTGAAGACGGCGGCCTTGGCCAGGCCGTCCATCTGGTATTCGACCACCCCGCGGGCCATGGACAGGAGTTTGCGGCCCCAGTCGAATTCGGCCAGCTTGAATTTGAGGATGCGTCCAGCGTCGGGATGGCTGAACACCACGCCGGCCTTGTCCACGATAAAGGCGTAGCCGTTTTGGCCCACCTTGACCGGGGCAACCATGTCCTCGGAAAATTTGGCCAAGTTGACCCGCACGACCAAAACCCCGGCCGGCCGGCCGCCGACGGCCACGGGCGTGGCCACGAGAAACACCGGCTTGCCCGTGGAGCGGCTCAGCAGCGGTTCGGAATAGTTGGTCTCGCCCTTGATCGCCTGCTGGAAATAGCCACGGTCGGCGTAGCTGCCGGTGATGCCGGGATCGGTGGACAACAGCACGCCGCCCTTTTCGTCGAGGATAAAGCCGGCGTCGATGGAGCTGTCAAAGGCCAGCAACTCCTTGAGGGCGGCCAGAGCCTTTTGCTGCGTGGTCCCGTCCTTGGCCGGGGCGGCGACATATCCCGTGATGAAGTCGCTGCGGCTCTGCATGACGAGCACATTTTTGATGTCTTCCGTGTAGATGTTCAGGCCCTTGCACACGGTATCGGCAATATTCTGCGAAGAAGAAATAAGCTCATTCCAGAGTTCATCCGAAGCTTTGCGATAGGAAAAAAGTCCCGCCAAGGCCATGCTGGCCACAATGGACAAAATAGTCGGCATCAAGAGCTTTGATTGCAATCCCATTTGCATATTACACCTGTGTTTGTTGTGCAGCAGCCTCGCCATGGCGACCCTACAATTTACCTTCCCTATTGTGTACGGTATTTTTCAAAAACGGGCAACAGCACAACGCTTTTCTCTATAGATTTCAGGACAACCATTGGCGAAAAAACAATTAAAACTCCTACAAGTTAGAATAATGACACACACCAATCGTCCCGTAAAACCCCGGAAGCATCCGCCCTTCCCGATGCTCCAGACACAGAGGAGCGACACCGGAGACGATTCCAAAACCGGCCAGCCAGAAAAAATCTCCGGGCCAAAGCAAAGCCCGTCCAGGGCGATTTCGCTCCTGCTAGCGCTGCTCCGGCAAGAGCCGCCTTAATATTCGTTTCCCTTTTTGATTTGACGTTTGGTGCTATTCCCGGCAAATAGTTTACGGAATGCTCCGTCCACGCCATCCAAAGGTTTTCCATGACGCCCACCCTTCGCCGAGTGACCATTCTGGCCGCTTGCCTGCTCTTGCCTCTGGCGGCGGCTTTTGTCAGCCTGCACGTGGCGAGGTCCGTCATTTTCGACAAACATCGCCACGCGCTGCAAGAGTCGGCCAAACGCCTGCATTTCGCCCTAGTCGATAAGACCATCGACAGCCAGCTCATCGGCGCGACCAGCCTGCTCGGCCTGATCCAACCCACCGTGAAACTCGCCGTTCGCGGCACGCCCCTGACCGAAAGCGACCGCAGCGAACTGCACAACGTCCTGGACCCCCTGCGCCGCCAATACGCGGCCGAAGGGACTTATCTCATCGAAGCTGGCGGCGTCATCCGCATCCACGACACCGAGGGGGCCACCTCCGAAGGACTCAACGTCGCCTTTCGGCCCTACTTCCAACAGGCCATGGCCGGCCGGCCCAACATCTACGCCGCCGTGGGCAAGCAGTCCCAGGAACGCGGCCTCTACTACGCCGCGCCGGTGCGCGACGGCGCGCTGCCCGCCTCCCCGGTCATCGGCGTCATCATGACCAAGATCGGCGCGGCCTTCCTCGACGCCCTCCTGGCCGGCTCCGGCAGCCAGGCCGCGCTGCTCTCGCCCGAAGGCGTGGTGTTTGCCGCCACGCGCCCCGGGTGGCTCTACGCCGTGGCCACAGGGGCCACGGAAGGCAAACCGGCCGCCATGGACCGCGTCAGCCGCTTTGGCGACGTGTTCAAAGGACGCCAGGCGGCTGCGCTTCCCTTCTCGCCCGATCAGGACACCGCCGTCATCGCCGGCGACACTTGGAGCCTGGCGTCCCAGTCCGTGAACTGGGACGACCCCGAAGGGGCCTGGACCCTGGTGGTGCTTCAGGATACCGCCACGTGGTTCCCGCCGGCCGACCGGCTGCTCACGGCCGGTCTGGCCGCCGCCGGAACGCTGCTGGTCTGTCTGACCCTCGTCGCCCTGGACCGGGTCCGGCGACGCCGGGCCAGGGCGGCGGCCCGGTTCCGCACCCTTGGCGTGGCCATGGAGGTCAGTCCCCTGGCCGTGGTCGTCACCGACCGCAAGACCCGCATCCGCTGGGTCAACCCCCAGTTCGAGCGGGTGACCCAGTACAGCCTGGCCGAGGTCAAACGGCGCGATCCCAACATCCTGGCCAGCGGCGCGACTCCCCGGGAAGTCTACGACGAGATGCGCCGGGCTCTTCGCGCCGGCCAGCCCTGGAGCGGCGAATTCGTCAACCGCCGCAAGGACGGCTCCCATTACCATGCCCGGGTGGCCATCTCTCCGGTAAACGACGCCAAGGGCAACCTGCTGGGCTACGTCGGCTTGCAGGAGGACGTCAGCGAATACAAACGTCTGCTGTCGCGCATGGAATCGCAACTGCGCCTGGAGGCGGGGCTGACGCATTTCGCCGCGTCGTTTAAAAACGAATTCGACCCTGGCCGGCTGGCGGCCTTGGCCTTAGGCGAGCTGGTCCGGTTTTTGTCCCTGCCCTACGCCGCCGTCCATGTCCGCTGCAGCGCGTCCGGCGCCCAGGTCCTGGCCCGGTTTGGCGGCGACCGGCCGCCCGGCGGCGACGTTCCCGAAACCTGTCGTCCCCTGGTCGATGACGTCATCGCCTCGGGTCGGCCTTTTTCCCTGCGCGACCTGCCCGAAACGGCCAGCGTTGCCCTGGCCGGCGGCGCGGCCGGGCTGACGGAAATCCGGCTGCTGCCCCTGGGCGACGGCCAGTCGGCCGTGGGGGCGCTGGAGATCGGCCTGCTGCGGGAACTGTCCGAGGCCGACCAGCGCTATCTGGACAAGGCCCGGGCCGAACTGGCCCTGGCCCTCAAGCTCGCCCTGGACATCGGCGAACGTGTCCGGGCCCAGCAGGCCCTGGCCGACCAGAACGCCTTCCAACAGGTGCTTCTCGACACCATTCCCAATCCCGTCTTTTACAAAGGCGCGGACACCCGCTTTATGGGTTTCAACCGGGCCTACGAGGAGACTTTTGGCGTGCGCCGCGAGGAACTTGTCGGCAAACGTGTCCTGGACCTCGACTATCTGCCCGAAGAGGACCGGCGGGCCTACCAGCGCGAGGACGAAGAGGCCATCGCCGCCGGCGGCTCGGTGCGCCGGGAAATGCGCATCCCCTTTGCCGACGGGGTGATGCACGAGACCCTCTACTACGTTTCGGGCTTTCGCCGGGCCGACGGCAGCCCCGGCGGTCTGGTCGGCACCTTCGTGGACATCAGCGAGCAAAAAGCCGTGGAGCGGGCTCTGGCCGCGGCCAAGGAGGCCGCCGTGGAGGCCACCCTGCTCAAATCCGACTTCCTGGCCAACATGAGCCACGAAATCCGCACGCCCATGAACGCCATCGTGGGCCTGTCCCATCTGGCCCTGACCACCGAGCTGACCCCCCGCCAGCGCGACTACATGGGCAAGATCCAGCAGGCCAGCCAGCATCTGCTCGGCATCATCAACGACATCCTGGATTTCTCCAAAATCGAGGCCGGCAAGCTGTCCATCGAACGCACCGACTTCGACCTGTCGGCGGTGCTTGAAAACGTGGCCGCGCTGATCCGGGAAAAGGCCGAAGCCAAGGGGCTGGAGCTGCTGTTCGACGTGGCCGCCGACGTGCCCCAGGACCTTGTGGGCGACCCGCTGCGCCTGGGGCAGATCCTGGTCAACTACGCCAACAACGCCGTCAAGTTCACCGAGGCCGGCGAGGTGGGCATCCGGGTGCGGCTGGTCGCCGAAGACGACGGCGAGGCGGCCCTGCGCTTCGAGGTGCGCGACACCGGCATCGGCCTGACCCAGGAGCAGATCGCCCGGCTGTTTCAAAGCTTTTCCCAGGCCGACGCCTCCACCACCCGCCGTTTTGGCGGTACGGGCCTGGGACTGGCCATCTCCAAGCGTTTGGCCGAACTCATGGGCGGCGAGGTCGGCGTGGACTCGACCCCGGGGGCGGGTTCGACCTTCTGGTTCACGGCGCGGCTGCGCAAAAGCCGCAAACGCCACCGCGTCCTTTTGCCCGACCCGGACCTGCGCGGCCGGCGCGTCCTGGTGGTGGACGACAACGAAAGCGCCCGCACGGTGCTCACCGACATGCTGGCCGCCATGAGCTTTTCCGTGGAGGCCGCCGCTTCGGGCCAGGAAGCCCTAAACGCCCTGGAAGCGGCCCGGAACAAGAACCAGCCCTTCGAGGTCGTGCTGCTCGACTGGCAGATGCCCGGCATGGACGGCCTAGAAACCGCCGAGCGCATTCGCGCCCGATACAATGCGCCGCCGCCGCACCTGATCATGGTCACGGCTTTTGGCCGCGAGGAGGTCCTGCGCGGGGCCGAGGACGGCGGCTTCGAGACCGTGCTGCTCAAGCCCGTGACCCCGTCCCTGCTTTTTGACACCCTCATGCGCGCCCTGGGCGGCTTTCACGAGGAACGGCGGCAGGCCCCGGACGGGCAGGCCGGACAGGCCGGCCACCCAGGCCAGGGCCGGCTGCTTGTGGTGGAAGACAACGAGGTCAACCAGCAGGTGGCCCGGGAGCTGCTCACCCAGGCCGGCTACACCGTGGACGTGGCCGAAAACGGCGAGGTCGCCTTGGAGATGGTGCAGCGCACGCCCTACGACCTCGTTTTCATGGACATGCAGATGCCGGTCATGGACGGCCTGGCCGCCACCATCGCCATCCGCAAGCTGCCCGGATTGAAGACCCTGCCCATCGTGGCCATGACCGCCAACGCCATGCGCCAGGACCGGGAAAAATGCCTGGCTGCCGGCATGAACGATTTTGTGGCCAAACCCATTGATCCCCAGGCCCTATTTGCCGTGTTGACTGCCCGGATCGCGCTGAGAGCCGGACAGGACACGGCGGTCCAGGCGGCCGCGCCCCCGCAGCCCGCCCAAGCCCTGGACGGCATCGACGTCGCCGCCGGCCTTGGCCGGGTCGGCGGCAACGCCGCCCTCTACGACCGGTTGCTCGACAAGATGAGCCAGGATTTCCCGGCCGTGCCCGAGCGCATCCGGGCCGCCTTGACGGCCGGCGACCATGCGGCGGCGGAAATCGCGGCCCATTCCGTCAAAGGCGCGGCCGGCAACGTGGGGGCCGACGAGCTGGCCCGTACGGCCGGCGAGCTGGAAAAGGCCCTGCGCCAGGGCGACGACGACGCGGCCCAGGCGGCCTTGCCGGCCTTCACCGAGGCCGTGGACCGCTTCGCCCGGGCCGTGGCCGGGCGGGAAAGGCCCGCCCCCCCACCCCAGGCCGCGTCGCCGGCCCCGGCCGAGGGGGGCTGCGCCGCCGACGCCCTGGCCCTCCTGGGCGGCCTCATCCCCCACTTGGAAGCCAGAAAGCCCAAGCCCTGCGCCAAAATTATGGAAACCTTGCTGGCCATGCCCTGCGGCGAGGCGCTGCAGGCAGACATCCAGGCCCTGGAAACCCTCATTCGGGGCTACAAGTTTCCCCAGGCCCTGGAACGCGTACGCGCCTTGCTGGCCGCCCAGGCCCCGGAGGCCTCATGAAACCCTTGGCCGAATGCCTGATCCTGCTGGTGGATGACACGGAAACCAACCTGGACATCCTAGTGGACGCCCTGGGCGAGGACTATGACGTGGCCGTGGCCACCGACGGCCCGTCCGCCCTGGCCCTGGCCAGGGAGCAAACGCCCGACCTGATTCTTTTAGACATCATGATGCCCGGCATGGACGGCTACGAGGTCTGCCGCCGGCTCATGGCCGATCCGGCCACGGCGGACACGCCCGTCATCTTCCTCACGGCGCTCACCGACGTGGCCGACAAGACGCGCGGCTTTGCCGCCGGCGGCGTGGACTACGTGACCAAGCCCTTTGAGCCGGCGGAAATCAAAGCCCGGGCGCGCACCCATCTGTCCCTGCGCCTGGCCCGCCAGGAGCTGGCCCGGCAAAACGAGATCCTGGAGGAAAAAGTCCGGGAACGCACCCGCGAACTGGCCCTAACCCAGGACGCCATCATCGAGGCCATGGCCGGGCTGGCCGAATACCGCGACCCAGAAACCGGCGCGCACATCAAGCGCACCCGCAACTATGTGCGCGTGCTGGCCGAGAAACTGCGGGGAGAACCCGGGTACGACGGCTATTTCACGGACGAGATTATTGATCTGCTCTACAAGTCCGCGCCGCTGCACGACATCGGCAAGGTCGGCGTGCGCGACGACATCCTGCTCAAGCCCGGCCCCCTCACCGACGCCGAATTCGCGGTCATGCGCCGCCACACCGTCTACGGCCGCGACGCCATCCAGGCCGCCGCCAAAAACCTCGGCGACAACTCGTTTTTGCGCCTGGCCCAGGAGATCGCCTACACCCACCAGGAACGTTGGGACGGCACAGGCTACCCCCAGGGGCTGGCCGGGGAGGCCATCCCCATTCCCGGCCGGCTCATGGCCATCGCCGACGTCTACGACGCGCTCATTAGCCGGCGCGTCTACAAAGCCCCCTTCACCCACGCCCAGGCCGTGGCCGTCATCCGCGACGGCCACGGCAGCCATTTCGATCCGGCCATGGTCGACGCCTTCCTGGACGTTCAGGAAACCTTTAGGCAGATTGCCCTCAAATTTACCGAGAGCGACGAAGAACGCCAGGCGCTGGAGCAGCCCTATGTGGCCTGATTGCGACAAGACGGTGATCGACATGGTACGCGACGCCAAACAAACCATTCTCATCGTGGACGACGTGGAAACCGACGTCGATACCCTGGTCGAAACCCTCGGCGACGACTACGAGATCGCCGTGGCCCTGGACGGCCCCACGGCCCTGGAAAGCCTGGCCCCCAATCCGCCCGACCTCATCCTCCTCGACATCCTCATGCCAGGCATGGACGGCTACGAGGTCTGCCGTCGCCTCAAGGCCGATCCGGCCACCGCCGCCATCCCCGTCATTTTCCTGACCGCCCTGACGGAAGTGCAGGAAAAGGTCACGGGCTTCGCCCTGGGGGCGGTGGACTACATCACCAAGCCCTTCGACATCCAGGAGGTCAAGGCCCGGGTCACGACCCATCTGGCGCTGAAGGCGGCCATGGAGCAGTTGGCCCGCCAAAACACGCTCTTGGCCGAGGCGGCGCGCCTGCGCGAGGACGTGGAGCGCATCACCCACCACGATCTCAAAGGACCCCTTGGCGTCATCCTGTCCCTGCCCCAGCTCATCGCCGTCGGCGGCAATCTGACCGGGGAGCAGGCCGGCTACCTGGAAGACATCGAAGAAGCCGGCTACCAGATGCTCAACATGGTCAACCTGTCCCTGGGCCTGCTCAAGATGGAACAGGGCGTTTATGAATTGTCGCCCAGGCTGGTGGACATCGTGCGGGTGATCGGCAAGGTCGTGGCGGAACTGGCTTCCCTGCGCCGCGCCCGGGGCGTGTCCGTGGAGCTGCGCCGGGAGGGAACTCCCCTGACGTCGGACGTCGCCGTGCACGTGGTTGGCGAGGAGCTTTTATGCCACTCCATGCTCTCCAACCTGGTCAAAAACGCCATTGAACACTCTCCGGCCGGCGGCCGGGTGGACATCGACATCGCCCCGGCCAAGGACGGCTTCCGCGCCCTTGCCCTTCGCAACCTCGGCGAAACCGATCCCGGCTTTCGGGAACGGTTTTTCGAGAAATACGCCACCCACGGCAAGCCCGGCGGCACAGGCCTTGGCACCTATTCGGCCCGGCTCATGGCCAGGACCATGGGCGGCGATCTGCTGCTCGACGCCGCAACGCCCGGAGAGACCACCCTGGCGCTGTGCCTGCCCGCGCCCCGGACCTGACGCGCCTCCCCCGCCCCAAGGCGGTTTTCAAAAGCGCCGCGCGGACACCTGGTCCGGCGCGACCGTCAACGAACGGCGGGGGGCGCATCGCCATCGCCGGAAACCTCTCCCTGTGCAGGCGGGTACAGCGGCCTAGACGCCCCCGGAAAAGCGTTTTATGACCTTTGCCAGGGCCGACTCGCCATAGCGCGTGCGGCCGCCCCAGGGCCGGGGCGCTGACTCCGGGAGGCGCGACATGGACAACAAACGCGGCATCTCGTCGGAATGGATCGGACAGGCGGCCAAGGCCACCGGATGGGAGGCCGAGCTGACCCGACGGGGATTTCTCAAGCTCTCCGCCTGCGCGCTGACCAGTCTGGCCTTCCTGGGCCTTGGCGAGGCCTATGGCGAAAACGCCCCGCTGGTGATCCTGGACAGCGCCCAGGGCGTCATCCTGGCCGATCCCACCCGCTGCGTGGCCTGCGGCCGGTGCGAACTGGCCTGCACGGAATATAACGACGGCCGGGCCCAGCCGTCGTTGGCCCGCATCAAGATCGCCCGGGCCGTCAATTTCGGCCCAACCGGCCCCACCGGCGGCCAGGCCATGCACGGAGACTGGGGCGACGGGCTGGTGATCCAGGGCGTGTGCCGCCAGTGTCCCCATCCCGTGCCCTGCGCCACGGCCTGTCCTCAAAACGCCATCATCGCCGACACCAAAACCGGGGCCCGGGTGGTCGACGCCGCCCGGTGCGTGGGCTGCCGGCTGTGCCAGCAGGCCTGCCCCTGGGGCATGTTGTCCTTTGACGAGGAGGCCGGGGTGGCCGCCAAATGCACCCTGTGCCATGGCAAGCCCAAATGCGTGGAAGCCTGTCCGGCGGCGGCCCTGCGCTACGTGCCCTGGCGCGACCTCACCCGCGACGGCAGCCCGACCCGGCCCGCCCTGTCCGTCGTCTCCCCGGAGACGGCCAAGGCCTGCCTGGACTGCCATGTCCCGGCCGGCGCCAAGGCCGGAAAATAACCCTTCACCGGGAAGGAGTTCGTCATGGCCCCAGGCAGCGGCGGGTTTGTCGGCAAGGTCCTGCGCGTGGATCTCTCCACCGGCAAGATCACCACCGAGGAGACCGGCGAGCGCTACGCGGCCCTGCTCGGCGGGGCCGGCATCGGCTACCGGGTGCTCTGGGACGAGGTCCCGGCCGGGACCGGCCCCTTTGACGCGGCCAACAAGCTCGTCTTCGCCACCGGCCCCCTTGTCGGCACGAGCGTGCCTTGCAACGGCCGGGCCACCATCACCACGCTTTTTCCCACCTGCTGGCCCAAGCCGCTGGTCGGCTCGGGGCACATGGGCGGGCATTTCGCGGCCAAGCTCAAATATGCCGGCTACGACGCCCTGATCGTGGAAGGCAAAGCCGACAAACCGGTGTGGCTCATGATCCGCGACGCCCGAGTGGAGATCCGCGACGCCCGGCGCTTGTGGGGTACGGGCATCCGCCGGACCACCTTGGCCATAAGCCAGGAGCTGGGGCCGGACTGCGTGGTGGCGGCCATCGGCCAGGCCGGGGAAAACCTGGCTCCCATGGGCATGGTGATCAATTCCGTATCCCACTCGGCCGGCGGCGTGGGCGGAATCATGGGCGGCAAGAACCTCAAGGCCGTGGCCGTGCAAGGCAGCGGCGCGGTGCGCATCGCCGGGGACAAGGACGCCTGGGAGGCCCTGGTCAAGTTCCACCTCTCCATCCTTGGCGCCAACAACCAGCACATTGTCCCAAGCTTCCCCACGCCCCAGGCCGAATACTACAATCCGGCCTCGCGCTGGATCGGTCAGCCCGGCAAGCGATGGGGGGCGGCCAGACCGCCCGTCGAGATCACCGGCGACATCCACGACCCGAACAGCATCGCCTTTCGCACCAACAGCGCGGCCTATTTCCTGGGCGACGAGGCCTGGAAATACACCGTGCGCGGCAACGGCTGCACGGCCTGCCCCATCCGCTGCCACACCATGCTCAAGATGCCGTCGGTGACGGCCAAATACGGCATTCCGGACACGGGCCAAAACACCTGCGTGGCGCTCATGTTCGGACGCTCGTTTTTCAAGCAATTGGCCGGGGTCAAAAACAGCGAGGCCGCCATGGAGGCCTGCATGGTGGGCATGCATCTGGCCGACGACCTAGGCCTGTGGTCCAACTACGGCCAGCTGCAACGCGACCTGCGCAAGCTCTACGAAGGCGGCTATCTCAAGGCCCGGCTCGGGTCCAAGGAATACGCCTCCATCCCCTGGGACAAGTACGACCGCGCCGATCCGGCCTTCCTGCTCGACCTGCTGCCCCGCATCGCCAACCGCCAGGGCGAACTCGGGGACGTGCTCAGTCGCGGCACGGGCGCGATCTTCGACCACTGGTCCATCCCGGAATCGGAATGGGCCCAGGACCACACGACGACCTACTGGAAGATGGGCCATGCCAAGCACCACGCCAACGAGGACGACGGCCAGTGCGGGGTGATCATCAACACCCAGTACAACCGCGACGCCCAGTGCCACTCCCACACGAACTTCGTGCGAAACGGCCTGCCCCTGGAGGTGCAAAAACAACTGGCCGCCGCCATCTGGGGGTCCCCCGACGCCCTGGACGCGCCGGGAGACTACACGCCGGCCAACGTGCACAAAGCCAAACGGGCCAAGTGGTCGCTTTTGCGCAAGGAACTGCACGACGCCCTTGGGGTGTGCAACTGGATGGGGCCCTGGGCGGCTTCTCCCCTTCGCGAGCGCGGCTATGCCGGGGACGACAGCCTGGAGTCGAAGTTGTTGAGCCTGGCCACCGGCCAGACCATGGACCGGGAAGCGCTGGACCGGGTGGCGGAGCGCATCTTCACCCTGCACCGGGCCCTGACCATTCGGGACATGGGGCGGGTGGACATGCGCGCCGCCCACGACGTTGTGCCGCCCTGGGTCTTCGAGGACCCCAGTGGCGCGGCGGCCCTGACCAAGGGAACCATCCGCATGGACCCGGCCGACATCGCCCAGGCCATGGACTATTTCTACGAGGTCATGGGCTGGGAGAAAACAACTGGAGCGCCGAGCCAGGCGCGCTACGCCGAACTGGGCCTGGCGGACGTGGGCGAAACCCTGGCCGCCGCCAGGCTCACGCCCGAGGCCGCCAAGTGAGCGCGGCAGGCACACCCGACGCGGCCGACCGGCCCGATCCGACCGGGCTACCTGATCCGGCCGGGCTGGCCGAGCCAGCCAAAGAAGCCGATCTGTCCCGGGCGATTCTGGAGATTATCCGGGAAGCCGGCGGCGAACCTCGGCTGATCGCTGTGCAGGACATCCTGGAAGGGCTGCGGGAGCGCGGCTTGGCCGAACACCTGGAAACGTCGCCGCCAGACGATCCATGCACGGCGCTGGCCGCCATCGTCGCGGACTTGCCCGAAATCGCGTCCTTGGCCAGCCGGTCCGGCCAGACCCTCTACCACGACCCGGCCCGGCTCAGTCGCAGCTACGCCCGGTTGCTGGACAACCAGGACGCCCCGGACAGGCTTTTGGCCGAGGCCATACGTTCACACTCCCGGGACTACCCGCGCCCCGTGCCGGTCGAACTCTTCGAGAAGCCGCCCTTCGATCTCGCCTCGTCTGACGTCGCCGCCATCCTCGACGCCATGGCCGTCAAGCCACAATTTCAGGACATCGCGACCATCAGGACGTCCACGGGAACGGTGTACCTGTTTTCGAGCCTCTATCTGCCCCGCGCTCATGCGGCCTTCCTGGCCCAACAGGATGCAACGCTTTCCATGAACCCGTAAGCCCCCGCCTGACGCTAGTGTCGCGTCCCTTAAAAAGTACGATAGTTTTTTTAAGAAAATCAGACGGTTTTAGCTCATTGACGACAAAAAACCATATGCGCTTTTCGCGGACGCGACAGGAGACGGCGTCCCGACAAGGCGCAGGGCCTGCACCGCGCCCTTAAGGCGTGCCGGACGCCGGGCCGGATTTATGGCCCGAACTTCCTGCCGGCATCCAGAGCCAGCCCGATGCCCACACTGCCGAACCGACTCCCTTCCACCAAGCGGGCAGCAGGCACGGTCTGGCGACAGGCTTGGGCGATGCACGGGATGGCGGTGCTGCCGCCCGTCATGAAAAGCGTCTCAATGGCCGAGGCCGGGACGCCGGCAAGGGTGAGGCATTCGTTTATTTTCAACACGATGCTTGCTGTTTCAGGCGCAATGTCGGACTCGAATGGCTGGCGACGCAGGGAAGCTTCCAGCCCTTTCTCCACGTAATTCAAGGAAATCGAGGCGGCATCCTGCTGCGAAAGCGCGATTTTCGCGGCTTCGACATCGCCGGCCAGACGATGACCTTCCTGGCGCTCAATGATCCTGACCAGCCTGTCGACCAAATCTTGGCGCTGGGCATGATACTTGATGTTCTTGACCCCTTGCAAGGCCCTGTTGTTATACAAAAACACGATCTTGTGCCAAGTCGCCAGCTCGCGATAGTACATTGGCGGCAAGTCCAGAATGGGATCGCCGGGATGCAGGCTCCTGGTCTGCGTCCTGTAGCCGAAAAGCGGCATCACCTGCTCAAGGCTCAGTTTCAGGTCCAAATCGGTTCCGCCGACATGCACGCCTGTGTTGGCCAGGATGTCCTGCTTGCGGTCGGCCTTGCCCCGCCTGTCCGGCGACACCCTGACAACGGAAAAATCCGACGTTCCGCCGCCGATATCGACAATGAGGGCGAGTTCTTCCTGCTTTACCGACTGCTCGTAATCCAAGGCGGCCGCAATGGGTTCGTACTGGAAAAGCACCTCGCGAAAACCGGCTTTCCTGGCGATTTCTTCCAGATGCGCCTGGGCCAGGACGTCGGCCTGCTCGTCGGCGTCCACAAACCGGACAGGCCTTCCCATGACGACGCGGTCCACGTCATGGCCGACAGCGGTTTCCGCCGTTGCCTTCAAATGCCGCACAAAGGTGACAATGATATCCTTGAAGGCGATATTCTTGTACCCCACTTCCGTTGATTCGTTGACCAGCGAGCTACCCAGTATGCTTTTGAGCGAACGCAGCAACCGGCCTTCGCAGCCGTCCATGTAAAACGCTATTGCTTCATTGCCAAAGCGCACGGCATCTTCTTCCGTGTCATAAAAAATGGCGCTGGGGATCGTCTGTTTCCCGTCCTCCAACGCGACGAGGCAAGACAATCCGTCCTTCAACAAACCAACAGCGGAATTTGATGTTCCAAAGTCAATGCCAAGAGCCACAGACTCACCTTCTCCGTAAACGTTTCGGGCCGACAGCTGCCCCAGGCAGCGCCGGCCCATGCCCGTCAGACCGACAACAAAGCAAGACCCCGTTGGCCTTTCGCCAAAAGGATCATTTTTCGATGATATTTCGTGGGATTGCTTTATGTGACGAGGTCATGCCCGTGGCCTGTCAAGCACACGGCCCCGCCTTAAACGACAACTCGGCAAACAGCTTCCGAACAAAGAAAAATGCCCCAAACGCCTTGAGAAGTCAAACACCCGAACGCCATTCCCCAGAACACACGCGCCCCCGACCACAATGCGCCAATTCATAGCCGCAGTGGAACTCGACGACGCTATCCGGGAGGCTGGCCTGATTGATAACGTACAGTTTTTGTGTGACAATCAAAAACAGCAGGCGACAAGTCGCATGTCCTTTCGCAAGACGGACTTCACCAATCACTTTCCAGGGAAGTGCCCATGTCAAAAGTGCTGCATCTTGTGCTTCTTGCCGCCCTGCTCGCCCTCGTCGCGCCTCGCCCGGCCGACGCCGCAGGGGCGTTCAATCAGTTTGTCGGCCTTGGCGACAGCACTCTGGACAGCGGCTATTTTCGCTATACGTCCACGGGAAACGCGACCGCCGACGCCATGGTCGCCGCCGCCATCGCCGGCGGAGCCCAGGGCGGATGGGCCGGCCCCGGGATCATGACCACCACGTTCTTGGCGGGCCGGTTCGGCCTCTCCGCCGAGCCGGTCAGCATCGGCGGCACCAATTTCGGCAACGGCAGCGCCTATACGGCACCCCTGAGCGCCACGGCCGGCGGCACGACGGCTCCCGGTGGCCTGCCCGGCAACGTGACCGCCACCGAGCAGATCGCTTGCCTCCTGGCCGCCAACGGGGGCGCCGCCAACACCCAGGCGCTCTATGTCGTCAACAGCGGCAACAACGATCTGATCTTCGTGCAAAAACAGGGAGCCGACTGGATCGCCGCCAATCCGACCTTCCTCAACGGCGTGGCGGCCCAGTTCACGGCCAGCGTGGCCAGCTTGCAGGCGGCCGGAGCGCGCACCGTCATGGTGCCCAACACCTTTTACACCTCGACCCTGACCGGCCTGGGCGGCCTCGTCCCGGCCAGCAATGTTGACGAATACGCCCGCGCCGTGGCCTACGGAAACACCAAATGGTCGTACCTGACGGCGGCCGGCGTGCGGTACATCCCCGCCGACCTCACCAGCCTGTTCCAGTTCGTGGCCACCAATCCCACCCTGTTCGGGTTCACGCCGTCCTCGGTGCTGGCGGCCAACGCCCCGTCCCCGGTTGCCGCCATGGTGACCACCTGGGCCGACATCACGCCCGTCCAATTGGAAACATATCTGTTCATCGACGGCCATCACCTGACCACGGCCGGCCAAAAAATCGAGTCGGATTATGAAGCGAGCCTGATGACGGCCCCGAGCCTGATGTCCCTGCTGGCCGAACTCCCCATCCAGGGCGGCCTGGCCCGGACGGCCGTCATCCAGGGCCAGATCGATCTGACCGGGCAGCATCGCGGCCAGGCACGCGTCAACGTCTGGATCGGCGGCGGCGTCGGCTCGCTGGCGCTTCGAAACTTCTCCGGCTTTCCCGATGTCGCCGGCACGCCGTTTACCGGCTCGGCGGGCCTGGACTATCAGCTGCCCTGCGGCCTCATCGTCGGCGCGGCCTTCACCGCCGGGACCCAGACCCAGCAGTTTTCCATGGGCGGCGGGCACTTCGACCAGAACGACCAGACACTCAGCCTCTATTCCGCCTATCAGGCCGGCCCGGCCTGGGGCGATGTCGTGGCCTCCTACGGTTTCCTGCAGGACAAGATCGCCCGCGACGTGGCCTTGGGGCTTTTCACCGACAGCAACAGCGCCACGACCACGGGAACCACCCTGGGACTGGCTCTTCGCGCCGGGGGCGACATCCGCCTGGGGCAGGTGGTCACCGGTCCGGTGGCCGGGTTGGTGCTGCAGCAGGTGCGCATCCAGGGCTTTGCCGAATCGGGAACCAGCGGCGCGGCCACCGGCGGCAACGGTGTTGCGGCCCTGTCCTTTGGCCAGCAGATGCGCGATTCGGCCATAAGCCAGCTCGGCTGGCGCGCCGCCATCGAGGCCGGCGGCTGGCGGCCCTTCGTGGAAGCCAAATGGCACCACGAGCTGGTGGACCAGGCCGACCGCAAGGTCAAGGCCGCCCTGACCACGACCACGGCCCAGCCCTATTCCATGGCCGCCGCCCCGGTGAAAGCCGATTGGGGCACGGCCAGCCTGGGGACTTCCTATAAAATCAATGAGCGGGTGATGGTGCGCGGCGCGGCTTCAGCCATGGCCTTTGACGCCCAAACCGTCAGCTACGGCGGCGACCTGGGCCTCAGCGTCAGCTTTTAAGCATCCGCCTCTGACCGCCCCTTGGCGCTTCGGGCTTCTGGCCGTCGGCGGCCGGCTATGCAAACGGAGGGAGAGCATGACCAGACGACTGCCTGCGTGGCGAAACAGCGTTTCTTTCCTTCGGCCGGACCGCCTGATCGTCCTGGCCCTGTGCTGCCTGTTGCTTGTCGCCGCGACGGCCCTGGCCCAGACCGACCCCCTGCCCTCCTGGAACGAGGGGCCGGCCAAACAGGCGATCCTGGCCTTCGTGCGCGCGACCACCGACCCGTCGAACCCGAGCTATGTCCGGCCCGAGGCGCGCATCGCCACCTTTGACCAGGACGGCACGACCTGGGTCGAGCAGCCCATGTACACGCCCATGCTCTACTGTCTGGCCCGGCTGCGCGAGCTGGCCAAGGACAAGCCGGAGCTGGCCGGGGCCGAACCCTTCAAGTCCCTGCTGTCCGGCGGTCTGGAGCGCCTGGCCGACGCGTCCACCGACGACATCGTCAAGCTCTACGCCGCGACCATGACCGGCATGACCGTGGAGGAACTCGGCAACCAGGTGCGCCGGTGGCTGGATACGGCCCGGGATGCCCGCTGGGGGCGGCCCTACACCGAGCTTGTCTACCAGCCCATGCTGGAAGTGATGCAGCTCCTTCGCGCCCATGGCTACAAGACCTATTTCGTCACCGGCGGCGGCCAGGATTTTCTGCGCGCCTACGCCGAAAAGGTCTACGGCGTGCCGCCCGAACAGGTGGTCGGCACGCTCAACGCCACGAAATTCGGCTATGACGCCGCCGGCAAGGCGGTCCTCACCGAAGAGCCCAGGCTGTTGCTCAACAACGTCGGCCCGGGCAAGCCCCAGGGCATCCACCTCATGATCGGCCGCCATCCCCAGGCGGCCTTTGGCAATTCCGACGGGGACAAGGAAATGCTCGAATACGCCCAGGCCGGCGGCGGCGCGCGGCTTATGATGCTCGTGCGCCACGACGACGCCGAGCGGGAATATGCCTACGCCGCCCAGTCCAAGATCGGGACGTTCCCCGACTCCCTGCTGGCCGAAGCGGCCCAAAAAGGTTGGGTCGTCATCAGCATGAAACAGGATTGGAAGCGTATTTTTTCTTGGGAGTAGCGGGGAGCCTCGGTCAATCCTGCCTTTAGTGCCGCAACGGCACCGCCCAACAGCCAGAAATACCTTAACAAATCAAAAGGGGTTCCGAAAACGGAACCCCTTGATATTCTTCTGGCGCGCCCGCAGGGATTCGAACCCCGGGCCGTCTGCTTAGAAGGCAGATGCTCTATCCGACTGAGCTACGGGCGCGCGGCACGAAAACTAAACAAGCCGCCCCCTCCGGTCAAGGCCGGCCTTGACGAAAGGCTCCTTGCGGCTCACACTGGCAAATCCCGGGACATTGCCCGCCATAAGGAGACTGGCATGAAGCTGCGCGTGCTCGGATGCTCCGGCTCGGATCTGCCGGGGCACAACCTTACCTCGTTTTGCGTCAACGACACCATCCTCCTCGACGCCGGCTCCGTCACCTCCTCCCTGGACCTCGCCGCTCAGGCCAGGCTCGAACATATTTTCGTCAGCCACAGCCACCTCGACCACATCAAGGACATCCTGTTTCTGGCCGACAACCTCATCGAGTTCTTCGTCGCCGGCAGCCGGGCCCCAGTGGCCATCCACGGCCTGCCCGAAGTCCTCGACGCCATTTCCACCCACCTGCTAAACGACACCATCTGGCCCGACTTCACCGTCATCCCCACGGATTCGCCGGTTTTGACCTACGCTCCCATGACTCCGGGCGTACCCGTCGTCATCGGCGATCTCAGCGTCGCCGCCTATCCCGTCAATCACGCCAAAGCCGCCTCGGGCTTTGTCCTGTGGCAGGACGGCGGGGCGCGAAACCTCGCCTACACCGGCGACACCGGCCCGTGCGACGACTTCTGGAAGGCCATGGACGCCCTGCCCTTTGCGCTCAAAAATCTGATCACCGAGGCCTCGTTCCCGTCTTCCATGGAGGCCCTGGCCATGGCCTCCAAGCACCTGACCCCGAAGCTGTTGCGCGCCGAACTCGACAAACTGCGCGCCCGGCCGGACATCTTTATCTACCACTTAAAGGCTCCGTTCGCCGCCGTCATCGTGGACGAACTGGCCCGTGAACTGGCCGGCTACCACTACCGGCTCCTGCGAGAACATGACTGCATCGACTTCTGATTTTCCCGATTTCGCCGCCTTTGCGGCCTATCTCGACTCCCTGGGCCTTTTTCACATGGACCTCGGCCCCGGGCGGATGCGCGCGGCCCTGGCCGGGCTTCGCCTGGAGAGCCTGCCCCATCTGGCCGCCCAGGTGGTCGGCACCAACGGCAAGGGTTCCACGGCCGCCTTGCTGGCCGGCCTGCTCGCCGCCCACGGCCTGCCTACGGGGCTGTATCTGTCGCCCCATTTCGTCAGCGTGCGCGAGCGCATCCTCCTTGGCGGCAAGATGATCGCCGAAGAGGATTGGACCCGGGCGGCAAGCGCCGTCCAGGCCGCCGTGGCCGGTCGCGGCGAAGGCGGCCGGCTCACCTATTTCGAACTCCTGACCGCCATGGCCGTCTGGCTTTTTGCCGATCTCGGGGCCGAGGCCGCCGTCTATGAAGCGGGCCTTGGCGGGGCCGGCGACGCCACCACGGCCCTGCCCCGCGACCTGACCCTTTTCACGCCCATGGGTCTGGACCACGCCTCGGTCATCGGGCCGACCCTGGCCGACATCGCCGCTGACAAGGCCGGAGCACTCATCCCGGGCGGCCAAGCCGTCACCGGCCCCCAGCCGGCCGAGGCCGCCGCCGTGCTGCGCCGCGAAGCGCTCTCGCGCGGCACGCGGCTTTACGACGCGGCCGAACTGGCCGTCTACGATCCGTCGTCGCGCCAGGCCACGCTCCTTTTCCCCAAGCGCCTGGACGTGCCGGACGTGAAGCTGAGGCTTGCCGGGCCGCACCAGGCCCAAAACGCCGCCCTGGCCCTGGCCGGCTTCGCGCTGTGCGCCGAGGCCATGGGCATCGCCCCGGACCCCGAGGCCGTGCGCCGCGCCCTGGCCGAGACCTTCCTGCCCGGACGGCTCCATCTGCTGCGCCTGCCGGGCATGGCCCCGGCCCTGCTGCTCGACAGCGCCCACAACCTGCCGGCGCTAACCGCCCTGGAAGCCGCCCTCAAGGCCCTGCTCGTCTCGCCCACGGCCCTTATCTTCACCTGCCTTGCCGACAAGGACTTCGAGGCCATGGCGTCGATGACCGCCCGGCTGACCGCCGGCCCCATCTACGTGCCCGAGCTGCCGGGCGTGTCCCGGGCCCGGCCGGCGGCCGAGGTCGCCGCCCGCCTGGGGAAACGCGCCGTGCCCGTGGCCGGTCCGCGCGAGGCGCTGGCGGCCGTGGAAAAGCTTGACGGCACGGTGCTCGTGTGCGGCTCCATGTACCTCTTGGCCGCGCTGTTCGCCGACCGCTAAAATTGATCTCGGACCCGATTCGGGGTATTTGTCGCGCCTTGACGCATTGCCAACGCCAACCCCCCGGGATCGCCGTGCAAAACCTGTTTCGCCTTCTGCCCCCGGTCGACGCCGCCCTGGGCAGCCTCGCCCAGGACCCTGCCCTGGCCGCGCTGCCCCGGGCCATGCTGCGCGACGCCGTTACGGACTACCTCGACGGGCTGCGCGACGACATCCGCACCGGCCGGCTGACCGAACCGGCCCAGCTCGACCATAGCCTGCTGTTCGCCCAGTGCGCCCGGCAGGTCGCCGCCGCCACACGGCCACATTTCCGGCGCGTCATAAACGCCACCGGCGTGGTGGTGCACACCAACCTCGGCCGCTCGCTTTTAGCCCCCGAGGCCGCCGCCGCCGCCGCTGACGCCTGCCTACGCTACTCCAATCTGGAGTTCGATCTGGCCACCGGCGAACGCGGCAGCCGCTACAGCCACGTGGTCGACATCCTGCGCACCCTGACCGGGGCCGAGGACGCGCTGGTCGTCAACAACAACGCCGCCGCCGTCATGATCGTCCTGGAAACCCTGGCCAAGGGCCGCGAGGTCATCGTCTCCAGGGGGCAGCTCGTGGAGATCGGCGGCTCGTTTCGCATCCCCGAGGTCATGGCCAAATCCGGGGCCGTGCTGCGCGAGGTCGGAGCCACCAACCGCACCCACCCGCGCGACTACGAAAACGCCGTCAGCCCGGAAACCGCCGCGCTGCTCAAGGTCCACACCTCCAACTACCGCATCGTGGGGTTCACCAAGGAAGTCTCCCTGGCCGAACTGGCCGAACTGGGCGCGCGCCTGGGACTCCCGGTCATCGAGGACCTCGGCAGCGGCAACCTGACCGATTTCGCGGCCTGCGGCCTGCCCGGCGAACCGACCGTCCAGCAGGCCGTGGCCGAGGGCGCGGACGTGGTCACCTTTAGCGGCGACAAGGTGCTGGGCGGCCCCCAGGCCGGCATCATCGTCGGCAAGGCCAAGTATATCGCCGCCATCCGCAAAAATCCCCTCAACCGGGCCATGCGCATCGACAAGATGACCCTGGCCGCCCTGGAAGCCACGCTGCGCCTCTACCGCGACCCCGAGCGCGCCCGGGCCGTCATCCCGACCCTGGCCATGATCACGGCCACCCCCGAGGCGCTGGCCAAAAAAGCCCGCAAGCTGGCCGGGCTGCTGCGAAAGGCCTTGGCCGGGCGCTACGCGGTTTCGGCCATCCCCGGCGCTTCCCGGGTGGGCGGCGGGGCCTATCCCGAACGCGATCTGCCGACCACCCTGGTGGCGCTGCGTCCGCTTGCCGACGCGCCTTCGCCCGACGCCCTGCGCCAGCGGCTGCTCTCGGCCGATCCGCCGCTGGTGGCCCGCACCCAGGACGACGCCCTGCTGCTCGACCCCCGCACCCTGGCCGACGACGAGCTGAAGCTTGTGGCTTTGGTGCTGGCCCAGGCCAGCCGGCCCGAAACCGCCTAACGCCGCCGCCTCCCGCAAAATTCCACCCCATTCCAAAAGACAAGGCTCCCGCCGGTCGCCATGACCGGCGGGAGCCTTTTTCGCTCGGATCTCGACGCCGCAAGCCGCGCCGGCCTGGGACGGTCGCGCCCCGGAGCTTGGCCGCTGCCTCGGGCGCAAGGAACACGCTGCACGCTAAATGTAGGCCCGCGAAGGCGGCGAACTGGGGAGCCTGCCGGCGCGAAGCGCCTCCACCACGTCGGCGATGGCCGCCACCACGCCCTCGACGTCGCCGGCCAGATTGCAGATCGACGGCGACACGCGCAGCAGGTCCTGCCCCATGACCTGCAAATAGGCGATGGCGAAACGGTGTTTGGCGTAGACATGCTGCATGACGTCGCCGGCCGCCACGCCCTCGGGCGTGCGGAACAGATAGACGGCGCTGCGCAGCGCGTCGTTGGTGGTCGGCGTGACGATGTGCCGCCAGGCCGCGTCTTCCCGAAAGTCGGGGAACATCCGGGGCAGATGCCGGTAGAGCGCGTTTTTGAGCCGCGTGCCCAGGGCATGGGTCCGGGCCTCGACGCGCTTTGGCGTCACGCCGGGATGGAAGTGGCCGGTGTGAAACAGCGCCGTCATCCAGGCCGCCACCAGGGTGACGTCGTTTTGCTGGCCCAGGTAGGAAAAACGCCGGGCCGTGGCGTCGATGCCGCCGCTTTCGGGCGCGAAACCGTAATGGGCCGGGGTGTTGATGTGCTCGTCGTAGCCCCAGGCGCCCGGCGCGAAGCGTTCGGCCGCGCCCGTGGCCGGGTTCATGTAGATGACGCCGACCATGCGGGGGCCGCAGGGCCATTTGTGGAAACTGCCGGCGATGCTGTCCACGCCGGTTTCCTCAAGGCGCATGTCCAGCACGCCAAAGGCCTGGGCGCTGTCGGCGTGGATGTGGATGTCCTTGTTTATGGCCCGCAGTTCCTCGACGATGCGCCGCATGGGCAGGATCAGGCCGCTTTCGTTGGACTGCCAGGAGAGGCTGACGACCTTGGTGTTGCGGTCCACCAGCCGCAAAAGCGCGGCGACGATCTCATCCTCGCCGGCCGGGTCCGAGGGCACGACCCCGGCCCGGGCCTCGTCGTCGGAAACGGTTTGCGCGAACAGCTTCGTGCGCATGATCCGCACCGAATCCGGCCCCCATCCCTGGGTCGCCTTGCGGTAGAGCCAGGCTTCGTGGTTGGTCGGGTGGTTGACGTCCCAGACCACGACATTGTCCCGGGCGGGATCGAAAAATCCCGAGGCGACCAGGCCGTTGTTGATGCAGTTGTTGGCCTGGGTGGCGTTGGCCGTCAGCGCGAGCAAGGCGTTGGCCGGCGCGTCCAGCCCGCCCAGGCCGATCCAGGTCTTGACCGCGTCCAAGCCGTGCACCAGGCCGGCCTCGGCCAGCTCGCCACGCAGCGCAAAGGATATGTCCACTTCCATGAGCCGGCGCACGAGTTCCCCCATGGCCGAAACCGGCGTCAGCGCCGGACACATGTTGGCGGCGTTGACGGAAATGCAGCCAAAGGCGTCGCGGTCGAAGTAGCGCCGCACCAAGGCTTCCCACTGGGCCTCGTCGTCCGGGGCCAGGGCGTGGCCGGCAAAGGGACGGCCCTGCGCGCGCCACAAGGCGATGGCCGCGAAAATGCGTTCCAGGGCGGAACCGGGCGGCGCTTTCTTCCAGGCCCCGTCGCAGGCAAGGGCCGCGCCGAGATCGTCGCGCCAGATAAAATCGCTCATCGACAACCCTCTCCCCGCCTCGCTGCCTACGCTTTGGCCCAAGGCGACAACAATCGGGCCATGGCCCGTTTATTCCCCAAGATACCCGGCCGAGCCGGCCGGGGGTCCGTCCATAGCCCCTTGGGCCGCCGCCGGCAAGGGGGATGCCGCAGCGGCGGCGATTTCCGTCCAAGCCCCCCCTTTACCCCTTTTCCCGTCGAGGGGGTCCGCGGGGGATCATCCCCCCCGGCCGCCGACATGCTACACGCACCGCCCGGGCGGCGAACCCCGCGCCAAAGGGGGTTCCCTCGCCGGGCCGAGATGCTTATGATCAGCCTTCGTACGATCATGGAGGAACCCGCGCATCATGACCAACGACACCACCAAGGCGGAAAACCAACCCTCTTTCGCCATTGAAGCCAAAAGCTGCTGGGAGACCTACGCCTCCCCCGAAGTCCGCCAGGACATGCAGACCCTGGCCGAGGGCTACGTGTCCTTTCTCACCGCCTGCAAGACCGAACGCGAAACCGTGCATTTCGTGCGCGAGGCCCTGGCCGGGGCCGGATTCGCCGAATGCGACGACGATTTCGCCGGGGACGCCGTTTTTCGCGTCATGAAGGGCAAGACCGTCTTTGTGGCCCGCAAGGGCAAAAAGCCCCTGCGTGAAGGCTTCCGGCTGGTCGGGGCCCACTGCGACACGCCGCGCATCGACCTCAAGCAGCGCCCGCTCTATCAGGACTGCGGCGTGGCCCAGCTCAAGACCCACTATTACGGCGGCATCCGCAAGCACCAGTGGCTGGCCCGGCCCCTGGCCCTGCACGGCGTGGTGGCCAAAAAGGACGGCACGGTGGTGCCGGTGACCATCGGCGAGGACGCCGCCGATCCGGTCTTTGCCATTCCGGACCTCTTGCCGCACCTGGCCTACCGGCAGGTGGAAAAAAAGCTGTCCGAAGCCTTTGAGGCGGAAAAGCTCAACATCCTCATCGGCCACTCCCCGGCCGACAAGCCGGAACAGGCCGAAGGCGAGGAAGCCGACAAGGCCGCCAAGAACGGCAACGAGGCCATCAAGGCCAAGGTGCTTGATCTCTTAAACGCCAAGTACGGCATTACCGAACCCGATCTCTACAGCGCCGAGCTGCAGGCCGTGCCGGCCGGTCCGGCCCGCTTTGTCGGCCTGGACGGGGCGCTGGTCGGCGGCTACGGCCAGGACGACCGGGTCTGCGTCTATACGGCCCTGTCCGCCCTGCTCGACGCGCCCCAGCCCGAGCACACCCAGATCGTGCTTTTCTGGGACAAGGAAGAGATCGGCTCCGAAGGCTCCACCGGGGCCAAGTCGCGCTTTTTCGAATATTGCCTGGAAGACTTGATCGACGCCTGGGACGCCGGCGCGCGCAAGAGCCGGGTGCTGGCCGCCGGCAAGGCCGTGTCGGCCGACGTCCACGCCGCCCTGGACCCGGACTATCAGGATCTCCACGAGAAGCTCAATTCGGCGCTTTTGGGCTTTGGTCCGTGCTTTTGCAAGTTCACCGGCCATCGGGGCAAGGTCGGGGCCAACGACGCCCACCCCGAGTATGTGGCCTGGCTGCGTAACCTCCTGGACGAGGCCGGCATCCCCTGGCAGATGGCGGAACTGGGCCGGGTGGACCTCGGCGGCGGCGGCACGGTGGCCAAGTTCCTGGCCGTCTACGGCATGGACATCATCGATTTCGGCCCGGCCGTGCTCAGCATGCACAGCCCGTTCGAGATCACCAGCGTGGCCGACATCTACGCCAGCAAACTGGCCTACAAGGCCTTCCTGTCGAGCTAACGGCAACGCCTCTAACCCCATGTTGGGGGTCCGGGGGCCTAAGGCCCCCGGCGGAGAGGTCCAGGAGAGGCAGCGCCTCTCCTGGCCGCCGGAGGCATCTTCATCTTCTTCTTACGCTCACAAGGACGCGCACATGCCAGTGATCATGGGGACGGCCGGGCATATCGACCATGGCAAGACGACGCTCATCAAGGCGCTGACCGGCATCGACTGCGACCGTCTGGCCGAGGAGAAAAAGCGCGGCATCACCATCGAACTGGGCTTTGCCTTCATGGATCTGCCCGGCGGCGCAAGGCTTGGCGTGGTGGATGTGCCGGGCCATGAGCGGTTCGTCAAAAACATGGTGGCCGGCGCGGCCGGCATCGATTTCGTGACGCTGGTCATCGCCGCCGACGAGGGCGTCATGCCCCAGACCCGCGAGCATCTAGACATCTGCACCCTGCTTGGCGTGTCCACGGGGTTGGTAGCCCTGACCAAATGCGACATGGTGGACCCGGACTGGCTGGCCATGGTCACCGACGACGTGCGGGCGGAACTGGCCGGCACGTTCCTGGCCGATGCCCCCATTTTTCCCGTCTCCTCTCACACCGGCCAGGGATTGCCGGAGCTGCGCCAGGCGCTGTCCGACCTGGTGGCCGCCTTTGCCCCCAAGCGCCGCTCGGATCTGGCCCGGCTGCCCATCGACCGCGTGTTCACCCTGCGCGGCCACGGCACGGTAGTCACGGGCACGCTCATCGCCGGATCGTTTAAAATCGGCGACGACGTGCGCCTTTTCCCGACGGACAAACGCTCCAAGGTCCGGGGGCTGCAGTCCCACGGCGAATCCGTCGAGGTTTCGCCGGCCGGCCGGCGCACGGCCGTCAATCTGGCCGGCCTGGAGGTCGAGGACATCGAACGCGGCGAAGTGCTGGCCCTGCCCGGCACGCTTTTTCCGGACACCGTCTGGGAAGCCGAAATCCACTGTCTGGCCTCGTCGCCGCGTGGGCTGAAGCACCGCACCGAGGTGCATCTGCACCACGGCACCCGGGAGATCCTGGCCCGCATCCATCTGCTCGACCGCGACAAGCTCGAACCCGGCCAGACGGCCGTGTGCCAGCTGCGCCTGCCCGAACCCCTGGCCGGCGTCCACGGCGACCGGGTGGTCATCCGCTCGGGCGCGCCGCTGCGCACCGTGGCCGGCGGCCGGGTCGTCACGCCCATGGCCTATCGCATCAAGCGCAACACCGAGGCCACCACCGCGCTTTTGGCCGAACTGACCGCAGCGTCCGGGGCGGGAATGGTCGCCCTGCAACTGCGCCGGGCCGGACCGGACGGCCTGGGGTTTGCCCGGCTCATGACCCTGTCCGACCTGGAATCCAAGGCCCTGGAAAAGGCCCTTGGGGCGCTTTGCGACAAGGGCGGCGCGGCCCTGGTCGACCGCGAAGGCAAGGAAGGCCGCCACTACGTCCACGGCGACACCGTGGCCGAACTGGCGGCCACGCTGACCGACTTCGTCGCCGCCTTCCACAAGCGCGAACCCCTCAAGCTCGGCGTGTCGCGCAGTGAGCTGGCCTCCACCTGGGGCAAGAAGCTCACCCCCAAACTGTTCCACTTCATGGTCGAACGCCTGCTGCGCGCCGGTAAACTGGCCACCGAAGGCGACGTCATCCGCCTGCCCGACCACAAGGTCTCCCTGGCCTCGGACCAGGCCAAGCTGCGCGGCATCCTGCTTGACGCCTACGTCAAGGGCGGCCTGACCCCACCCAACGTGAAAGACATCCTGGAGCCGCTGGACCTGACCTTCAAGGAGGCCCAGCCGGTCTACAAGGTGCTCCAGGACGAAGGGTGCATCGTCAAGGCCCAGGAAGGCATGTACTTCTGCGCCGAAGCCATCAAGGCGCTCATCGAGAAGGTGCAGGCCTACTACGCCGCCGGCGCTCTCGACATGGGACCGGCCGAATTTCGCGAACTGACCGGCCTGTCGCGCAAATTCCTCATCGCGCTGCTCGAATACCTGGACAAGGAAAAGGTGACGGTCCGGGTCGGCGACAAGCGGCAGTTACGTAAACGGTGAGAAGTAAAGAGGAAGATGCCTCCGGCGGCCAAAGGGGCTGAGCCCCTTTGGAAACCCCGCATGGGGAAAAACCATAGCGCCTGTTGGCGCGCGGCTTCGCGCGCGCCAACAGGCGCTATGGTTTTTCAGGTCGGGGGGCCGGGGGGCTGAGCCCCCCGGCCGCCGGAGGCATCTTCCTGTCTTATCTAAAAGATAAAGTTCAACTTTTTCTTGAGCGCGTCCAGATTTCGCGAAGCGCGGGCGCGGGCTTTGCCGTTGCCGGCTTCGAGCATGTCCCAGACGAGCTTGGGGTCTTTGTCGAAGGCCTTACGCCGGTCGCGGATGGGTTCAAGGAAGGCGTTCATGGATTCGACGAGGAGCTTCTTGCAGTCGCCGCAGCCCCAGGTGGCCTGGGTGCAGCCCTCGACGATTTCGGGCAGCCTGGCCGAGTCGGTGAGCAGCTCGTGGTAGGGGAAGAGATTGCATTCCTTGGGATCACCCGGGTCGGTCAGGCGAGCGCGCTTTTCGCAGGTCAGCATGCTCATGACCTTCTTCTTCATGGCCCCGGGCTCTTCGGACAGGCCGATGGCGTTGCCGTAGCTCTTGCTCATCTTGCGGCCGTCGAGGCCGGGCAGCTTCGAATCCGGGGTGAGCATGGCTTGGGGTTCGGGGAAGAAGTTGCCGTAGAGGTGGTTGGCCCGGCGGGCGATTTCCCGGGTAAGTTCCAGGTGGGGCAGCTGGTCGAGGCCCACGGGCACGAACCCGGGCTTGTAGAGCAGGATGTCCGAGGCCATGAGCACGGGGTAGCCCAAAAAGCCGTAGGTGTTGAGTTCCTTGGCGGCCAGCTCCTGGAGCTGGTCCTTGTAGGTGGGGCAGCGCTCCAGCCAGGAGACCGGCGTGACCATGGACAGCAGCAGATGCAGCTCGGCGTGCTCCTTGACCTGGGACTGCTGGAACAGCACGGATTTTTCGGGATCCAAGCCGGCGGCCACCCAGTCCTTGACGAGTTCGGGAACAAAGCCCTTGATGCGCTTGGGGTCGGCGTATTCGGTGGTGAGCGCGTGCCAGTCGGCGACAAAGAAGAAGCACTCGTGGCTGTCCTGGATGTTGACCCAGTTCTTGAGCACGCCAAAGTAGTGGCCGAGGTGGAGCGCGCCGGTGGGGCGCATGCCGGAGACGATGCGTTTGTTTTCCTTGGGGGCGTTGTCGCTCATGGGCTTGTGTTCCGTTTTCGTCGTGGAGGGTATCGGGTGAAGGCGGCCGGGGCCGCGGCCTTACAGCAGGATCTGGGTGAAGTAGCGCACCGGCGGCAGGATGATGCGGCCAAGGATGCCGGTGACGGCCAAAAGCAGCAGCGCGAAAAATCCCCAGCGGCCGAGGTCCATGTAGCGCATGGCCAGATGGTGCGGCAGGAAGGCGGCCAGGACGTTGCTGCCGTCCAGCGGCGGCACGGGGATCAGGTTGAACACGGCCAGGGCCAGGTTGACCTGCACCCCGGCGGCGCAGATGTAGGCCAGGGGTTCGAGGATGCTGTAGGCCGTGGAGCCTTGGAGCGTCCCCATGGCGGCGTATTCGACCATGCGGATGGCCAGGGCGAAGAAGATGGCCAACAGCACGTTCATGGCCGGTCCGGCCAGGGCCACGAGCATCATGCCCTTGGCCGGGTCGCGGAAATAGCGCGGGTCCACGGGCACGGGCTTGGCCCAGCCGATCATGCGGGTGAGCAAAAAGGCCAACGCGCCGAAGAGATCAAGGTGTTTGATGGGGTTAAACGTCAGGCGGCCGGCCAGCCGGGCGGTTGGGTCGCCAAGCCAGTTGGCCACGTAGCCATGGGCCACCTCGTGGAAGGTGACGCCCATGAGGACCGGGACGAGGAGCAGCGCGATTTCCTGAACGGCGCGCGAAATATCGGGAAGCATGGGCATGGCGGCTAGCACGAACGCCGCGTCGGGGCAAGGGCAATCGCCCGGGCGGCGGCCGGCGCGCCAAGGCCGTTTGTGGCCTGGCCGTCTAGCCGTCCCCGACAAATGCGTTTGCCCGTATCGAAAACGGCAAATGTTTACGGCCACAGAAAAGCATGTATTGACGCGGGCGACAACAGGAGTGGCGTGCCCTTGGTGAGGGCATCGGGCAAGGGGCACACGCCCCCGCCGGCCGGAACCGGCAGGGGCGCGCTATGATCAGGACGCGCCGGCCAGGGCCTTGGCCATGGCCTGAGCGACCTTGGATTTGAGCTCGCCGAGATCCACGGATTTGACCACGTAGTAGTCGGCGGCGATGGATTTGAGATCGTGCTGGAAGCTGTCGTAGGCGGTGCTTAAAATCACCGGGACGGTCTGGTCCTTACCCCGGATTTCCTGAAGGAGGTCCAACCCCGAGCGGTTGCCGCCAAGTTTGATGTCGAGGACCACCACATCGGGGGCATGTTTTTCCAACAGCGCCAGGATGTCGTCCTCGCCGTCCGAGACCGCGACCACGTAGCCCTCGCCTTCCAGTTCTTCCTGATAGAGCATCCGAATATGCTTTTCGTCGTCAACGACCAGTATCTTCCCGCTCATGACTAACTCCTTGCGGTGCTGGACAAATCGGCAAGTCGCCTGTCCGCTGCTTCCACCTTATGCGCAAAACCCTTTCCACGGTCAACCGTTTTCCGACCGTGACCGGCTTGATTCCGGGAAGGGGCCGGGATACTAAGCCGGGCCATGATCACCGTGACCATAGACGGCAAAAATCAGCCGACCACCTACCCGAAAATCAAGACCGTCCTCCAATTGCTCAACAATCTTCACCTGCGCGTCAACGATGCGCTCATCATCCGCGATGGCGAGCTGCTCACCCCGGATCGCCACCTGTGGCCCGGGGACCATGTCACCGTGCGGATGGTGGTTTCCCGGGGCTGATGGCCGGCATTTGCCCCCTGTCCCCTTTTCGGCGCGGCCGCCGCGTACGGCAGCTGCTCCCTTTTGCCATGACAAGGACCAATCCATGAAGTGCAAGCGCTGCGGCGAACTGGCGGCGGTCAAGCTGCCAAGCCACCATGCCGGTTTCTGCCCGAGCTGTTTCGAGGGGTTTTTCAAAAAGCAGGTGGAGACGGCCGTGCGCCGCCACGGCATGATCGGCCGGGATGAGAAGGTGCTGGTGGCTGTCTCGGGCGGCAAGGACTCGCTGGCGCTCATGCGGGTGCTCACCGACCTCGGCCACGTGGTGGAGGGACTCCACGTCCATCTGGGCATCCCGGACTCGTCCGACCCGGTGGCCGAGCGCACCAAGGCCTTTTGCGCCGCAAACGGCCTGACCCTGCACGTGCTCCACACCGCCGAGCACGGCCTGGCCGTGCCGGACGTCAAGGACGCCGTGCGCCGGCCGGTGTGCGCCGTGTGCGGCAAGATCAAGCGGCACTACTTCAACCGCTTCGCCTACGAAAACGGCTTTGCCGCCCTGGCCACCGGCCACAATCTCGACGATGAGACGGCCCGGCTTTTCGCCAACGTCCTGCGCTGGGATCCGGCCTACCTGGGAACCCAGGGTCCGACGCTGCCCGGCGAGGGCAAGTTCGTGCGCAAGATAAAGCCCCTCTACCGGCTGACCGAATTCGAGACGGCGGCGTATTGCTTCTTAAAGGGCATCGACCACTGGAAAGCGGCCTGTCCCTACAGCGGCGGGGCCAGCTTCACGGGTCACAAAAAGCTCATCGCCGACCTGGAAGACCGCAGCCCCGGTCAGAAGACCGCCTTTTACGAGGCGTTTTTGGCCCAGGGCCGGCCGCACTTCGCCGGCGCGTCCCGGGGCGAGGGGCAGGATACGCTTTACGCCTGCGCCCAGTGCGGTTTTCCGTCGTCCGGGGAGGTCTGCGGCGTGTGCCGGGTGCGCGAGCAGGTGGCGACCCACAAGGCGCGGCGGGAAGCGGTCTAGCGCCGCGTCCACGAAAAGCACACCGGACATCTCGCAGACAACAGACTAACCCATTATTTTTTTAAAAAATACTCTCGTATTTTTTAAGGGATGCGACACGAGCGCCGCCCCCCTACTTCTTGGGCGTGGCGGCCTTGGCTTTGGGGGCCGGCTTGGGCTGTTTCTTCTTCGGCTTTTTCTTGGGCAGCTTGCCCTCTTCGGCCAGCTTGAACAGCTTGCGCTTTTTTGAATCAAAGGTCAGGGCGGTGTTGATGGCGGCCAGGGCCAGGGCGGCGATGGTCAAGATCACCACCAAGCCCTTTTGCAGCTGCCACTTCTGGTTCTCCATCATCTCGGCCACCCAGCCCTGGCCGTAGCGCTGGAAGAAATAGACCATAAGCGGCACGACGATAAGCGACAGCCCCAGGCTCGCCACTTCCATCCACATGAAATTGCGCCCGAAAAGCATGACGAAAAAGGTGGTGTCGCGCACGACCCGCAGCGTCACCAGCCGCGTGCGCAAGGTCTGGATGCGCTCGTCCACCTCGGGCATGGTCTCGCGGCTTTTGCGGAAATTCTCGGCCTCGTCCATTTTGGCAGTACGCATCCAGTTAAGCCTTGTGGCGCAGTAATTGAAATCGCGGTTGAACTCCCGCAGCATGGCCGGAAACGGAAACCAGGCCGCCTCGCGCTGGATGGCCCGCAAATCCTCCACCTGCCGGTCCTGGCGGGCGCGCATGGCGGCCAACTCGGCCTCGATGGCTTTTTTGACCTCGCCTTCGAAGACGTCCACTCCGGCCACGAACCGCTTGAAGGCCACGTAATTGCTAACTTTGCCGAGCTTGCCGAGTTCCTCGGCCCGGCTGGCCGCCTCGGCCAGATAGGGGTCTTCGTCGAGAAACCGGCCGCGTACCGCCTCGGACAGCTCCGTCAGGACCAATTGCCGTCCCTTGGCTTCATCCCTGGCCGCGTTCCAGATGCGCCATAAGGCCCCAAGCACCTGCAACCGGCCACGTTCCAGCTCGGGATCGAGCATCACCCGGTGGAAGGTCGGCGCGTCGGCGGCCACCAGGGGCAGCAGGTACTGCAAGCCCTGGTCGATGAAGCCCATTTTCACCAGGCACACGCCCTGGCGGTAGGTCGGTTCGATCCATTTGGGGTTTTCGCGCAGGGTTTCGCGATACTGGGCGATGGCCCGGTGGCAGTCGCCTTGAATCTCCCAGGCCCGGCCTTCGAGAAAATGGAAATAGCCGCGCTGCAGGGCCGTGTAGCAAAGCCGGCCGGACTCCTGCCAATAATAGACGGTCTTGGTCCAGTCGCCGGCCTCCAGGGCCTGGAAGCCTTGCAGGGACTTGGGCTGGTAGGCCCGGGGATACTTGGACAGGGCCTCGGCCATGAGCGCGTCGTAGTTCTCGCCGTCGCCGGCCCGAAGGGCCGACAGCGCCCCCCAGATGAAATCGCCCTCGCGCTGGCCGAGTTGGCTCAGGCCATCGGGAAAGGTCTTGCCCTTGCTGCGCCACACGATCTCCAGCAGGCGCAGTTGGAAGGGCATGTCGGTCTCGAAGATGGACTGGTAATACAGCGAAGCCGCGTCGCTCCCGCCGAGCAGCCGGACCGACTCGGCGGCGAAATCGGCGGCCAGGGCGCTTTCGAGGCCCTCGGACAAGGCTTCAAGGCTGCCCATGTCCACATCGCCAAACCGCTCCCACACGCCGGAG
Source organism: Solidesulfovibrio carbinolicus (assembly GCF_004135975.1). NCBI lineage: Bacteria > Pseudomonadati > Thermodesulfobacteriota > Desulfovibrionia > Desulfovibrionales > Desulfovibrionaceae > Solidesulfovibrio > Solidesulfovibrio carbinolicus. Next base: position 1,562,132 of record NZ_CP026538.1, on the reverse strand, counting down.
TCCAGGGCCATAAGCTGTTTGGACGGGCAGTTGCGCGGCTCGTGGTTGTTCAGGCCGCAGTAGAAGCACGGCTTGGCGTCGCCGCCGGACAAGGCCGAAGGCAGCGGCACGGCCAGCTCGCCCTGGGGTTCCTCGTCAGCCGCGGCCTCGTCGGACGACTCGGCCCGGGCCAGGCTCACGTTGCACCAGTCCTCGATATTGACGCCCCGGGACAGCGTGCGGGCCTCGTGGATGACGAAATCGCCGCCCAGGAGAAAGGCCGTGCGGTAACTCATGTGGGGAAAATCCGGACTCATCTGGTCCCAGTCCAGGCCCAGGCGGCGCGGCAAGTCCTTGCCCAGGGTGCGGCCCTTGGACGAGGCGGCGACCATGACGCTTGGCCAGTAGTGGCCGGACTCGCCCTCTTCTTTCAGGCGCATGATGCGGGCGATGGTGTCGCGCGCCCAGGCGCGCAGCTTCTTGATCCCCGAGAGTTCGAAAAGCAGAAAGCCTTCGTGGCGGGTGAACTTGACGCCCAGGCGTTCGACGATGTCGAGGAGTTCCTCGGCGATGTTGCGCCAGCCCTCGGCGGTGTTGCGGCTTAAGGGGTCGCCCAGGGGGCGCAGCACGCAGTACCAGATGAGCCCCGGGTCGTAGGCCAGGGCGGTGTCGGCGTCCAGGCGCTCGAAAGCCACCCGGGCCAGGCCCATGGTCGGCTTGACGGGCTGGAGCGACAGCCCCGGGATCATGGCCACCTGGGGCTTCAAATTGGGATGGAGCAGGACCTCCAGGGTTTCGCCCGGGGAGACGTGCTGGCGCGAGAGCTCCACGGACATGGTCAACGACCGGTCGAACTTGGGGCCGACCAGCATGGCCGCCGGCACCACTTCGATGAAAAGCCGCATGGGATTGACCTTGCCCCACACGAGAATGCGCCCAAGGGCCCGCAGACCCTCATCGCCGCAAAAAAACCACAGGGCCTGGCCGTAGGCGTCGGCCATGCGCAGGCCGCCGTAGTCTTCGAGCATGGTGGGCACGCCCGGGTCGAGCTCGCCGTCCCAGGTCATCCAGACGCAGATGGCGTTGTGCACCATGCGCGTGGTCGGAATTTGCGGCAGCTTCTCCAGCAGATTGGCGATGTAAAACGTGGACAACGGGGCTGTTCTCCCTTACTTGCCGCTTATGGACATCTCAAAAACCATCGCCTCGCTCAAAACCGAGCCGGGCTTCCTGGAAAAGGTCGGCATGGTGCTTGTGCACAACGGCGTGGCCCGGGCCACGTCGCGAAACGGCGCTCCCGTGGGCAAGCTCGAAGTCACGGTGAACCAGGAGCTTGTTGAGGCCATCCGCCGCGAGGGCGAAGCCATGCCCGGCATGTTCCGGGTGCTGGTCACGGCCAACGCCGGCGTCTTCGTGCCCGGCGACGACCTGCTTTTTATCATCGCCGCCGGCGACATCCGCGAAAACGTCCTGGCCGCGCTGACCCATACGCTCACCCGCATCAAGGCCGAGGCCATCCGCAAGCGGGAAATCGCGCCCGAATAGCCCGGCGCGAACGGCGACGGGGAGGCAATGCCGGCTTTGGCCGGCCCATCTGCCCTGCCCCAGGCAAACCCGGGACGGCTTGGGGCCGCCGGGCTGGCGTTGTGTTGTCGCGGTTTGTCGGGTGCGTTCATGCCTGTCTCGCTTGTCGCCGTGGGGCCTATCCGGCCACGCAGGCTGACTCAGCCGGCCGCCGTGTCGGCTGTTTCCTTGCCGCCTGCCCCGGCCAGCCCGGCCCGGGCGCTGTCCAAAGCCGCTTCCACCATGGCCGTGACCCGGCCGGCCTCCTCGGCCCGGTCGCGCTTGAGGCAGCCGGCGGCGTAAATGGCGGTTTTACGTCGCAACTCCTTCTCAATGCAAGCAAAGTGCCAGGCAGTTGTTTCCGGTCGGCCCAGCAGCCCCACCATGGCCCGGATGCGAAAGAGGTCCTGGCCGATGTAGAGGGTGGAGAGCTGGTCGCCCCGACCGCCGTGGCGCACGACCTGATATTCGTCCAAAAGCCCGATGGGGCGCGTGAGCATGATGCGCAGCCACAGGTCATAGTCCTCGCAGGCCGGCAGGCTCTCGTCGAAAAAGCCCGCCGCCTCGATGACGCCGCGCTTGAAAATGGTGGTGGACGGACTGACCAGGCACATGCCCAGCGACGCTTCGAAAAACCAGCCGTCAGGCTTTTTGTGGATATGGGTGGGGTTGACCCGTTTGCCGCCGCGTATCCAGATTTCCTGGGTCTGGCTGACGGCGTGGCCGGTGGCGGCCATGTAGGCCAGCTGGCGTTCGGTCTTTTTGGGCAGCCATTCGTCGTCGGAATCCAGCAGCGCCAGATAGTCCCCGCGCGCCGCCCGCACGGCCTCGTTGCGGGCTGCCGACACCCCGCCGGACGTGTCGCGGCGCAGCACCCGGATTCGCGGATCGTCAAAGCCGGCCAACACCCCGGCCGTGTCGTCCACCGAGCCGTCGTCCACAATCAGGATCTCCAGGGTCTTCCAGGTTTGCCCCAGGGCCGAAGCCACGGCCCGGGGCAGCAGCTCGGCCCGGTCGCGGGTGGGAATGATGACCGTGACAAGGGGACCGGCCGACGATAGGAAATCTGCAGGCGTCATGGCCCGGACACTACATGCCGGGAGCCGCCCTGCCAAGGCCGCCGGCCTTGCCGGGCCGGCCAAGCCTGCCTGACGCTTTCCCCCAACCGGAGCTGCCATGATGGACCAGCCGCATCTCGACCCCGTGCGCGACTACCGCCGCCGGACCGCCCGCCGACCGGGCGAGCAGAGCTTCCAGGTGGTGGTGGCCCAGACAGACCTTTACGTCACGGCCCAGCGCGACCTGGCCCGGGACATGGCCGATTACGTGTCCGGGCTTCGGGCCGGCCTGTCCACCTACCTGCTGCTCAATCCCGATTTCCAGCGCAGCCTGACGCCGGTGGCGGCCGGCCCGGACGCGCCGGCCATCGCCCAGGACATGGCCGAGGCGGCGGCCCGGTTTGGCGTGGGGCCCATGGCCGCCGTGGCCGGGGCTTTCGCCCAGGCCGTGGCCGACCGGTTCGTGGGCCGCTCACCGGAGCTCTTGGTGGAAAACGGCGGCGACGTTTACCTGCACGGAAAAAAGGAACGGCTGGTGGCCCTGCTCGCCAAGCCCGTGGAAGGGGCGCGGCTGGCCTTGCGCTTTGACGCGGCTAGCCTGCCGGCGGCGGTGTGCGCCTCCTCGGCCACGGTGGGGCCGTCGCTGAGCCTGGGCCGGGCCGACATGGTGACGGTGGTGGCCGACCGGGGGGCGGTGGCCGACGCGGCGGCCACCGCCCTGGCCAACCTGCTCGTCACGGCCGAGGACATGGAGGGCGTGCTGGCCGCCGCCAAGGGCATGGCCAAACGCGGCGTGCGCGGGGTCTTTGTCCAGCTCGGCGACCTCGTCGGGCTGGTGGGCGACCTCGACCTCGTGGCCCTGGAATAAGCACCGCTAGCGGCCTTTTCCCGGACCACAATCGACAGCCTCTTCACGGGCGTCGACTCGTGCCCCTCTCCCGTCCGACGCCCTGCCCAGACAACAAAACGGGCCGCCTCCCCGACAAGGGAAGCGGCCCGTTGGGTATTTTTCTCGCACCGGGCGGCCTAGACGAAGACCAGCGCCCCGTCCTGCATGTCCACCGTGACGGTCTGGCCGTCCATGACCTGGCCGCCGATGAGGGCCTTGGCCAGGGGCGTTTCGATGTGGGCCTGCAAATAGCGCCGCAGCGGCCGGGCCCCGAAGACCGGATCGTAGGCCGTCTCGGCGATAAACGCCTTGGCCGGGTCGGTGAGCGTCAGGCTGATCTTGCGGTCGGCCAGCCGGGCGCGCAGCCCGCCGAGCATGAGTTCCACGATGGCGGCGATCTGTTCGCGCAACAGCGGCTTGAAGAGCACGACCTCGTCCACGCGATTGAGGAACTCCGGCCGGAAGTGCCCGCGCAGGGTGTTCATGACCGACTCGGACACGCCCTCCTTGAACTCGCCCGAGGGCAGGATGCCGTCGAGCATGTACTGCGCCCCCAGATTGGAGGTCATGATGATGATCGTGTTCTTGAAATCCACGGTGCGGCCGTGGCTGTCGGTGAGCCGGCCGTCGTCGAGGATTTGCAGCAGCGCGTTGAACACGTCGCTGTGGGCCTTTTCGATCTCGTCGAAAAGCACCACGCTGTAGGGCTTGCGGCGCACGGCCTCGGTGAGCTGGCCGCCCTCGTCGTAGCCGATGTACCCCGGAGGCGCGCCGATGAGCCGGGCCACGGTGTGGCGCTCCATGTACTCCGACATGTCCAGGCGCACGATGTTGTCCTCGGTGTCGAAAAGCGCCGCGGCCAGGGTCTTGCACAGCTCGGTCTTGCCCACGCCCGTGGGGCCAAGGAAGATGAATGACCCGATGGGCCGGCCGGGGTCCTTAAGCCCCGCCCGGGCGCGCAGCACGGCGTCGGCCACGGCCGTGACGGCCTCGTCCTGGCCCACCACCCGGTCATGGAGCACCTCTCCCAGGCGCAGAAGCTTTTCGCGCTCGCTTTCCAGCAGCCGCGTCACCGGGATGCCGGTCCAGCGCGAGATGACCATGGCGATGTCGTCCGGGGCGACTTCCTCGCGGATAAGCCGCGTGCCGCCGGCCGCCTTGGCGATGGCCGCTTCCTGGCCGGCCAGATCGCGCTCCAGACCGGCCAGGCGACCGTAGCGCAGCTCGGCCGCCTTGTTGAGGTCGTAGGCGCGCTCGGCCTCCTCAATAGCCAGCTTGGTCTTTTCGATGTCTTCCTTGATGCGCCGCAGGACCTCGACGGCCCCCTTCTCCTTTTCCCACTGGGTCATGAAGCCGGCCTGGCTTTCCTTCAGGTTGGCCAGCTCTTCCTCAAGCTTTTCCAGGCGCTCGCGGGAGGCCTTGTCGGTTTCGCGCTTAAGCGCCTCGCGCTCGATTTCCAGCTGCATGACCTTGCGGTTGATCTGGTCAAGTTCGGCCGGCAGCGAATCGATCTCGGTGCGGATCATGGCCGCGGCCTCGTCGATGAGGTCGATGGCCTTGTCCGGCAACTGGCGGTCGGGCAGGTAGCGCTGGGACAACACCGCCGCCTCGACCAGCGAGGAATCGTTGATGCGCACGCCGTGGTGGACCTCGAAGCGCTCGCGAAGGCCCCGCAGGATCGAGATGGTGTCCTCCACGGTCGGCTCGTCGACAAAGACCGGCTGGAAACGCCGCTCCAGGGCCGGGTCCTTTTCGATGTACTTGCGATACTCGTCCAGGGTCGTGGCGCCGATGCAGTGCAGTTCGCCCCGGGCCAGCATGGGCTTGAGCAGGTTGCCCGCGTCCATGGAGCCTTCGGTCTTGCCCGCGCCGACGATGGTGTGCAGTTCATCGATAAACAGGATGACCCGGCCTTCGGAGCTCTGCACTTCCTTGAGCACGGCCTTTAAACGCTCCTCGAACTCGCCCCGGTACTTGGCTCCGGCGATAAGCGCGCCCATGTCGAGAGCGAAGATGGTCTTTTCCTTGAGGCCCTCGGGCACGTCCTTGTTGACGATGCGCATGGCCAGGCCTTCGACGATGGCCGTCTTGCCCACGCCCGCCTCGCCGATGACCACGGGATTGTTTTTCGTGCGGCGCGACAGGATGCGGATGACGCGGCGAATCTCCTCGTCGCGGCCGATGACCGGATCGATCTTGCCCTTTCTGGCGGCGTCCACCAGATCGCGTCCGTACTTGGTCAGGGCCTCGTAGGTGGCTTCCGGGTCGGCCGAGGTGACGCGCTGGCCGCCGCGTATTTCGTTCAGGGCGGCCAGGACGCGGTTCTTGTCGATGCCAAGCGCCTTGTTCACCTGGCCGGCCAGGGTGGACGGCCCCTCGTCGCAAAAAGCGAGGAACAGGTGTTCCACGCTGACGTATTCATCCTTGAGGTGGCGGGCCAGGTCCTGGCCCTTGACCAGGATTTCGTTGAGGCGCGGGGTCACGTAGACCTGCCCCGGCTGGACGCCCGGGCCGCTGACCTTGGGCAGGCGGGACAGCCCGCGTTCCAGCTCGGCCAGATAGGCCTGGCTGTTGTAGCCGGCCTTGTCCAGGATGCGGGGCACCAGCCCCTGGTCCTGGGTCAACAGGGCATAGAGCAGGTGCTCGGCGTCGACCTGCTGTTGGCCCATGCGAACGGCGACGGTCTGGGCCTCGCCGATGGCTTGCTGCGACTTTTGCGTAAACTTGTTGAGATCCATGCGTATCCTCCTCCGTGGCTGTCCAACAGATAAGATCGCGTCGGAACTTGGCAATAACTGGAAAAAAATTTCTTTTTCCCGCCGCAACCGTAATCATGCAGCGCGAAAAACAGGCTACAGTAGTCGATTCAGCTCGTTGACCTTGCCTTCCAAATACTCGATGCGTTCCAACAGATCGACCACGATGCTGGCTCCTAAAAGCGGCAGTTCGAAATCGCGCTGGATGCGGTCGAGCTTGCGCAGGCGGTAGACATCGCGGCTGCGGAACAGATAGGCCTCGGCCGTGGTGCGCTCGGGGGTGATCCAGCCCAGTTCGATGAGTTCGCCGACAACGGTCGGGTGCAGGCCGGTAAGTTCCTGAAGCTGGGCAAAGCTCAGCTTTTCGGACCGGGCGGGGACGCTGCCGGCGATGACGACGTGCTTGATTTCCATGGCGGCCTCCCTCGCTCCTTAAAAGTTCCTGGGGCTGAAATCGGGCGTGGCGGCGGCGAGCTTTTCCCAGAGTTGCTTTTGCTCGTCGCTCACACTGGCCGGCACCTGCACCATGAGGCGCACGAGTTGGTCGCCGCGCTGCCCCTTGCCGGAAAGGCCCTTGCCAGGCAGGCGCAGCTTGCGTCCGGAGGACGAGCCGGCCGGGATGTTCATCTCCACCGCCCCGTCCAGGGTCGGCACCCGCACCTTGCCCCCAAGCGCCGCTTCCCAGGGAGCCAGCGGCAGGTCGAGGATGACGTTGGCCTCCTCCAGCTTGAACAGCGCATGGGGCAGGATTTTCACCTTCAGATACAGGTCGCCGGCCTGGCCGCCGGCCCGGCCGGGATTGCCCTGGCCGGCCAGCCGGATTTTGGCCCCGTCGCGCACCCCGGCCGGGATGGAGACGTTGAGCCGCTTGGTCCCCAGGCGCGGGGAACCGTCCGGGCCGATGGTCTGCTCCTGAAAGGCCACTTCCTTGCCGCCGCCCTTGTAGGCTTCCTCCAGGGTCAGCTCCAGGGTGGCGTTGGCGTCGGCCCCACGGGTGGGGCCGCGCGAATAGCCGCCGGCCCCGCCAAAGCCGCCCGCGCCGCCAAAGCCGCCGAAATCGGTGAACCCGCCGGTCCGGCCGCCCCGGCCGGCGGACGCGCCGCCGCCCATTCCACCAAAGATGGTTTCGAAAAAGTCGGAAAACGACCCGGCGTCAAACTGCTGGCCGCCCGGGCCGCCAAAATTGTAGCGGACGTTTTCAAACCCCGGCGGACGCTGGAAATGCTGGCCGTCCTGCCAGTTGGCGCCGAGGGAATCGTAGAGCTTGCGCTTTTCGGGGTCTTTTAAGACCTCGTAGGCCTCGTTGCACTCCTTGAACTTCTTCTCGGCCTCGGGATCGTTCTGGTTGAGGTCGGGGTGGTGCTTACGGGCAAGCTTCTTGAAAGCCTTGGATATTTCGTCTTGGCTGGCGGTCTTGGAGACGCCGAGGAGCTTGTAGTAATCCTTGTATGCAACGCTCATAGGGGCAGTATCTCCCATTTCCGGCTGGTGGCCCGGCAAGTTTACATAATAAGTCGAGGTCCTGCCGCGTCAACCGCCGGACCGATTTTTCGGCGAACTCCCTGCCCTGTCAGACCTACACCAGGGCGGCGGCAAAGGCCAGAGGCGCGCTTGCCAAGGCCGCCCCAAGCCGCTAGCCTGCCCCTCCTATGTCGAAAAAAGACGATCCCAACGCGTTTCGCCCCTTTGCCGACTCCTTAAAAGGCGTCAAGGTGGCCCGGAAAAAGGACCTTCCCCCGGCCGTGTCCAAGGCCGTGGCCGCTGCCGCCGCCAAGCCGGCCGAACCCAAGGAAATTGACGAATCGGATTTCCTGCGGGCCATGTCCGGCGTGGCCAAGCTCGACCGGGAAAAAATTGGCGGCCGTGACGTGCGTCCCGTCGCCCCGCCGCCAGCGCCTCCCTCCCCGGCCGACGAGGAGCAAAACGCGCTCACCGCCCTGCGCGATCTCGTCGACGGCAAGGTGGAATTCACCCTGGAATACAGCGACGAATACGTCCAGGGCTTCATCACCGACCTCGACCCCAAGATCTACCGCCAACTGCGGGCCGGCCAGTTCTCGCCCGAGGCCCATCTGGACCTCCACGGCTTTACCGCCGATCAGGCCAAGCTCACCCTGTTCCATTTCATGCGCGAGCAGTATCTGGCCGGCAAGCGCTGCCTGCTGCTCATTCCCGGGCGCGGGGCCAATTCCCCGGGCGGACTGCCGGTGCTCAAGGAAGAACTCAAGTCCTGGCTCACCCACGACCCCTTAAAGCGCGTGGTGCTGGCCTTTACCACCGCCCTGCCCCGCCACGGCGGCGCGGGCGCGCTGTACGTGCTCATGCGCAAATACAAAAAGACCAAGGGCAAGGTCCGCTTCGAAAAGGACTGGCCGGATTTCGGCTAGTGTCGCGTCCGGCAACCGTCGCCATCCCTGCCCCGGATCACGAAAAAACGCGGCCGCGCCCTTTCGGAGCGCGGCCGCGTCTCGTTTTGCGTCAAATTTTCGCTTCAGGCCGCCCAGGACCCCGACGGGGCCAGACAGGCGTCGATCTCCCGGGTCTTTTCCAGAATGCGGCCCCGGATGGCCTTGAATGCCGTCAGTTCCTTGACACCATAGCGTTTTTTGGTCTGCACCAGCCCAGCCAAGTCCATGATCTCGTTGTAGAGATAGGGCATGTAGAGCGGATCGTGGCGGGTGAAGAACTGGATCTGGGAGAGCAGGTCCTTGATCTCCCGCTGGTGCTTGTCGGCCTTGCGCATGAGCTTCTCCAGCCGCCTTGAAGCGTTTTTGAGCGACGTCGCCCAAGCTTCGGCCTTGGGCGAAAAGATGGGCCGCGAGCGCGGGCTGGCCGCCCGGGCCAGGGCCTCAAGGAACACATCCTTGGCCGCGCCCCGGCTGGCGAACAAATCGCCCGAAGCCAGATCGGTCGGCCCCACGTTGACCGCGCCGTCAATGACCACGCCGCCGCCGTAGAGGTTGAAAAAACCGGCCGAGGAGGCATTGATATCCTTTTCGATGTCGCGCTTGGCGGCCAGAAAGCCCATGTGGGTGTAGATGGTCTGGCCGTGCAGGTTTTTAAGCTTCACATCGTCGCGGGGATTGTAGGTGTGCACCCAGACGGCGTTGTGGTGGCCGTCCACGTGGGTGCGCTCGCCCTGCCAGGACAGGTCGCAGCCGACGAACACGAAGCGTTCGGCCCCGGCCCAGCCCAGCAGGCGCTCCAACGTCACCGACACGTTGCCGCCAGCGTCCAGCACCAGCTCCTGGTCCTTGAGCACATAGGTGCCGATGCCGCCCTGGGTCCACAACGGGATGCGCGGCCCGGGATAACGGGCCACCACCGCCGGGTCCATCTTGGTGGAATAGACAAAGGGGATATCGGCCGCAAACGACAGGTCGCGCAAATTATCCAGGCTTTGCATCATGTTGTCGTTAAAGTCGATGGCCAGGCACAGGTCGGGCTTGATGCCCAGCCGTTCAAGCGCCGGCAGGGTCTGGAGGGCGGCGGCGTAAAAGCCCTTGTCCCGGTGCTCCCGCAGCACCGGCGCGAACTCGGCCAGGGACGGCCCCGCGCCAAGCAGCACGGCCGTCAATCCCTTGGCCATGCCGGCCATGCGGGCCAGACTGCCCTCGTCCATGGCCCGGGAGTAGTTGCGCAGTTCGTTGCCGACCATGACTTCCTGCTTGTGGCGCAACGTGGTGAGCTCCACCGACAGGCTTTCCATCTTGGCTTTGACCAGCGCCCCCAGGCGGGGATATTCCGGCCCTATCTGCTGACAGGCCAGATCGTTTCGCAGCCAGACCCGGGAAAACAGGAAGCTCACGTCAAAATTTTGGATGGCCAACTCAATGTCGGCCGCCCGGGGCGGCACGAAACGCAGCTTGCCATGGCGCAGATAAGGCCGGTAATCGGTCTGGCCCAGGCAAGCCAGGAGCATTTCCGGCCGGGGTTCGGCCACCAGCACCTTGTGGGAATCCGGCGTGCCGGTCAGCACGTGGTTGAGGCCATAACCGATGCCCACGCCGACAATGATGGTGCCCGCGCCCTCAAGCTGCTCCTTGGGCCGCCAGTCGCGGTAGAAAAACGGCGGCGGCAGCTTCTCGAACAGCCCCACGCCGTCGTCCATGCGCCAGTCCACGATGCCCGAGGCGTTGCGGTGCAGCCGCTCGTGGACAATGGCCGGATCGGGATTTTCCTCGGCCAGCCAGCGCCCGACCGGGTCGCCGGTCTCGGCCAGATACGCCAGGTTGTCGGCAAGGTACTTGTTGATCTCCATGGCCCCTTCCTTGGTTGAACTGGCCAAGCCCAAGCAAATTTCCTGCCACTCTTGCCGGTTGGCGGTTTTTTGCCTACCACGGACCCTGCCCGGACGAATGCGGGCCAAATTTCCGAGAGGCGCGCCATGATCCACGATTCCGTGTTGTCCCTGGTCGGCAAGACCCCGCTGGTGCGGATGCGCCGGGTTTGCCCCAATCCGCGCGTGACCATCTGCGCCAAGATCGAGTCCCGAAACCCCGGCGGCTCCATCAAGGACCGGGTGGCCCTGGCCATGATCGAGGCGGCCGAACGCTCGGGGGAACTCACCTCCGGGCGCACGGTCATCGAGGCCACCTCGGGCAACACCGGCATCGGCCTGGCCATGGTCTGCGCCGTCAAGGGCTATCCGTTAAAGCTCCTCATGCCGGCCTCGGCCTCGGAGGAAAGAAAGCGCATCATGCGGGCCTACGGCGCGGAAATCGTACTCACCCCGGGCAATCGGGGCACGGATGGGGCCATCGAGGAAGCCTACCGCCTGGCCCGGGAAGAGCCCGACCGCTACGTGCTCATGGACCAGTTCAACAACCCGGCCAGCATCGAGGCCCACTACGCGGCCACGGCCGTGGAGATCTTCGAATCCACGGGCGGAGCCGTCACCCACGTGGTGGCCGCCCTGGGCACCTCGGGCACGGCCATGGGGCTGGTCAAGAAATTAAAAGAACTGAACCCCGCCATCACCGTGGTGGCGGTGGAGCCACGGCCCGGCCACAAGATCCAGGGCCTCAAAAACATGCAGGAGTCCTATCCGCCGGGCATATTTAACAAGCACGCCCTGGACGCCATCGTGCCGGTGGAGGACGAGGACGCCTTTGCCATGGCCCGGCGGCTGGCCCGGGACGAAGGCATCCTGGCCGGCATGAGCGGCGGCGCGGCCATGGCGGCGGCGGCGCGGCTGGCCGGGGAACTGGCCGAGGGGCTCATCGTGGTCATCCTGGCCGACAGCGGCGAGCGCTACCTGTCCACCACCCTTTTTGCCGCGCCCGAGAAAAAGGGCGTGGCGCTCACCAGCGTCGGCCAGCCCGAACCGGTCCATCTCGACCCGGCTGCGGCCGCGCCCGGGCTTTTCACCTTCGGCCCGCCCCTGTCCGAGCCCGGCGACCTGGACGCCTGGCGGCGCATCGTCACCCTGGACGTGTTGCGGCGCACCCTTGCCCGCTCCGGCGGCCGGCCGACCCTGGCCGTGGGCCTGGCCGACCTGGACGACCGCTGCCTGGAGGCCTCGCGGGCGGCCGGGCGCAAGTGCCGGGAGTACGCCGAGAAGGCCCGGGAGCAGGTCGCCGCCCTGGCCGCCAGCCTGGGCGTGGCCGACGCGGTCTTTCCCCTGGCCGGCGAGGCCATGGACGAGGCCATGGCCCTGGCCCGCAAGCTCATGGACAAGGGCCTGGCCTACGAAAAACTGCGCAGCGTCTATTTCGACGTGGCCCGGGACAAGGCCTACGGCGGCCTGCTCGGCCTCGACATGACCAAGCTGTGCCTGGGCAAGACCGTGGACCTCGACTCCTACGCCAAGGACCATCCCCGGGATTTCACGCTTTTAAAACGCGTGAGCCTCAAGGACCTCAAGGCCGGCGACGTCTGGGCCACGGCCTGGGGCAACGTGCGGCCGAGCTGGTTTCTCCAGATGGCCTCGGCGGCCGTGCGCACCCTGCCGGCCGTGACGGTGGTGGCCACCGACGAGGACAAGACCTTCCCGCACATCGAGAACCTGCGTGCCGTCTGGGCTGGCGGGGCCGGGCTGGCCCCGGCCGTCTGGCTGGTTGGCGGGCGCATCTGCGGCCGCGAAGGAGCCCAGGCCGTGCCGACCCTGGCCGATCTGCTCGGCTACGGCGTCCATCCCCTGGCCGTGCGGGCTTGGCTGCTCTCCACGAGCTACCACAAGCCCCTTTGCGCCGCGCCCGAGGCCCTGGCCATGTGGGAACGCAACCGGACGCGCATCCAGGAGCTGGCCGCCGGCCTGACTCTGGCCGCCGGAGAGGGACAGCCCTCGGGCGCGGCCCAGGCCGAGGCCGAAGGGCTGGAAGCGGCCCTGGAGGCCGCCCTGGCCGAGGACCTGTCCGTGGCCCAGTTCTGGCCGGCCCTTTTTGCCTTTGCCCGCCAGGCCAACGCCGGACTGGCCGCCGGGACCCTGAGCAGCGCCGACGCCGCCCGCCATCTGGCCGCTTTGACCGCCGCCGACGCCGCCCTCGGCCTGCTCGACCCGGCCGGTCTGCCGCTGTCGCCCCCCAACTGGCCGGCCGAGGCGGCCCGGCTCATCGAAGCCCGGGGGCAAGCCCGGGCGGCCAAAGATTTCACCCAGGCCGACGCCCTGCGCCGCGACATCGAGGCCATGGGGCTGCGCCTGGAAGATGGCCCCGGGGGCGCGCGCCTTTTCGCCGCCCGGCCGCCTGCGGGCCAGGGCTAGTGTCGCGTCCGCGAAAAGCGCATATGGTGTTTTGTAGTCAACGCCCTAAAACCATTTATTTTTCTTAAAAAATACTATCGTATTCTTTAAGGGACGCGACACTAGCCATGAGCGACTATCTGGCCACGGGATTCGCCGGCTGCGACCGGACGACCGATCCCGACGTTTTCGTGCGCTGCCTGCGCTATCTCGCCGCCGCCCCGGGCATGCGGGCCATCAAGGACGAGAGCCTGGCCTGGCTGGACCTTGCCCCGGGCGACGCCGCCCTGGACCTGGGCTGCGGCCTGGGCGGGGAAGCGGCGGCCATGGCTCGTGGCGTCGCGCCGTCCGGTCTGGCCGTGGGTCTGGACGCCAGCCGGGTGATGCTGGCCCGGGCGGCCCTTGAAGCCGGACAAGCCGCCGTGCGCCCGGTCTTCGTGGCCGGCGACGGCGCGCACCTGCCCTTTGGCGAGGGGGTGTTCGCCGGTTGCCGGGTGGAGCGCACCCTGCAACATGTGCCTGTCCCGGGCGCGGCGCTGGCCGAGATGGCCCGGGTGACGCGGCCGGGAGGGGTGGTCGTGGCCGTGGAGCCGGACTGGGGCGCCTTCGTGGTGGATTCCAGCCACAGGGCCGTGGCCCGGCGGCTGGCGGATTTTTGGTGCGACAGCTTCCGCTGCGGCTGGATCGGCCGAGGGCTTGGCCGTCTGCTGGCCGAGGCGGGGCTGGAGGAAATCGAGGTGGTCGGGCGGTCGCTTGTACTGCGCGAACTGGCTGCGGCCGAGGCGGTCTACAGCCTGTCCGACACGGCCGACCGGGCCGTGGCCGCTGGGGCGCTGCCCCAGGGCGCGGCGGGGTCGTTTCTGACGGAACTGCGCCGCCGCGACGCGGCCGGCACGTTTTTTTCGAGCCTCACCTTCTTCCTGGCCCGGGGCCGCAAGCCCCGGACCTCGTGTCGCGTCCCTTAAAAAATACGATAGTATTTAAATAAAAATCAATTACTCTAGCGAGTTAACCACAAAAATCCATATACGCTTTTCGAGGACGCGGCACGAGGCCGGCCCGGCTGCCCGGCTATTTGGGCAAGGGCGCGGCCACCAGCAAAATCCACTTCTCGCCAAAGGTCTTTTCGGCAAAAGCCTTGCGAAAGGCGGCCATGCCGGCCGGCTCGGACAGGCTCAGCTCATGGCTGCCCCGGCCCGGGGTGGCGTGGGCGAAGCGGACCTTGCCCGAGGCGTCGCGGTAGAGGATGCCGACGTGGTAGTAGTAAAGCCGCCCCTTGATCTCCTTGCTCAGCGCCGCGTAAGCGACCTCGCCTGCAGCGAGCCTGGGCAGCACGGCGGCCCAGGCGGCTGCGTCGTGCAAGGGAAAGCCGCGAAACCGGGCCGCGTCCACGGCCTCGGGAGCCGGCGGCAGGCCCGGGCCGGGCACAAGCAGCCGACGAGGCAGGCCGTCGGTGACGTTTAAGAGCAGGTCGTAGCCAAAATCCCAGTCCTCGCCGGCCGCCGCGCCCGGGCCGGAATCGCCCTTGCGGTCGCGGCGCATGGCGTCCAGGGGCAAAGGACGGCCCAGGATGCCCCGGGAGGCCGTGACCACGAAGCCGCTGCAATTGAGTCCGCGATCCGGGAAGGTTCTGGACTGGTCGGCAAACAGAGTATGGCGGCCGGCGGGATCATCCACGCCGTCGTCGCGGTAGGGCGTGCCGAGAAGCGGGGCCACGGCGGCGGACGGCGCGGCGGCCACGGCGGCGTCAAAGCCGCAACAGACGGCCAAAGCGACGGCCAGCACGGCCAGGATCGTTTGACCGCGCGGCAAAAGCCGCGTAACATCCATAAGATAATCGGGCCGCAAGGACTGGGGCCGTTTCCCGGACAAGGCCGGAACACCACGGAAGTTGCTCAGGAGGCGGAGCATGAAGTTTACCATTGAGATCAAGGGTTTCGGTCAGCGCATTTTCTATTCCTACATCGAGAAGGAAGTGGTGCGCGAGGCCCGCGAAGCCAACCGGGAACGCTACATCGAATACATCTACCACGGCGTGGACAACAATCTCCACTCTTCGGGCGAGGATCTGCTGGAAAGCAACCGCCCTGTGGTCTACATTATTGTCAATGAAAAAGAAAAACTCCGGGTGAGCCTAAGCAAGATCAATTGCGAGGTCAAGAGCTACCCGGCCAAGAAGATTTTCCAGCCCTACGTCAAAAACAATCTGCTGTACTGCTTCGGCTACAATGAAGAATACATCCACACGTATTCCTTCAGCGACGTCGAAGAGATCGACATCGACAAGATCACCGCCCGCATCGTGGAGACGGAGATCCCCAAGACTATCGAAAACAACGTCTGGCTGCAAAAAGTCATCCACATCGAAAGCATGCTCTACGACGGCAAGGAGATCAAGCGCGAGGAGTTCCTGTCGCGCCCCATGGGCACCAACCTCGGGCCGGTCATCATCGATCTGGAGTAAGCGCCGCCTGTCGGCGATGCGTAAAAAGCCCGGCCCAGCGCCGGGCTTTTTTGTTTGGGGCCTGCGGCCCCAGTCGTCGGCGCAACGGCGTTTCCGGCCAAATCCAGTTGATGCCTCCCTGCCGGCCAGAGAACCAATTCATGCCGAAAACCCTAGCTACATTTTTTCCATGCGGGGGGTCCGGGGGCCTCAGGCCCCCGGCCGCCAAGGCATTCTTCATTCTTCTCCTCACCTCCCCTCGGCGATAGCCCGCAGCTCCCTGGCGGCGGCTTCGGGGTCCGGGGCGGCGCAGATGGCCGACACCACGGCCAGCCCGGCCGCGCCGGCGGCCATGACCGCGGCCGCGTTGGCCGCTGTCACCGCGCCGATGGCCACCACCGGCACTTCGGCCAGGGCGATCATGCGGGCCAGACCATCGAGGCCCTGGGGCGCGCCGGCGTCCTTCTTGGTGGCCGTGGCGAAAACCGGCCCGGCACCGAGGTAATCGACCGGCTCCCCCCGGGCGGCGAGGGTCTCGTCCTCGCCGGTGACGGACAGGCCGAGGATACGCTGGGAGCCGATGAGCGCGCGCACGTCGGCCGGGCGCATGTCGTCCTGGCCCACGTGAACGCCGTCGGCGTCGCAGGCCAGGGCCACGTCCACCCGGTCGTTGATGACGAGCCTGGCCCCAAGGGGACGCACAAGGCCCACCAGCGCCCGGGCCAGTTCCACGAACTCCCGGGTGCAGGCGTTTTTCTCGCGCAGCTGCACAAGCTTCGCCCCGCCGGCCACGGCCCGGCCGACGACATCAAGCAGATCGCGCCCGGCAAGGCATCCCCGGTCCGTGACCAGATACAGGGTTGGATCGAAGTCCGGCTTCATGCGCTCACCCGCGCCCCGGCCGCGATCTCGGCTTCGGTGAGGTTGAAGACCACATCCAGGAAGCGCACGGCCAGGCTGCCCGGACCGGCCACGCCGGCGGCGGCCAGGCGGCCGGCGGCGGCCATGACGGCCATGGCGTGGCCGGTGGCGGCGAAAAAGTCCGGATTGACGGCCAAAAACGCGCCCACAAAGGCCGTGGCCGTGCAGCCAAGGCCCGTGACCCGGGTCATCATGGCATGCCCCCCGGCCAGCTCCACCACGCGCTCGCCGTCGGTTATAACATCCACCTCGCCGCTGACGCACACCGTGCAACCCAGGGACCGGGCCAGGGCCACGGCGGCCGGCGCGGCCTCGCGGCTGGCGTGCTGGCTGTCGGCGCCCTTGGAAAGGGCGGCCTCGCCGGCCAGGGCGAGGATCTCCGAGGCATTGCCCCGAATAGCGGCCAAGCGCACGGTTTCCAGCATCCGCCCGGCCACTTCGCGCCGACGCGTGGTGACGCCAGCGGCCACGGGATCAAAGACCACGGGCACGCCGGCAGCGTTTGCGGCTTCTCCGGCAGCCAGCATGGCCTCGATATTTTCCCCACCCGGGGTGCCCATGTTGCACACCAGCGCCCCGGCCAGGGCGGCCAGTTCGGCGGCGTCGGCCGGATGGTGGGTCATGGCCGGCGAGGCTCCCAGGGCCAGCAAGGCGTTGGCCGTGACGTTGGTAACGACGTTATTGGTGATGTTGACGACCAGCGGCGCGTTTTGACGGATGCGGGCAAGATCGGCGAAGACGGCTGCGGCGAACGGCATGGCGATGTCCCGAGAGGTTGGAGTTGGCAAAAATCGACTGGTTTGGGGATAGCCCGAGGCGGCTTCCTTGGCAACGGGCGGCGGTCGATGCGCCGGGAAACGCGGGTCGGGCAAAAAAAGACGGGCGTCGAACTTGCGTCCGACGCCCGCCCGGCCAATGGCGGCCTCCCCCTAGCTGGCGAGTGGTAACCGTGTGTGAGACTGCCTGCCGGCTCCACGGGGCGTAACCGGGTATGCCGGTCGCCGGAGTTTGCGGCAGGACTGCCCGTGATGGGGGCCTGGCTGGGAAATTGTGACGATGCTCATCCCCGCATCTGCTCGATGGTGCGCTCCAGCTCGCGCCCAAGCGGGGTTTTGAGCGACAGATGCCGCTCCAGGGCGGTGATGCCCTTGACCACCGTGGAATGGCGGCGATTAAACTGCACGCCGATGTCGGCCAGCGACAGGTCGGTGTGCTGCCGGGCCAGCAGGAAGGCCGTGTTGCGGGCCAGGACGTACTGGCGCTTGCGCGACTTGGACTTGAGCTGGTCGGGCGAAAGGCGGTAGACGTCGCAGACGTAGGACACGATGTCGTCCAGGCTGACCGGGGCCTGAGCCACGTCATAGTGGCGCAGCACGTCCCAGGCCAGGTCCACGGAAATGCGGCAATTGAGGAGCTTGGCCTTGAGCACGAGGTTTTGCAGGCAGCTCTCCAGTTGGCGCACATCCGAGGGCAGCTTGTCGGCCAGGAGCGTGGACACTTCCTCGGGCAAAAGCACCTGGTGCACGGCGGCCTTGCGGGCCAGGATGCGGCGGCGCATGTCCAGGTCGGGCTTGTCGATGACGGCCAAAAAGCCCGAGTTGATGCGCGACAACAGCTGGCTGTCCAGGCCCGAAAGCTCCTTGGGCAAAAAGGAGCTCGTAAAGACCAGACGGCAGCCCCGGGCGTTGAGGGCTTTTAAGGTATTGAGCAGCTCGTCCTGGATGCGCGGCTTGTCGCGGAAAAAATGAACGTCCTCCAAGAGCAGGACATCGACGTTTTCCCGGAAGGCGGCCTTGAACTGCTCAACCTGCTTGGTCTTGATGGCCATGACCAGCCGATTGGCGAACTCCTCGGCCGAGAGATAGGCGACCCGGGGCTGGCGTCCGGGCTGGCCGCCGAGGATGCGGCGTCCCATGGCCTGGATGAGGTGGGTCTTGCCCAGGCCCGGAGCCGAGCTGATAAAAAGCTGCTCCGCCGACAAGGACAGGTCGCAGATGCCCTTGCTCGCGGCGTAAGCCATCTCGTTGGACGGGCCGACCACGAACTCGTCGTAGCTGAAGCGGAACCGGTCGGCCAAAGCCGGCGGGGCGCTGGGGGCCACGGGCAGGGTCAAGGGCGCGGCCACGGGCCGAGGGCCGGCCGGGCGTTGTCCTGGCTGGCGACGCGGGCGGCCGGAGGCGGACGGGGCAGCAATAGGGGCGGCGGTTGCCCCGGCTTCGACCACGAACACCTGGGGACGCGCGCCCATGGCCACGGCGGCGGCCTCGGCAATGGAATCGCTCAGTCGTTCGCGCACCCAGGCGGCCACAAAGGCGTTGGGGGCGACAAGTTCCA
This sequence comes from Solidesulfovibrio carbinolicus, assembly GCF_004135975.1. NCBI lineage: Bacteria > Pseudomonadati > Thermodesulfobacteriota > Desulfovibrionia > Desulfovibrionales > Desulfovibrionaceae > Solidesulfovibrio > Solidesulfovibrio carbinolicus. The sequence goes on along the minus strand of NZ_CP026538.1, from coordinate 1,543,507 downwards.
GCGCGCCATCACAGGCCCGGGCCGCGAGGGGCTTGATCCAGAGGTTGAACAGTCCGGGGCTCAGGGTCTTTTCGAGCAGTTGTTTGGTTTGTGACCAAATCGTTTCCATGGCGCGCACACTACGGCCGGTCCGTGGCCGGGCAAAGGACGATTAGGGTTCGCTTTCCGGGGCGCGACGCTTTGGTTCTCTACAGCGCAACCGGCTGGAAATTCGTTGATTTCTCGCCAACCCCCGTGAAACGTGGGCTTTCGGGGCAGCCCTTGAAGCCGCATGGCGCAAGGGTTTCCCGGCAAAGGGCCACATTATGCACACCTGTGAAAGTGTTTTCCACAACCATTAACGTCATTATCTCTACTTATGTCACTTGAAGTCTAAATATTTCGTCTTCCAACAGGCCACTTTTTGGTTGACCACCGCCAAAACCCGCTCGGCCCTTACCTTTGCCGGTCGTCAACAGGTTTCGGCAACATGCACACGACACGAACAACCATACAATTTTATTTAGAAAAAAACTTTCTCCCGCTTTTCCCGCCTTTTTGCGGGCACAACGAAAAAGCCCGCCGTTGGCACGGCGGGCTTCAAAATCAGACAAGGAAAGCCGGATTTCAGGAATTAGGCGGAATGGGAACCGATTTGCCCGAGTCTGGGATAACGGCCGCAGGTGAAGCGCTCGGCCTCGGGACAGTAGCCAAGCCGCTCGCAGCGCGCCCCGGCCCCGGCAAAGATCACGGACAGGGCTTGGCGGCACTGGTCCAGCATGGCCAGGGCCATGGCCCGGATCTCCCACTGGGCCCGGGTGCAACAGCGCAGCTCGAAAAAGTGCAAAAGCGACCGGCAGTTCATGGTCACGACCACCTTGGTCTCGCAGGCGTTGGGCAACACGAACCGGGCGTCCTCGTTGGCCTTGTCGCCGCGTCCGTGGCTGGCCAGGATCTCCTGCAGCTCGGCATACGCCGCCCCGGCCTGCTCCATGGCCGCCTCGTACCGCGCCCGGGCCTCGGGAATGGCCGCGATCTGGGGCGGCAGCACGTAATCAAAGCCCAGGGCGTCCACATAGCGCTGGGACTGCTGGGAATAGCTGGCGATGCGGTGGCGCACGAGCTGATGGGACAACGCCCGGGACACGCCGGAGACGGCAAAGGTGAACGATACGTGCTCAATGGGCGATTCGTGGCCGGACTCCAGTATCCGGGCCACAAAAGCGGCCTGCTTGTCCGGGGCGATGTCGCCGGACAGCAGGCGCGGCCACAGGTCGGCCACGTCGCCGGCATGGTAGCACTGCCGAAAAGCGGCATAGATCAGGGCCAACGCGTCGGGGGTATGGGCCAGTAATGTCACGGCAAGCCGAGTCGGCGGCATGTTGCGTCCTTGGTGGTGGTGTGGGTTCGGAGTTGCGTAGAGGTGTAGGGAAAAAGCCTCCGGCGGCCAAAGGGCTGCCGCCCTTTGGAATCCCGCATCGGGGCCGGCCTTGGCGGGATGGTGGTCCCGAAAAATTGTATTTTCAAGGGACGTGGCGCTAGCCCAATTTCCCCTTGATATGGGCATAGGCCTTGGCCGTGGCCACCCGGCCGCGCGGGGTGCGCTTAATAAGCCCGCACTGGATGAGATACGGCTCGTAGATCTCCTCCAGGGTGCGCACCTCTTCGCTTAGGGCCACGGCCAGGGTTTTCACCCCCACCGGCCCGCCTTCATAATGATGGATGAGGGTCTCCAAAATCTTGCGGTCCATCATGTCCAGGCCATGGGGATCGACGTCCAGGCGAGCCAGGGCCTTGGCGGCCAACTCGCCGTCCAGGGTTTGCGCCCCGGCCACCACCGCGAAATCGCGCACCCGACGCAGCAGCCGGCCGGCGATGCGCGGCGTGCCCCGGGAGCGCTGGCCAATGGCCAAGGCCCCGTCCGGGGTGATGGCGATGCCGAGAATGCCGGCCGCCCGGGTGACGATGCGGGCCAGCTCGTCAGGGCCGTAAAATTCTAGGCGAAAAATGACGCCAAAGCGGTCGCGCAGGGGCGAAGTGAGTAGCCCCAGGCGGGTGGTGGCCCCGACCAGGGTGAAGGGTTCGAGGTCGATGCGCACGGTGCGCGCCCCCGGCCCCTGGCCGATGATGAGGTCGAGCTTGAAATCCTCCATGGCCGGGTAGAGGATTTCCTCCACCGCCGCCGGCATCCGGTGGATTTCATCAATAAAGAGGATGTCGCCCCGGCGCAGGTTGGTGACGATGGCGGCCAGGTCGCCGCAGCGTTCCAGGACCGGGCCGGTGGTCTGGACCAGATTGACGCCGAGTTCCGAGGCCATGATCTGGGCCAGGGTGGTCTTGCCCAGGCCCGGCGGGCCGTAGAGCAGGCTGTGGTCCAGGGTGCGGCCCTGCTCCAGGGCGGCGCGCAGGAAGACCTTGAGGTTGGCGCGCAGGTCGTCCTGGCCGATGAAATCGGCCAGGCGCGACGGCCGGATGGTGTCGTCGGGCGAGGGAGCGGCCGGGATGAGCCCCTCGGGCGGACAGAAATCCTTGTCGTCCATGCTCATGACTGCTTGGCCGCAGCCAGCCGTTTGAGGGCCTGGCGCAGGGCGGCGGCCACGTCGAGGTCGGGTTCGGCCTCCAGGACCTCGGCCGCGACCTGCCGGGCCTCGGGTTCGGGATAGCCGAGGTTGGTCAGCCCGGCCACGACGTCGCCGGCCACACCGCCGGGGATCGGAACCGACGGGGCCAGCCCGGCCGCCGGGGCGCGGCCTTCGAGCTTGTAGGACAGCTCGATAAAGATGCGCTGGGCGCTTTTCTTGCCGATGCCCGGCACCCGCACCAGGGCCTCGGCGTCGCCGGAGGCCACCACGCGCAGCAGATCGTCGGCGGTAAAATGCGACAGGATGGCCAGGGCCGTGCGCGGGCCGAGCTTGGAGATGCCAATCAGCGTGCGGAAAGTCTCGCGGTCGTCGAGGGAGGCGAAGCCGAAGAGTTCCAGGGCGTCCTCGCGCACCACGGTATGGACGAAAAGCGAAACCTGGCCGCCCGGGGCCGGCAGCGCGGCGGCTACGGGCGTTGGCATCTCCAGTTCGTAGCCCACGCCGCCCGGGGTGAGCACGATGGCAAACCGGTCGCGCCGGGCCACGACCCGGCCTTCGAGATAGCCGATCATCTGGCCCCGCACAGGCGGGTCAGCCGCCGTTGATTGAGGTGGCACACGGCCGCGGCCAGGGCGTCGGTGGCGTCCACGGCGAAAGTTTCCCGGCATGCCAGCACCCGCGCCACCATGAAGGCCACCTGGGACTTCTCGGCCCGTCCCGTGCCCACCAGGCTTTGCTTGATTACGGTCGGTTCGTAGGAATGGACGCTAAGGCCAGCCACGGCGCAGGCGGCCAGGGCCGCGCCCCGGGCCTGGCCGAGCTTGAGGGCCGTGGCGGCGTTTTTGGAGACAAACACGTTTTCCACCGAGACCTCGGCCGGGCCGTGGCGGTTGATGAGTTCGGCCACGGCGGTAAAGATGACGCCCAGGCGGCTGGGGAAATCGGGCTGGCTGGTCGTTCGCACCACGCCGGCGTCAACCAGTTCGAGCACGCCCGAGCGTTCGCGCACCAGGCCATAGCCCGTGGCCCGCGAGCCGGGATCGAGTCCCAGGATGATGCCGTCGCCGGTGTTTGCCATGCCGTGGTCTACCGTTTTCGCCAAAGAGAAGAAAGCCCCCAGGGCTTCAAACACGAACCGGGAGGCTAACCCTCCCGGTTCCTGAACATTCACCGTCCCACAGCCAGCTCCCCCCACCCTTTTTCCCAAGTGGGGGGTCCGGGGGCCTCAGGCCCCCGGCCGCCGGAGCCTCTTCATCTTCTCTCTCCCCGCCTACCCAAACATCTCGTCGGGCAGATCGGCGTTGGAGTGGACCTTTTGCACGTCTTCGTTGTCTTCGAGCATATCGATGAGTTTCAGCAGCTTCTGACCGGCTTCCAGGTCCAGGGCCACCATGTTGGCCGGCACCATGGCCACTTCGGCGTCCTCGGAGACCATGCCGGCGGCTTCGAAGGCGGCACGCAGGGGCTCGAAATCGGCCGGGGCGCAGTGCACTTCCCAGACCTCGCCTTCGTCCATGATTTCCTCGGCCCCGTGTTCCAGGCCCACTTCCATGAGCTGGTCTTCGGTGAAGCTCTTGGGGAAGGAGAAGACGCCCTTTTGGGAGAACATCCAGGACACGCAGCCGGATTCGCCCATGGCTCCGCCGCCCTTGGACAGCAGGTGGCGCACTTCGGCCACGGTACGGTTGCGGTTGTCAGTGGCCGCTTCGACGAGGATGGCGACGCCGCCCGGGCCGTAGCCTTCGTAGAGGACTTCTTCCAGGTTTTCGCCGGCCAGCTCGCCAGTACCCTTTTTGATGGCCTGATCGATCTTGTCCTTGGGCAGATTCACGGCCTTGGCGGCGGCGATGGCGGACTTCAGGCGCTGGTTGAGCGCCGTGTCGGCCCCGCCGGCCCGGGCGGCCAGCATGAGTTCCTTGGTCACCTTGGTGAAAAACTTGCTCTTCTTGGCGTCCTGCACCGACTTGCGGGCCTGGATGTTGTGCCATTTGCTATGTCCGGCCATGGTTCCTCCTGGAAAAAGTCTCGGGGGTTAGCCCGTGTATGTATTCTGTTGTTGTCGACGGTCCGGGTGGTCCCGGTCCGCTGCCGCCCCAAGGGGCGAGGGTTGGCCCCTTGGTCGCGCCTCTTAATAATGAAGCGCGGCTAGTCGTTTGGCGGCAAGGGCGAGGGGGCGGGGTCGTCGGGCTGGCCCACGGGGGCAGTGAAGCCCGTGGCCACGAAGAAGATTTCCTTGCTCTCGGCCCGGGAGCTTTTGGGCTTGGCCACCCGCACGGCGGAAAAAAACTGGCGCAGCCCCTTCTGGAAGGCCGGCGAATCCGGCCCCTGGAAGATCTTGACCACAAACGCGCCGCCGGGCTTAAGGCGCTCCACGGCCACGGACAGGGCCGCCTCGCACAGCTCCAACGATCTGGCCTGGTCGGTGAACTTGTGGCCGATGGTCTTGGGGGCCATGTCGCTTAAAACGACGTCAAAGGGGCCGAAACGCTCGAAGGCCTCGGTGATTTCCGGCCCGGGTTCGAGCATGTCGCCGATAAGGTAGGTGACGTTGCCCGGAAAGGCGGTGCCGGCGGGGTTGAGGTCGATGGCGAGCACCCGGCCGGACGGCCCCACCCGCTTGGCGGCGTAGAGGGTCCAGGAGCCGGGGCAGGCCCCGAGATCGAGGATGGCCGCGCCGGGGGCAAGCAGGCGCGATTGTTTTTCGATCTCCTCAAGCTTATAGACGGAACGCGCCGGATAGTTATCCTGCTTGGCCTTGTTGAAATAGTGGTCGCGGTACGTTTTCATGACGGGCAACCCGGATACCGTTTACCGGACAAGCTTTCAAGGAAAAGACGCCGCCATGGCCCACATGGACCGCCCAAACCGCGCCGTGGTCATCGACGAGACCGGCGCGCGCCGCACCCTGGCCGCCGGGGAAGCCGCTTTCGAGGCCCTGACGGCGGGCGGAAAGCCGCTTTTTTTGGGCCTGGGTCCCGATCCGGGCGTCGCCGCCGCCCTGGCCGGCGGGCAGCCGGCCGACTGGCTCGAATGCCCGGCCTTCGAGGCCGCCATGGGGCCGGACTGGCTGGCGCGTCTTCCGGCCGGCTGGCGACGCCTGACCCCGGGCGATCTGTCGCCCGGGCGCGTCCGGGCCGCCCGCCTGATTCGCTATCGCCAAAATAGCCGGCTCTTTCCGTCATTCTGGGGGCCGGCCCTGGCCCGGGTCCAACTGGCCCTGCTCCCCGGGCCGGACCGGGCCGCGCGCAGCTCCGGCGTCATCCTGCCGCGTCCGCCCAAGGGCTTGCTGGAGCCGGAAATCGCCCGGGCGTTGACGGCCCTTGGCCGGCCGGCCGTCGACATCGCCCCCGAAGCCTGCCCGGCCGCCCTGGCTGCGCTGCTGTCCAGCCAGACGCCGTCCGCTCTGCTCTCCATAAACGGCGCCGGCCTGGATGACGAGGGAATTTCCGCCGCCCTTTTGGCCGAGGCCGGCGTGCCCCTGGCCATCTGGTTCGTGGACAACCCATTCCATATAGTGGGCCGGTTTCGCGGCGGCTTCTGGAAACGCGCGCTGCTGGCCGTCACCGACGACAGCTTTATCGAACCGTTGCGACAACTTGGAGCCGACCGGACCCTGCATCTGCCGCTTGGGGCCAGCGCCCATTTCCTTGCGGCCACGCCCGCGCCGGGGCTGGCCGACCGGGCGGTCTTTGTCGGGCGCAGCGCCTTTGCCGGACGCGACGCCTTTTTTGCCGGCTGCCGGCTGCCGGACGGGCTGACGGACACGGCCCGGGCCATGGTCGCGGACGGCGGCCGGCCGGACTACTTCTGGTGGACGCAAAAACTGGGTTCCGGGCCGCTGTGGCCTGGCAAGGCCGGCCGCGCCGCCGGGCTGGGGGCCGAGACGGCCTCCCTGGCCCTGCGGGCCGGGGCCCTTGCCGCCGTGGCCGGGGCCGCGCCGCTGGTCGTTTACGGCGACGAAGGCTGGCGCGAGCTTTTGCCCGAAGACGTATCCCTGCGTCCGCCGGTGGATTACTTCGGCGCGCTGCCGGGCCTCTACGCCGGGGCCGGGGTGACGCTAAACGCTACCAGCCTGCTTTTGCCCCGAGGGCTGACCCAGCGCCATTTCGACGTCTGGGCGGCCGGCGGCTGCCTTATCACCGACGCGACTCCGGGCCTGGAACTGTTCCCGGCCGCTCTGACCGACCCCGTCCGCTACGCTTCTCCTAGGCAGGCCGGACAGCTTGCCGTCAGCCTGCTGGCACAGCCCCATCGCCGGGCCGATCTGGCCGCCGCCTGGCGGGAGGCCATCGCCGCCGGGCACCGCTACGAACACCGTCTGGCCGCCCTGCTCAACCGGCTGGCCGCCGACGTCTGACAGGAGGCCGGCCTCTGTCGGCGACGGCGAAAACCCGTTTTGGCTGCGACGCCAAGCCATTGTCCAAGACCTTGAACACGTTCCGTCGTGCCCGCCCAGGGCGGCCCTGGGCGATTTGCGCCAGAAAAGGACAGGCTCCTATTTGACCGGCAGCCGCCAGGACGGATCGTAGCGCCCCTGCCGGGGCCGGCGCGAAGTTCCGCCGTGCAGCCCCCGGCGCACGAAATAGAGCAGGCGTTTGCTGAATTTGGCCGCCCAGGCGTCGCAGGCCTTGTCCTGACGGATGCGCTCGACCAGATTTTCGGCTCCGCCAGGCAGGCGCTCGCGCCGGGCTATGCGCCGCCGCAGGGCGTAATGCCCAAGCTCGTCCACCAAAATCATGGTCTTGCGGAAGTCCCGAATCGAACGGTTGACGTAAATATGGTAGCGGCCGTCGCGAAACAGCAAAAAACCCCAGCTATCAATGTCATCGACCTCGGTGACCACGAGATCGTCGCGTTTGCCGGCCATTTCCATGAGTCTGGCCAGTAGGCCTGCCATAGGCGCTCCTTTGCCGGCGCGGGGCCGACCTTCCATGGATAAGCCTTGCAGCCGGGCCGTCAAGACGCGGGCGGCCCGGGGCGACGCTTGTGCGGCCAACGATGGCATGATAACCATTTTCAGGCAATTGATTGTCCCGTAACGGCCAGACGTGACCAAGGCCCGACCATGGCGCTCCTCGAATACCGAAACTGCCCCCACTGCGGCCATTCGACCTGGCAGGAGTTCACTCCCCTGGCCGATGCCGACAGCTCCTACTGGCGCTGCCGCGACTGCGGCGACCGGCGCGCCGCCAAGCGCGTGCGCATCGACGAAACCGCCCTGCTCCACCGGGGCCGCCTGCAAACCGCCACGGCCTGCGCCGACGTGCTCATCCGCGACCTCAGCCGCGACGGGGCCAGGCTTTGCCTGGACGAGGACATGCCCATCGAACTGGCCGTGGATCAGGCCGTGTCGTTCAACCCCCAGCTCCAGCCCTTCGGCGAACTGGCCCAATACATCCCCAGCGTGGTGCGCTGGATCAAGGGCCTGGAATTCGGCCTGCTCTTCGCCCGCCCCCTGGCCATTTCGTCCGGCGACATCCGCCGCATCGTCAAGAACTGAGCCCCGTCCCGCCCCCTTGGGCCGTTGCCTCCGCTCCGCCAAGGGCGTATGCTGGATCAGGCCGGAATCCTCCGGCCTTCCCTCAACCCAGGCGCGGCGCGGTTAGCGATGGACTACGAAAAGATTCGGCACGCGGCAAAGACCGGCGACAAGATCCTCGAACTGGCCGTCTCCATCGGCCTCGATCCGGCCCGCCACACCATCCAGGAACTGGCCGACAGGCTGCTGGCCAAGGCCCTGGCCGAAAGCGGCGCGGACGCGCCGTGTAAATAAGCGGAGAGGAAGAGGAAGATGCCTTGGCGGCCGGGGGCCTGAGCCCCCCGGACCCCCCATCCGAAAAAAAGGGGGGGCTTGGCGGGCAGCGGCGCGCCTCTTGGGAAAGACGAGAGTTTTGGGAGAAACAGCCTGTCCGTAGGCGGCCAGGCAATCCCTACGGATTATTGAGGGACGCGTTTCGCAGGAAGAAACCCGCCGCCGGCGCGGCGAGGCATCAACCGCCCCGGCGCGGGGCGGCGGCTGGCGCAGGCGCGGGCGGCGTCTTGCGCGGCGTCCAGGCGTTGACCATGGCCTGCATGGAATCGATCTGGCGTTTATTGAGCGTGGCCCCGATCTGGTCGCGCAGGGCCTGGGCCGCGCTTTTGTCCTCGGCCGGCGTGTCTGGAGCGGCCACGGCCAAAAGCGTCCAGAAATAGGCCTTGACCGGATTGGCCTCCACGCCCTTGCCGTAAAGCTGCAAGGTGGCCAGCAGATATTGCGCCCCGCCCTTGCCGCCCTGGGCCGCCTCGGTGAGCTGCTTGACGGCTTCCTCGAAATTCTGGGGCACGCCCTGGCCGTAGTAATAGAGCTTACCCAGACAGTACTGGGCCTCGGGGCTGCCGGCGGCGGCCGCCTTGCGGAACCATTCCGCCGCCTTGGCATAGTCCTGGGCCACGCCCTGGCCCATATAATACATGGCCGCGATCTGGTTTTGCAGGGTCACGTCGCCGGCCGTGGCCAGGGGCAAAAACTCCTCGAAAGCCCGGGGATAATTGCCTTCGCGCCAGGCGGCGCGTCCTTCCTCCAGGCCGGCCCGGGCTACGGCGGACAATCCCAAGGCCGCCCAGGCCACGCTGGCGGCGCAGCCAAAAGCCAAAGCCCCCTTGCCGAAAGGCTTCCTAGCCACGCCCACCCTCCTTGACCGCCTCCGTGGGACAGGCCGGACATGGCGCGGCCTCGGCCTTGCCGGTCTCAAGGTCCTGGCCGAGGATGACGTAGCGGAAGATGAACACCGACACCGGCACGCCAAGCACCATGCCCCACAACCCGAAAAGCTTGTGGCCCACATAGAGGATGATCAGCGTCACCAGGGGGCTGATCTTGAACATGGCGGCCACGATGCGGGGGTTTAATATGTAGGTCTCGATGGTGTGGACCACGATGATCATGACAATGGCCCACAGGGCGTGGCTGGGGCCTACGCTGTTGACGGCCACGAGCACGATGGGGGCCGAGGAGATAAACGTCCCGAGGACCGGGATGAGGCCGCAAAAAAAGACCACCGTGGAGAGCAGCCCCACCGGCTGGATGCCCATCAGGTACATGCCCAGGGCGGTCAGCACCGTGTTGACCCCGGCGATCATTATCTGGGCGCGAAACCCCATGCCCACCACCACGGCGAAACGCACCACGCTGCGGGCGGTGACGTCGTAGATGTCGCGCAGCCGCGAATCGCGAAGCGAGATGGTCCTGGCGCGCAGCTTGGGGAAGTCGAGCATGATGAGGAAGCTAAAAAGCGTGCCGAGCAGAAAAGTCGAAACGTAGGTGGTGATCTGGTTGAGCGAATTGACGGCCAGGGCGAAAAGTGTTTCGGCCTTGACCCCGACCAGGGCTTCCAGGGCCAGGTAATCCTTGACCTTGGAGATGGGCGCGGCCATGTCCGGGGCCAGCCAGGCCCACTGGTCGAGATGCTTGCGCAGGGTCTCCAGGGTGTCGGGGAGCTTTTTGAGGAAGGCGGTGGACTCGGCCCCGATCTTGGGCACCACCGAACTGATGATGGTCAGCACCACGGCCAGAAAAACGAGATAGACCGCCGTGGTCCAAAGCGCCCGTGGCCAGCGCGTCCTGGCGGCCAGCTTTTCGATGGGGCCGCCAAACAGGAAGCACAGGATGTAGGTGGTGAAAACCAGCCCGAAAAGGCCGTAGTAACTCGTCAGCCACACCAGACCGAAAAAGGCCGCCCAAATGGCCAGGGTCTTGTTGGTGCGCAGGATCTGGGCAATGTCGAATGCCATAGGTTCGTTCCGGTAACATAATCGAAAGCCGGCGACAATCGCGGACAGGCGGCGGCGGCGCGGCAAACGTGCGCCGGCCCGGACGCCGCAAGCATCTTGCCGGTTGCCCCGAACATGCGTATGACCCCTTGTCCCTTTTTCCCAGGGACCCTATCCTCACTGCAAAAGGACCGCAACGCCGTGCAACTCCCTCCCTTTCGCCTGGAGCGGTTTTTCGCCCGCCACGAGTTTACCGCCCCGCATCTTTTGTGCTGTTCCGACGGCGAGTCGCTGTCCGTCGGGGAACTGCTCGATCTCGTCCCTGGCGCGGCCGACGGACTGTCCCGGGTCCACCTGGGCTACACCGAATCCAAGGGCGCGCCGGCCCTGCGCCAGGCCGTGGCCGACCTCTACGAGACCGCCCAACCCGACGACGTCTTGGTCCACGTCGGGGCGGAGGAAGCCATCTTCACCTTCATGGCCGCGACCCTTGCCCCTGGCGACTCGGTGGTGGTGGTCGATCCCCGCTACCAGTCCCTGGCCGACGTGGCCCAAAGCCTTGGCGCGCGCGTCCTGCCCTGGCGTCTGGACCCCGACCGGGACTTTGCCCCGGACCTCGGCGAACTGACGTCCCTGCTGGCCGAGCCGGCGGTCAAGGCCTTGGTGGTGAATTTCCCCCATAATCCCACCGGCTATCTGCCCTCGCCCGAGGATTTCGCGGCCATCCTGGCGGCGGCCGCCGCGCGCGGGGTGCGCGTTTTTTCCGACGAGGTCTACCGCTTTTCCGAGGCCGAGGGCGTCGCCCCCCTGCCCGCCGCCTGCGACATCGATCCCCGGGCCGTGTCGCTGGGGGTGTTGTCCAAGTCCTACGGCCTGGCCGGGCTTCGGGTGGGCTGGGCGGCCTGCCGCGACCGGGACCTGCTCGCCCGCATGGCCTCGGTCAAGGACTACCTGTCCATCTGCGGCTCGGCCCCGTCGGAATACCTGGCGACCTGCGCCCTGGCCGCCGGGGACCAGCTTCTTGCCCGCATGGCCGGCATCCTGGAGCCCAATCGGCGCGTCCTGACCAAGTTCTTCACGTCTCGGGCCGATCTGTTTCATTTCACGGCCCCGCGCGGCGGCCTGACCGCCTTCCCGGCCTTGCGCCAAGGGTCGGCCGACGCCTTCTGCCAAGCGCTGCTCGAAGCAACCGGCGTGCTGCTCCTGCCCGGCAGCCTCTACGGCGAAAGCTGGGCCAAACATTTTCGCATCGGCTTTGGCCGGGTCGATTTCCGGAAAAATTGCGAACGCCTGGCCGGGTTTTGCCAAAATTGGAACCCCGCCCAAGGCTCCTGACAGGGGCCAAGCTCCCGGTTTTCCAGCGGCCGAGTCTTGAATTTTGTTGAAGATTCGGCCACAAGAGCGTGACAAAGTTACCCGGCGTTAAGGGTACGTGCCCTTTTTTCGTTTAACCGCAGCCACAGGAGTGTTCCATGGTCAAAAAACTCGTCCTGACCCTCGCGCTTGTCGCCATGACGGCCTCCCCGACCCTGGCCAAAACCATCGTCTTCGCCACCGACGCAACCTGGCCGCCCATGGAGTTCGTGAACGCCGACAAGAAGATCACGGGCCTTGCCGTCGATCTCATGGAAGCCGCCGGCAAGGAAGCCGGGTTCACCCCGGAATTCAAGGCCGTGGCCTGGGACGGCATCTTCGCCGGTCTGGCCGCCGGCAAGTACGACGCCATCTGCTCCTCGGTCACCATCACCGACGAGCGCAAAAACACCATGGACTTCTCCACCCCCTACATGAAGGTGCGCCAGGCTCTGGTCATCCCCAAGAAGTCCGCCGCCAAGTGCATCGAGGACCTCAAGGGCAAGACCCTGGGCGCCCAGATCAGCACCACAGGCCACTTTGCCGTCAAAAAGACCGAAGGCGTGAAGGACAAGTCCTACGACGAAGTCGGCCTGGCCTTCGAAGACCTGTACAACGGCCGCATCGACGGCGTGGTCTGCGATGATCCGGTCGCCAAGCTGTATGCCCTGAAAAAGGACAACTACAAGGACGCGCTGAAGATCGCCTGCATCATCCCGGCCGACGACGAACTGTACGGCGTGGCCGTGCAGAAGGGCAACAAGGAGACCCTGGAGCTCATCAACAAGGGTCTGGCCGCCGTCACGGCCAAGGGTCTGGACAAGGAAATCCTCAAGAAATGGCTCGGCACGGCCGAGTAGGCCCGACCGGTTAACCGTCTCCGTCCGCCGGCCGCCCACGCGGGGCCGGCGGACGCGCCGCGTGGAAGTGCCGCATGAAACACCAAGGCAAGTGCGTCGTCGAAGAAACCCAGCCCATCGTCATTGACGTCGGCGACGGGGCCGCCATCCCCAAACCTTCCGACAAAGGGCTGGTCTCGGCCTGGTGGCTGTCGTTCATCGGCGCGCTGGTGACCCTGGGCTGCCTGCTCTATTTCAAGCCTGATCCGTATTTGCGGATTTTCAAATTCATCCCGGACGGCATCCTGGTCACCTTCCAGGTCACCGTCAGCGCCATCGCGCTGGCCCTGGTCATCGGACTCATCACCGGCTTGGGGCGCATCTCGCGCAACAAGTACATCAACCTCGTGGCCTCCACCTATGTCGAGGTGGTGCGCGGGGTGCCGCTTCTGGTGCAGCTTTTCTACATCTACTACGCCCTTGGGCGCGTGGTGCACGTGCCGGACCTGCTGGCCGCGGTCATCTCCATGAGCGTGTGCTACGGGGCCTACATGGGCGAGGTGTTCCGGGCCGGCATCACGGCCATCGCCGTGGGCCAGACCGAGGCCGCCCGGTCGCTGGGCTTCACCCGGTCCCAGACCATGTACTACGTGATCCTGCCCCAGGCCTGGCGCACCATTTTGCCGCCGGTCGGCAACGAATTCATCGCGCTGTTAAAGGACACCTCCCTGGTCTCCATCCTGGGCGTGGCCGATCTGCTGCGCCGGGGCCGCGAGTTCGCCTCGGAATCGTTTCTGTATTTCGAGACGTTCACCATGGTGGCCGTGGTCTACCTGATCATCACCCTGATTCTCTCCAAACTGGTGAGTTTCATGGAGGAGCGTCTGTCGCACCATGTCAAACGATAGCCCCATCATCCGCATATCGGACGTCAGCAAGTATTTCGACGACGTGGCCGCGCTGTCCCACGTGAGCCTGGACGTGGCCCCCGGCGAAAAGGTCGTCATCATCGGCCCCAGCGGCTCGGGCAAATCCACGTTGCTGCGCACCATCAACCGCCTGGAAGACATCAGCTCGGGCAAGATCGTGGTGGACGGCTTCGATCTCGACGACAAGTCCGTGGACATCAACAAGGTGCGCATGGAAGTAGGCATGGTGTTCCAGAGCTTCAACCTGTTCCCGCACAAGACGGTTCTGGAAAACATCACCCTGGCTCCTATCAAGCTCAAGGGCATGGAGAAAGCCGACGCCGACGCCATGGCCAGCCGGCTGCTGGAAAAAGTCGGCATCCTGGAGAAGGCCGACGTCTATCCGGCCAAGCTCTCGGGCGGCCAGCAGCAGCGCGTGGCCATCGCCCGGGCCCTGGCCATGAGCCCCAAGATCATGCTCTTTGACGAGCCGACCTCGGCCCTGGACCCGGAGATGATCGGCGAAGTGCTCGACGTCATGGTGAAGCTTGCCCGTGAAGGCATGACCATGGTGTGCGTCACCCACGAAATGGGGTTTGCCCGGGAAGTGGCCGACCGCATCGTTTTCATGGACGAGGGGCAGATTCTGGAAATCGCCACGCCCGAGCAGTTTTACAGCAACCCCCAGCATCCGCGCACCCAGAAATTCCTGGAGCAGATTTTGTAGCTTGCCGCGCCCGCCGGACGCGAAAAAGCCGCCCGGGCAGACGCCGGGCGGCTTTTTATTATCGGGGGGTCCGGGGGCCTCAGGCCCCCGGCCGCCGGAGGCATCCCCCCTCTTCTCCACATCCCCGCTACTGCTGCCGGCCGCACGGCCCGGCGTGGCCTTCGTGGCTGCCTTGGCGTTGGTAGTCAGTGACGAAATCGAGGAGCTTTTGGGTATTGGCCACGCTGACCTCGTCGCCGACCTTTTTAAAGCATTCGATGGACCGGCCGTACCAGGCCTTGGCCGCTTCCAGGTCGCCGCGCAGGTGGCTGACGATGCCGAGCTGATGGCTGGTCTTGGCTTCGCCGGCCACGTTGCCGCTCTTTTCTTCCAGGGCCAGGGCGCGGATGTACCATTCCATGGCCGTGTCGTTGTCCTCGGCCAGCTGGGCCACCACGCCAAGCTGGTGGCAGGTGACGGTCATGCCGCCGTCGAGGTCCTCGCGTTCGCTGATGGCCAGGGATTTTTCCAGCCAGGCCCGGGCTTCGTCGAGTTCGCCGGCTTCCTGGCAGGTCAGGCCCAGGTTGTGGCTGGTCATGGCCACGCCGATGTCGTCGCCAAGGGCCTCGAACTGTTCCAGGGCCTTGGCGAAGCCTTCCCGGGCGGTCTCGATTTCCTTGCGGGACAAGGCTTCCAGGGCGCTTTGGTGCAGGGCCTCGGCCTTGGCGGCTTCCGGGGACAGGTCCGTGGCGTCGGTGTCGGCGCTATTCATGGCGTGCTCCTTGTCGGCCGGGGTCCTGGTGACGGTCGGCCGGATTGACGGTCATGTCTGGTTTGACCGAAGAGGTGCCGCGTCCTGGCGCGCCGGGTCAAGCTTTTTATGGGCCAACTCACTCGCCGGGCTTGGTTTTCGGAGGTTTGACGAAGTCGAGCACCCTTTGCTCGGCCGCCCTGGCCGCCTCGTCGGGCAGCGTTTCGGCCGTGGCCCGGTCCACGTATTCGATGGCCCCGCAAGGGCACATGGCGGCGCAGGCCGGCTCCAGGCCGCGCTGGCGGCGGGCGGCGCACAGGTCGCACTTGACCACGGTCACGCCCTTGTCGGTCTCGAAAATCGCCATGTAGGGGCAAGCGAGCATGCACTGGCGCGACTGGCAGCCCCGGCAGAGCATGGGGTCCAGCACCATGGCCCCGTCGCGGTCGCGCACGATGGCTCCGCGCTTGCAGACCTTGGCGCAGTTGGGTTCGGCGCAGTGCCGGCAGTACAGCGGGGCCATGAAGCCGGTTGCCGTGCGGATCATGTGGATGCGCGGCATGTCGTGGACGAAGCGGCAGACGTATTCGCACGTCTCGCAGCCGATGCACTTGCCGTAATCAATATACAACGTCTTCTGTTCTTCCATTTTCACTCCCGCTGCAATCGTCCCCCTTTCCCATGTGGGGGGTCCGGGGGCCTCAGGCCCCCGGCCGCCGGAGGCATCTTCGTCTTTAATTATCTTCCCCTTACCCTGGGCGCGTCGCGGAAATCGCCGCCGGGGAAGCGTTCGGCTTCGCGGCTGATGAGTTCGTCGCCGGTGAATTCGGTCTGGCGGTTCTGGGCCTTGAGGTCGAGCCACTGGGCCAGGGAGCGGGCGGCGCGCAGCCCGGAATAGATGGCCTTGCCGATCTTGCTGGGGCCGGTGAGGGCATCGCCGGCCACGAACACGTTTTCGATGGCGGTCATGTTGAGCCAGCGCACTTCGCCCTTGCGCACGGATTCAAGGCCGAGTTCCTTGGCAAAGGGCGGCGTGGCCACCTCGCCGATGGCGGCGACGACGAGGTCGGCTTCGAAGCCGCGCTCCAGGCCGCCTTGTTTGCAGACGATGCCCGTGGCCGCTGTCTCGCCAAGGACGGCCTCGGGCAGGCAGCCTTCGTGCCAGACCACGCCGGCGGCTTCCAGGCGTTCGACTTCGAGGCGTCCGCAGGGGGCTTCGGCCCGGGTGCGGCGGTAGAGCATGTCGACGGAGGCCGCGCCCAGGGCGGCCGCGCCGTGGGCCACATCCACGGCCGAGTGCCCGGCCCCGATGACCACGACCTTCTTGCCGGCCACGTCCGGGGCCTTGACTCCCGGGGCGCAGTAGTGGGCGGCCCGGATGGGGAAGAGAAATTCCAGGCCCGAGCACACCCCGGGCAGGTCCTCGCCGGGGATGCCGAGCTTGCGCGAGCGCCAGGAGCCGGTGGCGATCATGATGGCTTCGTGCTTGGTGATCATTTCGCCCAGGCCCTTGACCTCGGTGCAGAAATGGTCGCCCTCTTCCTCAAAAAGCGGCGCGCTGCAGCAGATCTTGGTGTGGGTGTGGAAGACCACGCCGTATTGGCGGGCCATGCGCAACGTGCCGGCCTCGATACGCTCGCGCGGGATGCGGTGGCCGGGGATGCCGAACAGCATCAGCCCGCCGGGTTTGGGCATCTTGTCGTAGACCTCGACGGCATGGCCCAGGCACGACAGGTAGCCGGCGGCTGCCAGGCCCGAGGGGCCGGCCCCGACGATGCCGATGGAGATGCCGCTTGGCGGCGGCGGGTCGCCGCACTGGAAATTGAAGTTCATGGGTTCCATGGCTGCTCCGGGTTTGGGGCAGCCTACCCCGGAAAATCAGCCGGGTAAACGCCGTAACGCATGACTTTTGCAAGTGATTATGCGAACAAGCTCCCCCCGAAGGGAAAAGGAGCCTGGCCATGACGCGAATCTACTGCAAACTCGTCGGTTCGGCCGTGCTGTGGGGCGGCACCTGGGTGGCCGGCCGGGTGCTGTCCACCTACATGGGACCGTTTTCGGCGGCGTTTTTGCGTTTCGCCCTGGCTTCGGTGTTCCTCTTTTGCCTGACTGCCCGCGTGGAGGGAAAATTCCCCAGGCTGGCCCGGCGCGACCTGCCCTGGCTGCTGACCCTGGCCGCCACGGGCATCTTTGCCTACAACGCGCTGTTTTTCGCCGGGCTTCGCACCGTGCCGGCCGGCCGGGCGGCGCTTATCGTGGCCTGCATCCCGTCGGTGGTGGCGCTGTTTTCAGGTCTGTTTTTCCGTGAGCGTTTCACTAAGCTCAAGATCGCCGGCATCGCCATCTCGTTTGCCGGCGTGGGCTGCATCGTCTCGGGCGGCGATCCGGCGGCGCTGTTGGCCAAGGGGCTTTCGACGGGGGATTTGTGCATCTTCGGCTGCGTGGCCGCCTGGGCCGCCTACACCCTGGCCGGCAAGAAAGCCATGGAGCGGGTGGGGCCGTACAGCGCCGTGGCCTGGTCGTGCATCCTGGGCGCGGCCATGCTGTTGCCGCCGGCGTTGGCCTCGGGCCTGTGGCGCGACGTGGCGGCGGCCGGGCCTATCGCCTGGGGCTGCGTGGGCTTTTTCGGCATCCTGGCCACGGGCTACGGGTTTTCCTGGTATTATGAAGGCGTCAAGGCCATCGGCCCGACCAAGGCCGGGGTGTTTATCAACCTCGTGCCGGTGGTGGCCGTGATCCTTGGCCATGCGCTGTTGGACGAGCCGCTGTCCCCGGCCCTGGCCGTGGGGGGGGCGCTGGTGCTGGCCGGGGTATGGCTCACCAACCGGCGGCCGGGCGCGTCCCAACGTTAACGGCCTTGCCTTCCCCCCATCGAGAGGCTAGACAGCCTTACTCGCCTCATGTTGCGGAGCCTACTGCATGGAATTGCCCACCGCCCCGGCAACGATCCTCATCGTTGACGACGCCCCTTCCAACCTGGCTGTCTTGACCGAAGCCCTGCGCAGCGAATACGACGTGCGCATCGCCTCCAGCGGCGCCCAGGCTCTGCGTTTGGTGGAAGAAAGTCCGCCGGACCTTATTTTGCTCGACATCCTCATGCCCGACATGGACGGCTACGAAGTCTGCCGCCGTTTCAAGGCCCGGGCGGCCACCCGCAACATCCCCATCATTTTCCTGACGGCCAAGGGCGACGTGGCCGACGAGACGCTGGGGCTGGCCCTGGGGGCCGTGGACTACATCGTCAAGCCGGTGAGCGTCCCCATCGTCCAGGCCAGGGTGCGCACCCATGTGGAACTCAAGCGCCGGGGCGATCTGCTGGAAACGCTGTCCATGCGTGACGGCCTGACCGGCATCGCCAACCGCCGCCGCTTCAACGACTGCCTCAACCGGGCCTGGCGGCAGGCCATGCGCGGGGCGACGTCCATGAGCCTGCTCATGGCCGACATCGACTGTTTCAAAGCCTACAACGACACCTACGGCCACATGGCCGGCGACGAATGCCTGAAGGCCGTGGCCGCCACCCTGGCCGGCGTGCTCAAGCGCCCGGGCGATCTGGCGGCGCGGTTTGGCGGCGAGGAATTCGTCGTCATCCTGGAAGAGACCGACCTGGCCGGGGCCATGCATCTGGCCGAGGCCATGCGTCTGGCCGTGTCCGACTTGGGCCTGACCCACGACGGCTCGTGCGTTTCCAAGGTGGTCACCATCACCCTGGGCGCGGCCTGCTGCGTGCCCAAGGCCGGGGGCAGCGCCGAGAACCTGCTGTGCCTGGCCGACCGCAAACTCTATGAAGCCAAGATGGCCGGCCGCAACCGGGTGCTTGGCACCCAGCTCGTCTGATTATCTCTTTGTTGGTCCTTCAGGATTTCTCGCGGGAGCTGGCGGATACGGTTCCGGAGCAGACCAGGAGCGGGCACGTCGCGCCATGACAGGGCCAATGCAACACCTTGTCGAAACGCACACCGGCGGCCGATGTTGCCAGGTATGTCTTCCCGGGGGATGCACTCTGGCCGAAAAGGTAAGCGGCCAAGAAAAGGCCTCTTGTGCTTTTCGGCGCAGACTCATGCACTTCATGGCGCTGAGGAAAAAGATTCATTGACGACGATAACGTCCTTTAATTCAGGAAAAATGGTCCTCACCAGATTTTGTGTCTGGGATACATTGTCTCCGCTTATCACAACCTTAGGCTTCGCTCTCTCAACAAGCCCTGCAAGTTCCTGTTCTGAAACAGTAAAATCCCTAACTTTATCTTTGTATTGTGAATAAATGGCGGCATAGGCGTAACTTGCAGCAAAATCTCCTTGCTCAACAAATTGTGTGGAGGAATCAGCAGCCTTTTCCGCCATCATCTCCTTTGCAATAAGACCTTTGAATACGGGGTAATGCGTGCAAAACAGGCCGACAACGGAAAGAGCGTGATCCAGAGAAAGCCTTGCAAGAAATTGTCTTACGTCATCCTGAACGATCCGTTGTTTGACGTCTTGCAAAGCGCCTTCTTCAATCATGCTGACCCAGTTCCCCGGCGCAAACTGGTAGATGAATATGGTTTTCTTTTTGGGAAGCCGGACGAGGCTGCGAGAAACAAAATTGGCCGTTTGCCGGGAGGAGTCCTTCCAGTCGTCTTGCCTGATTTCCTGGATGTCGCCATTCTCCAGCTTCCCTTGATAGATGTCCGCCAGCTTCGCGGGATAGGTCATGCTTTTCACTGTTGCCGGCGTTGCGAATATAGCGAGCGTCGCCGTCTCATTCGTGGCGAGAAGCTTGTCCAGACGTTCTTTTACGGCGCCTATGGTCGGCGTTATGATTGACAGGACGGAGTGCTCCTTGTCCGGATACTTCTGCTTGATGTTTTCGATGACGGCAGGATGCTGTGTCGAGGCGGTATTGCAGGCGATGGCCACGACCTCGGCTCCGTCTTCCAAGGCCTTTTCCACGCCAAGCCCGGTCAGCCTCGCAATCTCCGAGGGGGGCTTGTTCCCATATGGGGCATGTTTGGAATCGCCATAATGCGTAATGGAAATGGCGACATTGTATTTCTTAAGCAACTCCGGCGCTTGATCCAGCATGCATTTTGCCGTGAAAAACCCGCCAAATCCGGAGTCGAACGTCGCAAGATCAAGCTGTACCGGTGGCAACGATTGCCCGGCATGGGGTTGTAAGCCCGCCCCGCAGCAGCCGTTCAAAAGAACAACAACGACAAAGGCCAAAAGCATACGTGCCATTTTCCGCATTTCTCTCCCCAACATCAAATTGTTGCGTCTCAAAACGAAAAGATACGTCTCACCGCGAGCTGCATTCGACTTGTTGCAACGATCTCTTTGCAAATTGGCTACGCCAGAGGGATATACATCACGAGGTGCCACTATTCAAAGCGGCAGCAGTCTTTTCTTGAATGAACATCAAGAGCACTGCGACGAAAAACGAAAGAACGAGAATGGTCAAGGCACAGATTGAATGTGTTAGAACAGTCGAAGACGGCCTGCTGTACAATTCGATGATTGGCTCTCGTATTATCCCGTTGACAAGAAACATGTAGACTGAAATTTTTCCTGTATAGTTCAAGAAATCATCAAGCCGGCAAAACTTGTGCACGAACAATAAGACAGGGTGCGAGACGATGACGCAAAACAAAAGAATTGCGAAGGACGAAAAATACCAAAAAAACTCATAGACATTGCCAAGAAGGTACAAGAGCAAACAAACTGCGGCCAGCACCGTCGCTTGTACGTTTGTGATTTCAATTTTACGGCTTCGCACGAAGTAAATGCCCAGCGACACTTCCGGCAGCCATCCGATGATATTCTTTTTTAAAAAAATGTATTCTGACAACAGGTTGTTAAACGTCATCAGTATAAATATGGAAGCAATTGAAATCACCAGAAGAAAATAATTCCCGTACTTTTTCGTTCCCCACATCAAAATATGCAGGACAAAATAAAGTTGAATTATTGCTCCCAAAAACCACCAGGGGCCAACAATGACTGCGTCATAACTCGAAGTGAAATTTACGAAAGTTGCGAGTTGCAACAGCAGATGGTAAGGACTGAGTCTTGCATGGGTTCCGTATTGTCCGAACAACAGCACAAAGACGAGCAGAAATAACGTTGATAGGGCTATGGGGATATATAACTTGACCAGTCTCGTTTTTACAAATTCCCAGTATGGAACGTTCTCGCTTTTATTGAATTTGTAGGCAAGTCCATAGGCTGAAAAGAAGAAGAAGTAGGCCACCCCGACATACCCAAATGCCATCAAAATACAATTTGGCAGGGCAAGAATATTATTGGACACGTTGTCCCAAAAAAACTGTATCCGGGAAATGGAAAAATCAAACTCGTTACATACCTTTGTTGGCCTGTAAATTGGATGCAAAGCATTATGTAGCACTATGAATATAATGGATATTGCTTTCAATATCGACGTATCCCGGAGAGACAATTTGTTAACGACCATTGTCCACCTTCTTCCTTTTGTGTCTCGAGTTCTGTTCTCTGGGCACAAATACACCGTAAATACCCCTTACCATGCCAGAAACTGTTTGCCAATCTCATTGCGAATCCGCTGCACAATTCTTTAAAGTATCTCTTGGCTCGTAACCCCTTGGTGGGTCTTTTTTTTCTGGTGCATACAAGTGCTCCCTGGAACCGCTTGAAAAATCTTCCTTGAAGCCCGCGAACACGAGGAGAATTCGTTTACCGTGGCCCCCTCGCGGCTCAACCCGCCTGAGATGTGTTTTTATGATTCCGCGCAGTTCGGCGGGGAGACCAAGGCAACGGCCCAAGCGCCCTGTTTCCGGCCCGCCCGGCCGACGCCGGCCTTGATCGCCAGGGGGTTGTCTGTTACTTTTTTCGCTTGCGGATTTGAGCTTGGCCAGTCGCGCCGGACACCCGGCGACGTCGGATACGTTCTTGTCCCCGCATCTGCCACCTTCAACCCCGGGAGCGAACCATGCGCAAACGTTTTGGCCTTCTTCTGGCCGCCCTGGCCGCCTTTGTCCTGTGCTTCGGCGGCCTGGCCCAGGCCGAGGAAAAAGTCTACGTCAACGGCATCGATTTCGGCTTTCCGCCCTTCGGCTTCGTCGACAAGGCCGGCAAACCCACCGGCTTCGACGTCGAATCCCTGGACTGGATCGCCAAAAAGATGGGCTTCAAGGTCAAACACCAGCCCATGGATTGGGACGGCATCATCCCCGCCCTTTTGGCCAAAAAGATCGACATCATCGCTTCCGGCATGAGCGCCACCGCCGAACGCGCCCAGAAAGTCGATTTCTCCATCCCCTACTACGAAGTCACCCAGGTCCTGGTCGTTGGCGACAAGGAAGCCACGCCCTTTGCCGATATCCTCAAGTCAGGCAAGAAGATCGGCGTCCAGCGCGGCACCGTTACCGCCAAGCTCCTCGAAGGCTTCGTCGGCCAGCCCGGCTACAAGTTCGAACTCGTGCCCTACGACTCCACCGACCTGTCCATGGAAGACGTGAAAATCGGCCGCATCGCCGGATCCGGCATGGACAGCACCATCGCCGCCGAAGTCATGAAGGCCCCCGGCTTCAAGATCGCCGGCACCTTCGACGCCGCCCCCGAAAAGTACGGCTACGCCATGCGCAAGGAAGACAAGGAATTCCAGGCCAAGGTCAACGAGGGCCTCAAGCTCCTCATGGCCGACCCCTACTGGAAGGAACTCAAGGCCAAGTACGGCATCTAGCAAGCCCGCTTTCCCGCAACGCTCCCGGGCCACGCGCCTTACGCGCGGCCCGGGGCGCTCCCCCGGACGTATTTCATGGAAGGATTTATCACCGCCGCGCAGGCCAGCTGGGAGGCCATGCCCTACATTCTCGGCGGACTGTGGTGGACGGCAGGGCTTATTCTCGGAGCCATGCTCGTGGGCTTTGTCCTCGGCGTGCCCCTGGCCGTGCTCCACGTCTACGGCCATCCGCTCACCCGCAAGGCCGTGGCCGGCTACGTTTGGCTCTTTCGCGGCGTGCCCATCCTCGTGCAGCTCTACCTCTTTTATTTCGGCATCATGGCCTACCTGAGCGAAATCCCGGCCCTGGCGTTTCTGCCGCTGTCCTCGGGATTCCTCTCGGCCGTCATCGTGCTGGGGCTGACCAGCGCCGCCTACCAGTCGCAAATTTTCCGAGGGGCCATGGCCAGCCTGCCCGCCGGCCAGCTCAAGGCCGCCCGGGCCCTGGGCATGAGCGACGCCGTGGCCATCCGCACCATCATCCTGCCCCAGGCCCTGCGCCTGGCCATCCCGGCCTGGTCCAACGAATATTCGATCCTGCTCAAGGACTCCGCCCTGGCCTTTACCATCGGCGTCCTGGAAGTCATGGCCCGCACCCGCGCCGTGGCCGCCACCACCCACCAGCCGCTGCCCCTGTCCATCCTGGCCGGAGCGCTCTTTTTCTTCCTCACCTGGGCCGGCATCAAAACCCTCAAACGCCTCGAAGCCAAGGTGCGCATCCCCGGATACGCGCACCAGGGAAGCCTGTAGCATGGACGATCCGGTCATTTTGCGCGTGGAGAACATCGTCAAGACCATCGGCGGCCAGCGCATCCTGGACGATGTCTCGTTTTCCGTCAAAAAGGGGCACTTAAAAGTCCTCATCGGCCCCTCCGGAGCCGGCAAGTCCACGCTTTTATCCTGCATCAATTTCCTGTCGCCCCCGGACTCCGGGACCATTTCCCTGGACGGCAAGGCCGTGGACGGCAAAAGCAGAAAAGAACTGCTGGCCCTGCGCCAGCAGGTGGGCATGATCTTCCAGGACTTCAACCTCTTTGACCACCTCTCGGCCCTGGAAAACGTCCGGGTGGCGCTTGTGAAGGTCAAGGGCCTGGACAAGCGGGCCGCCACCAACCGGGCCATGGAAGAACTCGCCCGGGTCGGGCTGGCCGACAAGTCCACCCTCTACCCGGCCCAGCTCTCCGGCGGCCAGAAACAGCGCGTGTCCGTGGCCCGGGCCCTGGCCATGGACCCCAAGGTGCTGCTGCTCGACGAACCCACCTCGGCCCTGGACCCCGAACTCATCGGCGAGGTGCTCACCGTCATCCGCGATCTGGCCGACCTCGGCATGACCATGGTCATGGCCACCCACCAGATCAGCTTTTCCGCCGCCCTGGCCGACGAATTCCTGTTCATGGAGCGCGGACGCATCGTGGAACGCGGCGCGCCCTCCCAACTGCTCGCCCGCGACTCCGGCAGCCGCACCCAGTCGTTTTGCGCCAAGCTCAGCGAACTGGCCGGCGACGGCCACTGCGAAATCGCCCCGGCTCCCCGGGCCTAAGGACGCCCATGGACGATTTTTTCGCCTTTGCCTGGGAGCGCATCATCCCGGCCCTGGACGCCGGACTGTGGACCAGCATCCTGCTTATCGTGCCGGCCTCGCTTTTCGGCGTGGCCATCGGCGTGTCCGTGGGCGCGCTGCGGGTCTACGGTCCGCGCCCGGTGGTCAAGACCCTTGACGCCTACGTGTCGCTGTTTCGCGGCACGCCGCTGGTCGTGCAGCTCTACTTCTGGTACTTCGCCCTGCCCTACGTGCGCATCGGCGATTTCGCCCTGGTGCTGTCGCCCATGTGGGCCGCCATCGTCGGATTTGCCCTGTGCAGCGGCGCCTACCAGTCCGAATACATCCGGGGGGGGCTGCTTTCCATCAAGCGCGGCCAGCTGCGCGCCGCCCAGGCCCTGGGCATGACGCCCTTCCAGTCCGTCACCTCGGTGGTGCTGCCCCAGGCCTTCCGCCGGGCGCTGCCAGGCTGCGGCAACGAAATCATCTACCTCATCAAATACTCGTCCCTGGCCTCCATCATCACCGTCAGCGACCTGACCGGCATGGGACGCAGCCTGGCCAAGTCCAGCTTCCGCAATACCGAAGTCTTCATCGTCGTGGGGCTGTACTACCTGGCCCTGGTCACCATCGCCTCGTTCCTCCTCAAGATCGCCGAAAAGAAACTGGAGATCCCAGGCTTCGAAAGCAAACGCGAGTAGTGAGAGAAAGAGAAGAATGCCTCCGGCGGCCGGGGGCCTGAGGCCCCCGGACCCCCCAAATGGTTTAAGGGGGATGGGCGGGAATATGTCGGCCCTCGTGGGTGTTGCAATCGCCGTCGAACCCCCTGAAAAATTTCTTCAGTCGGGGGGTCTGGGGGCCTCAGGCCCCCAGCCGCCGGAGGCATCTTATTCTTCCCCTCTTCTCATCCTCCCCTCTTCCCTAAAGGACACACACCATGAACGCCGCATTGCTGGACGCGCTGGGGCGCGAACTTGGGCCGGGCTTTGTTTATGACGAGGCGGCCAGGGACGCTGCCGCCAAGGACGACGCCGGTTTGCTCATTCCGCCCGAGGCGGTGTTTTTTCCGGCCGATGCCGGGGACGTGAGCCGGCTGATGGTGCTGGCCGGCCGGCATGGTTTTGCCGTGACGCCGCGCGGGGCCGGCACGGGGCTGGCGGGCGGCTGTCTGGCGGTTGCGGGCGGCGTGGTGGTCGATTTGTCGCGCATGGCCCGTATTACGCTGTTGGACACGGCCAATTTGTGCGCCGCGGTCCAGGCCGGGGTGGTGACCCAGACCTTGCGCCAGGCGGCCAAGGAGGCAGGGCTTTTTTATCCGCCCGATCCGGCCAGCCTGACCACCTGCACCCTTGGCGGCAACGCCGCCACCAACGCCGGCGGTCCGGCCTGCGTGAAATACGGCGTCACCCGCGATTATGTGTTGGGGCTGACGGCCGTTTTGCCGGACGGCGAGGTGGTGCGTTGCGGCACGGCCACGCGCAAGGGCGTGGTGGGCTACGACCTGACCGGGCTTATGGTCGGGTCGGAGGGGACGCTGGGGATCATCACCGAGCTGACGGTGAAGCTTATTCCGCATCCGCGCGAGGTGCGGGCGGCGGCGGCGCTTTTTCCGGACGCGCGCGCGGCCGTGGCGGCGGTGGCGGCGGTGATGGCCGGCGGCGTTTCGCCCTGCGCCCTGGAGCTTATGGATCGAGCGTGTCTGGGCATCGTGGCCGAATTGTTGCCTTTCGAGCTGCCCGGTCCGGAAGCGGCTCTGCTCCTTTTCGAGGCCGACGGCGACCCGGATCAGGCGGCGCGGGACATCGGGCGCATGGAGGCCGTGTGTCGCGATGGCGGAGCGCTGGCCGTGCTGCCGGCGCAAAACGCCCAGGAGCGCGAGGAATTGTGGGGCATTCGCCGCCAGATTTCCACCCGCATCCACGAGAGCGCGCCCTTTTACCTGTCCGAGGACGTAGCCGTGCCCATCGCCCGCATCCCGGACCTCATCGACGCCTTGCCGGCCCTGGGGCAGCGCCATGGGCTTAGGGTCTACGCCTTCGGCCATGCCGGCGACGGCAACATCCACGTCAACATCACGGGCGAAGCCGGCAGCCGAGACAGGGCCATGGCCCTGGCCAGGGATCTCATCGCCGAGGTGTTGGCCCTGGGCGGCACCATGTCCGGTGAGCACGGCATCGGCATCGCCAAGCGGCCCTTTATCGACATGGAGTTGTCGCAGAGGAGCCTGTCCCTGCAACGCGGCATCAAGGCCGCCTTCGATCCGGCGGGGCTTCTGAATCCGGGAAAAGTGCTGCCCTAGGCGGTGTTCGGCGCATCGGGAACACGCCGGCCGGTCGGATCACGAAGCGCCGCCCTAGCCCGGGGCCTTGGCCCCGACGGCCTTTCGCAGATAAAGGACCTCGAAGGGGAGAGACTCGAAACGCGCCGTGCGCACGGCCCGAAACCCCAGGGTTTCGTACCACTGCCGCAACTCGTGCTGCTTGGCGATGATGCCGATTTCGACCTGCCCCGCGCCGATCCGCCCGGCCAGGGAGCAAGCCCGGCCGACCAGCGTCCGGCCAAGCCCCAGGCGGCGGCAGGCCTGAGCCACGGCCAGTCGTTCCAGGATGCTGTCCCCCTCGACCGGCTGGCGCAGGCCTACGCAGCCGCAAAGCGTCCCCCTGTCGAAGGCCAGCAACATGGTCGTGCCGAGCGCCATGCCGCGCTCGATGCGCTCCCGGGTCATGAGCGAGGGATGAGTCGGGCAGTTGCCGGCGTGAAGGTCGAAACGCCGGGCCACGTCGCCGTAAGCCAGGGCGACGAGTTCCGCCACGGCCCCCGCCTCCTGAAACTCGGCCTCGCGCACGATCCAGTCCTCTCCGTCGTGCGTTCTCGCCTCTCCATCCAGCGCGACAGACGGCGCGACTTTCCACTTATCCATGAGGATCAGGCCGTCCGCTGCACCCAGAACTGGTACATGTTGAGAAACGTGTCCGGATTGTCGGCCTCGAAGGCGTGCCAGTTGCTCAGATTGACAGCGGCCGGATCGTCCGGAAAGCGGGCATGGTAGGCCGCAATAACTTCCGGCTCGGCTTCCAGGCCAATGATACGAAGGCCGTTTTCCAGGCAAAACGTCTTGATCTCCAGCAGGTCCAGGCAGTGTTCCTGGACATGGAACAGCAAATCCCGGCAACCGCTGGCGCTGAAAAAATCCCCCAGCAGAAAGCGGCCCCAGCTCGGTTCCCAGGGCATGTCCAAAAGCTCCTGGCGAAAGGCCCGAATGGTCTCGGGCGTGGCGTCCAGGCCCCGGTCGGCGATCATCCGGCGCACCTTGGCGATGCCGCGCCGGGCCAGGCGGCTGTAAAGCCCGATGCGCATGACCCCGCCCGGGCGCACCAGCGGCAAAAGCGCCCGCCAGCCCCCGGCCGGATCGGCCAGATGGTGCAGGACGCCGGAAGACTCCACCAGATCGAAGTCGCGCCCCAACCCGCTCAGGCGCAGCAGGTCGGCCTGGGCGTATTCGATGTTGCCCACGCCCTGCTCCAGGGCCTTGCGCCGGGCATAGCACAGGCTGGTGAGGCTGAGGTCCACGGCCAGCACCCGCGCGCCAAGGTAAGCCCGGGCCGTCTCCAGGGAATGCTGCCCCGTGCCGCAGCCGGCCACCAGCACGTCCAGGGTCGGCCCGTCGGGCACGCCGGCCAGATCGGCCCGGGGGAAGCGTTCGCGCAAATTGGCGGCCAGCGTCATCGGCGCTTCGGCCGGGGCCGGCAACACCCAGCGGGGATAGGGATTTTCCTCGTATTGCCGCCGCACCAGCCGGGACACGCCGTCCTCGATGGGGGTGAGCGCCGGGATGCGGCCGCGAAGCTCCTGCTCGGCCGCCGGCTCGACGAGCTGCTGCGTCAGGACGCGGCCCACGGCCTCGGGCCAGGGACGCTCCAACAGCCCGGCATGGCCGGGCACGGCCCGAAGCGGGCCGTAGGCGGCGGCGGCCAGCACCCAGGACGGGGCAATGAGCCCGCAGCCGGCCAGGGCGTCGGCCAGACAGTCCCGCAGCACGGCCACGGCCACTTCCTCCTCGGCCGTCACATGAAATACATACTCGTTAACCCGACATTGCCGGGCCAGGGCGGCATGGAAGGCCGTCACCCGCTCGTCGGCGGGGGTGACGTCGCGGACATGGGGTTCGTCGGCGGCGGCCTGGGCCAGCAGGCAGGACCGGGCCAGGGTCAGGAATCGCTCCAGGGCCGGGGAAGAGGCCGGGCCGGCGTCGAGCCAGGCGCGCAGCAGCGCGTCTCCGGCCACGGCCCCGGGGCCGGCCGGGCCGTAGAGATCCTGGGGCGTGAGTCGTCCGGGCCAGGTGTTGAGCGCCCGTTCCAGGCAGCCGGCGATGGCCGGATCGGCTTCCAGCATGGGCGAGACCACGCCCGCCACCTCGACGCTCCGGGTCCAAGGGTCGGTCAGGGCGGCCAGAAGCCGCTCGCGCCGGGGCGTGCCGGCAGCCGGGGCCGGCTGGCCGCGCAGACAGGCGACAAAGAGCCGGCGCAGTTCCGGCCCGGGCGTTAGGTCCAGGCCGGCCTCGACCACGGTCAGGGCCTCGGCCGGATAGCCGCGCGCAAGCAGTGTGTTGGCCAGCAGGATGCGGGCCTCGACCAGGCCGGGTTCCAGGCGCAGCGCCCGCCGGGCGCAGTCCTCGGCCTCGGCGGCGCGCCCCAGGGCGGTTAGGGCCACGCCGCAGTTGGCCAGGGCGTAGGCGTAGTCCGGGCACAGGGTCAGGGCCGCCTGGTAGCGCGGCACGGCCTCGGCCGGCCGGCCCAGGGCGTAGAGGGTGTTGGCGAGATTGTAGAGGGTGCGCGGCTGGTCCGGTTTAAGGTCGAGGGAGGCCTCGTATTCCAGGCGCGCCTCTTCCAGGCGGCCGCAAGCTTCCAGGGCGCTGCCCCGGTTGTTCCGGGCGGCCACGGAATCGGGGTCTATGGCAAGGGCCTGCTCGAAGCAGTCCATGGCTTCCTCCGTCCGCCCCAGGCCGAAAAGCGCCAGCCCGAGATTGCTGTAAAGCCCCGCCTGCCGCGGGGAGATGGTCAAGGCGCGCCGCAGCGGGGAAATGGCCTGCTCGTTTCGTCCCTGGCGCAGCATGGCGGCGCTCAAGACCGTCCAGCCGTAGGCGTCGCCTGGGTGGAGCACGGTGAGCTTCGTGGCCCGCTCGACGATTTCGCCCAGCCGTCCTTCCTGAAAAAGCGCGGCCACGGCCTGTTTCTCGGCCTGTTCCACGCCCTGCGCCGCCGCTGGTGTCCCCTCGGTCCGCATCCGCCACCCCGCCCGGTTGCCGTTGCCGCCGCTCGTCGTCCGCCCAAACGCGCCGCCGGTCCGGCCGCGTCATGGCTCAGGACAAACGCGGGCTGGTCCGGGATTCCCGCCAGCGTAGCACGGTTTTGCGTCGCCACCAAGGGGGGCGGGCCGACGACAACGGCGAAGGCGGCGCACAAGACTCACTCGCGGCGGCCTTGAGCAGCCCCGGCCTGCGCGGCAAGCAGACGGGCAGCAGGAGGCAGGATAATGCCAGAGGCGGCTGGCGCTCAGGCGGCCATGGCCCGGTCGCGGCCGGCGTTTTTGGCCCGGTACAGGGCGTCATCGGCCCGGATCAGCAGGCTGTCCACGGAGTCGCCCGGGGCAAAGGCGGCCACGCCCAGGCTCACAGTCTGAACTGAGCCGGTCTCGAAGGGTTCTCCCCGCACGGCCAGGCGCAGGCGCTCGGCCAGGACCAGGGCCGAGGCGGCGTCGGTTTCCGGGCACAGGACAAGAAATTCCTCGCCGCCCCAGCGGCCCACCATGTCGCTGGCCCGCACCGTCGCCTGGGCCGCTTTGGCCAGGGTTTTGAGCACCTTGTCCCCGACCAGATGGCCGTGGGCGTCGTTGACGGCCTTGAAGAGGTCCACGTCGAACAGGATGACGGCAAAGGGCCGGTTGTAGCGCTCGGCCCGGTCGGCCTCCTGGCGCAGCACGGCGTCGAGATGGGTGCGGTTGGCCAGACCGGTGAGCGGATCGGTGCGGGAACGGCGCTCCAGCTCGGCGTAAAGCTTGTTGATGCGCAGGTTCCAGGCCACGACGATGGCCACGATGAGGGCAAAGCCCGCCGCGATGCGGCCGACAAGCCCGTAATCGGTCACGGTCTCGACGTTGATGGACACGTGGCGGTTGACGATCTCCTCGCGTTCGGCCGGGGTGATGGTGCGCACGGCCTTGCTGAGGATATCGCGCAACTGGGGCATGTCCTTGGACACGCCGATGCGCAGGGCATTGTCGTAGCCCGGCAGCTTGCCGGCGATCTTGAGGTTGAAAAGCCCTTCCTTTTTGATGGTGTAGGCGGCCACCACCAGGGAACGCAGGGTCATGTCGGCCTTGCGCTCGGACACCATGTCCAGGGCCTCGCGCTCCGAGGCGCTGTTTAATACGCGCAGGTTGGGATAGTCCCGGCGCACCCGCTCCTCCATGGAGGTGCCGGAGGGAAAGACGATGGTTTCTCCGGTCAGCTCGGCCGGATCGGCGATGAAGAAATGTTCCTCCCGGGTGATGAAGACATTGGCGTCGGTGAAAAGCGGCGGGGTGAATAAAAGCCACTCATCCCGGGCCGGGGTCTGGTTGAGAAAAGCCAAAAGCCGGCAGCGGCCGTCCTTGGAGGCGGCCACGGACTCGTCCCAATCAGCCGTGGGCACGATGCGGTAACGCAGCCCGGCCACCTCGGCCGCCAGCCGAAACAGGTCGGCCCCCACGCCCTCGTACTGCCCCCGGGCATTTAAACGCTCGAAAGGCGGCCAGTCCGGGTCCACGCAGACCGTCACCGGCCCGAGGTCGCGGACATAGGCCCGCTCTTCGGGCGTGAAGTCCGCCAGTTCGGCCCGGGCCGGGCCGGCCAGGCAGGCCAGACACGTCAGAAAGACCAACGCCAGGAGGCCGCCTCCCGGCTGCAACCAAACCGGGCGACGCGCCACGCCGGGGCGTACGACCCCTGGGGCGCGAAAACCCTTCAAGCAACACCTCCGCCCCGGCGGCCCCTGGCCATGGTTCGACGGCTGCAGCCAGCCGCATCGAAAACGCCCTCTTCGCCGGCGAAGAACAATTCAGGATTATGCATGGTTTCAGACATACGCGGCAGGAAGAACGACGGCAAGGGCTAATGCCGCTCTGATCGCCCTCCCCTGTCCCGCCACGGTTGCCGGCAGGTGCAAGAAGAGCTAGAGATTCCCGGAACCTGACCGCCTAAGGAGGCCGCCATGCCCGCCCTTCGCCTGGCCCTTTGCCAGCTCAATCCCACCGTCGGCGACGTGGCCGCCAACGCCGCCGCCGTCGTCTCCCGCCTGCACGCGGCCCGGAACGGCGGAGCCGACATCGTCGTATTCCCGGAAATGGTCGTGGCCGGCTATCCGCCCGAGGATCTGCTGCTCAAGCCCGATTTCGTGGCCGCCTGCATGGCCGCCGCCAGGGACATCGCCCGGGAGAGCCAGGGGCTGACGGCGATCTTCGGCTGCCCCTGGTTTGAGGGCGACCTCGTAAACGCCGCCATTATCGCCCATGACGGGGCTGTGGCCGGCCTCGTGGCCAAACGGTTTTTGCCCAATTACGGCGTGTTCGACGAGAACCGCTATTTCGCCGCCGGCCAGGGGACCACGGTCTTCGACCGGGGGGGGCTCACTTTCGGCGTGTCCGTGTGCGAGGACATCTGGTACCCCGACGGGCCGCCCACCGAGCAGGCCAAGCACGGCGGGGCGCGGCTACTCATCAACATTTCCGCCTCGCCCTACCACATGGGCAAGGGGACGTCCCGGGAGCGGATGCTGGCCACCCGAGCGGCGGACAACGGGGCCTTTGTGGCCTACGCCAATCTGGTCGGCGGCCAGGACGAGCTGGTCTTCGACGGCCACAGTCTGGTCTTCGCCCCGGACGGTTCCCTCCTGGCCCGGGGGCGGCAATTCGACGAGGACATGGTCTGGTGCGATCTTGACGTCGATCTGCCCACCCGCCAGCGCTTGCTTGACCCGCGCTGCCGCAAATGGGAGCCGGCCCCGGCCTGCCGCCCGGTCCGCACGGCCCTTTCTCCCCTGGCCTCGCCGGCCCGGCCGGCCCTGGCCCAGGCCACCATGGCCGCGCCCCTGGAACCGGTGGCCGAAGTCTACCGCGCCCTGGTCACGGCCACCCGGGATTATGTTCGCAAATCCGGCTTTTGCGGCGTGGCCCTGGGCCTTTCCGGCGGCATCGACTCGTCGCTGACAGCCGCCGTCGCCGCCGACGCCCTGGGGCCGGAAAACGTGCTGGGGGTGGCCATGCCCACCCGGTTTTCCTCAGACGACAGCCTGGAAGACGCGAAGGCCCTGGCCGAGCGCCTGGGCATTGAGCTCAAGACCGTGGTCATCGAGCCGATCTTCCAGGCCTTCCTCGACGCCCTTGGCCCCATCTTCGGCGACCGGCCCTTTGACGTCACCGAGGAAAACCTCCAGCCGCGCGTTCGCGGCACGCTGCTCATGGCCCTGTCCAACAAGTTCGGCCGGCTGGTGCTGACCACGGGCAACAAGTCCGAGGTGGGCGTGGGCTATTCCACCCTCTACGGCGACACGGCCGGCGGCTACGCCGTGATAAAGGACGTGCCCAAGACCCTGGTCTACGCCCTGTCGCGCTGGCGAAACGAACAAGCCGGCCTCGACGTCATCCCCGAGCGGGTGCTGGTCAAGCCGCCCACGGCCGAGCTGCGGCCCAACCAGAAGGATTCCGATTCCCTGCCCGAATACGACGTGCTGGACCCGGCCTTGCGGGCCTATGTGGAACTGGGGCTGTCCCCGGCGGCCATGCTGGAGCGCGGCCTGGACCCGGCCGTGGTGGACCGGGTGACGCGGCTGGTGGACCGCAACGAATACAAGCGCCGCCAAAGCCCGCCCGGCCCCAAGATCACCTCCCGGGCCTTCGGCAAGGACTGGCGGCTGCCCATCGTCAACCGCTATTCCCCGGATCGCGGTCCCTGCCCAACCTCGTAAGGCATCGGCCGCTTCCGACGACGTCGCCGTGCCGCAGCTGTCCGGGGCCGGCCGTCGACAACCATCGACGTGCCGGCCCGGCTGGCGCCATCGGCGACGGCGGGGCCGTTTCCCAGACGCTTGCGCGCCTCGCGGCCAGGGCCAGACGGTTTTTGCCGGCCCTCCCCCCCGTCGCGGCCCCTGCCCGGTCACCCGACATCGCCCCTCTCCACATTCCCGCCCCTGGCCGGGAATTTCCTGATGACGCCTAAAGTCCCCCCCGGTTGCGGCCGATGACAACGTAAAGGGATATTTTAACGGGGCGGACGGCCATGGCGCTGAGCGATTACGAACGCAGCCTGCTCATCGACACCTCGATGCAGCTGATGCAGCAAAGCCTGTTGAGCAACTTCCTGTTCCAGTCGGGACCGGTTGGGCAAAGCCTGCGCGACATGATGCTCGCACCGCGCAACGTCGTGCCGCGCACCAACCCCTTTGACGAGGCCATCACCGGCACGCTTCGGGCCGACGTGCGCACCACGCTGCAAAATTCCGCCAACGTCTCGGAAGCGGCCGCCATGGTCGGCATCGCCAACGAGAGCGTGGCCACCATCAAGAGCAATCTGGAGGAGATGAAGGCCATCATCGAATCCATCAGCACCACGCCGACGGCCGCCCAGACGAGCACCTACGATTCCCTGCGCAGCGAAATCTTAAGCCTCATCCCGCAGACGGAATACAACGGCATCTCGCTGCTTGACGGCACGAAGTGGGACACGGACCAGATCGACGCCAACGGCAACGTCTATATCCAGGCCTACAAAAACGGCGGCTTCAACCTCAATTTCCAGGATTTCAACGCGCTCAATTTCACCGAGCTCACCAGCGCCAACCTGAACAACTCCACCGACAGGGCCACGGAACTCGCCCGGGTGACGGACAAGCTCGGCAGCACCACCATCATCAACGACATCTACACCAACCGCCAAAGCGGGCTGGAATATCAGGCCGAAAACCTCAAGGGCCAGTCGGAACTGCTGGAACAGGCCGTGGAAGCGCGACGCCAACAGCCCACCAACTCCGTTGAAGACATCCTGCTCAATCTGCTGCTTCGCGACACCGGCTCGCTGCTTGATACGTCGAGTTAGGGAGAAAACGGAAGGGATGCCTCCGGCGGCTGGGGGCCTGAGGCCCCCAGACCCCCCAGATGGAGAAAGGTTTAAGGGGGTTTCGGCGTGGGATGGCTCTCTGTCGGCCGAGAAGTCCAAGAGGGCTCGGGGCGTCAGCGCAGCTGGCTGTCCTTGTTGCCGCGCCGGTTGTAGAGGCTGGCCGCGCCCTCGTCGGCGTCGCGTTCCTCCTGGCAGGCCACGCACAGCCGCACCCCGGGCAGGGCCTTTCTCCGGGCCTCGGGGATGTCCTCGCCGCAAACCTCGCAGACAAGCAGGCCCTCGCCGCGCGGCAGCCGGCCACGCGCCCGGGCCGCCTCGTCCTCCACGGAATGGGCGATCTGGTCCTGCACCGCGCCGTCCGCTGTCCAACCTCCAGCCATGGGCACGTCCTCCCTCGCCTCTGCCATGCCGCGAAACGGCGTCCCTGACAAGCCGGCCAGGCTCGTGACAACAGGGCCTATGCCCTGCCCCGCCCCGCGGCCAGGGCCGCTTCGATGGCATGGGCAAGGGCGGCCTTTTCCACCGGCTTGGACAGGTAGACGTCGGCTCCGGCGGCCAGACAGCTGTCCCGGTCCTCGGTGAAGGCGCAGGCTGTCATGGCCACGATGGGAACGCCGGCCTTGGCCTTATAGCGGGCCTCCCCGCGAATGGCCCGGATGGCCGTCAGGCCGTCCATCTCCGGCATTTGCAGATCCATGACCACCAAATCGAAATCCGCCTCGGCCAGGGCGGCCAGGGCCAACGCGCCGTTGGCCACGTCCGTGACGACATGGCCCAGACGCCGCAGCAACTGGCGACAGGCCAGACGGCTTATGGCGTCGTCCTCGGCCACCAGCACCCGCAGTCCGGTCGGGGCAGCCGCTGCGGCATTCCGGTACGGCAGCGGACAGGCGGCGGCCAGCAGGTATTCGAAGGTCAAATAGACGTCGGTCCCCTCCCCCGC
This sequence comes from Solidesulfovibrio carbinolicus, assembly GCF_004135975.1. NCBI lineage: Bacteria > Pseudomonadati > Thermodesulfobacteriota > Desulfovibrionia > Desulfovibrionales > Desulfovibrionaceae > Solidesulfovibrio > Solidesulfovibrio carbinolicus. The sequence continues at coordinate 1,508,273 of NZ_CP026538.1, read as the reverse complement.
CCGGCTGTCGATGATCACCTCGCCGCCCACAAGGCGCATCAATTCCCGGACAATGGACAATCCCAGGCCGACGCCGGGCAGTTCCGGCACGTTCCGGCTTTTCTCTTGGGAAAAGACCGTGCACAGGCGCGGCAAAAACCCTTCGGACACGCCTGGTCCGTCGTCAGCGACCAGACAACGCACCATGGCCCGCCCCGCCCGGACGCGAACCAGCCGACACGACAGGCGCACCCCTCCACGGGCCGTAAACTTGACGGCGTTGCCGATGACGTTGTTGAGCACCCGGCGCAGCTTCTGGGAATCGCCAATCACCTGCTCCGGCAACGTCTCGTCGAGCCAGAGGCTCCAATTCAGCCCCTTGCCCCGGGCCAGGGCGGCCAGGGGGGCGCAGGTCTCCTCGACCACGGCCGGCAGCGAAAACGGTTCGAAGACCGTTTCCAGGCGGCCGGACTCGATGCGGGAAATATCCAGGATGTCCGAGACCAGCGCGCCGAGATGGCGGGCCGAAGCCAGGGCGGCTTGCAGGCAGGCGCGGTCCTGGGGAGAGAGTTCGGCCTCTTCCAGCACCTGCAACATGCCAAGCACACCGTTGAGGGGCGTGCGCACCTCATGGCTCATGGTGGCCAAAAACCGGCTCTTGGCCGCGTTGGCTTCGTCGGCTCGGCGACGGGCGGCGATAAGCGCCGCTTCCACCTGCTTGGCGGCGGTGACGTCCTGGATGATGCCGAACACCGTGCCGGACGCGGCGTTGTAGGCAGCGCGCGAGTGGATGTCGATCAGCGCCCCGTCGGTTGGCCGCAATATCTGGAAATCGACGGCGTAAGGCTCGCCGCGTTCGATCATGGCGGTCCAACTGGCGTCCAGCATCTGGCGATGTTGGGGCAAGGGGCGGTCCTTGGCCTCGTCCAGGGTCATCTCCCCGTCGCCAAGGCCATAGATGCGCCGGGCCCCTTCGGACGTGGAGAGCGCCCCGGTGGCCACATCCACTTCCCAGTTGCCGGTCCTGGCCACCAGCTCGGCTCGCTGGAGGCGTCTGCGGCTGGCTTCCAGTTCTTCTGTCCTGGCCATAAGGGCAGTCAGGCGCGCCCGATTGGTCCGGTGGAGCTGGCACACCAGGAGCGCCAGGAGCGGCATGGTGGCCAGAAACACCAGCAACCGCTGGACGTTGGCCGGACTGTACTGCAAAAGCGCCCCGGGCTGGGACCAGTCCACAAGCACATAGGCCAGGGAGATGGCAACGCTGCAAAAGCCGGCCGGACAGCCGCCGAGAAATGCCGAGACAACGATGGACAGGGCAAAAAAAAGCACAGGATTGGGGATGACGATGCCGTTGAACTGCAATACGCCAAGCGCAACGACGGTCAGCAACGTCAGGAATATCCCCATCCAAGTGCGCAGCATGGTCGGCAACCCGATTCTTGCCCCTGCGACGAACCGGGCAAAGCATGGCAAAAAAGTGAACGAACTCCGACAGAGCATCCAACCAACGCAGACAGCTGACCTGCGCTGGATTGCTGCAACCGTTTGTCATACGGCTTTCCCGTCTGCCGCCTGTCGAAAAAGCACTGCGCGGCGTTGCCGGACAGTCCCTTTTCCAGTCCATATTTGCGCCAAACGCCCCCGTTTCGCAACAGGAAAGGTCTTGTGCTCCCAGCGGTTCGCCGCGCTATCCCGGACGATTCGTCTTGCGCCCATGCCGCCAAAGTCCCTGCGCAGGGGAACGGCCCCCTTGTCGCAGCCCTTGGCCCGGCACGACAAAAAAGGGGACCCCTTGCGGAGTCCCCCGACGTGTCGTTTGACGCCCTGGACGGCTAGTCGAGATCGATGCTGCCGACGATGGGGCTTTCTTCCAGCTCTTCCAGGAACCGGTCGGGGCGCTCGGGCTGGCGCGGCACGGCGATTTCGCTGTCCATGTAGCGACGGTAGCCGGTGCCGGCCGGGATGAGCCGGCCCACGATGACGTTTTCCTTAAGTCCCCTCAGGGAGTCGTCCTTGCCCATGAGCGAGGCTTCGGTGAGCACCTTGGTGGTCTCCTGGAAGGAGGCCGCCGAGATGAACGAATCCGTGGACAGCGAGGCCTGGGTGATACCCAGCACCAGCGGTTCGGCCATGGCGGGCTTGAGGCCCTCTTCCATGACCCGGGCGTTTTCTTCCATGAAGCGGATCTTGTCCACCTGCTCGCCAATGAGGAAGTTGGTCTCGCCGGAATCGAGGATGGAGACCTTTTTGAGCATCTGGCGCACAATGATTTCAATGTGCTTGTCGTTGATGCCCACGCCCTGGAACCGGTACACGTCCTGGATTTCGTCCACGAGGTACTTGGCCAGGAACTTCTCGCCCTTGATCTTCAGGATGTCGTGCAGTTCCGGGTAGCCTTCGGTCAGCAGTTCGCCGGCTTCCACGAAGTCGCCTTCCTGGACCGTGACGTGCTTGCCGCGCGGAATGAGGTATTCCTTGGGATCGCCGGCCTCGGGGGTGACGATGATCTTGCGCTTGCCCTTGGTTTCCGGGCCAAAGGAGACCAGACCGTCGATTTCCGAGACGACCGCCATTTCCTTGGGCTTGCGGACTTCAAACAGCTCGGCGACGCGGGGAAGACCGCCGACGATGTCCTTGGTCTTGGAGGACTCGCGGGGCTTACGGGCGATGATGTCGCCTTCGAAGACCTCCTGGCCGTCGCGCAACATGAGAATCGCGCCAACCGGCATGGAGAAGATGGCCGGGGTGTTGGTGCCGGGCCGGTATTTGGGATTGCCCCGCTCGTCCACGATGGAGACCGACGGACGGTACGAGGTGGTGCGGTATTCGATGATGGTTTGCGTGGCGCGCTTGGTGGCGTCGTCCACCTTCTCCTGGTAGGTCTTGCCTTCCACGATGTCGGTGAACTTGATCACACCGGCGACGTCGGTGACAAACGGTTCGTTGAACGGATCCCATTCGGCCAGCAACTGGTCTTTTTTCACTTCCTGGCCGGCCACGGCGTACAGTTTCGCGCCCGAGGGCAGGCTGTAGCGCTCGCGTTCGCGGCCCTGGTCATCGACCACCGACACCTGGCCGGACTTGCCCATCATGATGGTGTGGCCCTGCTGGTTGACGATGGACTTGACGCGAGACAGCACGATCCGGCCGCTGTGCTGGGCCGTCACCGACGACTGGGCGATTTCGCGCGCCGCCGTGCCGCCGATGTGGAAGGTGCGCATGGTGAGCTGGGTGCCCGGCTCGCCGATGGACTGGGCGGCGATGATGCCCACGGTCTCGCCGACGTTGACCAGGTGTCCCCGGGCCAGGTCGCGGCCGTAGCACATGGCGCACACGCCGTGCTTGGACTGGCAGGTCAGGGTCGAGCGGATCATCAGCGAGCTGAAGCCCTTGTCTTCGATGACCTGGGCGTAGTGCTCGTCAATGAGCGCGTTGGTCGGGATGATGACCTCGTCGGTGACCGGATCGTAGACGTCGAACATACAGGTCCGGCCCAGGGCGCGCTCGTGAACGCGCTGCTTGATGTCGCCGGCCTTGACGTAGTGGGTGATCTCCAGGCCATCGACAGTGCCGCAGTCGATCTCGGTGATAATGACGTCCTGGACGACGTCGACGAGACGACGGGTCAGGTAACCGGAGTTGGCGGTCTTAAGGGCCGTATCGGCCAGACCCTTTCGAGCGCCGTGGGTGGAGTTGAAGTACTGGGCGACCGACAGGCCCTCGCGGAAGTTCGAGGTGATGGGCGTCTCGATGATTTCGCCGGACGGCTTGGCCATCAGGCCGCGCATGCCGGCCAGCTGGCGCATCTGGTCCTGGTTGCCTCGCGAACCGGAGTGGATCATCATGAAGATCGGGTTGCTGGAGGTGTTCTTCTCCACCCGCCCGGAGGCTTCATCGGTGAGCGTATCCCAGGAGATCTCCTTCATCATTTCCGTGGCCACGTCGTTGGTGGCCTTGGTCCAGACGTCGACGACCTTGTTGTATTTCTCGGTACGAGTGATGATGCCTTCGCCGTACTGGATTTCGATGTCGTCCACCTCTTTCTGGGAGGCTTCCAGCAAACGGGCCTTGGTGGACGGAATGGCCAGGTCCTTGACGCCAATGGAGACGCCGGCGCGCGTCGCGTACTCGTAACCGAGGTCCTTTAAGCGGTCGCACAGGATGACCGTGGCCTTGGTGCCGGCCATGCGGTAGGTGTCGCCCACGAGCTTGCCGATGCTGCGCTTGTTGAGCACGGTGTTGACCAGCTCGAAGGGCACGCCCTCGGGCATGAGTTCGCCAACGATGATGCGGCCCGGCGTGGTTTTGACCCGCTCGCCGTTTATGCGGCAGGTGATGCGGGCGTGCAGGCTGACCACCCCGGCGTCCACGGCGCAGATGACCTCGCCGGTGTCGGCAAAGACCTTGCCCTCGCCCTGGGCGAAGCTGCGTTCGATGGTCAGATAGTACAAGCCAAGGACGATATCCTGGGACGGCACGATGATGGGCGTGCCGTTGGCCGGCGAAAGGATGTTGTTGGTGGACATCATGAGCACGCGGCATTCGATCTGGGCTTCCACGGACAGGGGCACGTGGACGGCCATCTGGTCGCCGTCGAAGTCGGCGTTGTAGGCCGAGCAGACCAGCGGATGCAGCTGGATGGCCTTGCCTTCGACCAGCGTCGGTTCAAAGGCCTGGATGCCCAGGCGGTGCAGCGTCGGGGCGCGGTTAAGAAGAATTGGGTACTCGCGCACCACGTCTTCGAGGATGTCCCAGACCACCAGCTCTTCGCGCTCGACCATCTTCTTGGCCGTCTTGATGGTGGTGGCCAGCCCCTTTTCTTCCAGCTTGGAATAGATGAAGGGCTTAAACAGCTCCAGGGCCATCTTTTTGGGCAGGCCGCACTGGTGGAGCTTGAGCCGGGGCCCGACGACGATGACCGAACGGCCGGAATAGTCGACGCGCTTGCCGAGCAAGTTCTGGCGGAAGCGGCCCTGCTTGCCCTTGATCATGTCGGACAGCGACTTGAGCGGCCGGCCGTTGGTGCCGGTGATGGCCCGACCGCGACGGCCGTTGTCAAAGAGCGCATCCACGGCTTCCTGGAGCATGCGCTTTTCGTTGCGGATGATGATGTCCGGCGCGCCAAGCTCAATGAGCCGCTTGAGGCGGTTGTTGCGGTTAATCACGCGTCGGTAGAGGTCGTTCAAATCGGAGGTAGCGAAACGGCCGCCGTCCAGGGGGACCAGGGGGCGCAGCTCAGGCGGGATGACCGGAATGACTTCCATGATCATCCACTCGGGCTTGTTGGCCGATTCGATGAAGGCCTCGACGACCTTGAGGCGCTTGATGATCTTTTTCTTTTTGGTCTGCGACTTGGTGGTCATGGACTCTTCGCGCAGCTCGGCGCGAAGGGTCAGCAGATCGATCTCCTCAAGCAGGCCGCGCACGGCTTCCGCGCCCATGCCCACGACCAGAGCGTCCTCGCCGCCGTAGTGGTCGATGACCTGGATGTACTGCTCCTCGGAAATGACCTGGAACTTGGTGAGGTTGGTGTCCTTGGGGTCGAGCACCAGATAGGAATCGAAATAGAGGACCTTTTCCAGGTCCACCATGGTCATGTCGAGCAGGGTGCCGATCTTGGACGGCAGGGTCTTCAAAAACCAGATATGGGCCACCGGGGCGGCCAGTTCGATGTGGCCCATGCGCTCGCGGCGGACCTTGGAGGCGATGACTTCGACGCCGCATTTTTCGCACACGATGCCGCGGTGCTTCATGCGCTTGTACTTCCCGCAGTTGCACTCGTAGTCTTTGACCGGTCCGAAGATCTTGGCGCAAAAAAGGCCGTCGCGCTCGGGCTTGAACGTCCGGTAGTTGATGGTCTCGGGCTTTTTGACTTCACCAAACGACCATTCCCGGATCTTTTCGGGAGAGGCGATGGATATGCGGATGGATTTGAGCGTACGGCTGGACACGGCGGTCTGGCCGATGCCGCGCATGCTGAACAATTCGTCCAGGGACATACGGTCACCTCGTATGGCGGGAGGACTTCCCCGCGGCTGCGCCGCCGAAAACCGGCGGGCTGGTTGGGACGTGAAGCTTATGTCGAAGGTCCGGGGCGTTTGGGGGCGAGCGGACCCGGGGGCGGCCCCGCGCCCGCCCGCCTTCGGGAAATCATCCCAAAGGCGGGCGGCGAAGGGGTCCCGAGTGCGCCGCTAGCGCCGCGGCGGAACCTTAGCGATCTTTTTTTCGTCCTGGATCAGGTCCACGTCCAGGCCCAGGGACATAAGTTCCTTGACCAAGACGTTGAAGGACTCGGGCAACCCGGCTTCCAGGAAATTGTCGCCCTTGACGATCTTCTCGTACATCTTGACGCGGCCGCCGACGTCGTCGGACTTGACGGTCAAGAACTCCTGCAGGAGGTACGACGCGCCGTAGGCTTCCAGAGCCCAGACTTCCATTTCACCCAGACGCTGGCCGCCGAACTGGGCCTTGCCGCCCAGCGGCTGCTGGGTGACCAGGGAGTACGGGCCGGTGGAACGGGCGTGGATCTTCTCGTCGACCAGGTGGTGGAGCTTCAAGATATACATGCAGCCCACGGTGACCGGCCGGTGGAAAGCCTCGCCGGTGCGGCCGTCGTAGAGGGTGACCTTGCCGTCCTCGGGCAGGCCGGCCAGCTTGAGCCAGCTCCACAGCTCGTCTTCGGTGGCGCCGTCAAAGACCGGGGTCTTGGCCACGATGCCGTTTTTAAGCGCCCGCAGGGCGTCACGCAGGTCGTCGTCGGACATGCCGTCGATAAGGGCCGTGGTCTCCTCGGTGTCGAAGACTTCCTTGGCCCGGTCGCGCACGCCTTCCATGGCCTTGCCGGAATCGACCAGTTCGGCCAGCTGGCGGCCCAGCTCCATGCCGGCCCAGCCCAGGTGGGTTTCCAGGATCTGGCCGATGTTCATGCGCGAAGGCACGCCCAGGGGGTTGAGCACGATGTCCACGGGACGGCCGTGGGAGAAAAAGGGCATGTCCTCGATGGGCAGGATGCAGGACACAACGCCCTTGTTGCCGTGGCGGCCGGCCATTTTATCGCCGACGTTGAGCTTGCGCTTCACGGCCACGTAGACCTTGACCATCTTGATGACGCCAGGCGGCAGATCGTCGCCCTCGGTGGTCTTCTCGCGCTTCTGGTCGTAGAGGCCCTTGATGAACTGGATGTGGCGGTCGTACTCGTCGAGGACCTCGGCCACGGCCTCGTTGGTCTCCTTGGAGGTGAACAGGCCGGACAGTTTCTTGACCGGCAGCGCCTCCAGGACCTCCTGGGTCATGGGGTGGTTGGCTTCGAGAAGCACTTCGCCTTTTTTCACGCCCTTGATGGTCTGGAACACGGTCTTGCCGGAGACCACCGGCCACAGCCGGCGACGCACGTTGGCGGCGATGGCGGCGGCGTGCTGGCCTTCCTTGGTGTCCAGGCGGGCCAGCTCGAAGTCCTCGATCTGGCGGGTGCGGTCGTCCTTCTCGCCGGAGCGGCGGTTGAACACGCGCACGTCGATGACCGTGCCCTCGATTCCGGGCGGGACCTTGAGCGAAGTGTTTTTGACGTCCCGGGCCTTGTCGCCGAAGATGGCTCGCAGGAGCTTTTCTTCGGGGGTCAGCTGGGTCTCGCCCTTGGGCGTGATCTTGCCGACCAGGATGTCGTCCGGGGCCACCCGGGCACCAATGCGGATGATGCCGCAGTCGTCGAGGTCTTTAAGCATCTCCTCGCCGACGTTGGGGATGTCGCGGGTGATTTCCTCGGGTCCAAGCTTGGTGTCGCGGGCCACGACCTCGAACTCCTCGATGTGCACCGAGGTGAAGGTGTCGTCTTTGACCGCGTTTTCGGAAATGAGGATGGAGTCTTCGTAGTTGTAGCCGCACCAGGGCATGAACGCGACCAGCAGGTTCTTGCCCAGGGCCAGTTCGCCGTCGCGGATGCCCGGGCCGTCGGCCAGGACGTCGCCCTTGACCACCCGCTGCCCGACCAGCACGCGCGGCACCTGGCCGAAGCAGGTGTTCTGGTTGGACTTGTGGTGCTTGAGCAGTTCGTAGGTCTTGGCCGAACCGGTGTCCGTGCCCACGGCCGGATCGTCGTAGCACACAATGATGCGCTCGGCGTCGGCGTAGTGGACGAAGCCCTCGCCCTCGGCCAGGATGCAGGAGCCGGAATCCTTGGCCACCGCGCCTTCCATGCCGGTGCCGACGAGCGGCTGCTCGCAGCGCAAAAGCGGCACGGCCTGGCGCTGCATGTTCGAACCCATGAGCGCGCGGTTGGCGTCGTCATGTTCAAGGAACGGAATGAGCGCGGCCGAGACGGACACGATTTGGCTGGGCGAAATGTCCATCAGGGTGACCTGCTCGCGCGGGATCACCACCTGGTCGCCGCGAATGCGCGCGCCGACCATGGGATTGATAAACGCCTTGTTCTCGTCCAAGGGCGCGTTGGCGCCGGCGATGACCTCGTCGATTTCGCGGGTGGCGTCGAGGTAGATGGTCTCGCCGGTGAGCTGGCCGTCCTTGACAACCTTATAGGGCGTCTCGATAAAGCCGAAGTCATTGACCTTGGAGTGGGTGGTCAGGGACACGATGAGGCCGATGTTTGGGCCTTCCGGCGTTTCGATGGGGCAGATGCGGCCGTAGTGCGAGGTGTGGACGTCGCGGACCTCGAAGCCGGCGCGCTCGCGGGTCAGACCGCCCGGTCCAAGGGCCGACAGGCGGCGCTTGTGGGTGACTTCCGAAAGCGGGTTGGTCTGGTCCATGAACTGCGACAGCTGGGAGGTGCCGAAGAATTCCTTGAGGACCGCGGCCACGGGCTTGGGATTGATGAGGTCGTGGGGCATGAGCGTGGCCACTTCCTGCAGGCTCATGCGCTCCTTGATGGCCCGCTCCATGCGCACAAGGCCGATGCGGTACTGGTTCTCGACCAGCTCGCCCACGGGACGCACCCGGCGGTTGCCCAGGTGGTCGATGTCGTCGGCCGGACCGTGGGAGTCCTTGAGGAAGGTCAGGTGCTTGACGGCTTTTAAGATGTCGTCGTTGGCCAGGGTGCGGAAATCCAGCGGCTGATCGACTTTGAGCCGGGCGTTGATCTTGTAGCGGCCGACCGGAGAGAGGTCGTAGTAGTCCGGATTGCGGAACAGGTTCTCGAAGAAGTTGGCCGCGATTTCCGGGGTCGGCGGCGAGGACGGACGCAGGCGGCGGTAGATTTCCACCTGGGCCGTGATGGTGTCGATGGTCTTGTCCAGGGCCAACGTGTCGCGGATGGAGGACGAGGTGTCCACGCCACGGGTGTGCAGCAGAGGCAGATCGACGACGCCGGCGTCCTTGAGCTTTTCGATGAGGTCGGCGGTCAGTTCGTCGCCGGCCTCGGCCATCACTTCGCCGGTGGCCGGATCGGACTGGTCCTCGGCCAAAAACAGGCCAAGCAGCGTGGCCGGATCGACCTCGACCTTCTCAATGCCGGCTTCCAGCATGAGCCGCCAGGCCCGCTTGGTGATGGGCTTGTCCACGGCGACGATGACCTTGCCCTCGCTGTCGCGGATCTCCGAATAGGCCTTTTCCTTGCGGTAGAAATCGGGCTGCACCTGGCGGTAGACATGGTGCGGCTCGAAGGTGAAGTGCTCGACTTCGTAGAAATAGCGCAGGATGTCGCCGCGCGACATGCCCATGGCCTTGAACAGGATGGTGGCGGGCATCTTGCGACGGCGGTCGATGCGCACGTACAGGATGTCCTTGTGGTCGTAGTCGAAATCGAGCCAGGAGCCGCGCATGGGGATGATGCGGCAGGAATAGAGGACCTTGCGGCTGGTGTGGCTTTTACCGGAGTCGTGCTCGAAGATAATGCCCGGGGAGCGCTGGAGCTGGTTGACGATGACGCGCTCGGTGCCGTTGATGATAAACGTGCCTTTCTCGGTCATAAGCGGCACGGTGCCGAAATAGATGATCTGTTCCTTGATGTCGCGGATGGTGCGGTTTTCCGTCTCTTCATCCACGTCATACACGACCAGGCGGACCTTGATGCGCAGGGGCGCCTCGAAGGTCAGGCCTTTGGCGATGCACTCGGGCACGTCGTATTTCGGCTCGCCGATTTCGTAGCTGACGTATTCCAACGAGGCAGTTTTATTAAAATCCTCGATGGGAAAGACCGAACGGAAGACGCCTTCAAGTCCCGCGTCCTCCCGGCTGGTGGGAGGAATATCTTTTTGCAGAAAGAGCTCGTAGGAGTCGATCTGCAGATTGAGCAGATGGGGAATGGTCAGCGTTTTGACGATCTTGCCGAAATTTTTGGTCAGCTGGGCCATTGTGTCCTCTGTTGCAGGGCTACGACGTTGGAAAGATGCGTGGCGTGCGGAACGCCTGTCATTGGCCTTGCGGAGCGCGCGTCGCGCCTGGTTTGTCCCTGAACCTCGGGTCTACCCCACCGAGGGGGAAGCGGAAAGCGAAAAATCACAAAAAGGGAAAAAGAGCGCCCCGCCCCTCGCGGAGGGGGCGCTCTTTGTAGTCACAAGCGGCCGAAAACGGCAAGCTACTTGATTTCGCAGGTGGCTCCGGACTCTTCGAGCTGCTTCTTGGCGTCCTCGGCTTCGGCCTTAGAGACGGCTTCCTTGATGGAGGAAGGCAGCTCGTCGACCTTGGCCTTGGCTTCCTTGAGGCCCAGACCGGTCAGGGCGCGCACGACCTTGATGACGGCGATCTTGTTGCCGCCGGCGTTGGTCAGGATGACGTCGAACTCGGTCTTCTCTTCCTCGGCCGGAGCGGCCTCGCCAGCAGCCGGAGCGGCCATCATCATGCCCATGGCCGGGGCAGCGGCGGAAACGCCGAACTTTTCTTCGAGCTCCTTGATGAACTGAGAGAGCTCAAGGACGGTCATATTGGCAATGAAATCGACAACTTGCTCTTTGGTGATCTCGGACATGGAATGTTCCTCCTAAAAGGTTCGCTTTGGCGGAAGCAGGCTTTAGGCCGCTTCCTTTTTTTCCTTGATGGCCGTAAGGGCGTACAGCGCGCCGCGAATGACGTTCGCGAACAGGCTGACGAAGTTCGTGGGCACGGCGTTCATGGTGCCAAGGGTCATGGCAAGGAGTTCGGGCTTGCTCGGCAGCTTGGAGAGCTCGGCGACGCCGGCGGCGTCGATGATCTTTCCGGAGAGACAGGCGAGCTTGACAGAGAACTTCTTGCTGGTCTTGGCGTAATCCACAAGGACCTTGGCGGCGACGACGGGGTCTTCGTACCCGAAGGCGATGCCGTTGTTCTCGATGAGATGGTCCTTGAGGGCGTCATGGACGCCATTTTTCACCGCCAGCCGGGCCAGGGTGTTTTTCACGACCTGATAGTCGATCCCTGCGGCGCGGAGCTTGCTGCGCAGTTCCGTCAGCTCCTCCACCGTCATGCCACGAAAGTCGGTGACCACCACGATGCCGGCCCGGTCCGCCCTTGCGCGCAGTTTTTCGATAATCTCGTTTTTTTGCGCACGTTGCACGGTACCTACCTCCACATGCGGGTTGGCGGGCCTTCAAGTGAGCCAAAGCGGGGTCTCGGCGGGAAATTAAGGGGAACGTCCCCACCCGCTGTCTTTGACTCGCCTTCGATGCCCTGTTGTATATCGAAAAATCGTCCCGGCCAGAGGACGCACCTCTGGCACGGGACGGATCATGCGTTATCGGATCGGAAGCGGTTAGCCCTCAAGCAGCTTGCGCACCGACTGGGTGTCCACCTTGATGCCGGGACCCATGGTGGTGGCCAGGGCCATGGCCTGGAGATAGGTGCCCTTGGCGGCCGAGGGCTTCAGGCGCATGACGGCGTCGATGACGGCGCGGAAGTTGTCGAGCAGCTTCTCGGGGCCAAAGGAGCGCTTGCCCAGGGGCACGTGCAGCACGCCGGCCTTGTCGACCTTGAACTCGACCTTGCCGGCCTTGAGTTCGGCCACGGCCTTGCCGATGTCAAAGGAGACGGTGCCGGTCTTGGCGTTGGGCATGAGGCCGCGGGGGCCGAGGATCTTACCGATCTTGCCCACGGAAGCCATCATGTCCGGGGTGGCCACGGCACTGTCGAAGTCCAGGAAGCCGCCCTTCACCTTTTCGATGAGGTCGTCGCCGCCGACGAAATCGGCTCCGGCTTCGCGGGCTTCGGTTTCCTTGTCGCCCTTGCAGAAAGCGGCCACGCGGATGGTCTTGCCCAGGCCGTGGGGCAGCGAAACCGCGCCGCGCACCATCTGGTCGGAGTACTTGGGGTTGACGCCGAGGTTGAGCGCCACGTCGACGGTTTCGTCGAACTTGGCCTTGCCCGTCTGAACGGTCAGGGCCATGGCTTCGCTCACTTCATATTTCGCCGTGAGGTCGATATCCTTGATCGCCTCGCGATAATTCTTCCCGTGCTTGGCCATTGCGGAAATTCCTTTTGCGGTCGTGCCGGTTAGACGATCTCAATGCCCATGCTGCGGGCGGTGCCGGAGATGGTGCGGCAAGCGGCTTCCAGATCCTTGGCCGTCATGTCCACCATCTTGAGCTTGGCGATCTCTTCGATCTGCGCGGCGGTGACCTTTCCGACCTTGTTCTTGTTCGGCTCTCCCGAACCCTTGTCGACCTTGGCGGCCTTGACCAGAAGCACGGACGCCGGCGGAGTCTTGGTGATGAAGGTGAAGGAGCGGTCGGCGTAGATGGTGATGAGCGCCGGGATGATGGTGCCCTTCTGCTCCATCGTCTTGGCGTTGAACGCCTTGCAGAACTCCATGATGTTGACGCCATGCTGGCCCAGGGCCGGACCGACCGGCGGAGACGGGTTGGCCGAACCGGCGGGGAGCTGCAGCTTGACTTTGGCGGTGATCTTCTTGGCCATTGCGATTATCCTTACAAAAAGGGCCAGGCCCTAATTTTTGCTTACCTGCACGAAATCGAGTTCCACCGGGGTCTGGCGGCCGAAGATGGATACCGACACGCGAAGCTTGCCCTTGTCGTAGTTGACGTCCTCGACAACGCCGTTGAAGCCGCCGAAGGGACCGTCGATGACCCGGACCTCGTCGCCCCGCTCAAAGTGGTACTTGGGCCGGGGTTGCTCCTGACGGCTGACCATCAGGCTGAGGATCTTCTGGGCCTCGCTGTCGCGCATGGGGGTCGGCTGGTTCTTGCCCCCGATAAAGCCGGTCACCCGCGGAATGGACTGGACCAAGTGCCAGGAATTGTCGTCCATGGCCATCTTGACCATGACATAGCCGGGATAGAACTTGCGCGTGGACGTTTTTTTCTCGCCCTTGACCAGTTCGATGATCTTCTCGGTCGGGACGACCACTTCCTTGATGCTTCCGCCGTCCTGGCCGGTGCGCATCATTTCCCGCAGCGTCTGCTCCACCCGGTTCTCGAAGCCCGAGTAGGTGTGGACGATATACCAGCGAGCGTTGGATTGCTCGTCGACGACGCCGTCGTTTTCAGCCATGATAGTGGTGTCCGTTACGAAAGGATGAGCGCGACGAGCCGGGAAAGGGCCATATCGACGACGCCCAGGTAGATGGCCATGACGACGCTGAAAACCAGGACCGCGATCCCGGTCTTCACCGTTTCTTCGCGGGTGGGCCAAGTGACCTTGCGCAGCTCGCCCTTGGCCTGTTCGAAGAATTCCTTGGCCTGATCAACGCGGCCGGTCAGGGAAACCCCGTCCTTGCCGGCCTCTTCCCGGACCTTGCCGGAAGAGGCCTTGGCCTTGGCGGGCTTTTCCGCGCCGTCGGCCGCCTGGGTCTTGTCTTTGGCCATGACCTACGCCTTGCTTGAAAATGGCAGGGCAGGAGGGATTCGAACCCCCAGCCCTCGGATTTGGAGTCCGATGCTCTACCGTTAGAGCTACTGCCCTGCGTTTAACGACCGGAACCTACTTCGTTTCCTTGTGGACCGTGTGCTTACGGTCGAAAGGACAATACTTCTTCAGTTCCATACGGCCGGTCGTGTTCTTCTTGTTCTTTTCCGTGGCGTAGTTTTTGCGCTTGCACTCGGTGCACTGCAGCTGGACGTTGATCCGCATCGCTTACTCCACGATCTCGGAAACGACGCCCGCGCCAACGGTACGTCCGCCTTCGCGGATAGCGAAGCGCAGGCCTTTTTCCATGGCGATGGGGGCGATCAGTTCCACGTTAAAGGTGGCGTTGTCGCCCGGCATGACCATTTCCACGCCCTCGTTCAGGGTAACCACACCGGTGATGTCCGTGGTGCGGAAGTAGAACTGGGGACGATAGCCGGTGAAGAACGGGGTATGGCGGCCGCCTTCTTCCTTGTTCAGGACGTAGACTTCGGCCTTGAACTTGCGGTGCGGCGTGATGGAGCCGGGCTTGGCCAGAACCTGGCCGCGCTCGACGTCGTCGCGCTTGATGCCGCGCAGGAGCACGCCGACGTTGTCGCCAGCCTGGCCCTGATCGAGAATCTTGCGGAACATCTCGACGCCGGTGCAGGTCGTCTTGACCGTGTCCTTGATGCCGATGATGGCCACTTCGTCGCCCACGGTGACGATGCCGCGCTCGACACGGCCGGTCACGACGGTGCCGCGGCCGGAGATGGAGAACACGTCTTCGATGGGCATGAGGAACGGCTTGTCGATGTCGCGCTTGGGCTCGGGGATAAACGAGTCGCAGGCGTCGAGCAGCTCGAAGATGGGCGCGGCCTCGGGGCTGTTCACGTCGGCGGCTTCCAGGGCCTTGAGGGCCGAACCCTTGATGACCGGGATGTCGTCGCCAGGGAAGCCGTACTTGGAGAGCAGCTCGCGCACTTCCAGCTCGACCAGCTCAAGAAGTTCGGGGTCGTCAACGAGATCGACCTTGTTCATGAATACCACCAGCTGGGGCACGCCGACCTGACGGGCGAGCAGGATGTGCTCCCGGGTCTGGGGCATGGGGCCGTCGGTGGCGGCGACGACGAGAATGCCGCCGTCCATCTGGGCCGCGCCGGTGATCATGTTCTTGATGTAGTCGGCGTGACCGGGGCAGTCGACGTGGGCGTAGTGGCGCTTGTCGGTCTGGTATTCGACGTGGGCCGTGGCGATGGTGATGCCGCGCTCTTTTTCTTCGGGAGCCTTGTCGATCTGGTCAAAGGGAATGTACTCGCCATTGCCCTTGAGGCTGGCCAGGCGCGTGATGGCGGCGGTCAGCGTGGTCTTGCCGTGGTCGATGTGACCGATGGTGCCGATATTGACGTGCGGCTTGTTGCGTTCAAATTTCGCCTTGCCCATGTCATCCCCCTGCAGCTGGTGCTCTTCAGGATTTTTAGTGGTCGTAGATATGGAGCCCACGGCCGGATTCGAACCGGCGACCTCTTCCTTACCAAGGAAGTGCTCTGCCGACTGAGCTACGTGGGCTTCGTCAAGCGGTAGGACACGGGCGGCTTTGGAGCGGGAAACGAGACTCGAACTCGCAACCCTCAGCTTGGAAGGCTGATGCTCTAGCCAATTGAGCTATTCCCGCGTATGTCACATGTAGTTCATGCGACAGGCTCTACCTGTCTCCTACTGCATTCGCGCTATATGGTGGAGGGGGGAGGATTTGAACCTCCGAAGGCATACGCCGACAGATTTACAGTCTGTTCCCTTTGGCCACTCGGGAACCCCTCCGAACCTTGGAGCTGGCGATGGGACTCGAACCCGCAACCTGCTGATTACAAATCAGCTGCTCTGCCAGTTGAGCTACGCCAGCTAACCGAGAAGCGGGTAACTAGCGAAACTCGTCGTTGCGGTCAAGCCTTTTTTTGTCACCAGATCGCCGCGTTTGGTTTCACCCAGACGCGAAGCAGAGTTATTAGACCCAACCCGGAACCTTGGCAAGGCTTTTTTTGCATTTCCCACATTTTCTTTTTCCTCCCTCAGGCCAACGTTGTCACAAGCCCCCTCCTCCCCTATATTCGGACCAAATACCGCCCCTTCTCACCTCTCACCTTCGAGCGCCTTATGAAAAATATGGAAAAACACCATCGCTTCTCCCTGTGGTACGTGCTCATCGCCATCTGGGGCGTGCTGCTGCTCAACAACCTCATCGTCACCAACTACGGCCCCAAGAATCTGCCCTACTCCGAATTCCTCACTCGCCTGCAAGCAGGCGACATCACAGAAGTTTCCATCACCGGCGATGTCATTGCCGGGGCCATGAAGGCCACGGGCAAGGATGGCGAACCCGACGCCACCCAGGAGTTCGTCACCCGGCGGGTGGACCCCAACCTGTCCACCGAACTGGCCAAGCACAACGTGGTCTTCCGGGCCCAGCCCGAATCCACCTTTCTGCGCGACATCCTGTCCTGGATCGTGCCCATCCTGCTCTTTTTCGGCATCTGGTATTTCATGATGCAGCGCCTCAATCCCGGCCAGGGCGTCATGGCCTTTGGCAAGAACAAAGCCCGGGTCTACGCCGAAAAGGACATCGAGACCCGGTTTACCGACGTGGCCGGCTGCGACGAGGCCAAGACCGAGCTTGAAGAGATCGTCGATTACCTGAAAACCCCGGAGCGCTTCCAGCGCCTGGGCGGCCAGATGCCCAAGGGCGTGCTGCTGGTCGGCCCGCCGGGCACGGGCAAGACGCTGCTGGCCCGGGCCGTGGCCGGCGAGGCGCAGGTCCCGTTTTTTTCCATCTCCGGCTCGGAATTCGTGGAGATGTTCGTGGGCGTGGGCGCGGCCCGGGTGCGTGAGCTCTTTGTCCAGGCCAAGGAAAAGGCCCCGTGCATTATCTTCATCGACGAACTCGACGCCATCGGCAAATCCCGCTCCGGAGCCATCGTCGGCGGCCATGACGAGCGCGAGCAGACCCTCAACCAGCTCCTTGTCGAGATGGACGGCTTCGATCCCCGGGTTGGGGTCATCATCATGGCCGCCACCAACCGGCCCGAGACCCTGGACCCGGCTTTGCTGCGGGCCGGACGCTTCGACCGGCAGGTGCTGGTGGACCGGCCGGACGTCATCGGCCGGGAGCAGATTTTGCGCGTCCACGCCAAAAAAGTGGCCCTGGCCCCGGAGGTCGATCTTTCCATCATCGCCCGCAAGACCCCGGGCTTTTCCGGGGCCGATCTGGCCAACGCCATCAACGAGGCCGCCCTGCTCGCCGCCCGCAAGGACAAAGACGCCGTGGGCATGGATGACCTGGAAGAAGCCGTGGACCGTATCATGGGCGGCCTGGAAAAGAAAAACCGGGTGATCAATCCCCAGGAAAAAAAGGTGGTGGCCTACCATGAGGCCGGCCACGCCATCGTGGCCACCTTCACGCCCGGGGCCGACGCGGTCCATAAAATCTCCATCGTGCCCCGCGGCATTGGGGCCCTGGGCTGGACCCAGCAGCTGCCCACCGAGGACCGCTATCTCATGACCCAGACCGAGCTGCTCGGCAAAATCGACGTGCTGCTCGGCGGGCGGGCGGCCGAACGGCTGGTCTTTGGCGACGTGTCCACGGGCGCGCACAACGACCTGCAACGGGCAACCGACATCGCCATGGCCATGGTCACCGAGTACGGCATGGGCCAGACCCTGGGCCAGGCCACCTACCCGCGCCAGAACCGGCCGGTGTTTCTCTCGGCCGACCAGAGCGGCCTGGCCGGGCGGGAATATTCCGAAGCCACGGCGGCCCGGGTGGACGCCGAGGTCAAAACCATCCTGGAAACCGCCTACGAGCGGGTGACGGCACTCCTCACCGGCCACATGGCCGTGCTCGACCGGGTGGCCGGCGAATTGTTGGAGCGCGAGGTGCTCGACGAAACCGAGTTCAAGGCGCTGTTGGGGGACACGCCCCCCACTGCCGCCGCTTAGGAGTCCTGTCATGACTGTCCCGCGTTCGATGTGCGCGGCATTGCTGGCCGCTTTGCTCCTCGTGCCGGCCCTGGGCCTGACCCAGTCGCTTCACGTCAACGGCGATCCGTACATGACCGTGACCGACGCCGCACAAGCGCGTCTCGCGGACGGGCGGAAACAGCGCGCGCCGGCCCTGGCCGTCGGCGACCCGGTCTTTGTGCTGGAGGTCAAGGACGGCTGGGCGACGGTGGCCCGGCCCGATCCCCGACAGCCGAATTTCCCGGGCCGCCTGTACCGCCTGCCTCTGGCGGCCCTGGCCGCGCAGCCCGGCAAAACCCAGGCGCACCGTCCGACCTGGGCCCCGGCCCCGGGCGACCCGGCCCTGGCCGAGCGGGACATCGTAGCTTACGAGGACGAGCCGTGGATCATGGTGCGCGAAGGCGCGGCCAAGCCCCGGCGCGTGGCCAAGGGCGCCTGGCCGGCCGTATCGGCCGACGGGACGCTTTTGGCGTTTTGGCCGGAGGCGGAAGGCGGCGTGACCGTGGTCGATCTGACGGGCAAGGCCCAGCCCCGTCGTTTTCCGACCACGCCGCAGGCCGTGCGCGAAATCCATTTTTCGCCCCAGGGCCTGGTGCTGGCCTGGCGTGTCGATGACCGCCGCGTCCTTGGAAACCCGCGTGACCGCATCGAGAGCGTGGACCTCGCCGCGCCCGACGCCCAACCGGCCGTTGTCGTTCCCTGGTTGCCCGTCACCACGTCGTTGAACGGATTCGGCGTCGACGGCAAGACGTTGGCGTTTTTCGTCTGGGAAAACGAGGCCAACCAGTTGCGCCTGATTGATGCGCACGGCCGTGTGCTGCGCCAGACGCCGGTTTCGGCCTTTCTCGACCCGACTCTTGATTCCAGCGGCGACACGTATCTGCCCAGTCCGACAAGCGACACGCTGGTGCTGGCCGCAAGCGACGTCAACCCCTCGCCGGCCATGGAGCGCTGGCTCAATGACTCCGGCAGCGCACTGTTTCTGTGCGACCTGGGCAGCGGCACGAGCTATCGCCTCACGCCCCGGGAGCTTGTCGCCGTCTCCCCGACCTGGACGCCGGACGGCCGACGCATCTATTTCGCGGGCCTGCCGGAAAAGCCCGCCAACGGGCCGCACCGGCTCTACCGCATGAACGCGGACGGCACGGGACTGACGGAATTGGGGAAGGGATTCAGACCGAGCGTGGGGACGCGGCCGTAAGGGCGCGGCCCTGGCCGCGCCGCGCTTGACCATGGCCGGGCGAAGCGGGCGCTGCGCGGCCGCTAGCCACAAAATTCGGGGGCTAGGCCGGGGCAAACGGGCCGGTTTTACGGCTTTCGCCCTTCAACTACCCGTTCCAGCCCGGCCAGATCGCGGCGCACGACGACGTCGGCAAAGCCGGCCTCGGCCAGGATGGCGGCGGCGTCCGGCCCTTGCTTCCAGCCGATCTCCACCAACAACACACCCCCTGGGGCCAACCGCGAAATCGCGGCCCGGGCCACCGTGGGCACGGCCTCAAGGCCCGTTTCGCCCGGGGTCAGGGCGCTTGACGGCTCAAACTCCCGCACCTCGCGGGAACACTCCCGGTATTCGGCGGCGCTGACATAGGGCGGGTTGGACACGACCAGCCCGTAGCCGCCGTCATGGGCCGGCAAGTCGGCGAAATCGGCTTCAAAAAACGTCAGGCGCTGGGCCACCTGGTGCCGGGCGGCGTTTTGCCGGGCCACGGCCAAAGCCTCGGGACGCAGGTCCAGGGCCAGGCCGGTTGCGCCGGGGAATCGCACGGCCAGGGTCACGGCCAGACAGCCCGAGCCGGTTCCCAGGTCAGCAAACGACGTCAACTCGCCGGCCGGAAACAGTTCCAGGGTTCTGTCGATGATGAGTTCCGTTTCCGGGCGCGGGATCAGCGTGGCCGGGGTGACGGCGAAGTCGAGGCCGTAGAATTCGCGTTCGCCCAGGATGTAGGCGACGGGCTCGCCCTTGCCCCGGCGGGCGACCAGGGGACGCACGAGGTCGAGTTCTTCCGGGGTCAGGGGCCGGTCCATGGCGAGAATCAGGCCCAGCCGGTCCAGGCCCAGGGCCTGGGACAACAGGAGCTGGGCCGAAAGCCGGGGACTGTCCAGGCCCCGGCCCTCGAAAAAGGCTTCGCTCTTGGCCAGGATCTCGCGAACCGTGGGCGCTTTTGCCATTTCTTCCCTCCAATGCGCTGGGGCGCGCCGTCCCGGACCGGTACTCCCGGTCCGGGACGGCGCGCCCCAGAATACACGGCAACGCCCCCAACTCCCCAGGTGGGGTTTCCAAAGGGGCTCAGCCCCTTTGGCCGCCGGAGGCACTCTTCACTCTAGGCCGCGTCGGCCTGAGCCTTCAGCGCCTCGGCTTGGTAGTGGCCGATGAGCGCGCCGCACAGTTCGTCGAGGTCGCCTTCGAGAACGGCGTCGAGGCGGTAGAGCGTCAGGTTGATGCGGTGATCGGTGACACGGCCCTGGGGAAAGTTGTAGGTGCGGATGCGCTCGGAGCGGTCGCCGGTGCCGACCTGGGAGCGGCGGGCGGCTTCCTGTTCGGCCCGTTGCTTGTCCTGTTCGATCTGCAGCAAACGGGACCGCAGGACCTTAAGCGCCTTGGCTTTGTTTTTGTGCTGGGACTTTTCGTCCTGGCAGATGACCACCAGCCCGGAGGGGATGTGGGTAACGCGCACGGCCGAGTCGGTGGTGTTGACGCTCTGGCCGCCGGGGCCGCTGGAGCGGTAGACGTCGATGCGCAGTTCGTTGGGATCGATGGCCACGTCGACTTCCTCGGCTTCGGGCATGATGGCCACGGTGACGGCCGAGGTGTGGATGCGGCCCTGGGACTCGGTGGCCGGCACGCGCTGGACGCGGTGGGCGCCGGATTCGTACTTGAGGCGGCTGTAGACCTTGTCGCCGGAGATGGAGGCGATGACTTCCTTGAAGCCCCCGGAGCCGGTTTCGGACTGGCTCATGATCTCGACCTTCCAGCGCTTGGTTTCGGCGTAGCGGGTATACATGCGGAACAGGTCGCCGGCGAAAAGCGCGGCTTCGTCGCCGCCGGTGCCGGCCCGGATTTCCAGCAGGATGTTTTTTTCATCCATGGGATCCTTGGGCAAAAGCAGCACCTTGAGCCGGGCTTCCAGTTCGACCTGGGCTTCCTTGAGGGCCTTGGTCTCGGCCTGGGCCAGTTCGCGGATCTCGGGATCGGGGTCCTGGGCCATTTCCTGGTTGTCTTCCAGGTCCTGGGCGATCTTTTTGTATTCCCGGAAAGCGGCCACCACATCGCTGAGGTCGGAGTGGGTCTTGGACAGCTTACGGAAGCGCTCCTGGTCGGAGACGACGTCGGGCGCGGACAGTTGGCGTTCCAGGTCCTCGTACTTGCGTTCGAGGCTTTCGAGCTTGGCGAACATGGGGCTTCTCCGGGGCGGGGCGTTTGGGGCGACGGTCGTCTCGCACAGAGTCCGACCGGGCGTCGCGCGCCAAAGCGGTGGTGTTTAATACGATTCGCAATAAAGGCGTTCGTGGTTTCGCCCGAGGGGCGACGCTCGGTCCGGGGACGCGGCCGCCGCTATCAGACGACGGGACGCTCGGCCACCGCGCCGTCCAGGGCGGCCAGGGCCACCTCAATCTGGGCGTCGTCGGGTTCCTTGGTGGTGAGCATCTGCATGAAAAGCCCGGGGGCCGAGATCAGGCGGCAGACGATGTTCGTGTGGAACTTGCCGGCCAGTTTGATGACCTCGTAGGCCAGGGCGCTGACCGGAACCATGAGCACAAGCTTCAGGGCCACGATGTAGGCCTGCTTGAGCACGCTGTTGTCCGGCACGTAAAACGTCATGAGCCAGGGCACGAGGAAGGCGTAGAGCACGATGGAAATGGCCAGGACAAAGAGCAGGAAGGCCGTACCGCAACGCGGATGCAGCCGGGAGAAGCCCCGCGCGCCTTCGGGCGTCAGCGGCGCGCCCTGCTCGTAGGCCCAGATGACCTTGTGCTCGGCCCCGTGGTACTGGAACACCCGGCGGATGTCCGGCAGATAGGAGATGGCCGCCACGTAGCCCAGGAACAGGAGCATTTTGAAAAGCCCGTCCCAGACGTGGAAGCTTAAGTCCTCCACGCCGCCGGACAGGCCCATGCCGCGCATCCCCAGCGAAAACAAGTGGGGCGTGACGACGAAAAGCAGCAAGGCAAAGCCGATGGAGGCGGCCAGGGTGAGCCCCATGGCCCATGGCCCCATCTCCACGCCGTCCTCATCGTCCTCAAGAGCGACCTGGGCCGAGTAGTTGAGCGCCTTGATGCCGTTGACCAGCGTCTCCAGAAGCACCGGGAAACCGCGCAACAGCGGCTTTTTGAGCCACTTGGAGGCGGTGAGCGAGAACCAGGGGCGCACATCAAGCAGAATGTCGCCGCCGGGCTTGCGCACGGCGATAGCCAGTCGCTCCCGGTCGCGCATCATGACGCCTTCCATGACGGCCTGGCCGCCAACGGTGGGCGAAGCAACGAGAAGCGGCAAAAGACGCAGCAATCTTTTCATGGCCGGGGTCCGCAAGGGGCCGCCGGGCGGTTGGTCCGCCCGACGGTCTCGGGCATAGGCCGCACTAGGCCTTTTTCTCGAAATTGGCGTACTTTTTCCGGAAGCGGTCGATGCGGCCGGCGGTGTCGAGGAAGCGCTGCTTGCCGGTGAAAAACGGATGGCAGTTGGAGCAGACTTCGACCTGGACCAGCTCGCCCTTGGTGGACAGGGCCTGGGCTTCGAAACCGCAGTGGCAACGGATGGTGGCCTTGAACGTCTTGGGATGGATATCTTTCTTCATGGCTCGACTCCTTGAATGTCCCTTCCGGGAAAGCGAGATGAACTAACGCCTTTTTATGCCCTTGGCAAGCCCTTCGTGGCACATGATTTCAAACCGATCGGCTTGGACTTTGCCGCCCGCCGTGGTAGACAACCCCTTATCATAACCTGCCACAAGGAAGCAGCATGTCCATCTTCAGCAAAAACGCCGCCCTCGCCGCCATTTTTCGCGCCAACGCCAGCCAGCTCGCCGCCGCCGAAGGCCTGACCCCGGAAACCATCGAGGCGGGAGTCGCCGCCGGAACCATGGTCATCCTGGCCAACCCGGCCCACAAGGACGTCACACCGACCATTATCGGCCAGCCGGCCAAGGTCAAGGTTAATGCCAACATCGGCACCTCCATGTTCGTCACCGACCTCTCCATGGAGATGGAAAAAGTCCGGCTGTGCAAGACCGCCGGAGCCCACGCTCTCATGGACCTGTCCACGGCCGGCGACCTGCACGCCATTCGCGGCGACATCCTGGCCGCCACCGACCTGCCGCTGGGCACCGTGCCCCTTTACGGCGTGGCCCAGCGCCACATCGCCAAGGGCGGCGACCCCAGCGACTTCACCGTGGCCGAGATCCTGGCCGAAATCGCCCGGCAAGCCGAACAGGGCGTGGATTTCATGACCCTGCACTGCGGCATCACCCGCCGGGGCGTGGAACTGGCTTCCGAAGGCGGCCGGGTCACTGGCATCGTGTCGCGCGGCGGCTCCATCCTGGGCCGCTGGATGCGCCGGCACGGCGAGGAAAATCCCTTTTTGACGCACTACGACGACATTCTCGACATCTGCCTGGCCCACAACGTCACCATCAGCCTGGGCGACGGCCTGCGGCCCGGCTGCGGGGCCGACGCCGGCGACGGCGCCCAATGGGAAGAAGTCATCAACCTCGGCCGGTTGGCCGCGCGGGCCATGGAACGCGGCGTGCAAACCATGATCGAAGGCCCGGGCCATGTGCCCTTGCACCTCGTCCAGGGCCAGATTCAGGGCATCAAACGGCTCACCCACGGCGCGCCGCTCTACGTCCTTGGACCGCTGACCACCGACTGCGCCCCGGGCTACGACCACATCGCCGGCGCCATCGGCGGGGCGCTGGCCGCCTACTTCGGCGCGGATTTCCTGTGTTACCTGACCCCGGCCGAACATTTGACGCTGCCCAATGTCGAGGACGTGCGGGCCGGCATCAAGGCCAGCCTCATCGCCGCCCAGAGCGCCGAAACCGCCCTGGGCCGCCCCCACGCCGCCGGCCGCGACCTGGCCATGAGCCAGGCCCGGGCCGACCTCGACTGGGAAGCCATGACCGAACTGTCGCTGGACCCGGACATGGTGCGCGCCCGGCGGGCCAAGCACAGCCAGGAAAAGGAATGCGCCATGTGCGGGGCCATGTGCGCCATGCGCATGATGAGCGTCGAGAGCTTCGAGTGCCCCACCACCGGTGAGGCCAAGACGAAATAACCCAACGGCAACCCCGGGAGAGCGCCATGCATACCCTGGTCCTCGTGCGCCACGGCCAAAGCGTGTGGAACCTTGAAAACCGGTTCACCGGCTGGACAGACGTGGGCCTGACCCCCCAGGGCCGCGAGGAAGCCGCCCAGGCGGCGGCGCTGCTGCGCGACGGCGGCTACGACTTCGACGCCTGCCTGACCTCGGTGCTCTCCCGGGCCGTCATGACCCTCGATATTCTCTTGACCGGCCTCGACCGCCTGTGGCTGCCGGTCACCAAGTCCTGGCGCTTAAACGAACGCCACTACGGCGCGCTCCAGGGCCTCAACAAGGCTGAAATGGCCGCTCAGTACGGCGAGGAACAGGTGTTCGTCTGGCGTCGAAGCTACGACACCCCGCCCCCGGCCCTGGATCCGACCGACGAACGCTTCCCGGGCCGCGACCGGCGCTACGCGACGCTGACCGAGGCCGAACTGCCGCGCTGCGAGTCGCTCAAGGACACCGTGGCCCGGGTTCTGCCTTTCTGGCACGAGGTCATGGCCCCGGCCATCGCCTCGGGCACGCGGCTGCTCGTGGCCGCCCACGGCAACTCCCTGCGCGCCCTGGTCAAATACCTCGACGGCATCGACGACGACGCCATCAGCGAATGCAATATCCCAACAGGCGTGCCGCTTATCTACAAACTCGACGACGCCCTCCACCCCGTCGAACGCTTCTACCTCGGCGACGCCGAAGCCGTAGCCCGCAAAGCCGCCGCCGTGGCCGCCCAGGGCAAGGCGAAGGGATAAGAAAAAAGAGGAAGATGCCTCGGCGGCCGGGAGGGGGTAACCCCCTCCCGGACCCTCCCTCAAAGGGGGATGGTTGGAGGCGTGGGAGCTAAGGGGCGGCGAGTTGGCCGCGTCCCACAAAAAGCCCCCTGGCGCGGTTGCGGCAAGGGGCTTTTTCGTGGTCGGGCGTCCCTTAAAAAATACGACAGTATTGCTTAAGGGAGAATAATGAAATTGGTTTATTGTCTACGAACCGCCATAGGCGCTTTTCGCGGACGCGACACTACCGCTCGTCCTTGGGCTTGTGGCTGGCCCGGCAGACGACCTTGACCGGGGCCGTGGCGATGCCAAAGAGCTTGCGCAGGCTGTTTTCCAGGTATTTGATGTAGGAATCGCGCACTCGCTCGGTGTCGCTGACGAAAAAGACGAAGGTCGGCGGCGCGTCGGCGGCCTGGGTCAGGTAGTAGAACTTCGCCCGCCGGCCGTTGACCAGGGGCGGCTGGTGCTTGTCCAGCGAGGCCCGCATGGCCCGGTTGAGCTCGCCCGTGCCGATGCGGATCTGGCACTCGGCCCAGATGGACTCGGCCTGGGGCAGCACCTTGGCCACGCCCTTGCCCTTGGCCGCCGACATGTAGAGCACCGGCACGTGGGAACACATGCGCAGTTCCCGGGCAATGTCCTTTTGCAGGGCCAGCATGTCCTTTTGGGGCACGAGATCGGTCTTGTTGACGGCCACCAGAAACGCCTTGCGCTCGCTGTCCAGAAACGAAATGAGCCGCTTGTCCTGGACGCCGACGCCGCCGGTGGCGTCGATGACGACCACGGCCACATCGGCCCGCTTGGCGCTGGACAGGGCCTTGGCCACGCTGTAGCGCTCCAGGCCGTCGGTGATGCGGGTGCGCTTGCGCACGCCGGCCGTATCGACAAACAGGTAGCGCTTGCCTTTTTGATGGACCACCACGTCCACGGCGTCGCGGGTGGTGCCGGCGATGTCGCTGACGATAAGGCGCGATTCGCCGACCAGGGCGTTTATAAGCGACGACTTGCCGGCGTTGGGCCGGCCCAGCACGGCCAGACGCAGCACGGTCTGGATCAAGGGCGCGTCGGGATCGTAGGGCTCGGCTTCGGGCAGGCGCTCGGCGATGGCCTCGGCCAGCTCGGCCATGCCCTGGCCGTGGGCGGCGGAAATGGCCAGAAGCGGCAGGCCCCAGGCATGGAAGTCGGCGGTCATGGCGGCCACGCGCTCCAGGCCGTCGACCTTGTTGACGGCCACGATGACGGGCTTGCCCAGTCGGCGCAGGCGCTCGGCCAGATCGTCTTCCAGGGCGGTGCGGCCGGCCTTGCCGTCCACGAGAAACAGCACCACGTCGGCCGTGACCAGGGCGGCCTCGGCCTGTTCGACGATTTGTCTGGCCAGGCTTTCCTCGGCCTCGTAGTCCATGCCGCCGGTGTCGACCAGGGTGACGAAGCGGCCTTCGATCTCGGCCGGAGCCTCCAACCGGTCGCGGGTGACGCCGGGGAGGTCATGGGTGATGGCCCGGCGACCGCGGGTCAGCCGGTTGAAAAGCGTGGACTTGCCTACGTTTGGCCGTCCGACGATGGCCACGATAGGGGGCATGGGATCTCCTTGGGGGACTGGGGGGCGGCCTGGCGCGGGGGATGCTCCCCGGCCGCCGGAGCGGGTCCGGCGTGCCGGCCGGTCGGGGCACGGTCAGGCCGGCTGCGTTCGCCGACGCGAACCAGTCTCTTCATCATGGCTTGGGGGGACATGTCAACAGCCATTATGCAACGCCTCGGAGCCGGTCAAGCCCACGGCGGCCGCCAGGCCGGGAACCGGGCAAGGGTTTCGGACCGTCCTCATCCCCTTGTGCCACCGGATTTGGCTGGAGGGGGCTTCGTCGGAGCGGTCCGGGAGAGGTTGCCCTCTCCCGGACACCGGAATGCTTTTGTGCGGTTGTTGCCGGCTCAATACGGCGGCGGCGGGCAGGGACCCTTGACCGGGACGTAGACCACGCGGTCGCCCTGATACTGTTCGATATAGCAGGTATTGTGGACGTTATAGTAGGTCATGCCGGCGATGGTGACGGCGGCGGCGGCGGCGGGCAGGGCCCACAGCCAGGGGCCGGGGGCGATGGGCGGCGGCGGTCCCCAGGGGCGCGGACCGGGCACGGGCACCGGCACGGGGGCTGGAACCGGCACGGGCGTGATGGGCCGGGGGCCATAGCCGGGACCGGGAACCGGGACAGGAACCGGCCCGATAGGTCGGGGGCCGTAGCCCGGGCCGGGAACGGGCGGACGCGGCGCGACGCCCGGAGCCACCGGCACCGGGCCGGGCATGGGCGCAAAATTGGGTTTGGGCATGGGCGCGGGCGGACGGACCGTGGGCGTGGGGCCCATGGGCGGGCCGCCGCCGAAGCGCAGGCCGCTGCTTGGCGGGGCCATGGGCTTCGGCGCGCCGCCGAAGCCGCCCGGGCGCGGGCCGCCGCCAAAACCGCCGGGCCGGGGGCCTCCCTCGCCGCCGCCGTGGGGACCGCCGCCAAAGCCGCCGCCCCGGGCCTGGGCCTCGGGCGTCAGCAGATGGGACAGAGCCACGATGCCGGGAGCATCAAAGACCAGGGTCAGGGCCGCGGCCAGGGCCAGGACGACCCCGGCCAGCCGGACGCGTCGAGTGGGCTTATTCATGGCCGCCTCCCTGGGCCGCCTGGCCCTCGGCCAGGGGCTTGAGCTCAATGCGCCGCAGCTCCTTGCCGGGCTTGAAGGTGAAAAGATCGGCCGGCAGCTTGGGCGTCATGTTCCAGTCGGAGAAAACGGCGGCATATTGGGGCCAGCCCATGACGTGCTTGTCGGTGATGACCACCTTGCGCGGCAGCGGGGTCTTGTCCTTTTCCACCCACAGCTGCCAATCGGCGTTTTTCTGGGTGAAGGCCAGATGGTCGCAGGCCACGCCGCCGGCGGTGTGCACGCCCACGCAGTCCCCGGTGCGCACGTTGGCCAGGATTTCCCGGCACGGGTCGGCGTAGAGCAGGTCGGACAGCGGCGCGACGATGCCGTAGGTGTCGGCCAGCATGGCAATGGTGGCGTCGATGGTCGGCGGCGCGTCCACCACGGCGTAGACGCCCCGGTCGTAGTCGGCCATGGTCACGGTCTTGCCGTCGTAGACCATTTCCCGGTCGCGTTCGTCGCCGGTGACCCGGGAATACAACTTGTCCGGGCGTTTGACGGCCACATCGGCAAACCGGGTGAGCTGCACGGTCTGGCCGCTGGGGTAGACCTGCTCCTCACTGATTTCCACGGAGAAGCTAAAGGTTTTCTTGCCGGCCAGAAAGGCGCACATGGCCTCCACCGGGGCCTTGGCCTCGGGGGTGATGTCCGCGGTCTTGGCCGGTTCGGCCGGAGCGGTTTGGGCGGCTGCCCGGCCGGCCGGCACGGCGGCCAGCCAGGCGCACAGGACCGCCGTCCACAGGATGCGTCGCATGGATACCTCCTCGGGTTGCCGGCCCGCCGCGTTTCGGGCGAACCGATTGGGCATTGTGCGACACTAGGAGCCGGCCCGGGGGGTGTCAAGAAAAGCAAGGTGGCGGGCAAGGTTCCGCCCCTCTTGCCGGCTCTCGCCGGGTTGGTTTACACTGCTTTGACGGAGGGGACATGCTTCGGGAACTGTTCGCCTTGTGGCGCGACCGGGGTTCGCGTCTGGCCCGCAGTCTGGGCCAGGACCGAGAGGCCGTTTCCATTGACGCCCGCCACCGCCGCTGCCGGGCAGCCTGGGAACCGCATCTGGCCGCCGCCAGGCGGCTGGTCCTTGACGCCGCCGCTTTAGCCTCGGGTCGCGGCACGGCCGTGATTCTCGGTTCCGGGGCCTGTCTGGACGTGCCCGTGGCGGAA
The DNA here is from genome assembly GCF_004135975.1 of Solidesulfovibrio carbinolicus. Classification (NCBI taxonomy): domain Bacteria; kingdom Pseudomonadati; phylum Thermodesulfobacteriota; class Desulfovibrionia; order Desulfovibrionales; family Desulfovibrionaceae; genus Solidesulfovibrio; species Solidesulfovibrio carbinolicus. Next base: position 1,479,611 of record NZ_CP026538.1, on the reverse strand, counting down.
CTTGCCGGACAGTTCGCCCAGGTGGTGCTGGTCGATGCCCACCATCCCTGGCAGGCCCGCAAGCTGGCCAAGGACTTACCCAACGTGCGCCTTGTCGCCGCCGACGTGACGGGCCTGGCCGGGGTCGCCCGCGACGTCGCCAAGGGCCGGACCGCCCTGCCCTCCCCCGTGCCCCTGCCTGATCCGCTGCCCGGCATTGCCCCGGACTTCACGGCCTCGGTCAATCTGGCCTCCCAACTGGCCATCCCGTTTTATTCGCGCCTGGGCCGCCGCCTGTCCGACGAGGCCCGACAGGCCTTTTACACGGGGATCGTCACGGCCCACGGCGACTGGCTGGCCGATTTGCCCGGCCGGGTCTGCCTGTGCTGCGACACGGCCTGGGAGCGGGTGGACGGCGACAAGGTGCTCGAAAGCCGCGACGCCCTGGAAGGCGTTGCCCTGCCGCCGCCGGACCGGACCTGGACCTGGGCCATTGCCCCGCGCCCCGAGGAATCGCCGGCCTACGACCGGCAAAACCGGGTGGCCGGCTACCTCGACTTCGCCGCCGCCTGGCGCGGCCGCAAGGCTTCCGAAGAACCGGCGACTGTGGCAAAATCATGATGCGGCGCTTGGCCCGGGCCGTCTGACGACAACAGCTTTCGGCGAGGCTTTATGAGCGAGTCCGTGCTTTCCGGTTACGTTCTGGTCGCCCCCCAGGAATCGACGTTTACCTATCTCGTCGACCGGGGCGGCGCGGTGGTCCATACGTGGAAGAGCGACTTCAACGCCGGGCTGACAGCCACGCTCACCGAAGACGGCCATCTGTTCCGGGCCGGCAAGGTAGCCAATGACCACTATATCCACGGTTCCGGCGGCGTCATTGAGGAATACGACTGGGACGGCAATCTGGTCTGGCAGTATTTCTACAACGACGCCGAGGAGTTCCAGCACCACGATTTCACCGTCCTGCCAAACGGCAACGTGCTGTTTATCGCCGCCGAGATCATCACCGCCGACGAAGCCCTGGCCCTGGGCCGCGATCCCGCCAAGCTGCGCGACGGCTATCTCGTGGCCGACAAGCTCGTGGAAGTGAAGCCGGACGGCCTTACCGGCGGCGAGGTGGTCTGGGAGTGGCGGGCCATCGACCACATTGTCCAGGATGTGAACCCCGGCAGCGCCACGTACGGCAACGTTGCCGCCCACCCGGAACTCGTGGACTTCAACTACGAGGGCCGCCCCTCCTTCCCGGACGGCTGGACCCATATGAACAGCGTGGACTTCGACGAAGACACCGGACAGGTGCTCGTCAGCGTGCGCAACTACAATGAAATCTGGATCATCGACCACACGACTACCACGGCCGAGGCGGCCGGCCACACGGGCGGGGACTGGGGCCACGGCGGCGACCTGCTCTACCGCTGGGGCAATCCCGAGGCCTACCGGGCCGGAACCCGGGCCGACCGCGAGCTTAACGGCCAGCACGACGCCAAGTGGATCGACGACGGCCTGCCGGGGGCCGGCAATATCCTGGTTTTCGACAACGGAGCCGAGCGCCTGGGCGGCAAGTATTCCCGTGTGCTGGAACTGGCCGTGCCCACGGCCGGGGACGGGATCTATTATCTGTCCGCCGACGGAACCTACGGCCCGGCCGAAGCAAGCTGGTCCTACACGGCCCAGACGCCGACCACGTATTATTCCGCCCGCATGAGCGGGGCCCAGCGTCTGCCCGACGGCAACACCCTCACCACCGTGGGCGACGCCGGCACCCTGGTGGAAGTAACCCCCGAGGGCGACACGGCCTGGGTCTACGACGCCGACCGCACCGTGCTCGAAGGCGCGGCCCCGGGTTCGGAGACGTCGGTCTTTTACGCCAGCTGGTATCCCGAGGATTACGCCGGTTTGGCCGGCAAGGCCTTGATCCCCCAGGATGCGACCTTGGGGATGCTTACGCGCTACGCGACCAATACCCTGGAGACGACCCTGGGGACATCCAAGGCGCTCATGGCCGGCTCGCCCGCTTTGCTGGCCTCCCCTTTGGCCTGATGCCATTTCCGCTTCTCCAGGCAATCGGCTCAAGGAACAGCGGCTGATTGATTGGTCTCTCTTTCAAACATCCCGGCTGTTATGTTTCCCGTCCGGCATGAGATGTTTCCCCCCTGGCATCGCGTTCGGGAGAGAATCCGACGCCAGCTTGACGCTTCTGCACCGCAAAAGACATCCGGCAAAGCAGGCCATGCCCAATAAAAAAGGGCCGCTCAGGCGACCCCGTACAACGCGATGCTGTAATACGACTAGTTGAGCCAGATCAGGAAAAAGTCAACGGACTCAAACTTGCCGTTGTTGTTGCCGAGGGCATCGACGATGCTCTGATACAGCGTCGAAGCCGGATCAGCCGCCATGGCGGCGGTCGGAGCAAAACACATCCCCAGAGTCAAGGCCAACAGTGCAGCGGAAATCCACTTTCTCATGTTCCTCCTCCTTGGTTCGTGCAGCAACAATACAACTCCCACGGAACCTTCATAGACAATGCTCATGTTTTTGGCAAGCCAATACCGCAACAGTTCTTTACAATCCTGTCACAAACCCGCTAACGCAAACGGCCGCCGCCAGAGTCCGGAACTCCAGCGGCGGCCGTTTGCCAAGACAAGGCCTCAGGACTACTTGTTCTTGTATTCCTTCCGCTTTGCTTCGTAGAGTTCATCGATGTAGTCGGTCTTGATCTTGAGTTCCTCGGCCTTGTCGAGCAGGCTTTTGAGGGCCGCGTCAGCCTCGGCCAGGGCCGCGTCGGCCGCGCCGGCCGCCTTGCGGGCGATGCGCTCGTTTTCCGCCGCCCGGACCTCTTCCATCACCTTGCGGTACTCGGTCTCGGCCTTGCGCAATTCCTTGGCCAGCTGCTCCGGCATCATGGAGTCATAGTCCTGGGCCGCCGCCTGCCCCGGGGCAAAAAGCGCCAACACGACCAGACAGCAAACCGCCGCAACAAAACCGGCAACGCGTCCGCCGCGTCCCGTCAACATGTCGATTCGACCCATGGCATGCCTCGCGTCCTGTAATATGGTGGGACATCCCGCCGCCAGCCGGCGCAGGCGGGCGCGCCCATGACCGTTGTAGGCCCGCCGCTCCAAAATTACAACCGTTTGCCGGACCAAGTTGCGCCTTGGCGCGCCATTGACCGGCTTGCCGGAAGCGGGGTACACCCGCCAGCGAAATTTCACGCCGCGCAGGCTTGCGCGGCCGCCGCAAGGAGCCCCTTTCATGGCCAGGTACGAAACGGTCATCGGCGTCGAGGTCCACGCCCAGCTCAAAACCACAAGCAAAATCTTTTGCTCCTGCTCCACCCGCTTTGGCGTCGATCCCAACGAAAACGTCTGCCCGGTCTGCTCGGGCATGCCCGGCGTGTTGCCGGTCTTAAACGCCAAGGTCGTCGAGTACGCCGCCAAGATGGGCCTGGCCACGGGCTGCACCGTCAATCCGGTCTCGGTCTTTGCCCGCAAGAACTATTTCTATCCCGATCTGCCCAAGGGCTACCAGACCTCCCAGTTCGAGCAGCCCATCTGCGAGCACGGCCATGTGGACATCAGCGTGGACGGCGCGGCCAAACGCGTCGGCATCACCCGCATCCACATGGAAGAGGACGCCGGCAAGAACATCCACTCCGCCGCCGACAACTTGAGCTACGTGGACCTCAACCGGGCCTGCGTGCCGCTTATCGAGATCGTCTCCGAACCGGACATGCGCGGCCCCGAGGAAGTCGTGGCCTACTTAAAGGCCCTGCGCGCCATCCTGGTCTACCTCGACGTCTGCGACGGCAACATGGAGGAAGGCTCCTTTCGTTGCGACGCCAACGTGAGCCTGCGCCCCGTGGGCCAAGCCGAGTTCGGCACCCGGGCGGAACTCAAAAACCTCAACAGCTTCCGCCACGTCCAGAAAGCCATCGAATACGAAGTGGAACGCCAGGCCGACATCCTCGACGACGGCGGGAAGGTCATCCAGGAAACCCGCCTCTACGACGCCGCCAAAAACAGCACCGCCTCCATGCGCGGCAAGGAAGAGGCCCACGACTACCGCTATTTCCCGGACCCCGACCTCGTGCCCGTGCGCATTGAGGCCGCCACCCTGGAAACATGGCGCGCCGAGCTGCCTGAGCTGCCCGAAGCCCGCCGCGCCCGCTTTGTCGCCGACTTCGGCCTGTCCGACTACGACGCCGAAGTGCTCACGGCCGAACGCGACATGGCCGAATACTTCGAAGCCGCCGTGGCCGCCGGGGCCGACCCCAAAAAGGCCGCCAACTGGATGCAAAGCGAACTGTTGCGCGAACTCAACCAGGCCGGCCTGACCGCCCGGGAAGCCAAGCTCACCGCCGACAAACTGGCCGCCCTCATCAAGCTCATCGACTCCGGCGAAATCTCCGGCAAGATCGCCAAGCAGATCTTCCCCGACCTCTTTGCCCAGGGCCTTGACCCGGCCGATTACGTGCGTCAAAAGGGCCTGTCGCAGATTTCCGATTCCAGCGCTCTGGAATCTGCCGTGGAGGCCGTGCTGGCCGCCAACCCGGCCGAGGTGGAAGCCTTCCGGGGCGGCAAGACCAAGCTCATGGGCTTTTTCGTGGGGCAGATCATGAAGGCGACCAAGGGCCAGGCCAACCCGGGGCTCGTCAACGAACTGCTGCAAAAAAAGCTCGGCTAGGGCCGCGCGCCGAAGACGAAAGAAATCCCGGCCGCGATGAACGCGGCCTGCTGCTTTTTTTGCTCGGACGCGGCGCAGCCTCATGACGTGGCGAACCGCCCGGAGCGTTGCGCGGAAGGGTTTTGCGCGTGGCTTGCGGCGACGCCTTTTGGGCGGCCGCCCGGGCCAGGGTGAAACGCAACACGCCAAATTTGCGACTGATGCCGCCCTGGCCGCCAGGGCCTGCCCGACCGCCGGACGGCGGCGCGGGGCGCGTTTTGGACACTCTCTATCCCGGAAGCCGCCATGACCGACCATATCGCCTTTTCCGCCGACAAACAGGCCCTGCTCCTCCTTGACCAGCGTTTCCTGCCCGACCGCGAGGAATGCTTTGTGGTGCGCAACACCGCCGACACCGTCTACGCCCTGCAAACCATGGTGGTTCGCGGCGCGCCGGCCATCGGCGTCACCGCCGCCTACGGCTGCTGGTTGGCCGGGCGCGAGGCGGCCGAGGCCGGAGCCGCCTGGAAGGACCGCCTGCGGGAGCTGCTTGTCGAGCTGGAACAGGCCCGGCCCACCGCCGTCAACCTGCGCTGGGCCGTGGAACGGATGCGGGAGAAATGGGCCGCCCTGGGCGACGTCTCCCTGGACACGCTGCTCTCGGCCTGGCTCGGCCTGGCCCAGGACATGCACAGCGAAGACATCAAGATCAACAAGGCCATGGGCAGAAACGGGGCCGAGCTTATCGCCGACGGCGACACCGTGCTCACCCACTGCAACGCCGGCGCCCTGGCCACGGCCGGCTACGGCACGGCCCTGGGCGTCATCCGGGCCGCCTTCGAGCAGGGCAAACGCATCCAGGTCATCGCCGACGAGACCCGGCCGTTTTTGCAGGGCGCGCGCCTGACCGCCTATGAGCTGGCCAAGGAAGGCATCCCGGTGACCGTCGCCTGCGACAACGCCGTGGGGCATCTCATGAAGCGCGGCATGGTGCAAAAGGTCGTGGTCGGCGCGGACCGCATCGCCGCCAACGGCGACGCCGCCAACAAGATCGGCACCTACACCGTGGCCCTGGCCGCCAAGGCCCATGGCGTGCCCTTCTACGTGGCCGCCCCGGCTTCCACCTTCGATCTGCGCATCGCCACCGGCGACGAGATCCCCATCGAGGACCGCACCCCGCGCGAAGTCACCCACGTGGGCGAATACCGCATCACCCCGGAAAACGTCCCGGTCTACAACTATGCCTTCGACGTCACCCCGGCCGAACTCATCACCGGCATCATCACCGAGCGCGGCGTGCTGACCGCGCCCTATGTCGAGTCCATTCGCGCCGTCATCGGCGGGAAGTAGCATCAACCCGAAGCGACAAGGACCCAACACATGTCTCTCGACGAACGCGTTATCACCCAGGCCATCCTGGAGACCTATTTCGAGAAGTTCAAATCGAGCCTTGATCTTGACGTCGCCATCGTCGGCGGCGGCCCCTCGGGCATGACCGCCGCCCGGCTTTTGGCCAAAGACGGCTTCAACGTCGCCCTTTTTGAACGCAAGCTATCCCTTGGCGGCGGCATGTGGGGCGGCGGCATGACGTTTAACATGATCGTCGTCCAGGAAGAGAGCGTGCACCTGCTCACCGACGTGGGCGTGCCCGTCAAACGCTACAAGGACAACTACTTCACCGCCGACGCCGTGGCCGCCACCACCACCCTGGCCTCGGCCGCCTGCCTGGCCGGCGCCAAGATCTTCAACTGCATGAGCGTCGAGGACGTCATGCTGCGCGAGGAAAACGGCGTCAAACGCGTCACCGGCATCGTCATCAACTCCTCGCCCGTGGAGATCGCCGGCCTGCACGTCGATCCCGTGGTGCTGGGTTCCAAATACCTCGTCGAGGCCACTGGCCACGCCGTGGAAGTGCTGCAAACCCTGGTGCGCAAAAACGACGTGCGCCTCAACACGCCCTCGGGCGGCATCGAGGGCGAACAGTCCATGTGGGCCGATACGGCCGAGATCAACACCGTCAAGAACACCCGCGAGATTTTCCCGGGCCTGTACGTGGCCGGCATGGCCGCCAACGCCAGCTACGGCTCCTACCGCATGGGGCCGATCTTCGGCGGCATGCTGCTGTCGGGCGAAAAAGTCGCCGCCGACATCGCGGCCAAGCTCAAAGGCTAGCAGACCAGGGCAGGCGAAAACCGCTCCAGCTCCCGAAACGGGAAAACGCTCCCTCCACCAAAAAGGGCCGCGGCATTGCGCCGCGGCCCTTTTTCCTGAAGTCACGCCTGGCCTTTCCCTTTGCAGGGGTCCGGGGGGATCATCCCCCCGGCCGCCGGGGGCCTCTTTTTTGGCTCTTCCGCTCTCCCCTACCCGCAATCGATGCCCGCGTCGCAGAACCGCCCCACGCCGTATTCGCGGCGGCGGAAGAACTTTTCCGGGTCCGGGCCGATGATCTGCATTTCCCGGTGGCGCTGCTGCATGGACAGGGCGATGCGCATTTCCTTGGTGCAGCCGGTGGAGAAGGTGGCGTCCTTGCCGGCCCAGACCGGCGGCGCCTTGCGGCCGATGAGCTCAAAGCTCTTTTCGATGTCGAAGTGGGTCTGGAACCGCCACACGTCAATAAGGCCGCTGCGCTGCACCTTTTCCCACATGAACATCAAATCGTCGGCGTCCATGCCCTCCTCGAAATGCTCGGCCGGATTGATGATATAGACCCCGGGCGACTTGCGGCGCAGGTAGGCCACAAAGGCCGTGACCAGCTCGATGGCCACCTTGGTCTGGCCCGGCACCGAGCCGATGATAGCGCTGTAGAACATCACCGACCGTCCGGCCGTCTTGGCCTGGCGCATGCCGAGGATGATCTCCTCGGCCTTGGCCGTGATCTCGGCCTCGGTAAAGGACACCGCTCCGGGGGCGCGGGGCTTGAAGTCGAAACGCAGCCCGTCGCCGGGCAGACGGTAGAAGGCGGCCACGTCCCGGGTGAACTGGTGGCTGGTGAGGATGAGCCGGCGGTGGTTGCGCTCGCCCTTGGCCACCACGAGATCGGCCTCTTTCCAGGCCCGGGCGAAGGTCACGGACACGCGGTAGAGATTGAGCCGCTCGCGGGTGCCGTCGGAGATGACGGTGAGCGGGTTTTCACGGATGACCTGCAGCAGATCGTTTTTGGTGATGCGCTGGTCGGTGAGGAAATGGGCGTCGGCCAGGGCCGTGTCCAGGATGGGGTCGCCGTCGGTGTCCCAGATGGTCGGGGCCTCGAAGTAGAACCCCTCCTTGAAGGCCAGCATGACCCGGTGGCCCATGCGCAACAGCGTGCGCACGGCCAGCAGGTCGAACATGACCCCGCCGGCGGTATCGACGAGATAGAGGATCTTGAGCCTGGCCCCGCGCCGGGGGTCGAGCATGGTCTCCAGCCGGGAAAACTCCGGCGGGAAGCTCTCCATGACCGCGTCCAGGGCTTCCGGGCCGGGGCAGGCCCCGTCGCCCTCCCAGACCTCGGGCATGACGGACATGGCGAACAGCCGCTTGAGCTCCAGCAGATCTAGGACATGGCGCAGCTCGGGGATGGAGCCGCAGCCGGGCAGATCGGTCGGGCAGGCGTGGAGCATGCCGCGAAAGGTTTCGCTTTGGATGAAGGCGAAAGCCCGGCGGTTAGCGGCCCGGCGGCGTTCCCGGTAGGGGTCGTCCAGGCCCGACTGGGTGAGAAAAATGGTGTTGAGGCGCTTGCCCAGGCGCGAGGGAATCAGCGTGGGCTTGACCAGGGCCTGACGGTACTTGAGCTGGCACAGGGTGCGAATTTTGCGCCGGGTGTAGTCGTCAGGGACAAACGCGTCGATGAGCCCGTCGATGCGGGCCAGGCGGGCGTCATACTCGGCCACCACCTGCGGATCGGCCTGTTCGGTGAGCAGGTGCCCGAACATGGCGTCGGTGCAGGGCACATAGATCTGGTCCGGGGCCAGGGCCACCATGAAGCGCAGTTGCTCGGGGGAGGCGTTTTTTTCCGGGTCGATGGAGTGTTCGAGGTTGTTCTCGGTCATGAAATGCAAAAGCCAGGCGTCGAGAATGGGATCGACGCCGTAGCGCGGGGCCTGGCCGGGGACGGGCAGAACGGAGGGCACTTCCTGGATCATGGGCGGTTAATAAATCCCTTGAGCCGCAGGCGCTCGAAATAGCTCTCCCCCGGGCGCTTGGCCAGACGCAGGCAGCGGTCGGCCTTGGTGACGAGCACCACGTCGTGGTCGTCCAGGGCAAAGAGTTCCTGACCGTCGCAGGTCAGGTACATGTTGGTTTCCGGGGCCGACAGGGCCAGGCGCACCGGCGCGTCGGCCGGCACGACCACGGGTTTGAAGTCGCTTAAAAACGGGCAGATGGGCACCACGCACAGGACGTCCAGGCCCGGGTAGATGAGCGGCCCGCCGGCCGAGACGCAGTAGGCGGTGGAGCCGGTGGGCGTGGAGATGACCACGCCGTCGGCCCGCAGCGTGCAGACGTCGGTGTCGCCAAGGGTCACGTCAAAGGCGGCCAGCCGGGCCATGGCTCCCCGGCTGATCACGGCGTCGTTGACCGAGATGGTGGAAAAGACCGTCTCGCCCCGACGGATGACGGCCACCTCGATCATGAGGCGGCGGGTCTCGACAAAACCGTTTTGCAGGATGTCGCCGAGCACGTCTTCCCAGTCGGCCAGGCCGGCCGAGGTCATGAACCCCACCCGGCCGAGGTTGATGCCCAGTAGCGGCACGCCATCGACCACGCGCTTGCGGGCAGCCGAGAGCATGGTGCCGTCGCCGCCAAGGACCAGGGCCAGATCCGGCGGCGTGGCCACCACGACCCCGGCCGGCAGGACCGCGTGGGCGGCGTCGGGCAGGTTTTCCCGCACGAGACACACGACGTCCCGGGCGGCAAGCCATTGGGCCACGGTCCAGGCCATGGCCCGGGCCTGGTCGTGGTCGGCTTTGTAGATGACGAGAACGGTGCGTATGGGGCGCGACATGGCGTGTGTCCGGTTGTTGTTGCCCCGGTCAGGCCGGGGGAAGCGTGTTATAAGGCAAAGGGGCAAGCGATACAAGGAAGGCGGCCCGGGGTTTCCGGGCGATTGGGCGTGGATTTTTTTTGCCGACACCTCTAAAGGTTAGGGCGAAGCGTCCGATAAGACCCCTGAGAAGGAGCCATTCGCCGTGACCGCCATCCCTTATCAGGTCAGCGCCATGTTGCGCACCTACGGAAGGCAGGTGACCACGGCCCGGCGGCTGGCCCGGTTCCGCCGGTCGCTGCAGCCTGTCGATGACGAGCAATCCCAGATTTCCCGGGAAGCCAAGCGCCGGGAACTGGTGGGGCGGGTGGCGGCCGAGATCGTGGAGAACTGCATCGTGGCCGGCAGCGACACGCCGGTGGTCGAGGAGCTCAAGGCCGAACTGGAAGAGGAACTCGGTTTCCCCGTGGTGTTCGCCTATCCGCCGGAAGAACAGGAAATGCAGATTTTTCGCAAGGACCCGGGACGAGAAGCCGTGCCCCTCGTCGGCGAGGCCAAGGCGGCCGCCATGCGGCGGCTGTGGGAATTGGCCCTGGAAAAAGTTGACGCAACCATGCTCTAATCATCGGTCCCCCCGCAGCCGATAAGTACAGTGCGGAGAACGCGGGAGGGGGGTCGCCATGGACATCAAGAACATCTTCGGAATCAATCAGCCCTACGGGCAAAATCGTGTCGGGCGCAGCGACTCCGGCGAATCTTCAAGTGTGTCGAGGGGCAAGACGGACAACTCCGGCGGCGCGTCCGGTTCGTCGGCCGACCGGGTGACGCTTTCCGACGGCGGCAGGCTCGTGTCCGTGGCCACGCGCACGGCACAGGAAGCCCCGGAATCGCGGGCCGACAAGGTCGCGTCCCTCAAGGCCCAGGTGGAGGCCGGCACCTACCAGCCGGACTCCAAGAAAATCGCCGAGAAGCTGCTGACCATGGAGTCGGAACTGTTCGGCTAGGCGCGCGCCAAAAAACGCGCCGCGAAGCCCCTAGGGCCACGCGGCGACGCGAACAACGGACAAGTATTTCCTGACGCCTTTTCGGACCGCCTCGCCGGGTCCGGGAAGGCGTCAGCTCTTTTTGGGAGTGGCCATGCCCGGCGTATAATGGGCCGGATAGCGCGAGTCGGTCTGGGGAATTTGCAGGCCGACGCGGGCTTCGTTGTTGACCACGATGGGGCCGCTGAGATTTAAGGTGGTACGCTCGGGCATCCCCTGGGGGATGGTCACGGTGACCAGGACGGTGGCCTGCTCCCGGGAGTCGATGCCTAAAAGCCGCCGGTCCGCCTCGCCGATGACCACTTCGTATTCGGTCATAAACGAGTAGGGATCGGCCACGAGCAGCCCCAGCGACGGGTTGTCGAGGCTTTGCAGCACCAAAAACGGGGAGTCCTCGCGCACCTGGATGAGGGTGAATTCCCGCTGATCCCCGAAGCCGATGAGGCCCCTGGGGAATTGCAGCACCCGTTCTTCCGGCAACGTCAAGCGCCCAAGGCGCGTTTCCACTATTCGTTCGTTTTTTTTGGCCATAACTTCGCCGCCGCCAGGACATCGGAATCCATGGCGCAAAGCGCCTGCCGATTCTGTTCAAGCACCCGCAGATAAACCTCTTCGCGATACACCTGCATGTCGTCGGGCACTTCCAGCCCGATCTTGATCTGCTTGCCCTGGACCCCCAGGACGGTGATCTTGATATGGTCTCCGAGGTGCAGGCTTTCGCCCGGCCTCCGGGTCAAGATGAGCATGAACGCCCACGCCCCCACTTGTGTTTCTGGACGCGAAAAATGCCGTCTTCGCGCCCGGTTATCGACCCTTCTAGCCGTGTGGGCCGGCCTTTGTCAACGCCTGGAGCCACGGCCGCTAAATATAGCTGACCAGGGACAGGTTCATCACCGTGCTCGAGGACTTGAGCACGGCCTGATAGGCCAGCTCCTGCTGGGCCAGCTTGGTGATGAGCTCGGTCAAGTCGGCGTCCTCGGTTTTGCTCAGCGTGTCGTCCGCGTTCTCGGCCAGGGTATCGACCATGACGCCGGCCGCCGTCACCCGATTTTCCCGCGCGCCCACCGAGGCGGCCACGGTGAGCACCTGCTCCTGGGACGCCGTCAGCTGATCCAGGGCTTCCTGGCAACCCTGCTGATTGTTGGTTTCGAGGTAGCCCACGAGCTTGCCCACGGTCTCGAACAGGTTGGCGTCCACCGACCCTTCGAAGGTCACGGCCTGGCCGTTGTAGACCCCGCCGAAGATGTCCTTGCCCACGCCGTTGACCGTGACCGAGTCCGTGGGGGAAATGGCCACGTTGATGTCGGCGGTGCTGGGCTGGATGAAGAACTGGCTGCCGGAAACCACGGTGGCGGCGCTGTCGAGGGTCAGCGAACCGCCGGGCACGGGCAGGCTCACCGTCGTGCCGCTGGGCGTGCCCGAGGTGTTGCCCGACACCCAGGAGCGGCCGCCGTCGGTGCTGTAGGAATAGGCAAAGGGCGCGCTGAAATCGCAGTCCTCGTCCAGACGCACGGCGACGTTGCCGGAAAACACCCCGGCCACCGAGGCCGTGACCGTGGCCACGGAACCGGTCGCGTTGACGACGGTCACGCCGTCGTTGGTGTTGCCGTTGTAGACCGCCGTGGGCCGGATCCACATCCAGGTGCCGTCCGCGTCCTCGTGGTCGGCGCAGGCCGTGACGCTGTCCAGGGCGTCATTGCCCAGGGTCATGGTCACGCCGCCGAGGTTGAGTTCCTGGGGATCGTCGGTGGTGGCGGTATTGTAGGAGCCGGCGGTCCAGGTGGTCCCGCCATCGGCGGAGTAGGAAAACGCCGGCTGGTGTCCGGCGGTGTCGGTGCCCATGAACTGCACCAGCAGTGTGGAATTGCTGGAACCGGTGAGGGTGAAGCCGCCGTTGGAGGCGACCACGGCGTCGAAAGCCGCGTCATTGGAATTCATCCACAGGGACTGCGAAAAGGCCTCGGCATTGGTTTTTTGGCCGGCAAACAACGACTGCCCGCTGTATTCGGTGTTGGCCAGGGAGATGAGCTGCTGGAAATACTGGCGCACGGCCGAGGCGATCTCTCCCCGGTTCTCCTCGGTGACCGAGCCTGTGGCCCCCTGCTCGGCATAGCCCTTGATGGAGGTGATGAGCGTGCTGACCGAGGTCAGCGCGCTGTCGGACTGGGTCAGCCAGCCTTCGGCGCTGGTGATGTTGCGCTTGTATTGGGTGAGCTGGCTGATGTCGCAGCGCGTCTGGAGCACCAAGGCCGCGCCGTTGGGATCGTCGGAGGGCGCGTTGATGCGCTTTTGGGTGGACGACTGGAGATTGGTCTCCATGAGCTTGCTCAAGGCGGCGTTGTTTTGCCGGACGATGGAGCCGTAGATGCTTTGCTGGGCGACGCGCATGACCATGGTGAACCTCCGGGAGCCTAGTTCTTGAGCCCCAGGACTGTCTCGAACATCGAATTGGCGGTGCTGACGAGCTTGGCCGCGGCCTGGTAGGAATGCTGGAACTTGATCATGTTGGTCAGTTCCTCATCAAGATTGACGCCGGAAGTCGAGAGCTGCTGCTCGTTGAGCTCGGCGGCCAGGGCCGCTTGGTAGGTGGCCTGGTACGAGGCGGCGGCGGTGTCCGAACCGACCTTGGAAACCAGGGAGGCGTAATAGTCGGTAAGCGTCTGGTTCACCGTGGTCTTGCCCGCGACATAAAAAGCGATTTTTGTGTTTTCCAGTTCGGTCATGGCCTTGGCCGTGAGGTTGTCGCCCACGGCCACCAGCCCGTCCGCCCCCACGTGGCCGGCGTTGATCCGGTTGAGGTCGGTGCCGACGACATCGTTGACGGCCACGTCCGAAGCCTGTGAGCCGGTGAGAAACGTGTTGACGCCAAGGGCGGCCAAAACACCCGAAGAATCGTCGCCGAATTGGAAAGTCGCCCCGCCTGTTCCCACGATGGACAGCCGACTGTTGACCACCGAAGCGGTGACGGCGCCGCCAAAGGCGCCGTTGATCGCGGTGATGACGTCGTCAAGGGAGTCGCCGGGGGTGAAGCTGATGGCGGCGCTGGCCGTGAGCGCGCCGTTCGCGTCGTAGACGTACATCATGGACGCGCCGGACTGGAGGCGGTTGCCGTAGTCAAGACCGGAAGTCGGCGAATCCAGGGCAAAAGTCGAATCGACCACGGCGTTTGTTCCTAGGACCGAACTGAAATTCTTCAGGCCCGCGCCCTGGGAATGGATGCGGTTGACCTCCCAGACCATGCTCTTGGCAAAGGCGTCGAGGGTGTCCTGAAACTCGCCAAGCTCCTCGTCGCGGAACAGGAACGCGCCGGCCAGCGCCCCCCCGGTGAGACGCCGGGTGTTGTCCGTGCCGTCGGCGTACTGCTGGGGGGTGATGTTCTCGGCCGTGCCGGCCGTGGTGTACCAGTACAGGGCCTTTTTCGGGACCAGGGTAAAGGTGTCGCCGACATTGAGGTTGTCGGCGGCCGGCGTGGTCGGATCGTCAACGTTGGCGAACCAGATGTCGAGGTCGCCGACCCGGACCTTGGAACCTGCGGCCTCGGCCTGATAGACCGCCGTCGTGCCGTCGTCGTTGGTCAGCCAGGTGCGGCCGCCGTCCAGGGACACCTGAAAGGCCGCGCCGCCGCCCACGGCGCCGCCCGACACCACCTTGAGGGTGTATTCGTCGTTGTCGGCGCCGTCGTAGTAGGCTTGGACGTCGCTGACGGGAGGGCCAAGGGACGTGGGCGAAAGCTGGCGCACGGTCTGGCCCTGCTCGAACTTGAAATCAAAGGCCACCACCCCGTCCACCACGGTCTGGCCGGCCGTGGTGTAGACCGTGATGTTGCCCTTGCCATTGTCAACGACGCTGATGTCGACAAGGCCCGCCATCTCGCGCAGCTTGACGTCACGCAGGTCGTAGAGATTATTGGGATTGCTCTTGCCGTCGATCTGGGTCTGGTTGATCTGGTTGTTGAGGTCGGCGATGTCCTTGGCCAGTTCGTTGAGCTGATCGACGCCGGCGGCGATGCTCTGGTTGGCCTGGTCTTCGAGTTGCCGCATGGAATCGGCCTGGGAGCGCAGGGTGCTGAGCAGGGTCTCGGTGTCGTCCACCAGGGTCTGGCGCACGGCGGCGCTTTCCGGACTGGTGGTCAGGTCGCCCCAGTCGTCGAAAAATTTGTTCAGCGAGGTGTTGAGCCCGTCGGTGTTGGACTCGTTGACGAGGTTCTGCACGCTTTGCAGGCCGTTGTAGAGGGTCTGGTAGCGGTCCCGGGCCGACACCTTGGTCAGGTATTGGGCCTCGACGAACTTGTCATGGGCGCGCACCACTTCCTGGGCCACCACGCCGGTGCCGACCTGGCCGGTGAACGTGTTGACGTACTGGCCGTCTTTGAGCACCACCGACTGGCGGCTGTAGCCCTCGGTGTCAACATTGGAAATGTTGTTGCCGGTGACCTGCAAGGCCGCCTGGTTGGCGCGAAGGGCCCCTGCCCCCATGGAAAGCAGGGAAGTGATGCCGGACATCAGAGCCTCCCGCTGATCATGCCCGGAGGCGGCGTGGCCGAGGCCATGCGGCCCCTGGCCCCGTAGACGCCCTTTTTCGGGGTCATGAGCTTTTGCAGGTTGTCCAGGCTCGACTTGGTCACGTCATACAGCCCAAGAGCCATGGCATAGTTGCGCGAGGCCTGCTTGGCCGAGCGCTGCTCGGTCTTTTCGATGGCCTCATAAAGGCCCTGGGCCGCCTCCCGGGTCTGGGGGTCGAGCTGTCCGGCCAGATCGGCCAGCCGCTTGGCCTGGGGGTCCAGGGCGGCGTACAGGGCGTGGAGGCTGTGGCGCTCCGCCGTGATCTGGCGCAGCAACTCCTGGATGGAAAATTCCACCGAGGCTACCGCCGCTGGCTGGCGCGTGGAAAGATGGGAAAATTCTTCCGCCAGAAGGCTTTCCAGGAGAGTGACGGCCCCAAGCTGCCGGCGCAGGTTCGAAAGTATCAGACCCTTCATGGCGTTCCTCGATTTTTGCTCGTAATTCCATTATATTACAGAGGACCCTGCAGGACTCCCGAAGCGGCCAGCAGGCCATGCGGGTCCACCGTTTCGCTGCCCCGGCGCAGTTCGAAGTGCAAATGCGGCCCGGTGGAGCGTCCGGTGCTTCCTACCTCTGCAATTTTTCCGCCAGCCTGGACGCTGTCGCCCGGCCGCACGGCGTAACCGCGCAAATGGCCGTACACGCTCTTCCAGCCGCCGGGATGCTCCACCTCCACCACGTTGCCGTAGCCGCCCTTGGTTCCGGCATAGGTGACCACCCCGTCCCAGCAGGCGGCCACCGGATCGCCCTCGGCCGCAGCGATGTCCATGCCGGCGTGCCAGGCCTTGCCGCCCTTGAAGGGATCGGTGCGCCAGCCGTAATCGGAGGTGATGTCGCCCCTGGTCGGCGCGGCCATGGGCCGGGCCGCCTGGGCCTCGGCCAGCCCGTCATCGTTTTGACGGCTGCCCTCTGCCGGATCATGGGCCGGACTGAGCGCCGGCCTGGCCGACTGGCCATGGGCCGCCGCCCCGGGCCGGGCCAGGGCCGCCGCCACGGCCGGCGAAAGCTGCTGCGCCTGGATCGGCCGGCCGCCGCGCGGCAGGGTCGCGTCCGTGACGGTCAGATTGGACGAAGCCACGCCCAGGCCATGGGTTCCGGTCGGCCGGTTGGCCGGCAACACGTCGCCGATGCCCGCCTTCTCGCCGCCGCCCAGCACCTTGCCCTTGAGCTGGCGGTACATCATGTCGGCCAGCCCAATGCCGCCGGCCTCGGCCATCTTGTCGCACATGGCCTTGTCGAACATGGAATAATACTGGTCCTCGTACTGGCCGCGCAAAAGCCCGTCCTTGGGGACCGTGGCCCGCATCTGGGAAAAGAGCTTGGAGATGAACACCGATTCGAAGCCCTGGCAGGCCTCGCGCAGCTTGGCTTCCTTGTCCTTGCCGCCGGAAAGCGTCTGGCGCAGGGCGTCGATCTCGAGCTTCTGCGCGACGTCGCTGTGCAAAGAGGCGGTGGCGGCCACATCGGCCATGCCCTCGGGAACGCTCATGGCAATCATCCTCGCTGGTCCGGCGTCGGTTTTTTGGCCAATCGGCCCCGACACCCCAGGTAAGGCAAATTGCGGGCCAGTTTGGCTGGGAGAGGGAGAGAAGAGCCTCCGGCGGCTGGGGGCCTGAGGCCCCCAGACCCCCCACATGGAGAAGTGTTTAAGGGGTTTCGGCGAGGATAGGCCCATACGGAGGCGAACGGCCCTTGACGGAAACCACCGATACTACGACGGGCAGGAGAGACGCTGCCTCTGCCTTGCCCTCCCCGCTGAGGGCCTGAGGCTCCCGGCCCTTGTATGGGTGAAGGGCCCGCCTCCCTCCCCTGCCCCGCCGGTTGCGCAACAAAACGCCCCGGCGGTCCGTGACGGACGCCGGGGCGGCGATGCCTTTTCTGGCGAACGGCGCGGCGCGCGCCGGCCCGGCAGCGGCCGGACTAGTTGACTTCGAGGTCGGCCGAGAGCGCCCCCGAGGCTTCCAAGGTGCGCAGGACGCTGATGAGGTCGCGCGGCGTGGCCCCCAGGGCGTTTAACCCCTCGACCAGCTCTTGCAGGGTCGCGCCTTCGATCATCTTGAGCTTCCTGTTCTCCTCGTTGACCGCGATGTTGGTCTCGGGCGTGACCACGGTGCGGCCGTCGGAGAAGGGCAACGGCTGGGACACGTCGGCCGATTCCTGTATCTGGATCTGGAGGTTGCCGTGGGTGACGGCCACCGGCGAAATCTGGACGTTTTGGCCCAGCACCACCGTGCCGGTCTTTTCGTCCACCACCACCCTGGCCCGGTGGTCCGGGGTGACGTCGAGATTTTCGATGGAGGCCATGAGCATGGCCAGGTTGCCCTGGTTCTCGGGCGGCACGGCCAGCCGTATGGTGCCGGCGTCAATGGCCGTGGCCATGGCCTGGCCCAGGGATTCGTTGACCCGTTTGGCCAATCGCGTGGCCGTGGAAAAATCGGGACTGCGCAGGGACAGCGTCAGATCGGGCTGGTCGTTGAAGGCAAAGGGCACGCTGCGTTCGATGTTGCCGCCGCCGGGCACGATGCCCACGGTGGTGATGTTTTTGGACACCGACGCCCCGGCCCCCTGGGCCGACACGCCGCCGACAAGGACTGAACCCTGGGCGATGGCGTAGATGTTGCCGTCAATGCCCTTTAAGGGCGTCACCAGCAGCACGCCGCCAAGTAAGCTCGTGGAGTCGCCAATAGACGACACCGTGACGTCGAGCCGGCTGCCGGCCTTGGACGACACCGGCATCTGGGCCGTGACCATGACCGCGGCCACGTTTTTGGGCTTGAGCGTCGCCTTGTCCACCCGCACGCCCATCTTGTCGAGCATGTTGTAGATGGACTGGACCGTGAAATCCGAGCCGCGCTGGTCGCCGGTGCCGGAAAGCCCGACCACCAGGCCGTAGCCCACCAGCTGGTTCTTGCGCATGCCCGACACCGTGGCAATGTCCTTGATGCGGGCGCTGTGGGCCGTGTGGACCACGCCGAGCACCAGGGCGGCCAGGATGAGCACGGCCACCATGGCCGGCAGGCTGTCCGGCATTGCCGCCGTCATGACGGCCAGGGCCGGACGCCGTGTCTTCGCCCTCCGGGCGTTTGCATTGGGTTGCATGTCCATACGCTCCCCTTGGTAATCCTTCTTGTCGTGTCCGTGCGGCCTGAGTCAGGCGGCAGGGACGGCCGAAGCAGTGTTTTGTGTCGCGCCGGGTTAGAACGGCCAGACGTTGTCCAGGATGCGGGTAAGCCAGCCGCTCTTCTGGCGGTCGGCCAGGTCGCCCTCGCCGTAGTATTCGATCTGGCAGTCGGCCAGCATGGTCGACAGCACGGTGTTGTTGGGGCCGATGTCGATGGGCCGCACCAACCCCTTGATGACGATGATCTGGTTTTCGTCGTTGACCCGCGTCTGACGCGCCCCTTCGACCTGCATCACCCCGCCGGGCAGGATGTTGACGATGCGCGCGCCGATGGAGGCGGTGACGGCCGATTCGCGCTTGGTCTCGCCCTTGCTCTGGAACTTCTGGGCCGTGTTGGTCTTGACGATGGGATCGCTGCCGATAAGCCCGTTCATGCCGAAGTTGGGACCGCCGAGCTGGCCGGACAGGTTGCCGGCCACGTTTTTGTTGCTGAAATAGTTTTGCACCCCGAGTTCGTTGCTGGCCGTGCGGTCGTTTTTGGTCTCGGCCTTGAGGTCGGACTTGGAGGTGTCCACGATGTTGACGGTGAGGATGTCGCCGATGCGCCGGGCCCGGGTGTCGTCGAAAAGGAAGGTGGGCTGGCTTTGGCTGTAGATGGAGCCGGGGTTGTCGGCCGGCGGCGGGGCCTTGGCCACGGGCGGCGTCATCTGGGGAGCCGGGGCGGCCTGCTTGGTGGCCGGCGCGCAGCCGACGACGGCGGCGGCGATAAGGGCCAGGGGGATAAGCGGTGTGCGTCTCATGGCGCGTGTTCCTTTGCGTTTCGCGGTCCGTGCGAAGGGACTCTAAGCTTCCTACTGCACCACCACCGTCGTCTTGTCCTTGACGAGGCCAGTGATTTCCTTGGCAAACTTGTTATTCTTGACGGTGATCTTGCCGCCGGGCGCGCCGTCGGTCATGGCCTCGGCCAGCATGGTCAGGCGCACGGCCCGGCCCTGGTAGATGAGCTTGACCTGATCGCCCCGGACGATAAGCGGCATGGGTTCCATGTCGTCGGCCATGAGGACCTGTCCCGTGCCCACGCCCTTTCTGGCCCGCCACTGCCCGTCGCCCGGCTCGAACACCCGGCCCTTGATCCCGGCCAGGTTGCGGCGTTCGTAGACGTAGGCGATCTGTTCCATGGCGGCGCCGTCCTTGGGCAGAATGTTCTTGATGGCCACCGGCACCCGGCCGAAATGTTCGACCACGGCCTCTGCCGGGGCTTGTTGCAAGATTCTTGCCCCGGGTCCGGTCACCACGTAGCGAAAGGTCGTGCGGCCGGGCTGGACTTCGGCGACTTCAATGCCGACGCTGGCATTGTCGTCGGCGAAAAGATGGTCCGGAGCGGAAACCGACAAGAGCTTGGCCTCGGCCCCAAGGGCCTCGATCTTGGGCGTCAAGGTTTCGACGGCCATGGCCCGCAGCTCCTGGCCGGAAACCACCCTGCCCCCGCGCCGCATGGTCAACTGGTTTGGCAGGGCGTATTCCACCGGCGCGTCGCGCAGATAATAGCGCAGCCCTTCCATGACCTTGGCCGAGGGAATGACGGCCACGCGGCCCACGGCCTCAGGGGCGTACCACAGGGGCGTGGCCCCGAGCACGGCCCAGGCGTCGGCCGGAAATTCGCCGGAAGGTTCGGCGATTTCGGACAACAGCACCCGCTCGCCGGCGGCCGTGGCCGCCTCGCGCACGGTGATCCGCCACAGTCCGGCCCCGGCCGGCAGGGCGGCCAGGAGCCAGGCGGCGGCCAGGACGGCGACGGTGAGAATGGTGATGGCGCGGCGTTTCATGGCGACCTCCTTGGCTGTCGGGCTCTCCCCGCGCCGCCGCCCGCCGGTTGCGGGCGGCGGCGGCGGGACGAGCCCCAAATGACGAAACCGGACGACGGACGCCCGTTTAACGCTTGAGGTTGACAGCGGCCTGCAACATGCCGTCGGCCGTGGTGATGGACTTGGAGTTGGCCTCGTAGGCCCGCTGGCCGACGATAAGCCCGACCATTTCGTCCACGAGCTCCACGTTGGACATTTCCAGGAACCCCTGAGCCAGGGTGCCGGCGTTCTGGTTGCCGGGGGTGACCTCGTTGGCCGCGCCCGAGGCCTGGCTGGTGGAATAGAGATTGCGGCCTTCGGCGGTCAGGCCGGCATTGTTGATAAACGTGTAGAGCGGGATGTCAGTGGCGGCCAGCTCGGCGCTGTTGGCGTCCAGGCAGGACAGGTGGCCGTTTTCGGTGATGGTGATGGTCTTGGTTTCGGTGGGCACGGAAAAGGCCGGCTGGAGCGGATAGCCGTTGGCCGTGACGATGGTGCCGTCCTGGTTGAGCTTGAAGGAACCGGCCCGGGTGTAGAGCTCGCGGCCGTTGACGTCGACCTTGAAAAAGCCCTCGCCTTGAATGGCGATGTCGAGCTGGTTGCCGGTGTTTTGCATGTCGCCTTGGGTGAAGAACTTGTGCACCGTCGTCGGCTTGACGCCAAGGCCGACCTGCAGGCCCGTCGGCAGGCGGTTGCCGCCCACGGTCTCGGTGCCGGCCACCTGCAAGGTCTGGTACATGAGGTCCTCGAACTCGGCCCGGCTCTTTTTAAAGCCCACGGTGTTCACGTTGGCCAGGTTGTTGGACATGGTGTCGATTTGCATCTGCATGGCCACCATGCCGGTGGAGGCCGTCCACAGTGATCGCATCATAGCAGTATCCCTCCGGATCCTTGGCCTTACATCTTGTCGGTGCCGACGCGGATGGCCTTGGTGTCAAGTTCGTTGGCGCTGGTCATGACCTTCTGATAGGCTTCAAAGGTGCGCTGGGTTTCGATCATGGAGACCATCTCCTCCACCACCTCGACGTTGGGCTTTTCAAGAAAGCCCTGAGCCACTTCGGTGGTTCCGGCCCGCATGACCCCTTCCTGGATGGTGGCTCCGGTCTGGGGCATGTAGAGGTTTGCCCCATATTTCATCAGGGCGTCGGAATTTTGCACGGTGACCACGTCCACCTGGCCGACCTGGGCCCCATCGACATAAACCGCGCCGTCGCCGCCCACGGAAATGCGGCCCTCTGGCAGTTGGATGGGGCCGCCGCCGCCCAGGACGGGCATATCCTGGTCGTTGACGAGCATCCCTTCGGCCGAGCGGTGAAACGCCCCGTTTCGGGTGTAGTAGGCATTGCCCTGGCCGGCCGAGACCTTGAAAAAGCCCGGTCCCTGGATGGCCAGGTCCAGCGGGTTGCCGGTGGCCGTCAGCGCCCCCTGGGCGAAGTCGATCTGCTGCATGGCCAGGCGGGGCTTGGCAATGAGGTCGGCCCGGGGCAAGAGCTGCTTCTGGCGGATGTCGCCCCGGGGGTCCATATGGTAGTCGTGGGCGTAGCGGTAAAAGGTGTCCTCAAAGGAGACCCGGTCGCGCTTGTAGCCCGTGGTGTTGACGTTCGCCAAATTATTGGCGGAAATATTGAGACGCGTTTCCGTTGAGAGTGCGCCGAAAACCGCGCTGTACATGCTCATTTCCATGGAAGCGGCCCTCCTCGGCCCAGCGCATGCAACATGCGGGCCAGCCTCGACCGCCCCGGCCGGGCGAAACCCGGCCGGGGCGGTCGTCTTTTTTCGCGGGCCGGCCTCGCACAGCTTGACAAACCTCGGCGAAGTGGTATTTCCTCCCATTCGAGCGGGCGTAGCTCAGCTGGTAGAGTACAAGCTTCCCAAGCTTGGTGTCGCGAGTTCGATCCTCGTCGCCCGCTCCAAACCTGAGTCTCCCAACCGAATGGTTGACGTGACGAGGTGGGCCTGACGATCGGTCCACTTTTTTTTTGCTGACAAGGAAATCATGCTTCAGAAAAACGCCGTGGCCGATGCCGTCCGGGATCTTATCGCCCCTTACGTCGCCACCCTGGGCCTTGCGGTCTGGGGGGTGGAGCTGGCTTCGGCCGGCCATCGCCAGCTTGTGCGCCTCTATCTCGACCTGGCCGCCGACACGCCGCGCACGCCCGAACGCCTGGGCGTGACCATCGACGAATGCGCCAGGGTCAGCCGCCATCTCGGCGCCCTTCTTGAGGTCGATGAAATTTTCCACAACCCCTATGTGCTGGAAGTCTCCTCGCCGGGGTTGTCGCGCCGGTTTTTCGAAGCCGGCCAACTGCCCGCCTACGTCGGCCGGGAGATCGAGGCCAAGCTGGCCGCGCCCCGCGAGGGACGCAAGCGTTTCAAAGGCATCCTGTCCGGCGTCTCGGACCAGACCGTGTCCATGACCGTGGACCCCGGGGCCAAGGAATTTTCGATTTCGTTTGATTTTGCCGAGGCGGACAAAATCCGCCTCATCCACGCTTTTGACGCCACACCCGAAGGAGAGGCCGACGGCGACGGCGGGCCGTACGGCAACTCGGAGGCAACCTCATGACCGAACTGAAAAAAGCCATCGATCAGATCAGCAAGGATCGCGGCATCGACCGCGACCTGCTGGTGGACACCCTGGAAGAAGCCGTCCGTTCGTCGGTGATCCGCAAGTACGGCGAGAACCTCGACGTGGAGGTCAGCTACAACGACGAGCAGGGGGAGATCGAGGTCTACCAGTTCAAGGTCGTGGTGGAAGACGACGACGTGGCCGACCCGGCCGCCGAGATCTGCCTGTCCGACGCCAAGGCCATCGACCCCAACGTGGCCCTGGAAGACGAGATGGGCTTCAAGCTCGCCGTCGAGGACCTCGGCCGCATCGCCGCCCAGTCCGCCAAGCAGGTGATCATCCAGCGCATGCGCGACGCCGAGCAGGAGATCATCTACGAGGAATACAAGGACCGTAAGGGCGAAATCATTTCCGGCATCATCCAGCGCCGCGACCGGGCCGGTTGGATCATCAACCTCGGCCGCACCGAGGCGCTTTTGCCCAAGGAAGAGCAGATCCCCCGCGAGCGCTACAAGCGCGGCGACCGGGTCCAGGCCTTTATCATCGAAGTCCTGCCTTCCGGGCGCGGACCCCAGATCATCGTGTCGCGCACCCACGGCGACTACATGAAAGCCCTTTTCGCCCGCGAAGTGCCGGAAGTTTCCGACGGCACGGTCAAGATCGTGGCCGTGGCGCGCGATCCCGGCTCCCGGGCCAAGGTGGCCGTCATCTCCAAGGACCGCGACGTCGATCCGGTCGGCGCCTGCGTCGGCATCCGCGGCTCGCGCATCCAGAACATCGTGCAGGAACTGCGCGGCGAACGCATCGACATCGTGGTCTGGAACCCCGAGATCGCCACCTACGCCGCCAACGCCCTGTCGCCCTCACGGGTCACCCGCATTTCCGTGGATGAGGACGAAAAATCCCTGGAAGTGGTGGTCACCGACGACCAGCTCAACCTGGCCATCGGCCGCAAGGGACAAAACGTCAAGCTGGCCGCCAAGCTGCTTGGCTGGAAGATCGACATCGTCACCGAATCCCGGTTCCGCGAGGCCAACGCCTCCAAGAAGTTCCTGGAGCAGCTGGCCAGCGTGGCCGAGATCCACGTGGACAACATCATCGCCGCCGGATTTGTCTCCATGGAGCAGCTGGCCGAGGCCGACGACGAGGCCATCGACGCCATCGCCGGCATGACGCCGTCCAAGCGCGACGATCTGCGCGCCGCCCTCAAACTGATGGGCGCCTTTGACAAGCCCGCGCCGGTTGACGACGAGGATGCCCCGATCGATGAGGACGCCCCGTCCGAGGGCGAGGCTCCGGCCGACGGGGAGACGCCGGTTGACGACGCGGCCCCGTCCGAAGGCGAAGCCCCGGCCGGCGACGACGCCGCGACCGGCACGGAAGAAACCAACGCGGACGAGGCCAAATGACGCGCGGCAAGTCCCAGGCCCGGCCGCCGTGGCCGGTGCGGATGTGCGTGATCTGCCGGGAGCGCTTCCCGAAAAGCGAGCTGGTCAGACACGTCGCGGCGGCCGAGGGCGAAGCGGGCCTTGCGCCCGATCCCCGGGCCGTCCTGCCCGGACGCGGGCACTATCTCTGCGCCAACCCCGCATGCGCCGAGAAATTTTTGAAATACTCCGGTCGGCCCAGGCGACGGAGGGGGGGGTCAAGGTGAACAAGATTAAAATGAAGGACATTGCCAAGGAGCTTGCCCTGTCCAGCAAGGACATGCTGCATCTCCTGCGCGAACTCGGTATCCAGGTCAAAAGCCAGATGGCCACGCTGACCGACGAGGAAGCCGCCCAATTGCGCGCCCGTGTGCGCCAGGGCAGCTCCGGCCGCACCCAGGTCATCGACACCGAGGTTTCGCCCGGCGTCATCGTCCGCCGCCGCAAGGCCGCCCCCACCCCCCCGGCCGACGCCGCGCCAGCCCCCCGGGATCTCGAACCCGAATCGCCGGCGACCGCCGTCGATCCCGTGGTTGCGACAGCCCCGGCCGAGCCGGAACACGAGGAGCCCGTCGAGGTGCAGTACCAGCCCCAGGCCGAAGATTTCGAGGCCTTTGCCGAACCAGTCGACGAGGAGCCCACTCCCCCCGCGCCGGCTCCCCGCACGGGCGGCGCGCGCATCGTGCGCCCGGCCCCCACGGCCCGCATCATTGAGCGGCCCGAACCCGAAAAGGCCGAGGAGCCCGCTGCCCCCGCCGTGGCCGCCGAACCCGTGGCCGAAGCCCCGGCCCCGGTTCAGACGCCGGCCGCGCCCGTGGTCGAGGATACGTCCCTGACTCCCGAGGCGACCGTCCAGGCGCCGCCAGCGGCTCCCGAGGCCGGCCCGGCGGCCGCCGACGCGGGCCAGCCGGCCAAGCAGCCGCCCCGCCGTCCCGAGCCGGCCTCCACCGCGCCCAAGGTGCGCATCATTTCCATGCCCGATCCCAAGCGGCCGCCGGCCCCCGAACGCCGGCCGGCCTCTTCCGATGGCCCCCGTCCCGGTGGTCCCGGCCGTCCTGGCGGCCCCGGCCGTCCCGGCGCTCCGGGCGGCTTTGCCCCGGGCGCGCCGCGTCCGGCCGGCCGGCCCGTGCCCGGCATGCCGCCGGCAGCCGGCGATGACGCGTCCAAGAAGCGCAAGAAAGATCGCCGCGTGGTGGAATTTACCGGTCCGGGCGCCGACGGCGACCGCCGCAAGGCCGCCGGTCCCGGCGGCAAGAAGAAAGTCTCCGAGGTCCAGGATCGCACCGGCGGTCGCGGCTCGAAGTTCAAGCGCAAAAAGACCCGCGACGACTTCCTGTCCTCCAAGTCCGACGCCGGGGCCCAGCCCATGAAGGCCGCCAAGCGCAAGATCCGCATGGAAGAAACCATCCGGGTCTCGGATCTGGCCCGCCAGATGGGAGCCAAGGCCCAGGATCTCATCAAGGTCCTGCTCGGCCTTGGAGCGCTGGTGACCATCAACCAGTCCCTGGACATCGAAACCGCCACCCTGGCCGCGGCCGAGTTCGGGTTCGAAGTTGAACGTTCGGGCTTTTCCGAGGACGACTACATCATCAACGCTGAAGCCGATAAGCCCGAGGACATGCGTCCGCGTCCGCCCGTGGTCACCATCATGGGCCACGTCGACCACGGCAAAACCTCGCTGCTCGACGCCATCCGGGCCTCCAACGTCGTGTCCGGCGAGGCCGGCGGCATCACCCAGCACATCGGCGCCTATCACGTGACCACCAGCCGGGGCGACATCGTCTTCCTCGACACCCCGGGCCACGAAGCCTTCACCGCCATGCGCGCCCGCGGCGCCCAGGTCACTGATATCGTGGTCCTGGTCGTGGCCGCCGACGACGGCGTCATGGACCAGACCCGCGAGGCGGTCAACCACTCCCGGGCCGCCGGCGTGCCCATTGTCGTGGCCGTCAACAAGATCGACAAGCCCGACGCCAACCCCGACCGGGTCAAGCGCGAACTGGGCGATCTGGGCCTTGTGCCCGAAGAATGGGGCGGCGACACCATCTTCGCCAACGTTTCGGCCAAGCAGAAGCTCGGTCTCGACGAACTGCTGGAAATGATTCTCCTGCAGGCCGAAGTGCTGCAGCTCCACGCCAATCCGGGCAAGCGCGCCCGGGGGCATATCGTCGAAGCCCGCCTGGACAAGGGCCGGGGCCCCGTGGCCACGGTGCTCATCCAGGAAGGCACCCTGCACCAGGGCGACGCCTTTGTCTGCGGCGTGTTCTCCGGCCGGGTGCGAGCCTGTTTCGACGACCAGGGCCGCAAGATCAAGGAAGCCGGACCGGCCATGCCCATCGAGGTCCAGGGCTTTGAGGGCGTGCCCGAGGCCGGCGACGAATTCGTCGGCGTCGAGGACGAAAAGGTCGCCCGCCGCATCGCCGAGACCCGGGCCACCAAGCAGCGCGAACGCGAACTGGGCAAGGCCTCCAAGGTCACCCTGGAAACCTTCCTGGCCAGCCGCCCCGAAGCCGAAGCCCAGACGCTTAATCTGGTGCTCAAGGCCGACGTGCAGGGCTCCCTGGAAGCCATTGCCGACGCGCTTAAAAAGCTCTCCACCGACAAGGTCAAGGTCAACATCATCCACGCCGGGGCCGGGGCCATCACCGAATCCGACGTGCTCTTGGCCTCCGCCTCCTCAGCCATCATCATCGGGTTCAACGTGCGCCCGACCATCAAGGTCAAGGAAATGGCCGAGCGCGAGAGCGTGGACGTGCGCTTCTACGACATCATCTACAAGGTCGTCAGCGAAATCAAAGACGCCATGTCCGGCATGCTCGCCCCGGTGATCCGCGAACAGTACCTCGGCCAGGCCGAGGTGCGCGACACCTTCAGCGTGCCCCGGGTCGGCACCGTGGCCGGCTGCGGCGTCATGGACGGCAAGCTCACCCGCAACGCCGGCGTGCGCCTGGTGCGCGACGGCGTGGTGGTCTACACCGGCAAGCTCGCTTCGCTGCGCCGCTTCAAGGACGACGTCAAGGAAGTCACCAAAGGCTACGAATGTGGCGTCGGTCTGGAAAACTTCAACGACATCAAGGTCGGCGACGTCATCGAGGCCTTCGAGTCCGTGGAAGAAAAGGCCACCCTGTAACGACGTTACACGGCGGGCTTGCCCTGCCGACGGGCGTTCCGGCCGCCGCCTCGGCGGCGGTCGGAACGCCCCTATGACAACCGATTTTCCAACCGCTCCCCGGCTTGCGGGGAAGGATTCATGGTCGTAGGCGTCCTCACCCTCCAGTTCGCCCTCCACGGCAACGATTCCCTCAAGGGCAAGCGCCGCGTGGCCCAAAGCCTCAAGCAGAAGCTGCGCAACAAATTCAACGTGGCCGTCGCCGAAGTGGCCATGCAGGAATCCTGGGACACGCTGGTCCTGGCCGCCGTGGCCGTGTCCGGCGAAGCCACCCACGTCCGGGGCCTCCTGCAAAAGGCCGTCAACATGGTCGAAGCCGCCGCCCTGGCCGAACTGGTCTACGACGACATCGAAATCCTCACGCTCTAGCCCCCAGAAAGACTCCTATGAAACGCACCGCCTCGCGCCGCTCGCACCGGCTTGCCGATCAGATCGCCCGGGAAATGGCCACCGCCCTTCTGGAAGACGTCCGCGATCCCCGCCTGGAACTCGTGACCATAACCGGCGTGACCTTAAACGCCGACCTGTCCGTGGCCCAGGTCTTCTACACGCTCAGCGGCGACGACGCCCGTCTGGCCGGCGCGGCCAAGGCCCTGGACCAGGGGCGCGGCTTCCTGCGCACGCTGCTTGGCCAGCGCCTGCACATGAAATTCGTGCCCGAACTGCGTTTTTCCCGCGATACCTACCTGGAGGACATGGTCTATGCCCGACCCCAGGAGTGAGATCGTCCGCCGCATCCGGGCCGGCAGGTCCTTCCTGGTGGCCGCCCATGCCTCGCCTGACGGCGACGCCCTGGGGTCCACCGCCGCCATGGGCTTCATTCTTGAGGCCCTGGGCAAGACCTTCTGGCTCATTAACGATTCCCCGGCCCCGCCCCAGTACGGCTGGCTGGAGCTGCCCGCGCCGCTGCTCGACCGGCCGCCCCATGGCGACTACGATCTGGCCATCGTGCTCGACTGCGGCGACGCGCCGCGCCTGGGTGGCCTGGAAGGCCACCTCGACCCGGCCCGCACGGCCGTTATCGACCATCACCTGGGCAATCCCGGCTTCGGGGTCGTCAACTGGATCGACCCGGGCAGCGGAGCCACCGGCGAGATGGTCGCGCTTTTGGCCAAGGATCTCGGCGTGCCCCTTGTCGGCCCCATGGCCCAGGCGCTCTACACGGCCATGGCCACGGACACCGGCTTTTTCAGCTTCAGCGGCACCACCGCCGTATGCCTGGAGCTGGTGGCCGAGATGATCCGGGGGGGCCTTGACGTCGGCGAGGTCGGGGCGCGCATCAAGAACCAGTGGAGCATGAACCGCATCCGCTTGTGGAGCGAGGTGCTCGGCAGCCTGTCCCTGCACGGCCATGGACAGGTGGGCGCAATCAGGGTATCGCAGGAGATGTTCTCCCGCACGGGGACCGGCCCCGAGGATTGCGAGGGGCTGATCAACAACGCCCTGCGCATCAAGGGCGTGCAGGCGGCGGTGCTCGTGCGCGAGCTGCCCGAGGGCGGCGTCAAATTTTCCCTGCGCTCGGTGGGACCGGTCAACATTCAGCAGGTCGCGGCCGCTTTTGGCGGCGGCGGTCACAAGAACGCCTCGGGCGGCAAGCTGGAGACAGGCCTTGACGAGGCCGAGGCCACGCTTATCGGGGCCCTGAGCAAGGTCGTGGAGCCGGCGCGTGGCTGATAAGCAGTACCCGCTGCCCCAGCTTCACGGCGTGCTGGTGCTGGACAAGCCCTCCGGCCCCACCTCCACCCGGTGCCTGACGGCGATTAAGCGCCTGGGCCAGAAAAAGATCGGCCATGCCGGCACCCTGGACCCGTTGGCGGCCGGCGTGCTGGTGGTCCTTCTCGGCGAGGCCACCAAGATCGCCCCTTACGTCATGGAGGGCGAGAAGACCTATCTGGGCGCGCTTCGCCTGGGCGTTACGACGGACACCTACGACAGCGAAGGGACCGTGACGAGTCAAGCGCCCTGGGATCATGTTTCCGCCTCGGCCCTGGCCGAGGCCATCGCTTCCTGGACGGAACTGACCAGCCAGGAAGTGCCGCCCTACTCGGCAGCCAAACACCAGGGACGGCCCCTGTACGAACTGGCCCGCAAGGGTCTGGCCGCCCCGGTGAAAGTCAAGGATATTTCCGTTTTCGACGCGCGGGCCGAATCGGTCGACCTGCCGTCGGCAACCTTCCGGGTACGGGTATCCGCCGGCGTCTACATACGCTCCCTGGTCCACAGCCTGGGGATGCGACTGGGATGCGGCGCGATCATGACAGCCCTGACCCGGGAGGAGAGCCGCCCCTTCGCCTTGACGCAGGCGCACAGCCTCGACGCTGTCCTGGCCGACCCGCAGTCGCTGCCCGAGCGGATCATTCCCCTCGACAAAGCCCTGCCCCATTGGCCCACGACAACGCTTGGCCCTGCCGCGGCGGATGACGTCCGCCGGGGCATCCGTGTCCCGGTCACGGGGGATTTCGCCCCCGGGACCCACGCCCTGCTCGTAGACGAAACGCGCCTGCCCCTGGCTCTGGCCAGGGCCGAGGCGATGGGCGGCCGGCTCAGGTGGGCCATCGTGCGCGGTCTTTTCGGAGACCCGCAACCGGCCCGGCGCGGCGGCAATGACGCCCCCGCCACCAACAACACCCCCTAACCAGGAGGATATCGCTGTGGTCATGACTGCCGAAGACAAGGCGCAGGTTATTGGCGAACACAAAAAGCACGACGGCGACACCGGCTCTCCCGAGGTCCAGGTCGCCCTGCTGACGTCCCGCATCGTCTACCTGACGGGTCACTTCAAGAGCCACCCCAAGGACTTCCACTCCCGCACGGGCCTTTTGAAGCTGGTCGGCCAGCGCCGCAAGCTTCTCAACTACTTGAAGAAAACAGACGTCCAGCGCTATCGCGACCTTATCGCGAAGCTCGGACTGCGCAAGTAGTCGGCAACAACGGGGCCCGGTTCGCCGGGCCCCGCCTTCCCGCGCATGCATTATGCGCGCCCGCTCCCGGGACTCCAGCCCGTCCCGGCTGCCGCCGCGCCTGCTGCATGGCGGGAGGGCAACCGCTTCCGTCCTTCCCACCATCCAACGAGGTCCTCATGACAATGACGTTTTCCCCCATCCGGCTTGAAGCCGCCATCGGCGACAAGACCGTGACCATCGAAACCGGCCGCCTGGCCAACCAGGCCGACGGCGCCGTCTGGATCCAGTCCGGCGGCACGGTGGTGCTCGTCACCGCCTGCACCCAGGCCCTGGCCGAGGAAAAAGGCTTTTTCCCCCTGGTCGTCGACTACCAGGAAATGGCCTACGCCGCCGGCCGCATCCCGGGCTCCTACTTCCGCCGCGAAATCGGCCGCCCCTCCGAGCGCGAGGTGCTGGTGTGCCGGCTCATCGACCGCCCCTGCCGGCCGCTTTTCCCGAAGGGCTTCCGTGACGAAGTCCAGATCATCGCCACGGTGCTGTCCGCCGACGGCGAGGTCGAACCCGACGTTCTGGCCCTGACCGGCGCGTCCGCCGCTTTGCACCTCTCCAAGATCCCCTTCCAGGGTCCCATCGCCGGCGGCCGGGTGGGCTACATCGACGGCCAGTTTGTCCTCAACCCCACCGTGGCCCAGATCGCGGCCGGCACGGACCTGAACCTGGTCTTCGCCGCCTCCCGTGACGCCGTGGTCATGGTCGAAGGCGCGGGACGCTTCGTCTCCGAAGACCTCCTGGCCGACGCCCTGGAATTCGGCCACAAGGCCGTGATGCCGCTGCTCGACCTTCAGGAGCAGCTGCGCGAAAAGGCCGGCAAGGCCAAGATCGCCTTCACCCCGCCGGCCCCCCTGGTCGAGCTGGAAGCCGTGGTGCGCGAAGCCGGCGAAGCCAAGCTCAAGGAAGCTTTCACCATCAAGGAAAAGATGGCCCGCCGCGACGCCCGCCGCGCCGTCAAGGCCGCCGTCCTCGAAGCCGTGGTCGCCGCCTTCCCGGACACCCCCATCTACAAGATGAAGGCCGGCGAAGTCCTTGAGGCCATGGAAAAGAAACTGCTGCGCGCCCTGATCAAGGACACCGGCATCCGCCTCGACGGCCGCAACGTCACCACGGTGCGCCCCATCGGCATCGAAGTGGGCGTGCTGCCGCGCACCCATGGCTCGGCCCTGTTTGCCCGTGGCGAGACCAAGGCCCTGTGCGTGGCCACCCTGGGTTCCACCGGCGACGAGCAGAAGATCGAGACGCTTAACGGCGAGACGTACAAGCGTTTCATGCTCCACTACAACTTCCCGCCTTACTGCGTGGGCGAAGTCAAAATGCTGCGCGGCCCGTCGCGTCGGGACATCGGCCACGGCGCCCTGGCCGAGCGGTCCATCCTGCCCGTGCTGCCCGGCCCCGAAGACTTCCCCTTCACCATGCGCGTGGTCTCCCAGGTCCTGGAGTCCAACGGCTCCTCGTCCATGGCCTCGGTGGCCGGCGCGTCGTTGGCGCTCATGGACGCCGGCGTGCCCATCAAGGCCCCGGTGGCCGGCATCGCCATGGGACTCATCAAGGAAGGCGACGACTTCCTGGTCCTGACCGACATCCTCGGCGACGAGGACGCCATGGGCGACATGGACTTCAAGGTGGCCGGCACCGCCGACGGCGTCACCGGCATCCAGATGGACATCAAGATCACCGGCATCCCCCAGGACGTCATGCGCCAGGCGCTCTATCAGGCCAAGGAAGCCCGCGTCCACATCCTGGGCCGCATGGCCGCCGTGTTGGCCGAGCCGCGCCCCGAACTGTCGGCCCTGGCCCCGCAGCTGGCCGTGGTGCACATCAACCCGGAAAAGATCCGCGAAGTGATCGGACCTGGCGGCAAGAACATCAAGGCCATGACCGCCGAGACCGGCGCATCCATCGACATCGAGGACACGGGCAAGATCTCCATCTTCGCCCCGACCTTGGAGTCCCTGGAAAAGGCCAAGGCCCGGGTGCTCTACTATGACCAGCACGCCGACGTCGGCGCCAACTACAAGGGCCGGGTCATCAAGATCATCGAGTGCGGCGTCATCGTCGAGATCCTGCCGGGCCTCGAAGGCCTGGTCCACGTGTCCCAGCTCGACGTGGAGCGGGTGGCCAGCCCGGCCGACGTGGTCAAGATGGGCCAGGAGCTTGAGGTCAAGGTGCTTGACGTCGAACCCACTGGCCGCGTGCGCCTGTCGCGCAAGGCCGTCATGAACGAAGAGCGCGGCATCCCCTACGATCCGGCCGACTACGCCAAGACCGCCGGCCCGCGCCGTGACGGCGGCGACCGGCGCGGCCCGCGTCGCGATGATCGCGGCCCGCGTCGCGACGACCGCGGCGGACGCGAACGCGGCCCCCGCGACTAGTCGCGCTTTCCCTGCCACTGCCAAGGGGAGCCTCCGTATGGGGGCTCCCCTTTTTTTGCGGCCTGGGAGAACAGGCGGCGATGATTTACGCCCAGGGCGGGATGCGTTACCATGACGGCCAGCGAGGACCCCATGGCGCTTCCCCTTGCCCTGCCCGAGGCCGCCCTGGCCGAGTGTTGCCGCCGCTGGCGCATCCGCCGGCTGTCGGTCTTCGGCTCGGCCCTTCGCGACGATTTCGGTCCGGATAGCGACCTCGACGTTCTGGTGGAATTCGAGTCCGGACGTACGCCCGGACTGGCCTTTTTCGCCCTGGAGCGCGAACTTTCGACCCTGCTCGGCCGGCGGGTCGATCTCAACACTCCGGCCTGCCTGCCCCCGGAATTTCGCAACGCCGTCCTGGCCGAAGCCGCTGTCCGCTATGTCGCGGCATGACCCTTCCGTTGCCCTGGGCCACATGGCCCGCCATGCCCGGGAGGCCGTGGCCCTGGCCGGTTCGCGCACGCGCCGGGATCTTGATGCCGACCGGGTTTTCGAACTGGCCCTGACCCGTCTGCTTGAAATCATCGGCGAGGCCGCCTCCCGCGTGCCCCTCGACGTCCGGGACCGCTATCCGGCCGTGCCCTGGCGCGACGTCATCGACTGCCGCAACCGGCTCATTCACGGCTACGATACCCTGGACCTGGACATCATCTGGGCCATTGTCGCCAACGACCTGCCGCAGCTGCTCGAAGCCCTGCCGCCGTCCGGGGATTGATCTTTGCCTCCGGCGGCCGGGGGCCTGAGGCCCCCGGCCCCCCCAACGGGGGAAAAGGGTTACGGGGGGATCGGCGAGGATTGACGTTTTGACGGACGGGGCGACAGCCGGCCAGTGGGCAGTGACGCGGGCGCGGCGTAAAAAAAGCCCGGCCCGGAATCGCTTCCGGGCCGGGCTTGGCGTTGCAGCGGGAGGGAAAAACTACCAGACCGGGTTGTTGATGGGCACGATAAACGTCTGGGCGTGCTGGTCGTAGCGCAGCACCACCCGCAGGGAATGGATGCCGAGGTTGGCCGGAAAGTAGAGGTAGCCGGGCATCAGTCCGCCGGGGGCGATGGGCGCGGCCCGCCAGGCGTAGGTGGCGATGTCCTGATAGACCGTGGCCCGGTACTGCTCCATGCTCGGCTGCTGGGTAAGCGCCGCGCCGCCCACCGCGCCGATGCCCGCGCCAATAAGCGCGCCCGGGCCGGCTCCCCAGCCGTAGTTGAAGCCCGAGCCGATAAGCGCGCCCAGGCCCGCGCCCACGGCCGCGCCGGTAAGTCCCCCCACCACCGCCGCCTCGGCGCTTTTCTTGTAGGCCGTGGAGGCAAAGACCACCTCGGCCGCCTGGGCCACCGGATACGGCGGATATTCCACGCCGCCCGGGCCGATGCCCCGGCATTCCTCGGCATAGACGATGGGGCTGGCCCCGGATTTGTTGCGCACCAGCAGCAGCGCCGGGGTCAGGCCTGCCTCGTAGTAGTTGATGCCCTTGCCGCCCCAGGCGTAGCGCACCGCGCCGATGTCCCACTGGGGCGTGCGCACGGCGCTGGGCAACATGGCCGGATCAACCACGCCGTTTATTTGCGGATTGGGCGGCGTGTAGGTGGCGCAGGCGAAAAGGGACAGGGACAGGGCCAGCGCGAGAAACACTCGCAGCAGACCGGCAAATCGAACGGTTGCGTTCATAGATCCTCTTCCATGGCGTTTAATGGCCTGGGGCGCCGCCGGCCGCCCCGCCTGGACGACCCTCTTACTGGCAGAACCTGATGGAGTCCATAATCCGGCGCAGGGTCTGGCGCGCCGCTTCAAAATCGTTGTTCTCGCTGTGGGCCATGAAGTTCATGTAGTAGTTGTCGCCGTCGTAGGCCTGCCAGATGATTCGCTGGTAGTCGTTTTTCTGCGGCGCTTCAACGATTTCCCAGCCGATCACGCCGCATTTCTTCTTGGCGTCGCCGTCGTCGCGGCGCTTGGCTTCCAAGTATTTCTTGATGCCCACCATCTCCTTGGCCTGCTTGAGCGAAGCGTCCACCGAAGCCTTGCGCGGAAAACTCGGCGTCATCTGCTCCAGATGGAACTGAAACCCCCAACTCGTGCCCGGCTTCATGAAAAGGGCTGATTCGCTGGCCGGATCGCCGCTTTCAAGTTTCCAGCCGGCCGGGATAGTGAAGGAAAACCCTCTGGCCGCATTTTTATAGGTGGTGTCGGCGGCCAAGGTTCCGGCACCGCCAGGCGCAGCCTTGGCCGCATTGCCGGACGGCCCCGCAGGTTCCGCTGGTTTATTGCCCCCGGACACGGCGTCAAGCCCCTGCTGCAACAAACCAAACTGGGCCAGGGCCGAACCGGGCAGACAGGCGACGCAGGCGAACAGACAAAAGGCGGCCAATCGTTTCATGGACTTTCTCCTTACGCTGTTGTCGGTTGCGCTCAATTCTCCACGATCACCCCGGCGTAGCCCACCACCTGGTCGAAATCGCCGCTGACCTCCCCGGAGGTGGCGTAGGCGGCCAGCCGGGCCGAGGTGGCCCCAAGGGCCCGGGCGATCAGAAGGCCCAGTGTCATGGGCAGCACGCCGCACATGCTGATGTCCTCGCGCCGCACCACGTCCAATAGCCCTTGCGGGTCCAGGGCCAGAACCCGGGCCAGGGCCAGGCAGTCGCGCTTTTTGGCCGCCGCTTCGGGCAGGTAGTGGCTCATGTCGGAACTGACGATGATGGAGACCGGCCTAGACCAGGCGGCCAACACCTCGGCCATGGCCTGGGCCGTTTCGGCCAGGACGCCCGGACGCGACTCGGCCACGGCCACCGGCACGACGCGGCAGCCCGGCCGCACGGCTGTCAGAAACGGCAGCAGCACTTCCAGGGAATGTTCACCCAGATGGGCCGCCCGGTCCGGCGAAAGCCCGGGCGCGGCGGCGAGCAGGGCCTCGGCCAGGGCGGCCTCCACGGGCACGTCCCAGCCGGGGATACGCCAAGCCCCGTCCGGCCACACGGCCAGTCGCGCCCCCCGGCCGGTGTGGTTGGGGCCAAGCAGCAGCAGGGTGTCGGCGAGGTTGGCCGCGCCCAGGGTCTTGCCGGCCACCGGGCCGCTGTAGACGGCCCCGGCGTGGGGAGCCATGACCAGCAGGGTCGGCTTGTCCGAAGGTGCGCCGGACTCGGCCAGATAGGCGGCCGTCTCCCGGGCCAGGGCGGCGGGATCGGCCGGATAGAACCGCCCGGCCACCACGGGCTGGCGAATGGATGCGGCGGAAGTTGCGGATGCGGGCATGACCGGCTCCTTGCCGCCGGCAGCAACACGGAACAGCGGCATCCTCTCTCTAGCTCCAGGCGCAGCGAATGACAAGGGCGCGGGCGGCTATTGGGGACGAGTCAGGGCGTCGAGGCGGTTTTGCAGGCCGCTGGCGGCCAGATCCGAGGCGGCCATGCGGCCGTAGAGGGATTCGGGCGCGGCGTCGCGCATGGCCGTCAACGTGGCCCGCCAGCCCTCGACGTCGCCCATGGCCCGCTGGATGGCGGCGATGCGCATCCGGTTGCCGGCGTAGTCGTCGTCGCCTTCCTTGCACAGCTTGGCGTAGGCCTCGGCCAGCTTGAGGGCCTTGGAAAAGTCGCCAAGGGCCCGGGCGGCTTCGATCTGGATGTTGACGGCGGCCTTGCGCTTGTCCGGGTCGCGGCCGGTTTCCTTGAACATGAAATCGGCCTCGCCGGCATAAAGCTGGGCCTTTTCCCACTCCTTCTTGGCCATGGCCTCCTTGGCCACGAAATACAGGGCATAGCAGCGCTTTTCAGCTTCCAGATCGCGGTCGCCGGCCATCTTGGTCCACAGGGGCAAGGCCCGGGAGGCTTCGCCGAGATTTTCCAGGGCCTCGGCCACCAGATATTCCAGGCCCCGGCGCTGGCTGGGGGAAAACCGCCAGCCCTGGACCTTGCGGGCCAGCTCCACGATCTCGCGCCAGTTGCGGTCGTTTTGGTAGACCGACATGGCCATGGTCAGCGCCCAGTTGCCGTTGTCGGTCTCCTTGGGGCCGATGTAGGGCGAGGCTTCCTTGATGGCGTTTGCCGTATCGCCGGTGCGCAGGTAGGCCAGGGCCAGCCCCAGGCGGGTGGTATCCGACAGCAGCCCCCGGTTGGTGTTGATCAGCCGGTATTCCTTGTAGGCCGCCACCAGCCGGTCGTAGTCCTTATGGGCCAGCATGTCGGCAGCCATGCGCTCGAAAGCGGTGATGGCCGTCTCCTCGGCCTTGGGGGCCAGCTCGCTTTGGGGATAGCGCTCCAGATAGGCGGCGGATTCCTTGAGGCTGCCGGGATAGTTCTGCTGGTGCAGCAGCCACATGGCCAGCTTGAGTTGGGCCAGGGGCGCCAGCGGGCTTTGGGGATGGTCGCGGATGATGCTGCGGTAGATTTCCTCGGGGCTGCCGTACTGCGGCTTGTCGAAAAGCGGGAACATCTCGGAGATGGTGGGCTGGTCGTGAACGCCCTGCTCGGCCAGGCGCATCTTGGCCACAAGCCCCCCTTCGCTGTCCGGGTAGTCCTTGATGGCCAGATTGTAGAAATCCACGGCTCCGGGCTTGTTTCCCAAGCGGGCGTAGATGTCGCCGAGCTTGGCCAGGACCAGATCGGCGTCCTTGGCATCCGGCTCCATGTTGTAAAACAGCATGTAGCAGTCACGAGCTTTCTTGAAATCGCCGTTCTTGTAGGCGATGTCGCCGGTGATGCGAAGAATTTGCGGAAACTCCGTATAATAGCGCGGCCAACGTTTATCGATGTAGTCGGCTATCTGGGCGGCTTCCTTGTAGCGACCCAGGCGAACCAGGGTCTTGGCCATGCCCATGGCCCCTTCGCGCACGAACTTGCTCTCCGGGAACTTTTCGACGACGTTTTTGTACTCTTCCTCGGCCTTCTTGAACTCGCCGCGATCAAAATAGTATTCGCCCCAGGCGAAATTGACCATGGGGACGCTGGCGTCGGTGGGGTACTTGCGCGTCAGCACGTTGAAGTAGCCCTTGGCTTCGGGGATGTTGCCCA
This sequence comes from Solidesulfovibrio carbinolicus, assembly GCF_004135975.1. Taxonomy (NCBI): domain Bacteria; kingdom Pseudomonadati; phylum Thermodesulfobacteriota; class Desulfovibrionia; order Desulfovibrionales; family Desulfovibrionaceae; genus Solidesulfovibrio; species Solidesulfovibrio carbinolicus. The sequence continues at coordinate 1,441,909 of NZ_CP026538.1, read as the reverse complement.
CGCGAAGGTTGAGCATCCCCAGCTGCAGCAGGGTCTCGGGCACCCGGTAGGAGTTGGGGTTGACGTTGATGGCTTCGTTTAAGGCCTTTTGCACCTCGTCATAGTGGCCGGCCAGATCGTCCTTGTGCAGGTCCATCTGGACGCCGGCCAGGGTATGCATGGCCTCTTCGCGCACGTCGGGCTTGAGTTTGGGATTCAGCACCAGGCTGCGCAGCATGTTGTTGGCCCCAAAAAAGTTGCCGGCCAGCCGTTCGGCCTGGGCGGCCACCAGGGTATTGGCGTCGTGGTCTTCTTCCTGGGCCGGGGGCGTGGCCTCGGCGCTGGCCGGGGCGTGGTCGGCGGCCGGAGGCTGCGGCGCGGCCTCGGCCTTGGCGGCCGGTGCCGGCTTTTGGTCCTTGCCGGGCGGCGTCACCGGGGCGCGGGTCTCGTCGCCGGCCAGAGCCGGGGGAATCGGCGGCAATTTGACGGCCTGACGCAGTTCGCCGCCACCGCCCGGGACTTGTCCCTTGCCGCCGGCCGGCTGTTCGGTCAGGGCCGGGGACGGCGCGCGGGCCATGCCATCGGGGCGCAGCACCGGGGCCTTGTCCGGGCTGACGCGAAGGGCCGTGGCCCGCATGGACGAGGGCACGGCGTAAAAGGCCTCCTTGGCCGCCTCGGGCTGGCCGGCCTTGGCCGGCTCGGCGGCCGACGGAGTCAGCGACGGCGGCAGGGGCGGCAGATCCAAGGGACCGGGCTTGGGATTGGGCGGCGTGACGGGCAGGGTCAGGGCCGAGGACGGCTTGACGACGGGATCGACCGGCGGCCAGGTGGTGCTGGGCGTAGCCGAAGGCGCGCCTGGGGACCAGTTGGCGCCGGCCGGGTCGCGGTAGACTTGCAGCTTGAGCCCCTGGTCGCCCTCGGGCCAGCCCACGAAACCGAAAGCGTCGGATTTCAGGCGCACAATGACGGTGTCGCCTTCCAGACGCACGCCTTCCAAAAGCCGCGAGGAATTGAAATCGGCCGGCCCGGGCGGCGTTTCGCCGGCCAGGGTTCCGGCCGGAAAGGCCAGGCTGATCTCCACCGGGCCGGTGCGGCTGATGGCCGGATAGCCGCCGCGCTTGGAAAACTGGAGCAAAAGCGAGTCCGTGTCGGCCTTGGTGACCGTGGACACGGACAAGGCCGCCGCCGATCCGGCGGACAGCGCGGCCACGACGACCGCCAGAAGAAGCCGCCAGAGGGCGGCGCGAAGGGAGAGGCTCACGCCGGGTTTTCTTGCAAGGACCATGCTCATTTTGCCCTCGCCGTCACCCTGGCCGCGGTGGTGGCAAGCGAAACGCGCCCCTCGGTGGAACCCCGCGCCATCCCTGATGGTTTGGGAATGCGTCCGGGGCAGCCGGAAGCGACGCCGGCAAGACGCGGGCCGGGCCTCAATCGCCGGCCATGTTGCGCTTTTTGAGCTTTTCAATCAGCGTCGTGCGTTTGATGCCGAGCAGTTCCGCCGCCTGGTTTTTCACCCCCGAGGCCTTGGCCAGGGCCTCGATGAGGAGCTTTTCCTCCAGGGTGTCCATGAAGTCCTTGAGTCCCATGGATTTTTCGGCCAGATCGGCCAGGGTCGGCCAGCGAAAGCCGGCCTCGGCCAGAGCGACCGGCGGCGGCGGCGGGGCCACGCCGGCATGGTCGAGAATCTTGCGCGGCAGCTCCTCAATGCCCACCACCTCGCTGTCGCACAGGATGGACAGGCGCTCCATGAAGTTTTCCAGTTCGCGCACGTTGCCCGGCCAGGGATAGCTCAAGACCAGCCCCCGGGCCTCGGGCGAAAACGTGAGGGTGGCCCGGCTTTTCTGGCGGCAAAAGCGCCCCAGGAAATAGTCGGCCAAAAGCAGGATGTCCTGGCCGCGCTCGCGCAGCGGCGGCAGATGGAGCGGGATGACGTTTAAGCGGTAGTAGAGGTCTTCGCGAAACCGCCCCGCCGCCACCTCGGTTTCCAGGTCGCGGTTGGTGGCGGCCACGATGCGCACGTCGGCCTTGAGGGTCTTGTCGCCGCCGACGCGCTCATACTCTTTTTCCTGGAGCGCCCGCAGGATTTTCACCTGCAGGCTCAGGTCCATCTCGCCAATTTCATCAAGAAAAATCGTGCCGCCTTCGGCCAGCTCGAACCGGCCCTGGCGCGTGCGCACGGCCGAGGTAAACGCCCCTTTTTCGTGGCCGAAAAGCTCGGATTCGAGAAGTTCGCGCGGGATGGCCCCGCAATTGACCGGCACGAAAGGCTTGCCGGCCCGGCGGCTGTTGGCGTGCAGCGCCCGCACGAGCAGTTCCTTGCCCGTGCCGGATTCGCCGGTGACCAGCACCGTGGAATCGGTGGGGGCCACCTTGCCCAGCACGCGCAGGACCTCGGCAAGGCAAGCACTCTGCCCGACCATGCCGGAAAGGTTCAGTTCCATCTGGCCTCCGGAAGAAAGCGCCGCCAATCCAGGCGGTTTCCCTTGCTCTATAGCTTCGTTCCGGGGCTGTCAATTTACTGACAGGAAAAAGACCGTCTCGTCCGGCGAACCAGGCAAAAGACGGGAGTCCTTGTTCACGAAAAGCGCATGGTTCTGGTCTGTTGCCGGTGAAACGTCCTCTGCGCTGTTCTCAGGATGCAACCTAGACCCGCATGTCCAGCAGCGTACCGAGCATCTGGTCCTGGCTGCGGATGGTCACGACATTGGCCTCGAAGGCCCGGGAAGTCTGGATCATGTCCACGGTCTGCCGGGCCAGATCCACGTTGCTCGTCTCCACCAGCCCGGCCGAAGGCTCGTACACCCCGGCCTGATTATAGGCGCTGACGGATTCCGGCTGATAGCCGCCGGGCGAAGCGTCGCGCACGATGTCGGACACGCGCACGCCCTGTCCGTCAGGGCCGGTCTCCAGGCGGGCATCCTTGGACTTGTAGCCGTCGGTGTTGATGTTGGCCACGTTGTTGGCCGTGACCGCCATGGAAGTGGAAAAAGCGCTGAGCGCCGACTGGGCGGCGGAGATGGCGTCGGTCATGGGCTGCCCTCCCGTCCTTGGGATTGGGGTCCGTCGCTCCACAGATAATGCAGGTCGGCCCAACGGGCAAGCCGGGTTTTGCCCAGCCGCGCCATTGAAGCAGCTGCCTGAATTTTACGTGGCAACAGACGGCGGGCCACCACCAGGCCAATAAAACAGACCAACCACTTCTGGAAGCCGGCCGCCGCCTGACCATTGAAGCCGTGTCCCAGCCATGGTAGAGCCAGCCATGCGTTTTTTCTTGCGCCTCGCCGCGCCGCTTCTGGGCGCACTTCTCTGCGCCTGCCTCACGGCCTGTTACAATCCGCCAGAGTCGCCCGTGCGCTACGTCAACAAGCCCTATCTCTTCAGCTTCATCCCGCCCAAGGGCTGGACCGTCACCGAAGACAAAACCGAGGCCTGCCAGGTCTCCGTGGAAGCCCGCCACGGCGACTGCCAATTCTACGTCTGCGTCAGCGAGCGGCCCACGGAATTTCTGCCCACCACCTCGGATTTCGCCAACTGCGAACTCGTCAAGGCCTACGTCGCCGACACCCTCAAAGGCTTTAACGTCAGCTGCCGCCCTACCACCGTCCAAGGCCGGCGCAGCTACGACGCCATCTATCTGCGCCGGGTGGACAACGGCAACGGCGGCATAAAACTCCAGCTCGTGCGCCAGACATTCCTCTCGCGCGGCAAGATGCTCTACACGCTCACCTCCTACGTCTTCGGCCGCGACGAAGCCGAACTGCGCGCCCTGGCCCCGCCCTGCGACAACGACATCACCCGCGCCGAGGCGACGTTTTTCTTGCACCAGCCCGGGTCATTTGAGCGGTGAATGCCTCCGGCGGCCAGCCCGCGCTTACAGCCTCGGCCCCAGGGGCGAGGCCCGGCCCGCCTGCTTGAGGTTGGCTTCCAGCACCTCGGCCAGTTGGTCAATGGAATGCGGCTTGGCCAGATAATCGTTCATGCCCAGGCGCAAGAACCGCTCCCGGTCCTTTTCGCTGGCATAGGCCGTCAGGGCCACCACCGGGATGCGCTTGGAAAGCCCCGGCACCTCGCCATGGCGGATGTGGTGGGTGCACTCGATGCCGTCCATCACCGGCATCTGGATATCCATAAGGATGATGTCGGCCTGCTCCCGGGACAACGTCTGCAAGGCCTCCTGGCCGTTTATCGCCTCCAGCACGTTGTAGCCGAGCCGCGAAAGCGCCCGGCCCGTGGTCAGGCGGTTGATGCGCTCGTCCTCGACCAGCAGCACCGTATACTCTTCGGGCGAAAACACCGGGTCCTCGCTGACGTAGACCACGGACTGGTCCCGACACTCGAAATCCGGCAGGGAAAACGGGGCCGCGAAATAAAAGGTGCTGCCCTTGCCCGGCGCGCTTTTCACCCAGATGCGCCCGCCAAGCAGCTGCACCAGATGCTTGGCGATGGACAGCCCCAGCCCGGCGCCGCTGACCCGCTTGGTCAGGTAGTGCTCGGCCAGCTCGAAATCCTCGAAAATCTTGCCGTGCAGTTCCTTGGCGATGCCGATGCCGGTGTCGCGCACCTGGAAAAGCAGCGTACGGTACTGGGCCGAAAATTTGAGCCGCTCCGAACGGATGAGCTTGGCCCGGACCTCGATGGTCCCGCTTTTGGTGCATTTGAGCGCATTATCGACCAGATTGGACAAAATCTGGCGCAGCCGGAACACGTCGCCCACCAGCCGTTCGGGAATGCGCGGATCAAGCCGCGTGAGAAACTGCACGTCGCGCACCTTGGCCCGCACGCCGTAGCTGCGGCTAAGCGACCCCAGCACCTCGGCCACGGAGAAGGTGGCCAGCACCGGTTCGATGGCCGCCGCGTCGATGTCGGCCAGCTCCAGCACGTTGTTGACGATGGACAAAAGCCGCTTGCCCGAGTCCTCGACGATCTCCCACAGCTCCCGCTCCTCGCCCCCGGCCGCTTCCTGCAGTGCCAACTGGGCGGCCCCCATGATGCCGTTTAAGGGCGTGCGCAGCTCGTGGGTGATGTTGCCGAGAAACTGCGACTTGGCCTGGCTGGCCGAAAAGGCCAGCTCCCGTTCCCGGCGAAGCTGGTGTTCGGTTTCCTTAAGCGTTGTGATGTCCCGGGAATAGCTGGCCACGTAAAGCACCTGGCCGGATGCGTCGGCGATGGGGCAAATGCTCACCTGATAGCAGGTTTCGCCGTAGCGCTCCTCATACCCGACGATGGCGTTGCGGGCCACGGCCTCGCGCAGCTTGTCACGCCGCGTCGCGGCCTGTTTCAAGGGCATGTGGCGGTACAGGCTCGCGCCCATGAGCGCGTCCACGGTCTGGCCCCGACGCCTTGCCGCCTCCTCGTTGAGCACCAGAATGTAGCCGTCCACGTCGGACAGGATGATGGAATCAAGGGTGGCGTCGAGCAGGGCCTTGAAGATGGCCTGGTTTTCCGCAAGCAGCTGTTGGGCCAAAACGATTTTGGTCACGTCCTCGCGGATGATGATGCCGCCGGTGACCCGGCCGCTTTCCATGACCGGAATGCCCCGGATGTTCTGGTAGGCGGACTGGCCGCCGCTGCAGGCGTCAACGTAGACGGCCTCAAGATGGACGGTTTCGCCGGACAGGATGCGGTCGATCTCCCCGCCCATGGAGGAGCTGGTGATCCCGGGCAAATCCTTGAGCTTTCGGCCAAGAAAAAAATCGCGGTCGCGCTTGCCCCGGGCAAAATTGACCAAGTGCCAGTCGTTGACGAACGTAATGACGCCCTCGGCGTCGATGTGCATGATCGAAACCGGAGCGAGTTGTATGATCTGCTCGCAGTTGGCCGCAAGCGCTTCCTGACCGCCCATAGAGAATTGCATATCCTGTCGCCCGGCCGGCCGGCAAGCGCCATTACGCGCCTCGCGCCAATTGTCCGGATATTTCCTATCCGATAACAACTACCGGGCGTTGCGCCCCTCAATCCCGGCAAAGGCGCTGTGGTTGTGGATGGACTCGAAGCTCTCCACTTCCACCCGAAACCACGTCACCTTGGGATGCTCCCGCAAGGAACGGGCCACCTGGCGGGCCACGTCCTCGACAAAGGTCGGGTTGGCGAAGGCCTGTTCGGTGACGTGCTTTTCGTCCTCGCGTTTTAACAGGGCGTAGACCGGCGACGAGCCGGCCGCCTCGGCCGTCTCGATAAGCTCCTCCAGCCACAGCAGGCCGGAAAACCGGCAGCGGATGGAGATGACCGCCCGCTGGCTGTGCGCCCCCTGATCGGAAATGGCCAGGGAACATGGGCACACGGTCATGACCGGCACGTCCACGCCCAGCGTCAGGCGAAACTTGTCGCCCTCGAACTCCCCGGAGACCAGGCAGGCGTAGTCCACCAGCGCGCTGGCCCCGGTGGCCGGCGAGGCCTTGGACAGGAAATAGGGAAAACGCAAGGTCATGTGGGCGTTTTGGGCTTCCAGGCGGGCGCGCACGTCTTCGAGCAGGGCCTTGAAGGTGACGAGGTCGAGCTCGCCGGCAAAACCGGACAGGGCCTCGACGAACCGGCTCATGTGGGTGCCCTTGAACTGGGCCGGCAGGTCCACGGACAGCTCCACGTCGGCCACGGTATGCTGGCGGCCGCGCGTGCGGTCGCGCACCAGAAGCGGCAGACGGAAATTCTTGATGCCGACTCTGTCGAGGTCGATGGGGACCTCGGGGGGTCCGCTTTGCACGTCTTGCATGGCCATGATGGCGTAACTCCGGGATGGATGTCCCCTGCCTGGGCGCGGCGGCGGCGGGCGAGGGGAGGCGTTTCCTACGCCGGGCGGACGCCCCTGTAAAGCCGGAGGCGGGCTGCCCGGCCCCGCAGGGCAGCGGCCGGGGAACAAAGCCGGCAGGGAACGCCATGATGTTGCGTCGCTGTAAAATACGACGGCATTGCCAAGGGCAACAATGGCGTCAGCCTGTTTCCCACGATACGCCGCAAGCGGTTATGCGAACGCGGCGCTAGACGATCTCCTGGCCGGTGGTGGCCAGGGTCAGCTTGCCGTACTTAACGCCGCGCGTGGAGATGAGCTTTTGCGACAGCCGCTGCACGGCCTCGCCCGGCCCCTTGAGCACCAGCGCTTCCAGACAGTTGTGGTGGTCGAGATGCACGTGCATGGACGACAGGATCACGTCGTGCTGCTCGTGCTGGGTCTCGATGAGCCGTTGGGCCAGATCGGAAGTGTGGTGGTCGTAGACCAGCGTCAGCACGCCGGCCACTTCCTTGTCCGATTGCTCCCATTCCTTTTGCACCAAAACGCCCCGGATGAGGTCGCGGATGGCTTCGGAACGGGTTTGATAGCTCTTTTCGTCGCACAGTGCGTCGAACTTCTCCAGAAGTTCGGAATTGAGCGACACGCCGAAGCGGATGGTCTGTCCCATGCGCCCTCTCCTGGTGCCGTGTCTTCGAGGACACCATCGTTGAAGAATTATGTGTTCTTAAAAAAAGCTGGCGTTTTTGTAAGGCCCCAACATTAGGGTCTGATCTCGTAGAGGCTGATGGTGCTGCGGCAAGAGGCCACGGCCACCGATTCCTCATGCAGCCGGGCGACGGCAAAGCCGTCGGCGGCAAGCCTGTCCCACACGCCCCGCGACACCTCGCGCCAGGGTTCGGCCAGCACGACGCGGCCGCCCGGAGCCAAGCAGGAGCGAAAAATCGCGGTCAGCGGCTCGTAAAACCGCGTCTCGTATAAAATGTCGCTGCCCCACAGCAGATCGAACATGCCCTCGGCCAGGGCCGGGGCGCGCCAATCCATGACGGCAAAGGCCGCCGGCAGGCCATTTTCCCGGGCATTTCGCAAGCCATGGGCCACGGCCGCCGGCTGGTGGTCCACGCCCAGCACCCGTGCCCCGGCCGCCGCCCCGGCCATGGCCGAAAGCCCCATGCCGCAGCCAAGGTCCAGGCAGCGCCGGCCGGCCAATTCCTCCGGCCGGGCCTCCAGCCAGGCGGCCAAAAGCAGGCTGGCCGGCCACAGCTCGGCCCAGTAGGGCATGCGCTCGTCGGCTCCAAAGCCGTCCTGGCCCAGGCCTTCCCACAGCGACTCCATGTCCGCCTCGCGCCGCAGCACGTATTCGCGGCCGGCAAGCGGCAGACGCATGCGGCCGTCCACCCATTGGGGCGCGGCGGCCCATTGGGGCAAAATCGGTCCTGGGACGGCAATTCGGTTCACGAATGAGCTTCCTTACAAGTCAAAAACGCGCCATGACGCATCTTCCGTGTTACCGTGATTCACGAAAATGCGCAACCCGGGGCACGACCGACGATTCTTCGGCAGCAAACCGAAGCATTCGCCCGACGCCGCTTGCCCCAGGCCTGTCAACGCGCTATTTGACGGCCAGCCCGTCGCGGCCTGTCGCGGGCGGGCCTAAGACCGATCATCACGCCAGGGAGAAGCGCCATGCAAAAGGATCTACTCTATTCCAAGTCCCATGAATGGGCTCGCGTCGAGGACGAAATCGCGGTGGTCGGCATCACCGACTTCGCCCAGGAACAACTCGGCGACATCACCTTCGTGGAGCTGCCGGCCGTGGGCGACACCGTCGAAGCCGGCCGGGAAATGGGTTCCGTGGAATCCGTCAAGGCGGCCAGCGAACTCTACAGCCCGGTCAGCGGCGAGGTCATCGAGGTCAACGAGGAGCTGGAAAGCGCTCCCGAAAAGGTCAATTCCGATCCTTACGGCGAAGGCTGGCTGATCCGTGTGCGCCTCACCGACGAGCCCGCCGGCCTGCTGTCGCCCGAGGAGTACGAGGAACTGGCCAAGGCCGACCACTAACACCGGAGCGCCCCATGCCCTATATCCCCCACACCCCGGCGGAAATCCGGGAAATGCTCGACGCCGTCGGCGCGCCCGACGTCGAGGCCCTGTTTGCCGAAATCCCGGCCGCGCTGCGTCCCCGGAGCTTCGATCTGCCCAAGGGAGCCACGGAAATGGCCGTGCGCGCCGCCATGGAAAAGCTCTCGGCCAAAAACCGTATCGATCTGACGAGCTTTCTCGGCGGCGGCTTCTATGACCACTACGTCCCGGCCGCCTCGGACCTGCTGCTGTCGCGCGGGGAATTCTACACCGCCTACACGCCCTACCAGCCCGAGGCCTCCCAGGGGACGCTGCAAGCCATCTTCGAGTACCAGACCGCGGTGTGCCGGCTCATGGACATGGAGTGCTCCAACGCCGGCGTCTACGACGGCGGCACCGCCCTCTACGAGGCCCTGATGATGGCCGTGCGCCATACCCGGCGCAAAAAGGCCGTGGTCAGCGAAACGATCAGCCCCATCTACCGCATCGTGCTGGCCACTTACACCAAAAATCTCCACCTCGATCTGGTCGTCGTGCCCCATAAAAACGGCCTGGACGACTTCGAGGCCCTGACCGCCGCCGTGGACGGCGACACCGCCGCCATCGTCGTGCAAAATCCCAACTTCTTCGGCAGCGTCCAGGACTTCACCGCCCTGTTCGACCACGCCCGGGAAAAGGGCGCGGTGTCGGTCATCTCCTGCTACCCGGTGCTCCAGACGGTGCTCAAAACCCCCGGAGCCATGGGCGCGGACATCGCCACGGCCGAAGGCCAGAGCCTGGGCCTGCCGCTGTCCTTTGGCGGCCCCTACCTCGGCATCATGACCTGCAAGAAAAGCCTCGTGCGCCAGATGCCCGGCCGCATCGCCGGCCGCACCAAGGACGCCGCCGGCCGTACCGGCTACGTGCTGACCCTGCAGGCCCGCGAGCAGCACATCCGCCGCCAGAAGGCCACGTCCAACATCTGCTCCAACCAGGCCCTGTGCGCCCTGCGCGCGCTTATTAACCTGTGCCTCACCGGCAACGAGGGCCTCACCCGCCAGGCCGCCCGGTCCATCGAAAACGCCAACTACGCCGCCTGGAAGCTCAGTTCCATCCCCGGCGTCCAGCTTTTAAACGAAGCGCCCTTTGGCAACGAATTCGTGGTCGTGCTGCCCATTAACGCCAAACAGGCGGTGCGAAGCCTCATGGACGGCGGCATCGTGCCGGGCTTCCCCCTGGGCCGCTACTACCCGGGGCTTTCCAACGCGCTGCTTATCTGCTGCACCGAAAAGCACGACCGCGCCGACATCGACCGCCTGGCCCGGCGGCTGGAGAACGCCTTATGAGCACCGTCTTTTCCAAATCCGTGCCCGGCCGCGAAGGCGTTTGGCCCGACGAACCCAAGACCGCGCCCATCGACTTCATCCCCCAACATCTGCTGCGCGAGGGCGACGCCGGCCTGCCGTCCCTGTCCGAACTCGACGTGGTGCGCCACTTCACCGCCTTGTCGCGCAAGAACTACGGCGTGGACTCCAACTTCTATCCGCTGGGGTCGTGCACCATGAAGTACAACCCCAAGTTCACCGAAGAAGTGGCCGCCCTGCCCGGCTTTGCCCGCCTGCATCCGCTCACGCCCCAGCTCCCGGGCGGCGGCGACATGTCGGCCGGCTGCCTGGAGGTCATGCACGAGACCGAGCGCTGCCTGTGCGAGATCACCGGCATGGCCGCCTTCACCCTGCACCCCATGGCCGGGGCCCACGGCGAACTGACCGGCGCGCTCATGATGGCCGCCTACCACGCCGACAAGGGCCACAAGAAGACCAAGATCATCTGCCCGGATTCGGCCCACGGCACCAACCCGGCTTCGGCCGCCATCGCCGGCTTCGAGGTCGTCACCATCGAATCGAAAGACGGCATCATCGACCCGGCCGCCCTGGCCGCCGTCATCGACGACGAGACCGCCGGGGTCATGATGACCGTGCCCAACACCCTGGGGCTTTTCGAGCGCCATCTGCCCGAGATCGTGGCCCTTTGCCGCAAGGTGGACGCGCTTTTGTACTACGACGGAGCCAACCTCAACGCCATCCTCGGCAAACTGCGCGTGGGCGACGCCGGCTTCGACGTGGTCCACCTCAACCTGCACAAGACCTTTGCCACGCCCCACGGCGGCGGCGGCCCGGGTTCCGGTCCGGTGGGCGTGTCCGAACGCCTGATTCCGTACCTCCCCATCTCGCGGGTGCAAAAGGACGAGGCCGGCCGGTTCTCCCTCAGCTACGACCATCCCAAGTCCATCGGCTACGTGGCCCCGTTTTACGGCAACTTCGGAGTGGTGCTCAAAGCCTACGCCTACATCCTGCGCCTGGGTCGCGAGGGGCTGATTCGCGTGTCCGAGTCGGCGGTGCTGGCCGCCAACTACCTGCGCGCCCGGCTGGCCGAGGCCATCGAGGTGCCGTACAACCGCATCTGCATGCACGAATTCGTGGCCTCGGCCGCGAAGCTGGCGGCCGAGAAAAACGTGCGCGCCCTGGACATCGCCAAGGCGCTCCTGGACAAGGGCTACCACGCGCCCACCATCTACTTCCCGCTCATCGTCAAGGAAGCGCTCATGTTTGAGCCCACCGAAACCGAGAGCAAGGACACCCTGGACCAGTTCGTGGCCGATCTGCTGGACATCCTGGCCCAGGCCGAGACCGATCCCGAGGCCGTGCGCGCCTGCCCGACCAGCCTGCCCGTGGGCCGGCTGGACGAGACCTACGCCGCCCGGGCCATGGAGATCACCGATGACCTCTAGCAAGCGGCTGGTGGTGGTCGGGGCCGGCCCCGGCGGCTACGAGGCCGCCCTGGCCGGCGCGGCCGCCGGGCTTGACGTGACGCTTATTGAGCGCGGCAAGCTCGGCGGGGCCTGCCTCAACTGGGGCTGCATCCCCACCAAGCATCTGCTGGCCGCCACCCTGGCCGTGGAGTGCCTGACCGCCCAGGCCAAGCAGAAGCTGGCCTCGGGCACGGTCACGCCCGATCTGGCCGCTGTCCAGGCCAAGAAGAAAAAGCTCCTGGCAGCCACCCACAACGCCATGGCCGCGCACCTTAAAAAGCTCGGCGTGCGGCTGGTGACGGGCAACCTCACCGCCGTGGCCACCGGTTCGGCCGAGGTGTCGAGCGGCGGGAGCGTGGAACACATCCCGTTTGACAGCCTGATCCTGGCCCTGGGATCGCGGCCGGCCGCCTTCCCCGGGGTCAAGCCCGACGGCAAGGCCGTGCTCGGCGTCGCGCCGGTGCTGGACTTCGAGGCCGCCCCGGCGAGCTTCGTCATTGTCGGGGCCGGGGCCATCGGCCTGGAAATCGCCACCATCTACCACCGCCTGGGAACCAAGGTGACCCTGGTCGACGCCGCGCCGCGCCTGGCCCCGGCCGAGGACCCGGACGTGTCCAAGGTCGTGGCCCAGGTGATGCGCCGCGCCGGCATCGACGCCCGGCCCGGGGTCAAGGTGGAAAGCCTGGTCACCGACGAGAACGGCCGGGCCAGACTGACCCTGGCCGGCGGCGAGACCGTCGTGGCCGACAAGGCGCTTATCGCCATCGGCCGCTTCGCCGCCACCATCGTGCCGGGGCTGGCCGAATGCGGGGCCATGTTCGCCGACGACAATCCCAACCGGGCCTGGTTGCGCACCGACGACACCTTGCAAACCGCGCCCGGCATCTATGCCGTGGGCGACTGCAACGGCCGGGTGCTGCTGGCCCATGCCGCCGAAAGCCAGGGCGTCTACGCCGCCCGCCACGCCGCCGGCCTGGAGTCCGGCCCCTATGCGCCGGGTCCCATCCCCGGCTGCTATTACGGGTCGCCCGAGATCATGCGGGTGGGGGCCATCGCCGCGCCCGGGGACACGATCTCCGAGGCGGCCTTCGTGGCCAACCCCATCGCTCAGGCCCACGCCGACACGGCCGGCTTTGCCCGGGTGGTCTGGAAGGACGGCAAGGTGGCCGGCATCACGGCCGTGGGCCACGGCGCGTCCACCATGGGCACCCTGGCCACGGTCATGGTGGCCCAGGCCTGGACGCGCGAGCAGGCGCAGGCCCTGGTCTTCCCCCATCCGGGCCTGGACGAGACCCTCAAGGCCGCGCTGCTCGGCGAGATGAAGGTCAAGGCGTAACATCCGGGGAACATTCCTTCATAAAGGGTGTTCCCCGGAACCCTTTCCCACAATTTTTCAGAGACAACACCAGCGCCCTGCCCTTCTTCGGTCCTTGGACCTTCACCCAACCGGCAACAGGAATCGGGACCATGCTGCACCATCCTTTCGCCTCCCATACCCAGGAAGCGGCCGGCCTCTCCCGCCGCGCCGTGCTCAAGGCCGGCCTTGTCGGGGCTTGTACCCTGCTGACCCCGTGCGCCGCCTGGGCCGCCGCCAAGAAAGAACACCCGGCCGACCCCAAAGCCGCGCCCAAAACACCCCCAGGCCCGGCCCCGGCCACGCCCGAACCCGGCTACTACATGGCCAACAAGGCGAAATTTATCGCCGACTTCAAGGGCGTGTGCGGCGGCGCGGAAAAATGGATGGCCGCCCGCATCCCCGCCCCAACGGCCAAGGCCGCCGCCGACGACGCCCTGCGACGCTTCGAACTGCTGCTGCCCACCCTGCCCGACCTGGGCGGCACGGCCAACCGCAACCAGCCGTTTATCACCATGGCCGGCTGGCTCGCCGCCCTGTGCCAGGCCATGCGCGAAAAAGGCATGACCGCCAAGGATTCCGGCCGGCTGCTCTACGACCTCTACGCCGCCGACTGGGCCAGCGTGCCGCCGGCCAAGGCCCAAGCCATGGGCGCGGCCCTTTTTACCCCGGCCGCGCAGGAATCCATCAAGCTGTGGGCCGAAACCACCCAGAAACGCCTGCTGCCCGGCGACTGGGTCGTGCGCTACGTCGCCCCGGACAAAACCTTCGACGTCGGCTATGACTACCTCGAATGCGGCGCCTGCAAATACTTCAAGGCCCAAGGCGTGGCCGAAGTCGCGCCCTACTACTGCTTAAACGACTTCCTGGCCTCCCGCGCCCAGGGCACGGGACTGTCGCGCCAACACACCATCGCCCAGGGCGATCCGCTGTGCGACTTCCGCTACAAACGCGGCCGGCCCGTCACCCAGGACTGGAACACCGAAACGCCAAAGTTTAAAGTGGGTTGAGAGAGGAAGTAAGGGGAAGAGGCCTCCGGCGGCCAAAGGGGCTGAGCCCCTTTGGAAACCCCACCTGGGGAAAGGGGAATGTTCCTGTTGTTGCCGGGGGTTCGTTGGGTGTTCGTTTAAAAATTATGGGATTCTAGAGGGATATGAGCGTTACGCACACAAGACTGATTCTGGCCTCGGCCTCGCCGCGCCGCCGCGAACTGCTGGCCCTGGCCGGTGTTCCCTTTGACATCGTCGTCAGCCCGGCCCAGGAGCCGGACCCGGACGTGAACGAACATCCCGCCGCCTACGCCGCCCGCATGGCCCGGCTCAAGGCCGCCGCCGTGGCCCAGATGCACCCCACGGCCGTGGTCCTTGGCGCGGATTCCGTGGTGGCCGTGGGCGAGACCATCCTCGGCAAACCGGCCGACGCCGCCGACGCCCTGCGCATGTTGCGGCTGCTCTCCGGTCGCAGCCATCAGGTGGTGACCGGCTGTGCCCTCTTCGCCCCCGGCCGGGAACCCGTGATTTTCACGGTCGCCACCGAGGTGACCATGGGCGTGGTGGCGGAAGACCGGCTCGCGGCCTACGTCGCCACCGGCGAACCCATGGACAAGGCCGGCTCTTACGCCATCCAGGGCGGCGCGGCGGCCTTTGTCACCGCCATTTGCGGTTCGTATACCAATGTCGTCGGCTTGCCGTTGGCCGAAGTGGTGGCGGCGCTTTCGAACCTGGGCGTCCTGGCCAAGCCGCGCCAAGCATCGTAGCGCGGCGCGCCAACAGGAAACAGACCATGCAAAAGGCCCATGTCCTGCTTTTCGACGGCTACGCCGATTGGGAAATCGGCTATGTGCTGGCCGAACTGCGCCGTATCGGCAACCTGCCGGTGGCGACCGTCGGGTTCACCGACGCCCCGGTCGTTTCCATGGGCGGGTTGACGGTCACCCCGGACACGACCTTGGCCGCCGTCGTCCCCGACGATGTGCGGCTTTTTATCCTTCCGGGCGGTACGCTGTGGGAGCAGGCCTACCCGGCCGAGGCCCTCCACGCCCTGCTCCAGGCTCTTGACCGCCAGGCCGTGCCCCTGGCCGCGATCTGCGCGGCCACGACCGTTTTCGCCAAGGCCGGCGTGCTGCAGGGCAA
This sequence comes from Solidesulfovibrio carbinolicus, assembly GCF_004135975.1. Lineage (NCBI taxonomy): Bacteria > Pseudomonadati > Thermodesulfobacteriota > Desulfovibrionia > Desulfovibrionales > Desulfovibrionaceae > Solidesulfovibrio > Solidesulfovibrio carbinolicus. Next base: position 1,426,847 of record NZ_CP026538.1, on the reverse strand, counting down.
AAAACACACGTCCAATGCCTTGAAATATCTTCGGGAACACGTTCCCGGTTATCAAGGGGACAAGGACTACGTGGACGAGATGGCCGTCACCGACGGCCATGTGACCACGGCCAGCGGCCTGGGCAGCGTCGAATTCGCCAGGAACATCCTGGGAGCCTTGGCAATCGTCACCCCGCAGCTCCGGGATCTCTGGTACCGCGCCTTCAAGTACGGGGAATACCCCGAGGACTTCGGCTAACACCCGCGCCCGACGACACGGCTTCGGACACGGCCGCGCAGCCGTCAGCGGGCGAGACTCCGGCCTCGCCCGCTGCCATTATTTCGCTCTCTCCCCTACTCCAGCCCCGGCACCGGGAACCGCCCGCACATTTCCGCCACTTCCGCCCGTACGGCGGCGCGCTTGGCCGCGTCGGACGGACTGGCCAGCACCTCGGCGATCCAGCCGGCGAGCTTGACCATCTCCGCCTCGCCCATGCCACGGGTGGTGGCCGCCGGCGTGCCCAGGCGGATGCCCGAGGGCCGCAGCGGCGGGTTGGGATCGTCGGGGATGATCTGCTTGTTGGTGGTCAGCCCGGCCTCGTCGAGCAATTCCTCGGCCGTGCGGCCGTCCAGGCCAAAGCTCGCCTGGGTGTTGGCCACCAGCATGTGGTTGTCCGTGCCGCCGGTAACAAGCGACACGCCGCGCCCGGCCAGCTCCGTGCCCAGACGGCGGGCGTTGGCCAGCACCTGGGAGGCGTAAACCTTGAACTCCGGGGCCAGCGCCTTGCCGAGCGTAATGGCGATGCCGGCGATGACGTTCATGTGCGGTCCGCCCTGCAAGCCCGGGAAGACCGATTTGTCGATGGCCGGAGCGAGGGCCTTGCGGCACAGGATCATGCCGCCGCGTGGGCCGCGCAGGGATTTATGGGAGGTGGTGGTCACCACGTCGAATCCGGCGTCAAAGGGATTGCGCATGACGCCGCCGGCCACCAGTCCGGCATAGTGCGAGGCGTCGCACATGGTGTAGGCCCCGACCTCGTCGGCGATGGCTTTAAACGCCGCGTAGTCGAGGTCGCGGGGGTAGGAAGTGTAGCCGCACAGCACCAGCCTGGGCTTATGCTCCCGGGCCAGGGCGCGCACCACGTCGAAGTCGATGGCCCCGTCGCCGGGATTGGTCTTGTAGCGCACGAAGTTGAAAAGCCGCCCCATGTGAGAGACCGGCGCGCCGTGGGTGAGATGGCCGCCGTGGGACAGGTCCATGGCGAGAATCGTGTCGCCCGGCTCCAGCAGCCCGAGGTACACGGCCTGGTTCATGGGCGAGCCGGACAGGGGCTGGACGTTGGCGTGTTCGCAGCCAAAGACCGCGCAAGCCCGCTGCCGGGCCAGATTCTCGATCTGGTCCGTGAATTCCTGGCCGCCGTAGTAGCGCCGGCCGGGGTAGCCTTCGGAATACTTGTTGGTGAACACGCTGCCCAGGGCGGCCAGCACTTCGGGATAGGTGTAGTTCTCGGACGGAATGAGTTCGATGCCTGAGCGTTGGCGGTTTTCCTCGCCGGCTAAGGTGGCGAACACTTCGGGATCGGTGGCGGCAAGCAGATCGAAGAACGCGCGCATGGGCTCCTCCTGGTCGGGAAGGTTGGCGTCGGTACGACGCAGCCCAGGCGAGCGGCTATGGCAGGTTTCGCGCTTCCTCGTGGTGACCCACTGTTCTCGCCAGTCACGCGAAACGGATGATTGCGGCGATTTCTCTCTAGCGCCGGGACGGGCGGACCGTCAAGAGGCGATCAGCTTTGGGCGGTCGGGGCCTCGGCCGGAGCGTCGAGCGCCCCGCCGCGCTTGGCCGGGTCCAGGGCCAGGGCCAGGGCCAGCAGGCAGACCACCACGATGGACGCCAGATAGACCCGCCGGCCCCAGCCCCGGGCCCGGGCGGCGCTGTAGCCGTGCAGGGCCACGGCCAGCCAGCAGGCGCCCGAGACCGTAGCCACGGCCAAATAGGCCTGGCCGGCGTAGCCGAACACGCCCAGCAGCACGGCGGCCAGCACAAAGGCGGCGATGTGCCAGACGATGTGGCGGCGCGTGGCGTCAAAGCCTTGTTTGACCGGCAGCACCGGCAGGCCGGCGGCGGCGTAGTCGTCGAAGCGGTGCAGGGTCACGGCGTAGGAATGGGGAACCTGCCACAGGCAAAAAAGGGTCAGCACCATGGCCGCGCCAAGGTCCAAGTCTCCCCCGGCAGCGCAGTAGGCGGCGAGCGGCGGGGCCGCGCCGGCCAGACTGCCGACCACGGTGCTGGCCGGCGAGCGGCGCTTGAGCCAGGCGCTGTAGACCCCGACATAGACCACGAAGCCGCCCAGGGTGACGGCCACCGTTGTCGGCGTCGTCCAGACGGCCAACACGGCCGTGCCGAAAAGGCCAAGGACGGCGGCGTAGGCCAGGCCGACCCAAAGGGGCATCCGGCCGGCGGCCATGGCCCGGCCGCGCGTGCGGGCCATGGCCCGGTCCAGGCGGCTGTCGATGCCGTTGTTGGCGACGCAACCCGAGGCCACCACCAGCCCGATGCCGGCCAGGGCCGCGAAAAACGTTCCCCAAACCACGGCCCCGCCGCAGCCCAGGAAAAACCCGGCCCCGGCCGTGACCAGATTGGCCGCCGCCAGCCACGGCTTGGCCACGCCGACAAAATCCCGAAAACCCACCCCGCCTCCGCTTACATCCGCTCGTGCAGGCCGTACATGATCCAGATGGAACCGCCGATGAACAGGAACATGAGGAAGAAGGTAAAAAGCAGCGCCATCAGGTTCCAGTACATGGCCGACGACCGGTCCACGTGCAGGAAATAGCGCAGCTGCACGAAAAGCTGGATCACGGCCAGGGCGAAAAGGGCCAGGATCAACGGCAGGCGCGGCAAGGCCCCGCCCATGACCAAGCCAAAGGCAACCAGGGTAAGGACGACGGAAGCGGCGAAACCCACGGCGTAGGACTTGACCGTGCCCACGGCCGCGCCGGCGTTGTCGGTTGGCGAACGGCTCATTGCACGACCCCCAGCAGGTAGACGACGGTGAAAACCCCGATCCAGACGATGTCGAGAAAATGCCAGAACATGCCCAGGCGGGTAAGCCGCCCCTTGACCGGGGCGGTGAGGCCCTTGGACGAAAGCTGGGCCAGCATGACCACAATCCACAGCAGGCCAAAGGTCACGTGCAGGCCGTGGGTGCCGACCAGGGTGAAAAAGGCCGAGAGAAAACCGCTGCGGTCCGGCCCGGCCCCGATGCTGATAAGATGATGGAACTCGGCCAGCTCCATGCCCAGGAACCCCAGGCCCAGGGCGAAGGCGGCCACAAGCCCCAGGCGCAGGGAGCGCAGGTCGCCCTTGTGCATGGCGACCATGGCCAGACCGTAGGCCGCGCTGCTGGTCAAAAGCAGCATGGTTTCCACGAGCACGGCCGGCAGCTCGAAGAGGTCCTTGGGCGTGGGCCCGCCGGCGTAGTTGTGGGCCATGACCACGTAGGTGGCGAAAAGCGCCGAGAAGACGATGAGGTCGCTCATCAGGTAGAGCCAGAACCCGAAGGCCTGGATCTCGCCCATGTCATGGCTGCCGTGGCTTCCGGGGCCGCCGTGGACCTCGTGGCCGGGCGCGCCGGAGAGATGGGCCATTTGCGCTGTCGTCATGCGTTCCTCCAACAAGGCTTGGGGCCGTTGGCTTGGGTCTTTATGAGCCGGCCGTTCCCGGCAGCGCCGGCCGCACACGCGCGTCCTCGATGCGGGCCACTTCCGCGGCCGGGATGACCATGAACAGGTCGTCGGCGCAGCCCCGGGCCGTGACCACGGCGATCATGCCCAGGGTCGTCACCACCGCCAGCCACCAGATATGCCAGATGACGGCGAAGCCGAAGACAAAGGCGACCACGCCCAGGACAAAGCCGTGCCAGGAGTTTTTGGGCATGACGATGTCCTCGTAATGATCGGGGCGGGCATAGGCCACCCCGCGCTCCTTCATGTCCCAGAAGGCGTCGATGTCATGCACCTCGGGGATGACGGCGAAGTTGTACACGGCCGGGGGCGAGGCCGTGGCCCATTCCAGGGTGCGGCCGTCCCAGGGGTCGCCGGTGGTGTCGGCGTTGGCCTTGCGGTTCATGAAGCTCACGAACAGCTGCATGAGCATGCAGCCGACGCCGGCGGCGATAATCAGCGTGCCCACGGCGGCGATAATCAGCGGCAGTTGCCAGGCCGGGTTGTCATAGTGCTGCATCCGCCTGGGCATGCCCATGAAGCCCAACACGTAGAGCGGCACGAAGGACATGTAGAAGCCGATGAGCCAGCACCAAAACGACCGCTTGCCCCAGGTTTCGTCCAATTTGAAGCCCGTGGCCTTGGGGAACCAGTAGGCAAAGCCGGCCAGGAAGCCGAAAAGCGTCCCGGGAATCAGCATGTTGTGGAAGTGGGCGATGAGAAACAGGCTGTTGTGGAGCACGTAGTCGGCCGGCGGGATGGACATGAGCACGCCAGTCAGCCCGCCCAGCACAAAGGTGGTCAGAAAACCGATGGTCCAGAGCATGGGCGTGGTCATGCGCACCCGGCCCTTGTACATGGTGAAAAGCCAGTTAAAGACTTTCACGCCCGTGGGGATGGCGATGACCATGGTGGAGATGCCGAAGAAGATGTTGACGTTGGCGCTGGTGCCCATGGTGAAGAAATGGTGGGCCCAGACGGCGAACGACAGGAACATGATGACGGCCGTGGCGTAGACCAGGGAGGTGTAGCCGAAGATGCGCTTTCTGGAGAAGGTGGCCACCACTTCGGAGTAGATGCCAAAGGCCGGCAGGATGACGATGTAGACTTCCGGATGGCCCCAGGTCCAGAAGAGGTTGATGTACATCATCGTGTTGCCGCCAAAATCGTTGGTGAAAAAGTGCATGCCGAGATACCGGTCCAGGGACAGCATGAGGAGCGCGGCGGTGAGCATGGGGAAGGCGAAGATAATCAGGATGTTGGTGAGAAGCGCTGTCCAGGTGAAAAGCGGCATGCGCATGAGCGTCATGCCCGGAGCGCGCATCTTGATGATGGTCACCAGGAAGTTGATGCCGGTTAAAAGCGTGCCGACGCCCGATATCTGGATCGACCACAGCCAGTAGTCCACGCCAGTGTCCGGGCTGTAGGCCAGTTCGGTTAAGGGCGTATAGCCCGACCAGCCGGCCTTGGAGAATTCGCCCACGCCCAGGGAGACCATGACCAAAAGCGCCCCGGCCACGGACAGCCACAGGCTGACGGCGTTGAGAAATGGAAAGGCCACGTCGCGCGCGCCGATCTGCTGGGGGATGATGATGTTCATGAGGCCCGAGAGAAACGGCATGGCCATGAAAAGGATCATGATGGTGCCGTGGGCCGAAAACACCTGATTGAAATGGTCGGGCGGCAAAAAGCCCGGGGACGCGCCCACGGCCATGGCCTGCTGGGCCCGCATCATGATGGCGTCGGAAAAGCCGCGCAGCAGCATGATGAGCGAGAGGATGATGTACATGATGCCGATTTTCTTGTGGTCCACGCTGGTGAGCCACTCGCACCAGAGGTACGGCCATTTCTTCAGGTAGGTGATGAGCCCCAGGACGGCCAGCGCGCCTAAAAGCGAACCGACCACCGCGCCCATGACGATGGGATCATGGTAGGGGACGGCGGCGAGGGTGAGTTTTCCGAACATGTGACTGGTCCTCCTGGCCTATTGGCCGTGTCCCTGATGGCCGGTTTGGCTGCCGTGCCCGCCTTGTCCGCCATGGCCGCCGGAGCCGCCGTGGCCGCCATGGCTTGCCGGCTGGGGCGAACCCTGCTTGGTCATGGGGTCGTATTTGCCAAGGATGGCCTCGAAGATGCCCGGCTCGACCTTGGAGAAATAGACCGGGCCGGCCGCGACGCCGGGTTTGCGCAGTTCGTCGAACCGGGCCATGTCCAGGGTCTCGGGCGAGGCTTTGACCTTTTGCAGCCAGGCGTCGAACGCCGTCTGGGAGACGGCCCGGGCCGGGAAAAACATGTCCGGGTAGCCCGCGCCACTGAATTGCTGGTTCTGGCCGACGTAGTCCCCTTCCGTATCGGCCAGCAGATGGAGCTTCGTGCGCATGCCGCCCATGGCGTAGATCTGGCTGCCCAGGCGCGGGATGAAAAACGAGGTCATGACCGTGTCGGAGGTGATGTCAAAGGCCAGGGGCATCCCGGCCGGAAAGACCAGCTCGTTGACCACGGCCACGCCCTGCCGCGGATAGATGAACAGCCATTTCCAATCGAGGCTCACCACCTCGACAGGCAGTTGCTTGTCCGGTGCGGCCAGGGGCTTGTAGGGGTCCAGGCGGTGGGTCTCGATCCACAGCAACGTGGAGAGCAGGATGACGATGACCAGGGGGATCAGCCACATGACCAGCTCGATCTTGCCCGAATGACTCCACTTGGGCGCGTACTCGGCTGCGGTGTTGGATTCCCGGTACTTGTAGGGAAACCACACGGCCATGACGATGACCGGGATGACCACGATGAGCATGAGCCCGAAGGCGATAAAGATAAGCCGTCGCTCGGCCTCGCCGATAGGCCCCTTGGGATCAAGCAGCGCCAGTTCGCTGCATCCCGAAAGGGCGGCCAGGGCCAGCAGCCCAAGGACGGCGGCGAAGGCGGAAGCGGTGTTGCGTTTCATGGTCTCTCCCACGTTGCGCGGTGCAAGAGGATCAGGGCTACAGGGACAGCGGCAAGGACATGGTCATCCCGCCTTTCGGCCAAGCACGCACAAATCGCCGGTCTCCACGCCGCAGCGCCCGCCTAGGGCTCCGGCGGACATGGCCTCTGTCATGTAGATGACGAGATTGACGAAGCGGCAGCCGGTGAAGGTCGAGCGCTGAAAATAGGCCGCCGTGTTCACCCGCTCGTCGGCGGCCACCACCACGATGTCGCACAGGTGGAAGGAACACTCTTCCAGCGTGCTCGAATCCTGAAGAAAGATGGAGCCCGGGCCGGTGAGCTCGCATTTGACGAAGGTTTTCCCCTCATGGACCCGGAAATAGGGCGAATAGAGCTCGGCCGCGCCGATTTTTTCCAGTTCAAAGCGCTCCCGCAGGGCCAGGCTTTGCTTGTCCTGGTAGGTGATGAGCTTCAGGTGGCGCGCCTTGTCCACGGCGGCCATGGCCAGCACCACCACCAGGGCCACGCCGGAAAACAGCAGCGAGGTGAGGATGCCGACAAGCAGCCACGCCCCGACCACATGGGGCTTCAGCACGCTCGTCAGCGAAGCGACCAGCAGCAAACAGACCAGGGTGGCGACCAGGAAAATCGCCAGCGCGTGCTTGATGAAAAAATTGGCCACAGCCCCGAGCCGTCCGTCGCTTGTGCCCATGCGCGCCTCCAGACAGGGAGATATGCTTGAGCTTATTGCGGTTTCCCGGGAACAAGTCAATGCGCCATCAGCGAAAATGTCGCGACGGCAACCGGGCATGACCAGGAACCGGCCTGCAAGAACGGAGCGGACATGCGCCCGCAGGTTCGGGCCCTCCCCCCCAAATCCGTTCCTCCGCCCGGCCATTTGTGGCATGCTGGCGTCAAATCCGGGACCGGCCGCCATGACGGCCCTCCCTGTTCCCGAAGCCCAAGGAGCACCCATGAAAGCCATCATCGCCACGGGCGGCCTCGATCCCGACGCGCCCCAGGCCTTTACGGAAAAGGAACTGCCCGAGCCAGAACCCCGAGAGCACGACATTGTCGTGCGCCTGCAAGCCGTGGGCGTAAACCCCGTGGACACCAAGGTCTTTGATCGGCTGGCCCCTGGCCAGGAACGGATTCTGGGCTGGGACGCCCAGGGCTTGGTGGAGGCCGTGGGCGCCAAGGCCGGCCGTTTTGCGCCGGGCCAGGCCGTCTACTACGCCGGCTCCATCACCCGCGACGGCTGCAACGCCGCCTATCAGGCCGTGGACGCCCGTCTCGTCGCCCCGGCCCCGGCAAGCCTGTCCCCGGCCCAAGCCGCCGCCCTGCCGCTGACCGGCCTCACGGCCTGGGAAGGGTTGTTCGACCGGCTGGGGTTCACCCCGGCACAGGGGGCCAACGCCGGCCGCAGCCTGCTGGTCGTCGGCGGGGCCGGCGGGGTCGGGTCCATGGTCGTCCAACTGGCCGCCTGGGCCGGCCTTGACGTCACGGCCACGGCCGGCCGGCCGGAGTCAGCCGCCTGGTGCCTGGAGATCGGGGCAAAAAACGTCCTTGGCCGGGGCGATCTGGCAGCCGAGGCCGAGGCGGCCGGGCTGGGCGATTTCGACGCGATCTACTGCAGCACCCACATGGAGGAGCATTGGACGGCCATGGCCCGGGTCGTCGCGCCCCAAGGCTCGGTCTGCCTCATCGACGACCCGTCCGGGCCGCTGGACATCACGGTGTTCAAGCAGAAAGCCGTGCGCCTGTGCTGGGAGTTCATGTTCGCCCGTTCGATGTTCGCCACCCCGGACATGGCCCGCCAGGGGGAAATTTTGGAGCAGATAGCCGGACTCCTCGACGCCGGACGCCTGCGCCCCACCCTGGCCCTGACCATCGAGGGCCTTACGGCCGAGTCCGTGCGCCAGGCCCATATCCGCCAGCGCAGCGGAACCATGGTCGGCAAGCAGGTCATCACGGTCTAGCGGAGCGTCCCTTAAAAATACGATCGTATTTTTAAGAAAAAAAAGCTTTTTCAATACATTATCAACGAAACGCTTTATGCGCTTTTCGTGGACCCGACACGAGGTCGCGTCGGTGTCCTTGGCCTGTACGCACGGTCCGGGCCGGGCCGGGGCGTTCCCGTAACACTCCGGCCCGGCATCGCCCCATGCTGCGGCCGGGCCTTATTTCGCCGCAGACGGCAGGGCGTCGTAGAAGGAAAAATCCCAATCCTCCCGGACGTCCTCGGCGGCCAGCTCGGGCACGGCGGCGGCCAGGGCCGCCGGGGCGTCGGGCGGCAGCAAGGAAGCCAGCGCCTGGGCCAGGGCGGCCACCAGGGGGGCAGCCTGTCCGGCCCCTGCGAACGAGGCCGTCTCGTGCCCCAGGCGAGCCAGATCGGCCAGCAAATACGCCCCGGCCAGGGGTTCGGGCAACGCCCCGGCCAGGGCCGCCGGCAGGGCCGCCGCCGCGTTGCTATAACCGGCCCGGGCCAGGATTTCGACCAGGGCGTGGGCCAGATACAGGCAGTCGTAATAGAGGAAGGCGGGATTGACGGCCCGGTGGCGCTCCATGCGCCGGCCCACGGCCACAAGCAGGGCGTTGGCCGGATCAATGGGATTGGCCTTGGCCGCCTCCAGGAATTCCGGCCCCTGCCAGGTCCAGCCGCGCCGGGCCATGGTGGTGCGGGACAGCCGCCGTATCTGCCGGGCCGGCGGCCCGGGCAGGATGCGCAGGGACAGGCCGGCGGCGCGCAGGGTGCGGCTGAAATGCACGTCTTCATGGAGCCGGCCGGCATAGTCGTGGAAGCCGTGGCGCTGCCAGACCTCGCGGCGCATGAGCCACACCCCGGCCGGCGCGACCTGGGCCTCGCCGGAAAAGCCGTTGGCCAGGCTGTAGCGCAGTTTCTGGTAGTCGGCCAAAAGGCCCTCTCCGGCGTCGTTGACGATGGGCGTGGCCACGATGCCGACCTCGGGCCGGGCCGCCTCGGGCAGGCAGCGGACCAGCCAGTCCGACGGCAGGCGGATGTCGGCGTCCAGGGACAGCACGAACCGGCTCCCGCACGCGCCCATGCCGGCGGCCTTGGCCCTGGCCGGCCCCTGGTTCGGCGACAGGCGCAACACCCGTGGAGCCGGGACCGTGTCCGGCGCGGCAAAGGGCACGGCCGAGCCGTCGTCCACCACCACGCATTCCCGGGGCAGGCCCCGCCAGGACCCGGCCTCGGCCAGAAGTCCGGCCGCCAAGGCGTGGTCGTTGTAAGTGTAGGTGACGAGCGACACGGCCAGACTCGGGCGTTTCATGCCCATATCCCCTCCCAAGGGCGGCAGTCTGCAGCGGTGGGCAGCGCGTGCGGCCGGCCATGGACCGGCCCGGCAAACATGAACAATATTTTCATTTTCCTGTAATCTTTCGTATTTGGAAAAACGTTGCCCCTTGGGCCGAGGTAGTCTAGAACGAACACTTCAAACTTGTTCACCTTCGATGACTCCATGACCCATTAGATCGTACCAAGGTGGTGCCATGCCTCGAATTCCAGCCTTCCTTTCCGCCTTCTTCTGCCTGGGCCTGGCCGTGGCAAGCCTCCCCTTCCAGGCGGACGCCTATACCGTCCAGGCCGGGGACACGCCGCAGTCCATCGCCAAAAAGCATAACATTTCCGTGGACGAGCTGCTCAAGGCCAACAAGAACCTCAAGCCCAACAAAATGCTCATCGGCGACAGCCTGACCATCCCCGGCGGCTCCGCTCCGGCCAAGGCCGACAAGAAAGCCCCGGAAAAAGAGCCTGCCCACAAGGACAAGGCGAAAGCCGAGCCGACCTCGCCCAAGGAACGCGCCGCCGAAGCCCGGGATCGGGAAAGAGAAAAAAAATCCGCCACCACAAGTTCCAGCGCAAGCGCCCCAGCTCCTGCCGCATCGGGCCACGGCGGCAGCTACACCGTCAAGAAAGGCGACAGCTTGGGGAGCATCGCCGCCAAGCATGGCGTCAGCGTGGACGAGCTTTTAAAGGCCAACAAGAATCTCAAGCCCACCAAAATGATGATCGGCGACGTGCTGACCCTGCCGGGCGGCGCGCCGGCCAAGGCCGATCACGCCAAGCCCGAACCGGCCGAAAAACCTGCTGCCAAATCGGCCAAGGCCACTGAACCCCACGACGCCACCATCAGCCACACCGTGCGCAAAAACGAGACGCCCGATTCCGTGGCCAAAAGCTACCGCATCAGCGTCAAGGAATTGGCCCGGCTCAACCCCGACATGGGCAAGAAGCTCCACGCCGGCCAGAAGCTGACCATTCCGGCGGCGGCGGCGGCCAAGGCGGCCGAAGCCGAATTGCCCGGGCGGGGCCTGCCCGAAGCCGAACCCGAAGCCGCGCCCGAACGGGTTCCGGCCAAAACGGCCCGCGCGCCCGAACCAGCCGATCCGACCCCATCTCTGCCCGAAAGCCGGGACTCCGCCGACGCCGAAGCGGCCTTTGAAAAAGGTATCGAATTCGGCAAGCAAAACAAGTTCCAAAAGGCCATCGAATTCTTTGACAAGGCCATCAAGCTCAATCCCAACCGGGCCGATTTCTTCGCCAGCCGGGGCCACGCCCACTACTATCTGGCCCAGTATCCCAAGGCCATCGACGACTATACCAAGGCCATCGAGAAAAACCCCAGCTTCGCCCTGGCCTATTCCATGCGGGGATTGAGCCGCGCCCGGTCCGATAAGTACCAGCAGGCCGTGGAGGATTTCAACAAGGCCATCAGCCTTGGCCCCACCGAAGCCGATTACTACAAGGGCCGGGGGTTCACCTACCTGCGGCTCAAACAGTACGGCCCCATGTGCCAGGACTACCAGAAGGCCTGTTCGCTGGGCGACTGCGAACTCCTCGAAAGCGTCAAAAAGGAAAAGCTCTGCCAGTAGGCGGACGCTGCTCGCCCACGAAAAAAGCCCGGTTTCGGCCGGGCTTTTTTTATGGAAAGAGTATCCTTTATCCTACGTCGAAGCCGGCTTGCGCGGCCACAGCTGAGCGGCCAACATGCCGGCGAACATCAGGCAGCAGCCAAAAAGCCCGCGTCCGCCCAGGCTCTCGTCCAGAAACAGCGCCCCGCCCACGGCCGCGAACACGGTCTCGAAGCTGAGCAGTACGGCGGCATGGGTCGGGTTGGCGTCGCGCTGGGCCACCACCTGCAGGGTATAGGCCACGCCCACGGACAGCACGCCGCCATAGAGGATGGCCCAGCCCGCGCCGGCCACGCCGGCCCAGGTGGTGTCCTCGAAGATCACCGCCGCCGTCAGGCTGAGGATTGAGCACACGGCATACTGGGCCAAGGCCAGGGGCAGCGCCCGGGTGCGCGGAGAAAGCCAGCCGATGACCAGCACATGGGCGGCCCAGAACACCGCGCCGACAAGTTCCAGGCCGTCGCCCGGGGCCAGGGTGAAATCCTCGGTGACGGACAGGAAATACAGGCCCACGGCGGCGGCCACCGCCCCGAGGACGTCGCCCCGGGCCGCCTTCTGGCCAAAAAAGAGGCCCAAAAGCGGCACCAGCACCACATACAGCCCGGTAATGAAGCCGGCTTTACCGGCGGTGGTGTAGAGCATCCCCACCTGCTGCAGGGTCGCGCCGGCAAAGAGCACCCCGCCGGCCACCAACCCGCCGAGCCAGGGAAAGCCGTCCTTGGCCCCGGGCAAAAACGGGGCCGGCGGCGGATAGCGCAGGGAGCGGATGGCCAAGGGGGCAAGCACCATGGCTCCCAGGGCAAAGCGGATGCCGTTGAAGGCCATGGGGCCGATATGGTCCATGCCCATCCGCTGGGCCACGAAGGCAAAGCCCCAGATAAGCGCGGTGACAAGACACAGGATGTCGGCCCGAAGCGAAGCCTGGCGCATGGTTCCTCCTTGCCGCCCTGCCCTCGGCCGGCCTGAAGCTTAGGTGGCCGTACCGGACGGCCGCCGCAGACGGCGCGGCCTGTGCCCGGGGCCGACGACCTCGGCGCATCCAGGCAACGTCCCGATCATGGGCGTGGCGGAAACGGGCTTGTATAGGAAATACGCTGCAAGGTCGAGGGGAAGGCGGCTGTGTTCGCGACTGGAAGCCTCTCGCTGCAAGATGGTTCCCGAGAATGCCGAAGCCATTGCTGCCCGCCGCACTGTCCACAACCACGCTTCGCGCTGTTGCGTGGCGGGCGGCCGACAAAGTCCCGCCCCCCGCCGAACAGTTGCGCAGCCGCCGCTCGACTGCCGCCGCAAACAACAACGGCGGGGCATGACGCCCCGCCGTTCGCGAACATGATTGGTGCGCCGAGGCGCGCTTAGGAACGCGGGCTGGACTGGGCCTCGCCCCGGCCGCCGCGCGGCAGGATGAGCACGCGCTTGAGCGGCCCTTCACCCTTGGAACGGGTGGAGATGCCCTCGTCTTCCTGCAAAGCCAAGTGTACGACCCGGCGATGGTAGGAAGACAGCGGCTTGGTGGACTGGGGGCGACCCAGGGTCTTGGCCTTGTCGGCCAGGAAAATGGCCATCTTGCGCAAATTGTCGTCCTGGCGCTCGCGGTATTCGCCGGTGTTGATCTGGACCTTGACCGGGCTGCCGTGGCGGCGGATGACGATGCGGTTGACGATATACTGGATGGCGGCCAGGGTCTGGCCCTCGCGGCCGATGAGCAGGCCGGAATTTTCCTCGTCAAAGATCAGCACGGACACGCGTTCGCTGTGGCCGGAGATCTCGAATTCAGGACGCTGGCCGAGGATGCCGTCGAGCATGTGCTCCATGGCCTCGCGCACGATGGCGGACAGTTCAGGGGTCAGCGGCTGCGGCTCGGCAGCCGGCGCGGCCCGGCGGGGTTCGCGGTTGGAGCGGCCGGAATCGCCTTCGCCCTGGTCGCGGACGTCGTCGAAGTCATCCTCAAAAGGTTCGTCGTCGCCGGAAAGGTCCGACACGACAGGCGCGGCCTGTCGGGGGAGCGGCGGCGTTTCGGCCTTGGGGGCCGGAGCGCTCGGCGCGGCCGGTGCGGCCGGCGCGGCGCTCTGGACAGGGGCCGGCCGGTCTTCGACCGGCGCGGGGGCGGGCTTGGGAGCCGGCTTGGATTCGGCCTTGGGCGCGGCCTTGGCCTGGCCTTCATTGCGTTGGGCATCGCCCTGACGCTGGTTGCCGCGACGGCCGCCGTCGCGTCGGTCTGCGTTGTCGCGGCGGTCGCTTTCCCGGCGGTCATTGTCCCGGCGCTCGCCCTTGCCGCCCATGTCGGAGAGGAGATTGACCTCCTCGCGCAGCCGGGCCCGGACCTGGGCTTTTTTCTTGCCGACGAGGCCAAAGATGCCCGACGAGCCGCCGGAGAGGATCTCGACCTCAAGCTTTTCCCGGGGCGCGCCCAGACTGCGGCAGGCTTCTTCCATGGCCTCGTCCACGGATTTGCCGCTGTAGGTCTTCCATTCGCTCATAGTTGCTCCTTGGGTTGCGCTTCCATCTGTTCGCGGCCGTGGATGCTCGCTGACGAGGCGTCAGGACTTCTTGTTGAGCATCCATCCCTGCTGGGCGATGGAAATGACGTTGTTGACCAGCCAGTAGATGACCAGTCCGGAGGGGAAGTTGAGGAACATGAAGGTGAAGATGACAGGCATAAAGAGCATGACCTTGGCCTGGGTGGGATCGCCCGGGGCCGGGGTCATCTTCTGCTGGATGAACATGGTACCGCCCATGATCAGCGGCGTGATGTAAAACGGGTCCTTAGCCGAAAGGTCGGCCAGCCAGATCATGTTGGTGAAAGGCAGATGTGTGATGAACGAGGCATGGCGAAGTTCAATGGAATGCAGCAGAGCCTGGTACAACCCGAAAAAGACGGGAATCTGCACGATCATGGGCAGACAGCCGCCAGCCGGATTGACCTTGTAGGTCTTATACAGCTGCATCATCTCTTCATTCATCTTCTGGCGGTCGTCCTTGTACTTCTCACGCAACTGGGTGAGCAGCGGCTGGAGCTTTTTCATCTGCTCCATGGACTTGTAGGATTTCTGGGACAGGGGCCAGAAAATGAGCTTGATGAGGATGGTCAGCAAAATAATGGCCACGCCGTAGTTGCCGACGTAATCATAGAAGAAGTGCAGGAGCTTTATAAGCGGCTTGGCCACGAAGTCGAACCAGCCGTAGTCGATGGAGGCGACCAGCTTGTGCGGGGCCATCTCCAGGTACTTGGGCACCTTGGGGCCAAGGAAATAGGCAATGGAGAGATCGGAACGGCCGCCGGCCGGGACCTCCAGACCGTCCTTGTCCAGGGCGACGCGGAACACGCCGTCCTCAAGCTTGGCCTTGCCGCGCAGATCGGCGGCCTCGGGCACGATGCCGACCAGGAAGTAGTTGCTCATGACCGCGCCCCACTCCATGGGCTTTTCCGGAGCCACGCCTTCGGCCAGCGTCTTCTCGCCGCTTTCGAGGTCAAGGCCCGACGCGCCGTAGAAGGCGGCCTGGGTGGGGTTGTAGGAGTCGTCCGCAGCCGAAAGGCGGTCCACGGCCACGGTCAGGGACAGGCGGTTGCGCAGGGGCGCGCCGCCGTTGTTGGACAGGGAGAACTTTTCATCAATAATATAGGAGTCGCCGGAAAAGGTCAGTTCGCGCTTGACGACCACGTCGCCCATGCGGCCGGCCAGGACCACGGTTCCGGCCGCGCCGGCTTCAAGCTTCAGGTCGCCGCCTTCGGCCGACCATTCGACGTTCTGCCAGGTGGGGGAGCCATTTAAGATGATGCCCAGCGGAGCCTTGGCCTTGGCCTTGTCGTCGATGAGATTGACCAGGGGCGAATCAGGCTTGATGGTCTCGCGGTAGTTCTTGAGGGCGAACTGTTCCAGGACGCCGCCGACGGAATTGATGACGGCGGTATACAGCGGCGTGTCGATGGTGATTTTCTTGCCCGGGGTGGGGGCGAAAGCGGCCAGGGTTTCAGCCTTGGCGGCGGGCGCGGTCGGGCTGGACTGGGCCGGGGCGTCCTGCTGGCTGACGGCGGCGTCAGGCTTGGGCGCCTGTTGTGCGGGGGGGAAGAGGAAATTCCAGCCGACCAGGACGGCAAGAGAAAGGGCCACGGCCAAAATTACGCGTTTGTTTTCCATTGTCCTTTATATCCCGTCGAAGTGTGGATGCGCCGTCATGGCGAAGCGCGCCAGGGAGCGCGCAGGAGGTGCGGCAATACGGCAGGCACAGGATCGTACCCGCCACGGGCCAGGGGGTGGCAGCGCAGAAGCCGCCAGAGGGCAAGCAGGCCGCCGCGAGCCACGCCGAAGCGCTCCACGGCTTCGACGGCGTAGGCGGAACAGGAGGGCGCAAACCGGCAACACGCGGGCTTAAGCGGCGAGATGGCCAGCTGATAGCATTTGAGAGCCCAGATCACGGCGCGTCGCATGGGTCCACGCTTCCCGGCCAAGCCGGGCGGTCGAGGTCCTTGGCCATCCTGATAAGGAGCGGGCGCAAATCGCTTATGGCCTGATGCAGGTCCAACCGGCGCGGGTCGAGGCATTTCTTGGCAACGACGACGACGTCCAGGCCGGCCACGGCCTGGGGGGCGCACAAACGAAAACATTCGCGCACCACCCGCTTGACGCGGTTACGCGCGACGGCGTTGCCGACTTTTTTGCTGATGGCCATGCCAAGCCGCCAGGGCGCGTTCGCCTCCGCTCGCGGCAGGACAAAGAGCAGGAAAGCCTTGCCATGGTAACGGCGGCCTGCTTCGAAGCAGGCCGCGAATTCCCTACCCGTCCGGAGCCTGTGCGCCGGAGGAAAGATTAGACGGCCAGGCGCTTGCGGCCCTTGGCCCGACGACGGCGCAGGATGGCCTGTCCGTTTTTGGTCCGGGAACGCACCAGAAAGCCGTGGCTGCGGTTTCTGCGAATCTTGCTCGGCTGGTATGTCTTCTTGCTCATGCATAATCTCCAAAGAATTGTGGTGAACGTTTTTCAATAGCCGTCTTCCCCCCGCTCGTCAAGGAAGTTTGCGGACCGTCTCCGCCAAAGGGGTATCGGGGCGCGGCTCCAGGCCCCGGGCTCCCCGACGCGGGCCGGCACGTTGGCCGAACCAGACGGTCAGCGCGGCAGCCAGCCCGCCGAGGCCCAAAACGGGATCGGCCTCGGCCCAGGCGGCCAGGGTGACAAAACCACCCCCGCCCAGGGCCAGCCACCTTGCCCGTTTTTGGCCAAACAGGGAAGCCCCGAAGCAGGCCAAGCCCGCGCCAACGAGGACTTGCGTTTCCATCAAAGCGTCAACCTACTGTTATTTAAAGGTATCAACCAATGACATCCGAATAAATGCGATTTTTTCATAATTTCCGCTTGACGGGAAGGGCCGATTTGCCTAGATACATTTCTCCACGACGCGGGGTGGAGCAGACCGGTAGCTCATCGGGCTCATAACCCGAAGACCGTGGGTTCAAATCCCACCCCCGCAACCAGGAAGTCCAAGGGCTTACAGCAAAAACGCTGTAGGCCCTTTTTCTTTTCCCAGGCTATTTTTTGGCATTAAATGGCTTTTAGTGGTGGCAAATTGGTGGCAATCGCCCCGAGGAAAGGGGCTGGCGGCCCTCCCCTCCTCCCCGGGGCCGGCGGGCGTGGTGGCAATCTGGCGGGCCGGGACGGGACGGTGGTGGCAATTCTCTATCTTGACTTGTTGTCAAAAAATGACAATATACCTCTATGAATTGGACGGTGACATTTTCGCCCAAGGCGAAAAAGCAGAAAACAAAGCTCCCGGCCCGGATTGCTGAACGCCTGGATGCTCTGCGGATCAAAATCGAGGCTGCCGGCCCCGTCCAACCCAGCGTCCCGCATTTCGGGAGGCTCCAAGGATGGCCCGGCGAAACCTACCACTGCCATCTCAACAAGGGCCGCCCAACCTATGTCGTCATCTGGCAAGTTGAAGAAGATTCCGTACAAGTGGTGGAGGTAATTTATGTTGGAACTCACGAAAAAGCCCCGTACTGACGGGCTTTGGGAAATCTGCGCCGTTGTCCCGGAGAATCACGTCAACCGGGTGACTCTGGCTATCAAAGAAGCTACGGAACCGAGCATTCCCGCATCCGAAGTTTTCCCCGAATCTACGCCCGGTTCCCGGCTGCGCGGCGCGCGAGGGCTTATGGGTCTGACCCAAGCCGAACTGGCGGCCAAGATCGGCGTGGGCGTGCCGAATATTTCGGCCATGGAGCACAACCGCCGGCCCATCGGCAAGGCCATGGCAAAGAAGATCGGAGAAGCGTTGGATTTTCCGTGGACGGCGCTTTTGTAAGCCCAGGACTGCTCGCCAGCCCTGCCGAAGACAATGTAAAGAAAAAGGCCCCAGGATCACCCCCGGGGCCTTTTTCTTTGACGTTTCCTCGTCGCCTTATCCTGTCCCACCGCTTTGGCCTTGTGCACTTAAAACTTTATGCGCTCGATATAGCTCATATCGACAGAATGCAGCGGCTCTATTTCCCTCGGCGCGCAAAGACACGCGACCTTTATTACCCGATTTGAATTGGCCGCCTCCCGAATGGAGGATCACTATCCGGAAATCGAGCAGATCTGCAATGAGATCGCCCAACTCATTATGCCGTTGCATCGGACTATGGTGGACGGCGTCGAACGGGATGTTCTTCATCATTTCTGGGTCCAGGTGAAGCAGTGCTCGAATTGCCAGAACGATGTAGAGCTCCATCCCCATTTCCAACTGGCCTACTCCAAAGAGAAGGGCCTGCAGTGGGTATTCTGCAAGGACTGTCATGCAGTCCACGAATTGCCGATTGAACGCAAGCTGCTGCACTGCTTTTGCGGCAAGCGCACCACTATCAGCGCGGGCACGCACGGCAACGGGATCATGACCTGCCCGAACTCAAGCACACACAGAAGATCGCAGCGGATGACCTTGACGGTGCCGAAAGCCCCACTTGGAGGCTCTTTGCCCAGGAGTATCTGGTCGGAACCGGCAAGAACTGCACAAGGCATTTCAAGCGCGTCGAAGAGGCCGACCAGGCGCTGTGGGCCGGGGTGCTGAACTTCTGGTTTTTGGGTCGCGTGTTCGACCGGGTGCGGCCGTGATCGAGGTGCCGCAATCGGCCATCGATCTGGCCAAGCGCTTCGAGGTCTTCCGCCGCGTTCCGAAAACCGATCCGGGCCGCGCGTATCCGTACATCTGCCCGGCAGGCTTCTGGACGATTGGCTTCGGCCACCTCTGCGATGCCCAGCACCCGCCGATCACCGAGGACGAAGCGGAAGCCTATCTCGCCCGCGACCTGAGCACGGCGCTGGCCGCCACACTGCGCTACTGCCCGGTGTTGGCCTCCGAACCCGAAGGGCGGCTGGCGGCCATCGTGGACTTCACATTCAATCTCGGCGGCGGTCGCTTGCAGACCTCGACGCTGCGGCGGCGGGTGAACCAGCGGGACTGGGCCGCTGCCGCGACTGAGCTGCGGCGCTGGGTCTATGGCGGCGGCAGGGTGCTGCCGGGGCTTGTCACGCGGCGGGAGGCTGAGGCCACTTGCCTGCTCCGCGCCGCCTGATAGACCGGGTCGATTCAATCAAATCCCCGGTTGCAGCTCCACACGCACTTCGCGCGTTTTGCCGGCCCGTTCCACTGACAAGACCACCACATCGCTGACCTTCCTGTCGTCTAGCCGCGCGAGCAGCTTAGCCACATCGTCCGTCGCCTTGCCATCAACACCGATGATGCGGTCGCCGGGCACGATGCCTTGCGGCGTGACTTCGACACCCGCGAGGCCGGCCTTGTGCGCTGCCGAACCAGGGGTAACACGCAGCACGAACACGCCCTTGCTTCCAGTCAGCGCCAGCAGGCGCTGATTGAGCTGTTCGTCCACCTCAATGCCCAGCGCCGGACGGATGTACTTACCGGTCTTGATGAGTTGCGGGACTACGCGCATGACGGTGTCCACCGGCACGGCGAAACCAATCCCGGCCGAGGCGCCGGAGGGGCTATAGATCGCCGTGTTGATGCCGATGAGCCTTCCTGCCGAATCGAGCAGCGGCCCACCGGAGTTGCCAGGGTTGATGGCGGCGTCGGTCTGGATCAGGTGATCGATGGCCGGGCCGCCCGCTTCTCCGGGTAACGAGCGGTCGAGCGCGGAGACGATACCGGTGGTGAGCGTCCAGTCCAGGCCGAAGGGGTTGCCGATGGCAAAGACCTTTTGACCCACCTTGAGGTCGGCGCTGGTGCCGATCGGCACGGCAGGCGGGCGCTTGAAACCGACGCCGATCTTGAGCACAGCGATGTCGTGCGCGGGGCTTGCCCCCACCAGCGCGGCTTGGTAGTCGCGGCCGTCGGCGAGTTTGACGGTGGCTTCGGACGCACCCTGGATGACGTGGAAGTTGGTGACAACGTGGCCGGCGTCGTCCCAGATGAAGCCCGAGCCGGTGCCGCGCGGCACGGAGAAGACATTGCGCGTCCAGACGTCGCGCACCAGCTGCGCGGTGGTGATGTAGACCACCGAAGCGCGCGATTCTTCGAACAGTTCGATGGTGACTTTCTCGTCCGCCGCCAGATCGCCACGCGCCGTCACGGTGCGTTCTGCCGCCTCGCGCGGACTGAACCAGGCCTCGATGGCGGGCAGAAACTGCCACAGCAGCATGAGCGCGGCAATGCAGGCGGTGATGAAGAGCCAGCGACGGATAAAGTGGTCCTGTGGCGGGCGCGCGTACGGGTGGGGGTAGCCCATGAAAAGTCTCCTGTTGAAGGCAATCAGCGCCACAGTCCACTCGGGCGCCAGCGCGGGGGGCGCGGCGTCACAGCGGATTCCGGCAAGAAATGGGGCGCGTGAAACGGCAAGGCTGTTGCTGGTCCAGGCGCCAACGTCAGCAGGCGTGAGATGCGATCTTGCGTTGCCGGATGCGTGCGCAACCAGGATGGCTCGGGATTGCCCCATCCCGGCCACAGCCAGGCACGCCAGGAGCGACTGACCCGCTCGATCTTCGCCAGCGCGGACGCTAGCCCTTGCGGGTCGCCGGTCAGTTCCGCCGCGAGGCGGTCAGCGTCGAACTCACGCACGCGAGACAAGCCGAGCTGTGCGAGCAGGGCCAGCTGGGGCGATGCGGCCAATAACAATAGACCAGGCCAATAGACCTCCGCCGCGCCAACCAGCAGTGCGGGCAAGCTGAGCAGGATCGCGATCTGTCCCATGAGGGCTAGCAGGCTCGTGAGTCGACTGACGGAATCCGCCAGCCCCATGACACGCAGATCCTCATTAGCGATGTGCGCGACCTCGTGCGCGAGCACACCCGCCAGTTCGCGCGAACTCAGGTTGCGCAGCAGGCCATCGGTAAGGGCGATCGATGCCTCCTGCTTCGAGCCGGTGGCGAAGGCGTTGACGACGGCACTGGGCACGTAGTGCGGCACCGGCGTGGCGGGCAAACCGGCACGGGCGGGCAGCTCGCGCAACAGGGCCCACATCTCGTGGGCTTCTTGCGGGTGCAAGGCCCGTACGCGGTACAGGCGCAAGCTCAGCGCCGACGCGGCTACCGGTTCCAGCAGCAACGCACCTGCAACGGCAAACAGCGCGAGCCACAGGCCGCCTTCCCCAAACGGCAGTCTCCCTGCTGCGGCTGCGATCCCGACCAGGGTCAGGACCAACAGCCCGGTCTGCAGGCGGTTGAGCCAGCGGTGTTGCAACAGCGCCGTGCGCGGATCACTGGGATGATGACGGGTCATGCTCAGAGGTCTCGGCGGCGCGGTCGCCGCGCTTGCGCAGCAGCCAGTAGGTCGCACCCAGAGCCAGCGTGGCGCCTGCCAGCGCGGCTATCTTTGCGGGGCTCGCCTCGGGGTCAAGGATCACGAACTTGCGCGCCAGCGCGATCAGACCGATGAGGATCACGGTCTTGACCTGGATGATGCTGTCCCGACGCAGCGCCACGCGCACGATGGAATGCTTGAACTCCATCGCGATCAAGAGCGTCATGATCATGCCGAACACACTCTGGAATACCTTGTGATCCAGGGGATTGAAGGCATCGAGGACCAGCAGCGTGAAGACGATGGCGATGAGCTGGAACAGTGACACCACGATGATGACGGCAATTACCGCCGACAGAACGAGGGCGACGACCTGCTCGAAGCGCTCGTATAAACTCATGATGGCCCATTGGTCACGGAAGACCTGAAATGGATTGCGGCCTGTTGACTTCATGCAGATGGACTCCCTGCGACATTGCCGCTGTCGAGACGGCGGCGCATCGCACTGATGTTTCGTTCGACGAGCTCGGCCGACATGCCAAGCGACGACATCACTTGTTCCGCCAGCCCAAGGCCTGCGGCAAAGGATTGCTGGTACACACGCACGTTGGGCATGGCGCGAAATGCATCGGCCGCGGTCGTACTTCTGCATGACACCCACAAGGTCAGCGCCGGACGGCGCTCGGCAATCGCCTGGGCGATGCGCAGCACTTGCTGGGCATGGGCGAACGTGAGCACCACCAGACGCGCTTGCGCCAACCCGGCAGCCAGCAGGGTATCGGGCCGACTCGCATCGCCATGGAACACCGGCACGCCGGCGGCACGCTCGGCCTCTACCTTCTGCTCGTCTGCTTCCAGCAGCAGATGCGCCACGCCGGCGTGGCGAAGAATCTCACTGACGGTCAGGCCAAGCTCGCCCGCGCCGCAGATGATGACGTGGTCTCGAAATCGCGCTGTCTGCGCGGTGATCTCAACTTCTTCAGCCTGGGGTGGCTGAATGACGCCGCCGGTGCGGCTCAAGAACCGGGCAAGTACATCGTGATGGCGGATCAGCAGCGGTGCCAAGGCCATGCTGAGCACCAGCGCGACCAGCATGGGTTGTACGACGGTCGCGGGAATCAGATGCTGCTGCAAGACCATGCCCAACAACAGCAGGGCGAACTCGCCGCCATGCCCCAACGCTATGCCCGTGCGCCAGGCATCGAGGGCGGATAGGCGCGTCGCCCGCAAGGCCAGGGTGTTGAGCCCGATCTTGACCGGTACCAGCACTGCCAGCCACGCGAACACCGCCAGTGGTGCCGAAAGAATCTGCGCTCCGTCCAACTGCAGGCCGATGGTCACGAAGAACACCCCCGACAACACATCGCGAAACGGTTTGAGGTGGCTTTCCATGTGGTGACGGAAGTCGCTCTCGCCCAGCACCATGCCGGCCAAAAACGCACCCAGGGCGGCGGATACGCCGACCGCGTGTGCAGCAGCGGCGGCAGCCACCACCACGCACAAGGAAACCAGCACGAAGGATTCTTCGTGGCCCTGCCGCGCCACCCAGCCCAGCAGGCCATGCAACAGACGACGGGAGGCGAGGGCCGCTGCCGCGAACAACATCAGCACGCCCAACACTTCGAGCAGCACGCTCTCGATCTTCGGCGACTCGCCGCGCGCCCAGATCGCCAGCAGGGCCAGCAGGGGCACGCTGGCCAGGTCCTGAAAGACCAGCACGGCGATGGCGCTGCGGCCGTGGCGGGTGGTGAGCTCGCCTTGGTCGGCCAGCTGTCGGCTGACCAGCGCCGTGGACGACATGGCCGCCGCAGCGCCGAGCAGCGCAGCGCTCTGAGCTGGCTGCCCCAACCCCATCAGCATCAGGGTCAGAGGTGCGGCCACAACGACCATCTGCAAACTGCCAGCCACCAGTACGGTCTTGCGAGTGAGCCAAAAGTGCCCGAGGGAGAATTCCAGTCCGACCATGAACAGCAGCAGCGCCACGCCCAGCTCGGACAGAAAATCAAGCGCTTCTCCCGGCGCGACTACACCGCCGACCGACGGGCCCAGCAAGGCGCCGACGGCGAGGTAACCCAGCAAGGCGGGTACTCTGAACGCCGCCGTCGCCACCGCCGCGAGGCTGCATGCCGCCAGCAGGATCAGGGTGGCGCCGAGCAAGTCCTGCATCGGTCAGCGCCCCACCTGTGCAGATGCCCAGCGCACGATGTCCTGCGAGCCCATGGCGCCTGCCTGGCGGGCGATCTCACGTCCGCCCTGGAACAGGGCGAGCGTCGGAATGCTGCGGATACCGAACTGCGCGGCCAGGTGGGGCTCAGCCTCGGTGTTCACCTTTGCCAGCCTGATCCCGGGTTCGAGCTGGCGCGCGGCTTGTTGAAACTGCGGCGCCATCATCTTGCACGGCCCGCACCAGGGCGCCCAGAAATCGACCAGCAGCGGCAGATCGCTGCGCTCCACGTGGCGCGAGAACGTCGCCGTCGTCAACTCGATGGGCTCGCCGGTGAACAAGGGCTGCTGGCAGCGGCCGCAGTTGGGACGATCCGCGAGCTTGGCGGCCGGCACGCTGTTGATGGACTGGCAATGTGGGCAGACGATGTGGAGTTCATTTTTCATGGTTCGCTTCCTTGGACTGCGGTGAGGTTGCCTCGCTTCGGATCACCGACATCGCCGACCAATTTACGCCTTTGATCCAATCGTTCCCGTCTTCGCTCACGCCGGCATCTTCCACGTGAGCCGCAATGAAGGCTTCGGCTTGAATGAGCCCCGCTCTGACAGCATCTATCTTATTAGGCATCCGCAGGATTTCAGCAGCGCAGCCTGCATCCAGCCCATCCACCCGGATAAGCAGAAAAATGCGGCGCCACAAGTGCGGCATACCCTTCATCAGGTCGAATGCAAATGCGAATTCGCTCGATCTGTCACCAATTTCCTCCTGTTCGGCGATTGCTGCTGGGTCGGGAAGCCGACTATCAGCCATGACGTCGGCCAGGCTGAGTGCGTCATCAGGCTGATAAAACTCGTAGAACTCTTCCTCTACCATGGCCTCCGCCATGTCCTGCGCATCCGCTTCGACCGGCGCATCCAGCGAAACGGCCTCGCCATATTGCCGGCTGTTTGCCACTTCGCGATCAATGACGGCAAAAAGATGCTTCAAAAGATCGAGGTAAGCGGCATTTTCTTCTGGAACGGATGTCCATACCGATTCAGCCAGAGCAATCGCTTCGTCCACCACGTCGTGCAGCGTCGGATAATCGCGAGGCAAATCACCGGCGGCATGCAGATAAGCCAACTCGCGTTGCGCAACGGCCTCAACCTTCGGCAGCAGCGTCTCGATTATCCCGCGTGCTTGCTGGACGACAGAGGCAGGTTGAGTGTCGATCCGCGCCTTGAGCTCGCGCAAGCGTTCACGACGCGCCTTACGCTTGATTTGATCCTGAGCGCTCAGCCGATCAAAGTGCTTCTTGGCCTGCCGGAACAACGCCTGCGCTAGCATGTGCGCGAGAGGCGTCAGATCGTTATGCGATGCAGTGACGCTGACGATTTTTTTGCCCGGCAAGTGCATGTGGCCACTGGCCGTTAAGCGAGATCCTTTTTTCGCGCGTTCGAGGACGATTTGAAGACGTACCGAATCTTCGGAGCGCTTTTCGATCAGCGGCTTGAGAGCGGGTTCAACCGCTTTTTCTACAGACATTCGCCAAGGTTCATGAAATTCTTTTTCGACGAGTCGATAGCTATATTGTATACGCATGCTCAAGCCCTTTAGGGTTGTCCGCCCAGGTGAGTGGACCCGGGTGATTGGATATGTTGATTTTCAAAGATGATCTTACGGTTTGGTTTTTCACGCCCTTACCTCTGACGCGCTTTGCGCAAACGCCAACTAAGAAGCAAAAGAGTCATACCGAAGATCGCAGCATGGAAACCCAATACCCAGCCCGCGGCCAGAAATGATTCGATCGGGCGGGTAAAAAACATCCATAGGATGATCGCACCGAGGAGCACGGAAAGCAGGCCGCTGAGGGCAAGCCAGATCTCGCCCTTGATTTCCCGGCGTAGACGAACGGCGGCGGATATCTCCAGCATACCGGTGAAAATTGCCCAGAATGCCACGCTTACCCACAAGAAATAGGCCAACGCCAAAGTGGCAGCCAGAGGGGCAACTACCACAACGACACCGGTGAGTATGCCGACGATGCCGCTGAACAACAGCCAGCCCCAGCGCTGCTTTTGCCGCATTTGCCGCACCGCTGCAACCAGGTTGAACGCACCATTGACCAAAGAAAATGCGCCGAACACTATCGTCATGGCGAACAAAGCCGAGTGTGGCATCCAGAATGCGAGGACTGCAAAAATCAACGCGAATATGCCGCGCAGCGCAAACAACCACCAATTTTGGGTCAGTGAACACACGGCATCGGCAGGGTTATCCGCATTCGAATCGGCGATGGTATTTGCATTCATGCGATATCTCCTTGATGGATCATGAGATCAGGAAAATCAAGCCTTCATCGCGAAGAGAGGGGCTATTCGCCCCTCTCTTGCGGTTTTAGAACAGCTTTGACAGCTTTGCCTTGATTTCATCGAGCCAGCCTTTTCCGCTCCCGCCTCCGGCCGTCTTTTCCTTGACTTTCTTGAGTTCAGAGTACAGGGGCTCAAAGTCCTTCTTTTTGCCATAGCCCAGCAGTTCTGCCATTTCCAACTGCTGCCGGGCTTCGTTTAACAAGTCCTGCAGGCGTTCACCGGACGCCTCGCTGCGCTGGCCATCTTCTGTCAAGGTCTCGGCGCGCTTGACGAGCAGTTTGGCGCGCAGGATGGGCAGCGGGATGACGCTGAGTGTCTCGACGAGCGTGCCGAGCGCCAACTGCAGCGCGGCCTTGGCCTCTTCGATCTTGCCCTGATCGATCAGCGGCACGACGGATTTCACGGCTGCCGGGTAAGTCGCCAGAGGGATGTTGGTGACCGCAATCACGATTTCGCTGGCCAGCAATGCCAACACGCGACGAGCGCGTTGCACCTCGCCATGTTTGAGGGCATCCAGCGCCTCGTCAGTCATCGCCTCAACGGTTTCCGTGTTGGCGAACAAGTCGTGCACGATGGTGCGCACATCAACGGGGGCCAGGGCGAGCGTGGGTTCGCGTGCAACGATCAGCTCCAGCTTTCCCGTCACTTCGGCCAGCGTTGCCAGTGCTCGCGCGGATTCTTTTTCGTCCAGGGCCGCCAGCGCTGATTTGGTCAGCGCCAAGGCCGAGACGGCCTCATCGAGGACTTGTTTACGTTTGTCTGCCGCTTGCGAGTCCGTTTCCTTCTGAACCTCAGGCTGTACCTCCGTGACGACTTCGGGCTTGGGCTCTGGTCTGGCAGGAAGGCTGCTTACCGCGGCCTGTTCGTTCGTGCCTTCGTTGATCGCGTTGGGATTCGATGTTTGCTCATTCATGGTGATATGCCTCGTATGAGATAGTGAAAATAGGGGAATCTATTGGGGCCGACTGCGAATATCGCGAGACTGACCGATGGAGCAGTCGGCCCCTTCATCACCTCAAAACAGCTTTTGGATGCGCGTCTTCAACTCGTCGAACCATCCATTGCCGCTTTTGCCACCAGCCGACTTTTGCTCAATGGACTTCACCTGATCGAAGATGGGTTTGAAGTCCTCCTTCTTGCCATAACCCAGGATTTGCGCCAGCTCGATCTCCGTGCGCACGGACGACAGCAAGGTGCTGAGCTCCTCGTTCTGCTTGGCATCGCGCTTGTCAGTCTCGGCCAGCTTTTCAGCTTTTGCCATCGCGGCTTCAGCCCGTAGCACGGGCAGAGGAAAGGCGACCGAGGTCACCACCAGCGTGTTCAGTGCTCGGGCGAGTTCCGCCTTGGCGTCGTCGATCTTGCCGCTGTCGATGAGCCGTGCGGCCGACTTGATCGCTGCCGGGTACGTTGCCATCGGCAGGTTGTCGGTTTCGATCACGATTTCGCTGGCCAGATTGGCAACGATGGGCCGGGCCTTTTGCACCTCGCCATCACCCAACAACTCCTGAGACAACTTGACCGCTTTCTTTACCGATTCCACGTTGGCGTGGATATCGTGGGTGATGACGCGTACATCGACGGGCGCCAAAGCAAGTTTTGGGTCACGCGCCAATACCAGTTCCAGCTTTCCGCTGGCCAGTTCCAGCGCAGCGAGCGCCTCCTTGGTCTTCTTTGCATCAAGGAGGATCAATGCCTCATGGGTCTTGGCCAGCGCAGTGATTGCATCTTGGGCGAGTTCGGCGCGCTTTTCCGCGGCTTCCCGGGCGACCTTGTCATCTACCTGTGGCTGTGCCGCCTTGGATGCGGCAGAGGGTGCTGCAGCACCTGGGCTAGAACCTGCCGCCGATTGGGCCAGAGCCGGTCCGCTCAGTCCGACGACGACCGCCAGGGCAAGTGCGGAGAAGATGTATTGTGGCTGTTTGATATTCATGATCTTGGGCTCCTAATTAAAGTTAGTTGACTGAGATTTCAATCTGTTTCGGTTTGGCTTGCTCGGCCTTGACAAGCCGCACTTCCAGCACGCCGTCTTTCATGGAAGCCGTCACCTTGGTCGGATCAACGTTGTCAGGCAAGACAAAGCTGCGCACAAAGCGGCCATACGCACGTTCGATGCGGTGGAACTTCTTGCCCTGCTCCTCTTTTTCCAGTTTGCGCTCGCCGCTGATGGTGAGCACACCGTTTTCCGCGCTGACGCGCACGGCATCCTTGGGGACCTCCGGCAGATCCAGCTTGAGGAGGAATGCGTTCTCATCCTCGCTGATATCCACCATTGGTGCCCAGTCCGCCGTGGTCATGGCTTCGTTGCCGGTACGGGCGCCCTGTCGCTGGGGTGTCCGTCCGAACATCGTCGCCAGGCGGTTTTGCAATTCATCCAGTTCCCGGAAGGGGTCCCACGGAGTCAATGCAGACATATCGGTTCTCCTTGAACAATGCCGGCGAATTGGATGACGCACCGAACAGAGCCGCCGGTTCACTCTGAACAGCGCCTACTACTTTTCGTTTCTATCAAGAACAAGTCCTTGGGTCAATTGAAGGATGTCGTTCTCGTCGAGCGTTTCCCGCGCCAGCAGTTCGCGCGCACAACGCTCCAGCACCGCGCGGTTGGTGTCGAGGATCCGGTAGGCGCGCTCGAACACGCCCATCACGATGTCGCGGATGGCCTGATCGATGCGCGCCTGGGTCGATTCGGCCACCCGGCAGCCGCCGTGGGCCAGTTCCGGTGTATCGAGAAAGCGTGGCCGCTGCGCCTCGAAGGCGATGTAGCCCAGTCCTTCGTCCATGCCAAAGCGGGTGATCATGTCGCGGGCGATGTCGGTGGCTCGCGCCAGATCGTCCGCCGCCCCGGTAGACAACTCGCCGAACACCAGCTTTTCGGCGGCACGCCCGCCCAGCAGTACGGCGATCTTGTGCTCGAGATCGGTACGCGTCATCAGGAAGCGGTCTTCGGTGGGGCGCTGCAAGGTGTAGCCCAGCGCGCCGATGCCGCGCGGGATGATCGAGATCTTGTGCACGGGGTCGGTGCCGGGCAGCGCCAGCGCCACCAGCGCATGGCCCATCTCGTGATAGGCCACGGTTTCCCGCTCCTTGGGATTGAGTAATCGGTTCTTCTTCTCCAGGCCCGCCACGATGCGCTCGATGGCGGCGGTGAAATCCTGCAACTCCACGGCGGACGCTTTGCGCCGGGTCGCGGCCAGCGCGGCCTCGTTGACCAGGTTCGCGAGGTCTGCACCCGAAAAGCCCGTGGTCAGCGCAGCCACCTGTTCGAGATCGATATCCTGAGCCAGCGTCACCTTCTTGACGTGGACTTTCAGGATGTCCAGCCGTCCCTTCTTGTCGGGCCGGTCCACCAGCACCTGGCGGTCGAAGCGGCCGGCGCGCAGCAGCGCCTGGTCGAGGATTTCGGGGCGGTTGGTGGCGGCGAGGATGATCAGCCCCACCGAGCTGTCGAAGCCGTCCATCTCGGTGAGCAGCTGGTTGAGCGTCTGCTCACGCTCGTCGTGGCCGCCGATGGGCCCGCCGACGCCGCGTGCACGGCCCAGCGCGTCGAGTTCATCGATGAAGATGATGGCCGGCGCCTGCCCGCGCGCCTGCTCGAACAGGTCGCGCACCCGCGCCGCGCCCACGCCGACAAACATCTCGACGAACTCCGAGCCGGAGATAGAGAAGAACGGTACCCCGGCCTCGCCCGCCACGGCCTTGGCCAGCAGGGTCTTGCCCGTGCCGGGCGGGCCAACCAGCAACACACCTTTCGGGATGCGCGCGCCGAGGCGGCCGTAATCCTGCGGGTTCTTCAGGAAGTCGACGATTTCGACCAGCTCGGCCTTGGCCTCATCGACACCCGCGACATCGGCAAAGGTGACGCCGGTGTTCTTCTCCATGAACACCTTGGCGCGACTCTTGCCGATGCTCAGGAAACCACCCATGCCCTGCTTCTCGGCGAAGCGGCGGAACAGGAAGAACCAGACGCCGAAGAAGGCCACGGCCGGCAGAATCCAGGAGAGCACATCACGCAGCCAGGTGCTTTCCACCACTCGCGCGTAGGACACATCGTATTTCGACAGCTGCTCGGCCAGGTCGGGTTCGACGCGGGTGGCCACGATGGTGGTCTTGCCCCGGCTGTCCGGCGACTTCAGGCGCCCGGTGACCGTGCGGTCCGACACCAGCACTTCGGCGACGCGCCCCTCGGCCAGCGCCTTCTCGAATTCGCTGTAGGGCACGGGCTCGACGGTCTTGGCCGCCTGCCAGTAGTTCTGCAGCGTCAGCAGCAACAGGCCGGCGACGATCCAGTAGCCAATGTTCCATTGATCTTTCTTTTCCATGGGCAATGTTCCTCGCAAGTCGTGTCGCTAGAGAATGGGAGTGAACAGACGGGCCACCCCGTCGCGCAAGCGGATGGCCAGCGGGCGGGCGCGCAACGCCATCGCCGATATCTCGTCCGCCGCATCACGGGCGGCATCAAAAAGGGATGACAGCCGCGTAGACAACGCGGTGTCGTACACCTCCACATTGAACTCGAAGTTCAGGCGCAGGCTGCGTGCATCCCAATTGGCCGAACCCAGGCAGCACCACTGGCCGTCTATCAGCATCAGCTTGCTGTGGTCGAACGGGCCCGGCCGTTCGAAGATGCGCACACCGTGCTCAAGCACCTGCCAGTAGTGGGCGCGCGCCGCCCATTGCACCGTGGGATGGTCTCCGTTCGCAGGCGTCAGCACCTCGACGCGCACGCCGCGCAACGCGGCCGTGCTCAGCGCCGCGATCATCGGCTGATCGGGCACGAAGTAAGGTGTCCAGATGCGCACCGAATGCTTCGCCGCGCTCAAAGCGCCCATGAAGGTCCAGCGCATCCTGTCCAGGGCCTCATCGGGACCGGCCTCGATGCCGCGCGCCCAAGAGGTTCCTTGCTCATCAGCCGTTGCGGGCGGTTCGCCCCAGAAACCCTCGTTGAGCCGCTCGCCCGTGGTATCGCACCAATCGTCGGTGAAGCACCGAATCAGATGCGCAACCACCGGCCCGCGCAGACGAAAGTGCAAATCGTGACAGGCCTGCTCCGGCGCATCGGGCCGCCAATACGGGCTGAAGATGTTCATGCCGCCGGTGAAACCCGTCTCGCCATCGATCACCAGCAGCTTGCGGTGATTGCGCAGATGCGCGCCATGCAGGCGCGCGGGAATCAACGTCGGGTTGAACGTCGCCGCCGGAACGCCGGCGCGTTGCAAGGCGCGGTAGGCGCTGCGGGGCCTCCAGCGGGCATAGACGTCGTCGATCAGCACCCGCACTTGCACGCCGCGCTCATGAGCCCGGCGCAGCGCATCGACGAACTGCGCCCCGATGCCTTGGCCGTCGAAGATGTACGAAGCCAGCGCGACGCTGTGCCGCGCCGATTCGATGGCGGCGAGCATGGCCGGGTAGGCCTGCTCGCCATCGATGAGCGGCTCGATGCGGTTGCCGCTGGTCAGCGACTGGCCGGTGGCGCGTCCCACCAGGTACGCCAGGCCGGCAAGCGGCGGCGATACGGGCTCGGGCATCGTGGGCGAGAGGTCCTGCCGAACAGCAGGATCTGCCCCCGGGAAGAGCCGCCGCGCCCGCCGCTGGTAACGGTTGATGCCGAACAGCCCATACAGCAGCGAACCGCCCAGCGGCAACAAGGCGATCAGCAGTACCCACAGCGTGGCCGATCGAGGGTCACGCTTGTAGATGACCGCGTGCCCCGCTATGGGGATAGCGACCGCCAGCGACACGAGGGTGGCTGCCCATGTCAGCCCGTTGGGGTCGGACACGACAGCCTCCTCATGACTCAAGATTCGCCGCCCGCCGGCTTCTTCTTGCGCGCAGGCTTGCTCTCGTCGCTAGGCGGTGCCTCGGCCACGTTCGCGGCATCGGGCTTTTCAGGCTCGACCGGCTTCGCGGGCGGCTCCTGGCGCTCGAAGACCACCCGTTCGGCCTTGTCATCCCAGCGGGCGTTGGCGTGATCGCCCTTGCCGATGCCACCACCGAGCATCTCGCGCGCCAGTGCCGTCTCCAGCTCGCTGCGGATCAGCCGCTTGAGCTCACGCGCGCCGAACTCGGGCTTGTAGCCTTCCTCCGCGAAGTGATCGATCAAGGTCTGGTCGAAGGTCAACGTCACGCCCTGGCTGGCGGCGTTGCGGGCCACACGATCGAGCTGCAGGCCGACGATATGGCGGATCTCCTCCTTGCCCAGCGCATGGAAGACGATGATCTCGTCGATGCGGTTGAGGAACTCGGGGCGGAAGTGTCCGCGCAGCACGTCCATCACCTCGGACTTGGTCTTCTCGTATTCCTCGCCGGCGGCGCCACGGGCCTTCAGCCGACGCTGGATGATGTCCGAGCCCAAGTTCGAGGTGGCGATGATGATGGTATTGGTGAAATCCACCACCCGGCCCTTGCCGTCGGTGAGCCGCCCGTCGTCGAACACCTGCAGCAGGATGTTGTAGACGTCGGGGTGAGCCTTCTCGATCTCGTCCAGCAGCAACACGCTGTAGGGTTTGCGCCGCACTTTCTCGGTGAGCTGGCCGCCCTCGTCATAGCCCACATAGCCCGGAGGCGCGCCCACCAGGCGTGCCACGGTATGGCGTTCCCCGTACTCGGACATGTCGATGCGCAGCAGCGCACCTTCATCGCCATAGATGGACTCGGCCAGCGCCTTGGCGAGCTCGGTCTTGCCCACGCCGGTCGGTCCGAGGAACAGGAAAGTAGCAACCGGCTTGCTGCCCTCGCGCAGCCCCGCCCGCGACAACCGCACGGCATCGGCCACCGCGCGCACCGCTTCGTCCTGGCCCACCAGGCGCTCGTGCAGCCGCTGCTCCAGATGCAGCAGCTTCTCGCGCTCTTCCACCGTCAGCTCGTTGACCGGAATGCCGGTCAGGCGTGAGACGATCTGCGCGACATGCTCGGCCTTGACTTCGGCGCTGCCCGAGGCGCGCTCGCGTTCCCATTCCTCGACGAGCTTCTTGAGTTCAGTCTCCTTGGCCTCAATGCGCTTGCCCAGCTCGGCGGCCTTGTCGTACTGCTTGCGCGAGGCCACATAGTCCTGCTCACGCCGCAGCTGGTGCAGTTCGGACTCCAACTCTTGCACCGCCACCGGGCGGGCCGTAGCCGACAGCTTCACGCGTGCGGCCGCCTGGTCGAGCAGGTCGATGGCCTTGTCAGGCAAAAAGCGCGCGGTGATGTAGCGGTCCGACAACTCGGCGGCGGCGATGATCGCATCCTCGGTGATGCTGACCTTGTGGTGCGCCTCGAAGGTATCGCGCAGGCCGCGCAGGATCATCATGGTCTGCGCCACGGTCGGCTCGGGCACCATCACCGGCTGGAAGCGACGCTCCAGCGCGGCATCCTTTTCGATGTACTTCTGATACTCGTTGAGCGTGGTGGCGCCGATCAGGTTCAGTTCGCCGCGCGCCATCATCGGCTTAAACACGTTGGCCACGTCCAGCCCGCCTTCGCCGCCACCCTGGCCTGCACCGACGATGGCGTGCACCTCGTCGATGAAGAGAATCAGCTCGCCCTGGTGCTCGGTCACTTCCTTGAGCACCTTCTGCACGCGCTCCTCGAACTCGCCGCGGTACTTGGCGCCTGCCACCATGGCGTTGATGTTGAGTTCGACCAGACGCTTGTCGCGCAGCGTCTCGGGCACTTCGCCGGCGACCATCCGCTGCGCCAGTCCTTCGACAATGGCGGTCTTGCCGACGCCGGGCTCACCGATCAGCACCGGGTTGTTCTTCTTGCGCCGGGCCAGCACTTCGATGGTCGTCTCGATCTCCTGCGCGCGGCCGATGACCGGATCGAGCTTGCCCTCGCGCGCCATCTTGGTGAGGTCGCGCGAATACTTGTCGAGTTCCGGCGTGTTGGTCGGCGTCTCGGCGCGGCCATCCTCGGCCCCTTTGCCGACCACCTTGCTTACCTGCTGGCGCAGCGCTTGCGGCGTGAGGCCGTAACGGCGCAGCAGGTTGGCCGCCAAACCTTCGCCTTCCTCGGCGAGCCCGATCAGGAAATGCTCCGGCCCGACATAAGAGTGGCCGAGTTCGTTGGAGGCCACGAAAGCACGGCTGAGCGCGTCCTTGACCCGGGGCGACACGCCGATCTCGCCCTCGAACGGCTTATCGCCGCGCTTGGCTTCGGATTCGATCTGGCGCTTGAGGTCATCGACCTTGATCTTGAACTGCCCCAGGATGGTCTTGACCACGTCGCTGTCGGATAGCGCCAGCAGCAGGTGTTCGGTATCGACTTCGGCGCGCCCGAACTCTGCAGCGTGTCGGGCGGCCTCCTGCAATAGGGCCTCGGACTGTTCGCTGATACGGCTGGCGAGCCCACTGCCGCGACGGCGCGCGGTGCCCGTACCGGCCGGGGCGGGTTCGCCGAACGAGGCATCGACGACCTCGTCGGTATCGGCCGCCATGGACGGTGCGTCGTCACCGATGCGGAAGAAGTCGCTGCCAAGGAAGTCTTCGAATAGCCCGCTGCGCGAGCCGAACAAGGCTTCCAGCGGTGAGACGGTGCGCTTTTGCTGGCGCACCAGTTGGAGATAGTGATCGTCACACAACAGCATGGTGCTGTGGCGACCATTGAGATTGGCTTCCACCCGCACCGTGGCGGGCTGGCCGCAGACTTGGCATTGTTTTCTGGCCATGCTGATGCTCCTGTAAAGATTGATCTGACGAGGCACCGCCGATCACGGTGCCTCATCTCTTTGTGGTTTTTGAGAAAAACGCGCTGCCCCGCGTCAGCCGTTGATCGGGATCGAGCGGCCCTGCTTGGGCGCGCTGGCCTCGCGCTTTTCCATCGTGATCGTGAGTACGCCGTTCTTGAAAGCGGCCTTGATCGTGTCCTGGTTGGCATCGGCCGGCAGGTTCAGAGCGCGCTGAAAGCTGCCGTAGGAGCGCTCCACACGGTGGAAACCGCCGTCTTTCGTTTCCTGCTCCTGACGCTTTTCACCGCGAACCAGCAGCACGTCGTTGTCGAGCGTGATCTGGATGTCTTTTTCCTCGACGCCGGGCACTTCCAGGGCGATCTTGTACTGCTTGTCGGTCTCCTGGATGTCCAGCGCCGGCTTCAGCAGGCCCGGCCAGTCCGACGGCCAGCGTGGCATGGCCAGCGCCGGAAAGCCGAAGCCTCGAAACGTGTCGTCGAAGAGGCGGTCGATCTCGCGGTGCAATTGCAGGATGGGACTGACGGGCCCACCCGCCACCGGCAGGTCATTGCGCTGCACCGGCAGCGAGGCAGTGCTCTGTTGTTCTTCCTGCTCCTTCTTGAACCAGTTCCAGGGAGCCAATTTCTTGAAATCAATGTCCATGTCACACCTCCAGAAGAAAAATTGAAGACTCTCGCTCACTCCGTTTGCCTGCGGCGACGGACAGCGCGCCCAGACGACACGGAGTGTTCCGCTGACTTTGGCTGCTCATCTGTGCGTATCACCTCCTTCTTTCTGCCTGCTTGGATCTGATCATTGATCCATCGATCGATTTCACTTTGACGAAACCGCCACGTCCCGCCGACCTTGAAGGCCGGAATCTCCCCGTGCGAGGCGAGCCGGTAAAGCGTCCGCTTGCCGACTTTCAAGTAGGCAGCCAACTCGTCGAGTGTGAAGATCGCCTGCTGGCGCGCTGTCATACCACCCCCACAAGTTCCGACGTCACGCGGCCTCGCTCGAGGAAATTCTTACAAGACTTTAAATAATATTACGCCTAACATGCCGACAGTCAAGAATCAACATCCAGCGACCTGCTGGCCGATGGATGTGACTCCAATCTTCAAGGGTGATGGCCGGGATGGCCCGATCCGGTGACGACGGCAGCGGGTTGATCGGGACTTTTGTTATTGCATCGTCATCGGGCGTGGCCGTTCGGTTCTACCGGGATGTTGTTTCCACCTGCGCCCGGGCTTGCCGCGAACCTGCCGCCAACATCCGGGAGATGAAAGACTTTGTGAAACGCTACGAAGCGCACTGGGCAGATTGCGCCTGGCAGCCGGAGTGAACCTGTCTGGTTGAGTCAAAGCGCGAGGATTGATCAATGGTAACGGCAGATACACCATTCGAGCAGAAAAAATTGGGCCGCAAGCATATCAAGAGCTTCGCCAGCGGCATCGCTCATATGTTTGCCTGTTCGGCCCAGCATTATGCCTGGCTGGCGTATCAGCACCAGTTGCTGACGGTGGCAATTGACCTCCTGGAACTGCGAATCGAACCATCGGAATTCGACATTGAGAGGAACCGGACTCTTGCCAGTATGTGTCAGAGAACACTCCTCCGAAACGCCGGGCAACTGGCACCACCTGGCGCTGTGGTTACGGCGTCTCTCTCTGCCCACTTCGGGATTGATGACTATTCTGAAGACGGCCGTTCTGCTTCGATTGGTAGGTCCGTTTTCACCGTGATCCTGACCGATGACCGAAGCAAGGAGTGGCGCGTTGACCATGCTGAGGAGCGGATGCTGATGCAATCGTAGCGGAGAACGGTTGGTGCAACTCATATCAACAGAAACCATGAAATAGGAGGCGACCATGCCAAAGAAACCAGGATCACATCATGTCGTACCCAACGCCGACGGCGGCTGGGACGTCAAGAAAGACGGCGCGACCCGCAGCAGCGGCCACTTCGACAAGAAGCAGGATGCCGTCGATGCCAAGCGCAAGATCAGCCAGAACCAAGGCACCGAGTTCTACATCCACGGCAAGGACGGGAAGATCCAGAACAAGGACAGCCACGGGAACGATCCGTATCCGCCGAAGGGATGATGTCAGGATCAATTCGATTCCCGTTTTGGGAACTGAACCGGCGTCCGAAAACCGGATTCGAAGTTGTTGATGAAAAGCACCAGTTATCCGTTTTTACTGCAACCCGCCACCCTCGTCCGGTGCAGGGAAATCAGGGGAGAAAATCGTTTCTCTGGTCGGATTGTCGGGAAATGGTTGTGCGAGATGACTTCGGAGTTTATTATCAAGGAGTTACGAGGAACGCGGGCTTTGAGACTGTTTTGTGGTAGGTCATCGTTCCCTCCGATTTTGCCGGTCTGAGAGCTAACGCAAATCGGACTCACCTCAAAACCGCAAAAATTATTCACCCGGATTTCCCGCGTTCCCGATCTTCCGCCGACACAGCCTCACACCGAAATCCTGACTTTACAATGGGTTGAGCGTCAAGGACGGTTCAAGACGAGTTTGCGAGATTTTCCGGTGGAACGGAGAAAACGCACGTCCGAAAGCGACCCCGAAAAGGAAACGGGGTTGAAACGGTACTTCCCGACCCCGGAGAATGCCCGTTCCGGGCAGCGGCCCGAAACCCTTTGATGGCAGGGGCTTTCCGGCGACCGAAAAATCGGAGCCGTGGTTGTAACTTTTTTCCGCTTTAGCAAGTGCGTTGCGACGTCGAACGCTCGTCTGAGGAAATCGAAACGGCCAATCGGGAAATCCGCTTGATTTTTCCTTCTCGATTCTTTATTTTAGGATGTGCAGTGAAAATAAAATAAAGACGAACCTTATTTTAGGTTCGAGGCAGGCAAGATGAAGCGAGAACTCCAAGGCAGATACGTGACCATATCGACGGTGGGTGAGAAGGCCCAGGCCTTCGTTCCCGCGCCACTGCCGCCGCGTCCGCCCATCGACTGAACTCCGGAGTTGCGCAGCAAGTTCGACCAGGCGCTGCTGGCGCTCGGGCGTCTGGACAGTGTCTCGACCTTGCTGCCGGACACCTCGCTGTTCCTCTACATGTACGTCCGCAAAGAGGCGGTACTCTCCTCCATGATCGAGGGGGCGCAATCGTCGCTTTCCGACCTGCTGCTGTTCGAGCTGGATCAGGAACCCGGCGTGCCACTGGATGACGTGCGGGAGGTCAGCAACTATGTTGCGGCCCTCGACCATGGCCTGCGTCTGCTGGAGGAAGGGCTACCGCTGTCGCTGCGCCTGTTCCGCGAAATCCACGGTGTGCTGCTGACCAAGGGCCGGGGCAGCAATCAGACCCCGGGCGAGTTTCGGCGCAGCCAGAACTGGATCGGCGGCACCCGGCCGGGCAACGCGGCCTTCGTTCCGCCTCCGGCCGAAGAGGTACTGGAGTGCATGAGCAAGTTGGAGCTCTTCCTCCATGACCAGCCGGAGCCGACCCCGGTGCTGCTCAAGGCGGCTCTGGCCCATGTGCAGTTCGAAACGATCCACCCGTTCCTCGACGGTTATGGCCGTTTGGGACGTCTGCTGATCGCTTTGCTCCTGTGCGAGCAGAAGGTGCTGCGGGAGCCGATGCTCTACCTCAGCCTCTATTTCAAGACGCATCGTCAGTATTATTACGAGCTGCTCAACAACGTGCGGATGACCGGCGATTGGGAAGCTTGGCTCGATTTCTTCGCCGAGGCGGTCATTGTCACCGCCACCCAGGCGGTGGAAACGGCGCAGCAGCTCCTGGACCTGTCGAACCAGGACCGCGACAAGATCAGCGGCCTCGGACGGGCGGCGGCATCGACCCTGCAGGTCCACCGGGCGCTCATGGAGCATCCCATCGCCACCTCGGGCTCGCTGGTGGAGAGGACCGGCATGACCCCGGCCACGGTCAACAAGGCGCTCGGCCACCTGGAGCAGCTCGACATCGTCAAGGAGCTGACCGCCCAGAAACGCAACCGCCTGTTCAGCTACGCGGGCTATATCGAGATCATGAGTCGCGGCACGGAACTGCCGGGCAGGTAGGTCAATTCGATTCCCGTTTTCGAAATCGAACCGGATGTGCGGAGAAACAGGACTATGGGTTGTGGTGAGGTCGTTGGTATCCGCTTTCGCTGCAAACCCAGCATCCTCGTCCGGAGCATGGAAATTGATATGAAAAAAGCACTTCCCTGATTGGAACTTGGGGTGTGAATCGGCTTCCTATGTGAAGCCCTTTGTTTTCAATGTTTTACGGGGGAGATCGGGGGCGGAGACTGAG
Source organism: Solidesulfovibrio carbinolicus (assembly GCF_004135975.1). Classification (NCBI taxonomy): domain Bacteria; kingdom Pseudomonadati; phylum Thermodesulfobacteriota; class Desulfovibrionia; order Desulfovibrionales; family Desulfovibrionaceae; genus Solidesulfovibrio; species Solidesulfovibrio carbinolicus. The sequence continues at coordinate 1,388,125 of NZ_CP026538.1, read as the reverse complement.
TTGCGGTCGAGAGCTGTTTGCTCCACCAACTGACTATTCGATACCGTCCGATGCGGTTCAAAAAGTCAGAAATTTCAGCCAAGAAGCCGGCCCACAGGGGCCGGCTTCTTCCGTTTTGGTTCGTTGACATCCGCACTTTGCCCGTATAGCTCCTCGTAAAACTGGCGAGGTCATACGACACCCGCTCGTATAACTCGCTCAGAGCGCGCCACATCTAGCGTGGGGAGGTTATACGGAGATGCCGCTGACCGACGTTGCCATTAAAAACGCCAAGCCTGACGCCCGGCGGCCTTCCGTGTTCGCCGCCACGGCGATTATGGCGGCAACGCTGACCACCCGGCCGCCTTCACGCTGCTTGAGGTAGGTCGCATCCAGCCACAAATAGGGCCATTCCCCGGCCAGCGGCCTGGAAAGGAAGGCATGGACGCGTTCATCAATGTCCTTGCACAGCTTGGACACTTGGGATTTCGAGATGCCGGAAAGCCCCATGGCCTGGACGAGATCGTCCACGCGCCGCGTCGATATGCCGCCGATCCAGGCCTCCTGGATGACGGCCACCAAGGCGCGCTCGCTGGTCTTGCGCGGCTCCAGGAAGGGCGGAAAGTAGCTGCCCTGACGCAGCTTGGGGATGCGCAGTTGCAGGGAGCCGACGCGGGTATCAAGGCTGCGGTCACGGTAGCCGTTGCGGTAGCTGACTCGTTCGGCGCTTCGTTCGTGGCGGCTGGCTCCGATTAAGCCGTCCACATCAGCCTCCATGAGAAGCTGCAAGACCGCTTCCGCCAGGGAGCGGAGAAAATCGCCGCCATCGGCCTTTTGCATCAGCTCGATTAATGCCATGCTGTCCTCGGCCATCGTGGTCTCCTTTGGTTGCAGGTGCGGCTTCGCAACTTCACCTTACAGCCAATTGACCTGATGGCCACCTCGCCCATCCCGTCCAGGCTGGAGGCTCCCCCCGGCCTGGACGACTCCAGAATTTACACCACCTTCGTGGACTCTACCCGCATTTCCGGATTAGGTGGCCGGAATCCCCGAAACGGGTGGCCGAATTGATCGTATTGCCTGTTAAAACATTGGGATGAGTAGAGATAGCGCTGGATAAACCCTAGGCAGAGCTTCTTGAAGGAGGAAGCCATGCCGAGAAAGGGACCTGCCCTGATTTAGTCGCCCTTCAATTTCAACAGTTCATCGTCCAGACCATAGCGAACTATGTCGATGCGCTCGCTACGTTGGGATATAAAGTCTCCAGTCATCACAGGAAGCTGGAATGGGAAGAATGCCGGATTGTTCAGGAGCAGTCCCAATGCACACTTTGACTCTGGTATGGCCAAGAGTGCTGACTCGGACATCAGGATGGCTAAATTTGGCTCAGCAACGCTTATAGGAGAAGCTCTCTCATAGCAGCCTTTGGCATCAGAATCCTTCAGAACTGCCCAGGCGACAAAGGAACGGATGACGAACCGAGCATAGCGGCTCACGGTTTGCCGGTCGCCATACTGTTCTTTGAGGCGATTGATAATCTGTGTCTGGGTCACTTGATCCTGTAAGGCCAGCAGGCGGCCAGTCTGGCGGGCCACATTGAACCAGAACGGATAAACCGCCGAGATCATCCCCCAGTGGATTGCCAAGGCCATGGACGGGGTTTCACGCAGACACGCCAGCGAGGCGTCCCGGAATGGGATCAACTCGGGGTCAGGAGAGACCCAGATCTTCATCAGGTTGTTGACGGCAAAAGTTCGGGTCTGGTCGCTTCGTTCGCTTTCGGAGCTGTTGCCTTTTCTGTTCGAAAGGAACTCATGCAACTCCTGGCGGATGCCTTTGGCATCGAGTCCAACCTGCAACAGATTAGCTGCTTTCTGCATCCAATCGAAATGAATTGTCTGTTTGATGCCAATGGCTCCGTGCCTTTTGCCCATCACCGTGTCCTCCTTTCAAACTTCACCAGGGGCACGATGACTTCTTCGATGGCTATACCGCCATGACCTACGATGGCTTCTCCTGGGCTGACAAACGCGTCGTGGCCACCGACGACCAGAGGAAAGTAATCTGCTGGCAATCCGACCGGCTGCCATTCGTGGGCAAACGGGAATGTCCCAGCCACCTGAGCACGGAGCTCCGGCGTGGGATAGACACGAACCCGCTCGCCACGAGTTTCGGCAATAACACCTTCAGACGGGCGGCCTTTGCCGTCGCATTGGATGTTGCCGTGATCGGCCGTCAGCCAGACCTCATAACCGTAATCCAACAGTTCGCCGACCATCGCGGAAAGAAATCCTGCATGGCACCACTGCTTGATCTGGTTGTGCATCCCGGCCGAGCCGAGTTGCATGCCGTGCATGATCTTATCAACTTTATCCACGACCAGCCCCACCACCTTGGTTTTCCCGGGGTGGATTGCGGAGTCGAGGACGCTCGCAGCATCACCGTCGCCAAGGCCTCGCTGGTAGGCAACATCCAGCCGGGACAGGCCATGGCCTTCCCAAAACTGCTTCCAGAGTTTCTCTTCGCTGTTAGTCGAGTTGATGGATGACGGGAAATAGAGCGGAGGCTTGCCCGAGAAAATCGATTGCCGCGATACCGAGGTCAGTGTCGGAATCCAGGCGAAGGTCGCGGATTCGCGCATGACCAGATTGGCATCTTGCTTTTGCAGAAGCTGGCGAATGGTCACCCACTGGTCCAGGGCCAGGCCATCAACCACAATCAACGCCGCACGGCTGCTACCGGAGTCCTCAATGTTCCGAGCCAGGCGGCGCGGCACATGGTGGAGCATGGCCGGATTGGTCGGCGGCAAATTGATCAGACTGGAGTAGTGGTCCGCCAGCCAAACGGCAAAGCTCGTGTTCAGTTCCTCACCGATTTCCCTGAGCCGGGTTTGATGCTCGAAGCTGTTGCCGCAATGAACCAGCGAAGACAGTTCGGCCCATTTCAGTGCGAAGGTGATCCAGTCCGAGTAGCGGGCTTCCGCAGTGGGCAACTCCTTCTCGACAAGGCCAAACAGGCGGGAAATCCGCAGCTCATCATCGTCCACGCCGGAGGTGGCTATACCGCTTCGCACCCAAGACCCGGCGTCCACTTCAATGTCCTTGGCCTCGACCGGGGTGAGCTTCCCCTCCAGGAACAGGTTGTCGATGTAGACCTTGATGTCCTGATGGTCGAACGACAGGTGGTCAGGGCCGGGATACTTGAGGCCGTATTCCGGTGAATCTTCCCGCACCTGATTGGCGCTACCCAGTCGGGAAAGAAAGGGCGGCCAGCGTTCCTGCAAAAAGGCAAAGAAGGCTTCATCGTCCGAAACGATTTCAGAGAGGGGCCAGGCCTTGAACCCATCATGACTTTTGAGAACCTGGATGAGTCGCTCGGCCAGCATCAACGGGATTTGGAGCTTTCCGTAGTGTAGGCGCAGCAAGGCGCGTAGCAGCTCCACTTCGCCTCCAATCAGTTCAGCCGCAATGCCGAACACATGGCGGAGAATGAAATCCTTGGTGGCGTTGTCGCCCATGCGATCCGGCGGCGACTTGCGTTGGGCCTCAAAAAGTGAATCCAGCAAGCTCCGGTCGAGCTTCTCGATGACCGGGTAGCTCAGATTGGGAAAGAGATCCCCCAGGTTGAACGATAGCTTCCGCCCAGCCTGGAGCAGGTCGTAAGGCAGAGATTCCAGCTCCGCATCCTGCAAGCGGAGGACCACCACCAGATCGGTATGCTCACCCCGGTCCCAGACAGAACGGTACTTGGACTCATAAGCGTACCTGAATTCGACCGGGTCACTGAACTCGATCAGGTCGAACCCGCGCCCGCGAAGTTCCAAGACCAGCTTTTCCTCGGTCAGCAGGCAATCCGGGTCCGCGACCAGGGTCAGCTTGCTGACGTTGGGTACAAAGTCGTTCAGGATGGCGTCTCGCCAACTATTCATTGAACGCCTCCCTTGATGATCCGCAACATCAACAGCGGTCGGATTTCCGGCACGCTCTGCCTTGCCGATTGCAGCTCATGTCGCCACTCGGATTCGTCCGCATCGCAACGAGACAGTCTGAATTGCCGCACCTCCGGCAGCCCAACCCGCTCTATGGCCTTGCGACGCGAGGCAAAGGAGACGATTCCGCGTTCCTCCTCGCGAGCCACAGAGGCGAGATGTGCCTGCTGCAAGGCGTCGAACATCTCCTGTCCGGCCTGCTCGGCCGCTTCCTGCAAACGATCATGGGCGGTGATGGATTCATCCTGCCCGAGGGTGGCTTGCATTTCTGCTTCCGCTGTCTGCAACGCATCCCAGATATGCCTGGCCGTGGGTAGAAACAGTTTGCCTTCCTCGCTCAAGAACACGCTGATATAGCCACGCCGCACCATTGGGATGCGCAGAAGTTGTGTCTTCTGGTGTATTCCGGCCTGAAGGCGGATCTCAAAGAGCCCCCAGAGCCCGGAGATGCTGGCTGGCAGCCCGCTTACAGTTACACAAGGCAATGGCTGACCTGCCGCGACCTGGGGCAGGTTCAGGGCAAGACCACGGACGTGACTGTTTTCAAGACTGAGCAGGGTTGCGTCGGTTAGACGATCCGCTTCCCGGGCGCTGAATACGGCTTTGCGGTGTTCCTGGCCATCCGGCCAATTCAGATCCCACCAGGAGCGCTTGCGGCTGGCCGCACCGCCGTGCGAATTGAGATAGCCGACCGTCATCCGTTCCACCCAGTGAGGCAGCGGATGGGAGCGCAGACGCTCAGCCGCCTGCACATCAGGTTCTTCGGAGATCCCATAGATGGCGGAGGCCTCGCGCACCTGCTGAATTTCATCCCGAATCCTGGCCACAGTGTGATCGACGGAGGTTTCGATGCCATCAGGATTAAGGATGGCCGAGGCGTACACATCCTCGAACAACTCACCGGCCTGGGCCGAGTCGAGCACGTCGCCGGTCTTGTCGATGCCGAACTCGTCGAAGATCACTGAGAGCTTCTGCTCCAGCACTTCGCGGACGCGGAACTCGACTGAATCCTCAAATACGAAATTGATCGCTTGTACGGTTTTTGGCTGGCCGATACGGTCCACGCGGCCGATTCGCTGTTCCAACCGCATCGGGTTCCAGGGGATGTCGTAGTTGATGATGACATGGGCGAACTGCAGATTCAGACCCTCGCCCCCTGCATCCGTGGAAACCAATACGCGGTGCGATTTGCGGAAGGCATCCTGGGCTGCCCGACGTTCCTCCATGGTCATGGAGCCGTTCAAGCTGACCACAGAGATTCCCCGGGCTTCCAGAAACTCCTTTAGCATCTGCTGGGTCGGCACGAACTCAGTGAAGATCAGCACCTTCAGATCCGGTTCGTTTTCCTCGGCTTGCAGCTTGTAGATCCACTCGATCAGCGCCTCGGCTTTGGCATCCGGACCTGCCTGCTCACAACGGACCGCCGCGTCAAGCAAGGTCTCCACATGGCTGCCTTCGCTCTGCAGAGCCGACACGTGGGATTTCAGCAGCTTATCGAGCAGCTCCTGGCCGTCCATGTCATACAGCTCGGCTATTTCATCGTCTGGGGTTTCCGATCCCTCCGTGCCGGTTTCCAGTTCCGCCAGGCGCAGGCTGGCTTGCTCTTCGCCTTCCTTGAGTGCCGCGAGCCGCCGTTCCAGCGTGGTGCGGATCGCCCGGGTGCTGGAAACCACCAGGCGCTGCATCAGGATCATCAAAAAGCCAATATGCCGCTTCTTCTCGCGCAGGGCCAGGTTGTAGCCCTCGCGCACATAGTCGGTCACCGCCTCGTAGAGAAGCTGCTGCAGTTGGTGACGGCTCTCCCAGGCTACCGGGGCCATCTGCGTTCGCCTGGGTTTGAAGAGCGGCTTGCCGTCGGCATCGATGGCCTTGCGCTTTTCGGTGCGGATGACATACGGAGCCACCCGGTCGCGGGAGACGCTGTCCATATCCGGAAAGGCGTCATCATCCAACAGGCTCATCAGGCGATGGAAGGCATCGGTCTTCCCTTGATGGGGAGTCGCCGAAAGGAGCAGCACATAGGGCGCGGCTTCCGCCAGCCCCTTGCCGAGCTTGTAGCGGGCGACCTGGTCGGTACTGCCGCCCAGGCGGTGCGCTTCGTCCACCACCACCAGATCCCAACCGGCGGTGATCAGATCCTCGAACCGGCTGCGGTTGTATTCGGCGACGCGATCGGCGGTCCAGCCGCGCCGCTTGTCCATGGGCTTGACCGAATCCAAGGAGACGATAACCTGATCAAACATCGACCAAGATGATTTCCGGTGGTCCGTCCCTGAGGCCAGACGTTGCAAAGTGCCGATGTCGTCGCCCAGCACGAGCTTGAACTGCTCGTTGAAATGGGTCTGCATTTCGGCCACCCACTGGGTAGCGATGCCTTTGGGAGAGACGACTAGGATTCGCCGAACCAGCCCGCGCAGTTTGAGCTCGCGCATGACCAGCCCGGCCTCGATGGTCTTGCCGAGACCCACCTCATCGGCCAGCAGATAGCGCACTCGGTCGCCGGAGATGGCCCGGGACAAGGCGTGGATCTGGTGCGGCAGCGGAATGACATTGGACTCCATGGGAGCCAGCAATACATGACCCACGGTGGCGCTGGCGGAGCCTTCGAGCACCTCAGCCACCTTGGCTGCGGCGGCCACGTAGGCTATACGCCCGGCTTCAATCTCCGGCTGCAGGTCAGCACTCAGCGGCCGCAAGGTGGAGCGGGGTACGCGCACCACCGCGTCCTGGTTCGGCAACCAGACACGGCACACCGTCTGCCCCCACAAAGTCTGTTCCTCGATGACCTTACAGGCGCTGTTATGAACGGTGCTATATTGCCAAAGACTCATAAAATCTCCAAATCCCCCTTGGCACCGATATTGGCGAACTCGATCGTTCCGCCTGCCAGCCGCCAGAACATCAACCTCAGCCCCACACCTTTCTTTGTCAAATGCGTCCGGAATGCCAAAGCACCATCATCGACCCTTATACGTTGCTTTGCCGTTGCCTTTGCGCTCTCTCTAAATTCATTGATACTATTTTTCGGCATGCCAAGAACAATACGCGCACACGACTCAATGATTACCATCGCGTAATCATGTCGAGAATTAGCGCCCCATGTATGGAGTGAATGGACAAATCCGCTGCCTATCTCGAAATCCATTGCTCCGTCTCTCGACGTCCCACTTGAAATAAGATTTTTGATACATGTCTCGATGCTCAAACGAACAGCACTTTCACTCGAAGCTCCGTCCCAGATTGACCAGAGATCAAGTGATTTGATCAACTGCTCATGGCTAAACGCAACAGGAATATTTTGGAGAAGCGAGAAAGGAGGAACAGTCTTTAAGCTAACGTCTGTTGTAAGCAGGCCAACGTCGTAAACATTTGCTTTAACAGCAATATCTTCAGGAATAGGATTGCCCCTCCACCCCCCAGAAGCCACCAAAACACTAGCTATAGTCCTGGCAGAAATACCCTCATCAATTTTCAATCCAGTAATTAGCAAATCATCCCTAAATGCTGATCTGCACTTCGGCTTCAGTCGATCCAGCATGAGCGCCGGAACAATCTCATGCGAGTTTTCATCAAAAAGAATAGCGTCTATTCCGTAATGCTCTTCAAGCGCAGGCGTCCGATCCAATATCGAATTTGCAACTTTTGAAATCGTATTTGCATCAGCAAACGTACATTCAAATTTATCGATAAGCTCTAGCAATCTGTGCCGATGTGGGTATTCACCATCGTCATTCAGTGCCACTCGCGCCGCATCCGACATCAGAACACATGTATCAGGTCGATCAATAAAGCCTCGCCAGCCAACCAAAGCCGCGATGAAGTCTTCCAGTCGATCAAGTGAATCGCAGGGATTTGGAAGGCACAGCAAAAATGGATCAATGACAACATCTTTGGCCAACATATGTTCAATCCTTGTTTTTCTTGGCCCGCTTCTTGGCCAGCGCTGCCGTTAGAATCGCTTCGGCCTGCTGTTGTGACTGATCAAAGAACCCTTCTGGCCAATCTGAGATGGCTCCATACTCGTTGATCACCACCTCTCGGAAAGATGAATCCAGTGCCGGTTTTTCCACGAAGTAAATCTTGGCTTGGCTGTTTAGCGCTTTTTCGGGTGGTGCCGCTGCAATCCGGAATCGTAGGCGATCAATTAAGTATTCGCTGTGAGTCTCAACAATGCACTGCTTGCTGCACAGTGCCATTGAAAGAAAGAAATCCCCCAGTAATGTCTGAACTTTTGGGTGTAGATGCAGCTCTGGTTGCTCGAAAACTAGCGTTGAGTCCGTGTCGGCTAGAAGACACATAACGAGTATCGGTAAAACTTGACTAACGCCTACACCAACATGCGTGAGGTCGTGCGTGCTATCTGAATTGGCAAGCCCCACCTTAAGCTCGTGCCCCAATTTGCCCTGGTCTCGGCTTTTGACTGAGCTTGCGACTCCCAAATATTGGAGCCAATCGATAACCGCTGCTTCAAGTGTTCGGGTAACTGTTTTGTGTTCAACTACTGGCTCTTTGAAATTTACCGACGGGATGTAGTGGATCTTCTTGTTTTTATGCAGTTCTAGAATGGAAGCAGTGTGTTCTCCGCGTAAGCCTACGTCATGTGGGTCGGCTGCTGGTGCGAGCGGATACAGCGGTTTGGGAGCATCCCTCAGCGGGCCGAGGTACTTCAAGGACGAGGCGAAGAAATTATCCAGATACCAGGTAGCCTCCATTATCAAGCGAGGGGGACTGGCTTGGACAAAGGCATGGGTCTCGGGTTTCTCTGCCGTTGACGCCTTCATGGATTGGTGGATGCGGTCAAAAAGATCCTCGCGCTCACGCAGGACCTGCTGAACCTTCAGGCGCTCGTCGCGTGGGAGGCTGCGCAACCTTTCATACCAAGACCTGAATGAAAGTGTATCGACTTCAAAATCGAAAAGTGATTTTTGCCGATATTTATCATTAAAAATCTGGTCGAAATCGATTGTGCCTTCGAGGACTTTGCGCAACACCGCAATGATCTCTTCGGAAAGAAGGATATCTCTTCCCATGTTGCGCCGTAAGCCAATGGCACGGCGGCCATAATCCTGAAGAGCCATGGCGATGGCGTTTGCGTCCTCTTCGATGGTATCGATAGCGTAAACAATTCTCTCGGGAAGAAAGTGTCGAAGCATGCAGCCGATTGGCTTGGCCGAGCGAAAGTCATCCTTCACCTCAGCCATGGAGCCATTGTCCAGCTCAACAGCGTAAGCCAAGCTGGCGCGTAACTGATCGTCTATTTCACTAAAGCTGTCAGCACCTTCAATTTCGGAGATGGCCTTGGTGGAATGATGGATCGATATGTCGGCTTTCTGATCCACATTGTCCTCATCTCTGAATATGCAGGACAACTGAGCTGCAAAAAGCCGAGGTTGAATTTGGAACAGATCTCGCTGGGAGCTCGAAGCATCAGCATCAAAGGAAATCTCACAAGCGATTTCCTGAAGCTGATTGAAGTGTGGTCCATAGTAAATAGCTCCACGGGGCGCGAACTGAGACCGCCTGCCTATTGCAGTATCCTGATCCGGAAGTGGCCGACAGGTACATTTGATGGTGATCTGGTCCGAAGCACCACCATTGGATTTCAGGTCGTCAAACTGGCCCAGGCTCGTGAGAGCACCATTCAATACGACAGATCGCGATCCGACCTTATGGGCCAAAGTCTGTGCTACGAGAAGGACGGATTGGATGAATGTGCTTTTCCCGCTGCTGTTTGCGCCAGCGAAGATCGTAAGAGGGCCGAGATCCAGCTCAGTCTCCTCACGAATCGATTTAAAGTTGAAGACCTTCCATTTAGTGATCATAGGCTATTCCCCTCCCATCCGTGTTACTGCCTGATCGTACCACATGAGCAGTTTGGGGTCTTCTTCCAGGACGTTGTTGGGGATCTTATCGGCAACGGCGACGATGACGGCGTAGTCGCGTTCCTGCCAGGCCTTCTTAAATCCGGCGCGGACAGCTTCCAGACGGAAAACCTTGAGCTTTTTCTTGGCGTCCTTGTATTCTTCGAACTCTTTGAGCAATGCCTTCTCGCGCAGTTTTTCAAGGTCGCCAGCCTTGGTGGGATCAGGCAGGTACCAGCGGTCACGCGCCTTGGCGACTAGGGTCGGGTCATCCTTGGGCAGGTTACGCAGCTCTTTCCAATTGGAGGAAAGATAGGAGTGGATCTGCCCGGGCACGGGGCCTTTGCCGTCGTAGCGCAAGAAGTTCTGCTCCAACAAAATCAAAAGCTCCAAAGGCGTTTCATTCTTATTCCATCCACCAAGTTGCTTCATGAAATGAGGGTGAATTTCTTGAAAAGTCTGCGGCTTGTCTTTCAGTTCTTCTATAAGCCACTGTCGTGCGGATGCTTCGTCAGAGACAAAGAGCTGAAGTTGAGTGACTTGAGTAACTGTCAAGCGTCTTTTGTCGTATTCCGCAACCTGTTCTGCTAAAAAATACATTCCATCTCGCTCTGAAAAACGTTGTGTGAGGCCAGAGTAAAATTCAGAAGCAGACAAAGGAATAGACACACCTCGTTGCACGTGAAAAGCAACCATTCGATCAAAAAGCAAGTAATGCTGTCGTTCTGAAATAGCTTCTATTTGACCATGTTTTATAACAAAAACAGGAAGATTCTTCAGATGCGTACTAACAAAATCCCAGACACCATCCTCAGTGCCGGCCTCGAGTTTAAATCTATCTTCAAGCCCTCCATTAGGCTTATAAGCAGTGAGAACTAAATCTTGTTTCACCGCGCCACTCATATAAGATAGCTGTTTGGTAGTCCCTTTCTTCTTGTCTAACGTTCGAACATCGGAGATCACAAATCCTGCATGCCCCATCGCCCCCTGTATGGCATTCCATATAGAATTTTTGGAATTATGAAATTCAACAGTAATCCATCGTCCTGCCTTGAGCACTCTATAATATTCTCTGAAACATTGCTCCATGAGATGCATATATTCCAGGGTACTTTTTCGTTGAATTTTACTCACTATTGCCTCATCGGTGTTCTGCGTATAAACGCGTAGCCATGATTCCCACAAAAAGTTAAGCTCTGAATACGGTAGGTTGTCGCCAAAAGGAGGGTCTGTGAAAATATAATCAACACAAGCATCGGGAACTTGTAATCTTGTTGTTGAATTTGTGGATATAGCGACCGCATGTGAAGCGGGCACGCCTATTTGAGAAAAATCAGAAATTTTTGAAGCAAAGAAATAAAAAGGAGAAATCTCTGTAGGCAGAGAGCTCATGTAATAAGTACCGGACAATGGACCCACATGACGGCCATGATCAGGCATATAGCGATTCAGTCTTGTCAATCTTGATTGTGAGCCTGTAAACCATGCGGTAAGAAGACCCCTAATTGGCTTAGGGCATTCATTTATCCGAGCGAAAATCGAAGAAAGTATCCAGCGATTACGTTTCGTGTAAAAATGGTGAACATGCGTTGTGCCAATATGATAGCCTCTAAAAAGGTCCCCCCATTCCGTTCCCTTAAACATCATGAGTTCCGTCGGAAGTGAATAGGGAACTGCCCTGTTTTCTAAATTTCTCACTAGTTCAATGTCAAAATCATCTGGTGATTTTTCAAAGCGCTTTTTTCCTACAGAATAATTAATTAGAACGGGAACCTGCTTTGGTCGAGTTATACCTTTGCCAATCTCGACATCAAATATTGTTTCCACTTTACGCTCAAGTTCACGTCTGGTTAATTCAAAGGAGCAATGTGGGCACACGTATTGTTTGTTGACGTGATTATTTTCGTGTTGAACTGCTTCATTCCAGTAGACAAACTCCTCACCGCATTCAGTACAAAGCAGCACATCAGACCAAATCACATAGTTAATATTGCCTTTCTGTTTACTCCCGCCGTGGGCTGTCTCAAACATCCAACCGCATTCGTTCCTTACATCTTCAAGTATTTTTCGTGAATACTGGATAAATACTTTGGTATTTTCTGTTCTATTCAGACTTGCAGTTATGAAAGTCGCGGCAGGAGAAAGATCATTCAAAATGCCATTGCGAGCACCCAGCCTAGAAAATGGAGTCCAAGCCTTCTTGGTACCTTCACCAGTCTCTTCCTGCAAAATGGTCCCGTCCGGCTTCACCTGATACCCGAGCGACCTTACCACTTCGCTTTCACCACACATCTGGGCGGCCACACCCGTCATGCCGGTGCCGCAGAATCCATCCAGAACGATATGCCCTGGTTCTGTGTAGTGGAGGATGTAACGCATGATGGCCTTGTGCGGCACTTTGGTATGGTAGGAGTGCGCGTTATAAACTGGGTCGTTCTTGCCCTCACTCACATCGGCCGCAAAAGGCTCACGGTGGTAGTGATATCCTTCAGGCTGTATCGGCTTCTGCGCCTCCCATTCAGCTATGAAATCGGCAATCCACGGGTTCGGGCAGGCGGTGTAATACGGCGGATCGCTCAGGTTCAGAATGTCCTCGTCGCTGCCGATGGGAAAGCCTTCGATCTTGCGGAAATCTGGGTCTCTCAGCTTCTCGCGCAACTCCTGGGTAAAATGGGCGCGGCGGGCTTCGTCGTTCTCGAACGTCATGCCAAGACAAGCCACCGGGCCGGAGGGCTGCTGCGGCTCTTCAAGCAGCGAATCGAACAAACTGGTTTCTTTCATTTTCATAATCCTTGATGGCGTCTTGTTTCTCAGCTTGGTCACTTCGTTGGTGACCAAGCTCGTCGGAGTTGGTCACTCGCTTAGTCACTCTTATTCCATGACGATCCGCACCTTGGCCGGGTCCTTGCCCTTGGTGAGTTGATCAATGTACACCTCAAAGCGTTTCTTCATCTCCGCTGGGGTGGCCGGGCCGTCGGTGACCTGCAGAGCATGTTGTAGCTCATGGGCCTTGACCGTGACCTTGACCAGACCGGAGAGCACCTCTTTCAGAGCGTGGACAAAGTTGCTGCCAAGCGGCACCGGCAGTTCCTTCGACTTGATGAAGGCTTCCAGCGGTTCGCGGTCATCGATCTTCAGCAGGTTCATGTTGGCCTGGGTGATCGGGTCCTCCAAGTTACTGAGGATGGTGGAAGTCCAGGCCGTCACCATGGCGTCGAGCTGGGCGTCCATCTGGTTGATCATCTGCGAGCCTGCTGCCGCACGGGGTTCCACCGACGGCCGGAACCCACAATGTGGGCAGATCGGCGAGGCTTCGAGGTTTTGCTCGGTCAGGGTGAAGCAGCTTTTCAGCCCTGCCAGACGATTCTGGTAATCGGTGAGCTGCTGCCGAGGCATCAGATCGATACCGGCCAGCTTGAGCAGGGTTTGCAGGCGCTGGTCGTTGAGCAGGCCCGCTTTGCGCTTGTCGTCGTTCACGCCCAGCCGGGCCTTGGTGTGCAGGCCGATGTAGGCGACGGTGTAATCCTTCTTCAGCTTTTGCAGTTTGGCCCCGATGGACTGGGACTGGCTGGCCAGCTCGGTCAGGTCGACCTGCTTGAGGGCATCGAGCACGTCCTGCCGGGTGGTCTTCATGCGATCCACCCAGTCATGGTCGGCAGGCAGTACCGCCTCGGCGGTGGAGAGCCAGGACGCCGTCGGGCTGTGGTCCATGATGAACTCGCGCAGGGCGTCCAGCTCATCCAGGGCCTTCACGGCCTTTTCGTGGGCCAGCACTTCGGGAGCGCTGTAGCGGAAGTTCTTCAGCTTCCCCGGCGAGGAATAGGCCTGGAGCGATTCAAAGAAGCCCTTGGCCTCGTCCAGTCCGCTGGTCTGGCTGGCCAGGTCGGTTCCCGCGAGCAGGTCCAGGCCCCAGAAGGAGAGCCCTTCGCGCAGGGTCTGCTGGGTCATAACAATGCGCTTGACGATCTTGCCCACGCAATCAAGCATCTGAATAACAGGGGTGTCGTCCCCTTTTGTGATGAGTTGTGGGTATCCAGAGGGTAGGCCAAGGATTTCGAACAGCGCCTTGAGCGCGGGCAGGTTCCATTCCTTGGGCTGCTCCAGGTGCTTGAAGCGGACCAGCTCGTCCATGCTGGTTGCGGCAAGTAGCTGCAGCCCGGTGGCGTCAATTTTCTTGCCCAGGATGGAGAGCACGATGTCGCCAGAATAGACCAGCGCCGCCAACAGGACGCTCACCCATTCAGGTTCCAGACGCGAACCGCCCGGGTTCATGTATTCAAGCCCGTGGTCGTCCTGGATTATCTCGCTGCGGTTCACTACCTGGCCTTGGCCCTTGGCTTTGACGGCATCAAGGATGAACTTGGTGTACTTCGACTTGTGGGGGGCGATCTTCTCGCCGTCGAGCAGTTCCAGGGCGTCCAGCACGGCGGTGGCCTGCTTGGTGCGGTTCTGCCCGGCGATGGCCCGCAGGGCGTCTTGCGCAGCCTGGGCGCGGTTGTTGCCGGTGATCAGGACCGAGAAGAACGGGTAGTCCGGGGCTTGGTTCTCGAAATTCGGAGCCAGGCAGACACCGGCGATGGTGTTAACGAGGTCGCGAAAGTTGATGGTCTCGTGGGGCGACAGGCCGGACAGGTCCCGGATGGATTTGCCCTTCGCCCATTCAGTCATGGATTTGGCGCGCCCCTGATAGGTGACCTCGAAGGCATCGCTCATGTGCTTCTGTAGCCACTGGACCAGCCTCTTCAGGAAACCGTTGGCTTTCGATTCATAGGTGGCCTTGGCGTGCCCCGATGCGGTGCCTGCAAGGTCCAGAGCGGCCGCATAACTCTTCAGTGCAGTCTGGAACTCCTCATCGGTGCCTTTCAGGCGGAAGAAAACCTCGTCGTTGACTTTGTTGTCCTTGAAGCGTGGCGGATCATTGGGCTGAATGAAGTATAGGTAGAAGTCCCGCTGTGGCACGACGGTAGATCGCTCATTCGGAGCGCCGAAAAAGAGGTAGCCGGTTCGGGCAGCCTTATGTTCATGCCATAACAATTCATGCTGCCAGATTTTGTAGCCGGTAACGTAAGTGGCGTCCTGGCATTCCATCGCCCGCTTGAGCGCCTCGTAATAGATGCGGTCGAGTTGAGGCTGGCCCAGACTTTCGGCCCGCTTATCAATCAGAGCATCGAAGTCGTCGGTCTTCTTCAGGTCGAGATAGAATTGGCGGTTGTCGGCATTGAAGGAGATGAACTGGCCACTAACGGTTTTGTGGATCTCGCGCAGAACCGTTTCCACATGGGTCTGGAGATCCTTGTCGGGCTCGTCGCTGCCCAGCTCGGCGATCAGAGGATCGAACAGGCAGAGGCGGTCGCGCAGCTCCTCGGCGGATGCGCCCATGGGGGCATAGATGTCGCCGGTTGTGAGGCGGTGGACGGACAGCGCATGGATTAGTCGTAGCGCCATCGGCTTGTATTGCTTGCGGGTGATGGCGTTTTCGATGCGAGATTCCAGCACCTGGCTGCAATCGATGACTGCCCGGATTTCGGGAATGGCCCGGAACGAGGCGTTTTGTTTGAGTGTGTTCCAGTAGCTGTCGAAAGCTATCAGGCCAGGCTCATCCTGTGGCACGACCTTGCCAAGGATACCTTTCATGCCCATGGAAAGGGTCTTGAGCACTTCGCGCTTTTCCACAACGGTGACGCGTTCGAAGGTGTCGATGTAATCAGGATGCACCGGAAAAAGCCGGACGAACTCGTCCATGCGCTCGTTGAGTCCGCCGTAGTATTTGGCAAATGGCATCAAGTAGTCGCGGATCTTGGCCTGCTGTTCGGCGGTCTTTTTGAGCAGACGCTCGGCCACGACGAATTTCACGTCGCTGCGGGCGATAAGGATCTGCTCGAAGCGGTCCTTCACCCGGCGGATGCTGTCGGCGACAAAGGCGAAGCGAGGGCTGTCGAAAATGGCTTCTTGAACACCGGCCATGAAGCGGAAGCGTAGGTCCTTGCAGATCTCGCCGATCTCACGGAGGAAGTTGAGGTCGAGGATCAGTTCCTGGTCCTTGCGGGTGCGCAGGTAGTCGAGCAGCTCATCGACCACCAGCAGCAGGCCGTGCTCGGGGAAAACCTCGCCAAACTTAGCCATCATGTCTTCGAAGGCCCGTTTGTGGCTGGTGATGGTCCCGGCTTCGGGGAACACATATTCTACGCCGAGTTTTTCGAGATGCTCTTCCAGTTCCGCCACCAGGATGTCACGCAGGGACATGGTGGTGGCTCCTATCTCGGTACGGATGACCTTGAAACGCCCGGCGATTTGAGCAGCCGCATCACGGACACCAACGTTATTTAGCCCTTCCAGCAGGGAGACGTCTGCGGCAAGGCTGGAAACCACCGACATCAAGTGAGATTTACCGGTGCCGTAATTACCGACGACCAGCAAGCCCTTGTTGTCGACCGGCTGGTCGAACTGCATCTGAGGAATGACAAGCTGGGTGAGCCGTTCTGCCATTTCCTCGGAGATGACATAGGTGTTCACGAGGGTGTGCGCGGCGCTCGATCTATCCGCGTCACGTAACTGAACGACCGTCTCAATCGGATCGAATTGGATAAGATCTCCGTATTTCACGCTTGTCCTGCCCCTCTATTGTCTGTTGCCCAATCGACCGTTGCTGCGCCATCCATACTCACAATCAGCGCATCGACCGAGTCATAGCTGCGGTACTCGGGATGGCCGGTTTCGGCGTACAAAAGTCTCCCGGAATCTATGGTTCCGTGCCAAGAAACTACCACAACCCGGTTTCTCGAAATGCCCTGCAGCAAGCGCAAGGGGTCCTGCTGCAGGTCCTTGTCGAAGAGAATCTCGAGGTTATCCAGCACTACGGGTGACTGAGCCTGGTCCACGATCTGGTCGAGGATGCTTGGCAACCGAAGTGACCGCTGCCTCGCCGTCAGCTCAAGCAGTTCGCTTGAAAGCGACAGATTAACGTTGACGACGGATGAGCCGAAATCCTCAGCAACTTCCCGAAGAACGCCGGTCTTTCCGGAACCGGCTTCTCCCACCAGGAGTACCAGGCGATGATAGAGTCCTTCGGCTGACAGGAGGGATCGTTTTATTTTGTCGCGTATCGGTTCGACCACGGTCGCTCCTTAATTACTAAGTTTCCGGCCTGTCGATTTTGTCAGCCGCACCGCCGGAGCGGACCCATACATCAACCTCATCTTGCTTGAACATCCAACGACGGCCGACACGATGCCCGGGCATGGCCCGTTGTTCGATCCATTTATAGACCGTCTCGTTGCTTACATTCAAATATTTGCAAATGTCATCAACTGTCAGCCATCGCTCGTCCATAGCTTACGCCTTTCGTTTATCATGTTTTCGGTAGATACCCGGAAGCCACCGGGAAGCCCGAAACCATGATTCAGTTTCGCAGATTCATTAGCGGAACTATCTTGATGAATTGCCAAAATCAATCGGTTTGTGCCGATTAGTGCCGACTTTGTGCGGAGAGATCGAGAAAAGGAGCACAAGCCGCTCAGCCACCACGTGGAAACACTATGTGCTGGCGCTGGTCTGCCGTGTCTGGGAGTTCTCTCTCGTTCCACAGTCTAGTGGCGACGGCGGCGCTCGCCCGAGGCTGTCCCATGGCGCAGGACGGAACGATCAAGACCCAGCGCGTGGCGAGATGTGCGGCTTGGACATGACCGCAATGTTCACAGTCGCGGAAGGCAACTCAGCAATATTCTTCGCTAACGTCCATTGTTCGTTGAAATTTTTTGGTCGCAAAGGCAGCATGACTTGCACAGGGCGAAACAGTCCAAGAAGCTCTAGATCGATACAGATACTTAAGCGCTTTTTGAACTGAAATGAACGCAACCAGCTTTATGAACAACGCTTGTGGGGTAGCGTTCTTTATCCCCTGGATTAATTGTTTTTCCATTTTTATCGTAATACAACTGGCATGACGTGTATTCTTTACACGTCATGGCGCATCTACACGAAATATTAATCAAATACCACCAAGGCTCCTCCATTGAATTGTCGACAATATCTATGTTTGGCTCGGCATTTTCACAACGAGAGCAAACCGGACCCAATATATCCTCCCTGCCTTCAATGTGTTCAAAAATGGTTTCAACATGATCTGTTGGCAAATCGTAGTTATCAAGATAATCAACAAGAGCAGACTTGGCACGTTCCATGAATTTATTGTCGAATTCCATGACGGTCTCCTGAATCGGGTTTTTGAGTGCATTGAAGACGAAGAGCGTTAAAGGTGGCTTGTTGAGAGTCAATCACTGACCTTGTTTGAGCAACGCTTAAAATGTTCAAAGTCTCGAGATTGAAAACTGTTTTTGGTTTTGAAGTTATTTCAAAATAAACTATTTTTGTAATGGCTTGCTTCAAAGCTGTGAAAATCTTTTTAATCAGCGAAATATCAGATGTTGCACTTTTGCCATTATAATGAAGAGGAATCGGTTTAGTGTATTTTTCACTAAAAGCTTCTCCAATTTTTGACAGCTTGTTGCAATCATTGGAAAGGCTGCTCAAAGAAATTGAAGTCTCATTTTTTTGAATATTGAAGCCATAAACGTATTTGCAATCATGATCCCCATCGAACGTTTTCAATTCAACAGCAAACCCGGCTTCAGAAAGCCGATCTAAAGTATCTTCTATTGATTTATCACGATTCATACTTTTTATAATGATGCCTTGAGCTTCAAAAGTAATTTTAGGTTTTAGAGATATTTCACCTTGTATTCCATTTTCTTGAGTTTTCTTGTCTTGTTTTGAACGAGGCAAATTCAACTCTTTATGAACAACTGCAGTCTCATTATAAACAACTTCCGATTCAATATTGAAAACTTCTTTGATTTCTGTTTTTGGCGAAATTGCTTCATGATAATGAATAATACTCAAAAGATCATCAGAAAGTCCAGCTTCTTCAATTGTCTGTCCAAATTTGGAGCAAAGTTTAGAATAGCTATTTTTTCCAGGAATTTGCGAAAATTTGATTCGGTGTTCGCCCGCAAATATCAAAGCGCCACCCCCAGCCCGTTCAACACTCCAATTTTCACGTTTCAAATCATTTAGAAAATCTTTCCACGAAAGTGCATCTGAAACACTTTTTTTAAGAACATTTTTGATCTGCTGAAGTGAATATTTTTCTAAAATCGGTTTTTCAGCGACAATATGTAACGCAAGTTCGCCTGCAAATGAAGGTTCCGGCTTTTCTTGATCTGGAACTGGTTTTCCAAAGCGAATATCGAGATTTTTCAGTGAAAATTCAGACGGCAATGCAGATAATCTTAAAGATGTGCGTCCGGATTGCAAAAAAGCGCCTTCGCGCTGTTCCTTGCCTTTTTTGACTCGCTCAAGAGAAATACCCTTCTGTGCAAGAAGTTCATGCACTTGTTGCCAAGAACTGGCGTCTTTAAGAACATCTATTGCGGTATTGGCTAGAATTCGCGCAGGGTGGGGCTTATTATGCAAAGCTTCGTAAGTTAGAATACGTGGACGTAATTTTAATTCGTTTTTATTGTGTTCACGTACAATCGGCTCTAAATCAAAGCCAAAAAGAGCATTTGGTGTCGGTTCCCATCCTTGCTCTCTACAAATTTCCGCTTCGGCTTTAGCTAAACTCAATTCTTCATTGTCACGCAAACGGATTTGACCATTTCGCATTGATTTTGATCGAATAGAAGCGCCAGTTCCACCGATTTGTGGTTTCGGGGAATTTGTATCGATTCGAGACACAACAAGATGAATATGTAGATGCGGTTTGTCGCCGTGTTCAACCCATAATGTCGGATGATCTGAAAAACCTAAATTTTTGAGAGTGAGTTGGATTGCTTCCATCTTTTGCTCAAAAGTCGGAATCTCGCCCGGTCGCCAAGCAAGCATATAATGACCAATGGAATCCCCATCCCCCCTGTATTTTTTATCAATTTCTTTGATTTCTTTGTGTCCGCCCTCAAAATCGCCGTCCCACGTATTTACCGACCCGATTGCAACAACACGTTTGCCAGAAACTTCCGAAACAGGACTATTGCCAAAATCCTCGCTAAAATCCTCTTCTTCAAGTGGTTCGCTAGAATCACTTGAAGAAAGCAAATATTGGACGGTAGCTCGCAGATTACGAGGCTTTCCATCTGAAGTTTTAATCTTTTTGATTTTCATGGCTTGAACCGGACTTCATGAAATCTTTTAACTCTCGAAGCTCCGCAACGACAATTTCGGCGAGTGGACCATGGAATTGAAGATTTTTAAGCATTCTGCCAAATTTATCGATTGAAAGAGCCGTGGATGCGTCTGTGAGAGATTGAACAGGATTTCC
This sequence comes from Solidesulfovibrio carbinolicus, assembly GCF_004135975.1. Classification (NCBI taxonomy): domain Bacteria; kingdom Pseudomonadati; phylum Thermodesulfobacteriota; class Desulfovibrionia; order Desulfovibrionales; family Desulfovibrionaceae; genus Solidesulfovibrio; species Solidesulfovibrio carbinolicus. The sequence continues at coordinate 1,367,982 of NZ_CP026538.1, read as the reverse complement.
GACTGCACGTTCGCGAAGATATGCGCAAACAGAAAGACCGGATTTTTCAGCATTTTTAGTGATTATTTGAAGCTCGCGATCAGAAACTTTTGTGCGAAGCTGGTTTGGGTATTTTGGCATACTAGTGGCCTCTCTATCTTTTACTTAATGAAAAACGCTTGGGATGAATTTTATCATAAAGCTCAGAACCTTCGCTCTTTCCAGTATTTTCTATTTGTTCAACGGAAACAGCTTGAGATGACGATGCTGTGTCAGATTTAAGTCCTAAAATTGGGCGCTGTGGTCTACTCATGTAAAATTTTAAGCCTGGATTCATATTGTCATCTTCTTTTGAAGCTTCATGCTGTTTAACGGCAACAGTTTCTTCCTTCGCTGAAACAACAATGACATTTTTAACGCTCGGATTTGAGCCAATTCCAGCTTTGTTCTGATTGCTAACAATCGAAACAATTTCTTTTTCAAAAGCATAGGAGTCAATTTCTTCGTTAGATTCAGTTGCTAAACGAAGGAATTTTGTCATTGTCCATTTTCCCTTGATTTTGTGTTCCATTAGTATTTTGTCGATTGATTCGAGCGAATAGCCGCCTTCATCTTTCAGTCTCATAATAACGCCATAAAGGACCAAAGATTTTCTTTTAGAAGACATCCCTGAAAAAACAATGCTTTTTAGGGCTTCTTTAAAATCATTGATTCGATTGATCGGCTTCATGACATTCCTCTCCTAGTCTTTCTTCTTGCTCATCAAAAGTGCGTCATTTTCTCATCATGGGCTCATCAAAAGCTCGTCATTTCTTCGTTACAGACTCGTCATAAACACATTATGAACTTGTTATTTCCTCATCACAAGCTCATCATGCGGTATTTTCATCCATAAATTCAAGCAGGTAGTTCGCGGGTCCAGGGGTGCAACCCCGGCCAGGATGCCCCAGGAACACAAGCGACAGCGCAGTGGGACTGAGGGCAGACTGGCCTCTTCGATATTGCATGGGTTTGTTGTATCATGACTCAATTTACCGTCAAGATTTACTCATGCAACATTCCTAAGTAATTTTTTTCACAAACTATAATTTTGTATAATAATGTTGCAAAGGATGAAGTTACTGTTATTATGCAGACAAGCCATTGCATCAAAGAGGAGAACCTCATGAATACCAAAACCAAAATGCTAGTCGATTCAGTTGCAAATTTGCTAAAACTGCACAGTAAAGATGAAATTAGACAAATTGAATCCAAAATTGGAATAGCAGACAAAGCGTTAAAAAATTTAGAAACAAATTACGAAATACCAGACAGAATTATTGTAAAAAGCATGTTTGACAAGATCGTTTCTTTAAAAGCCCAGGGAGTGCCGTATTCAGCAATTTATGACTCCTTGAACCTAAAAATTAGCCTGTCTACATTTTTGAATTGCATTAGAAGGATCAAAATTGAAATTGAAGTTGAAGAAAAGTGGAGAGCCAAAAATGACTAGCATGAGGAAGCAACAGAAGATTTTTGGACTTTGGTCAGAGCCGAAACCAAATTTCGGGAAAATTCCCAAGGCCATAAAAATTCTGGGTTATCACAGCAGGGAGTTTCAGAACGGGGATATTATTGGAATTGCTTATTACAACGAAGCCTCTGAACAAAATGCGCCCCCGGTCTTTGTAAACACTGGCTCGTACATCGCATTTTCCGGGAAACCGACATCAGAAGATCATGCTTGCCACTCTTGAGCTGGTTTCAAGAAGTCATCCAGGAAAACCCCTGCAAATCCAAGGCGATTCCGACTTTTGCGAAGAAAGCGCAAAAATTGCGGTCGGCCTGGGGATTAACGTCGCTAATCCGGAGCTTCAAGAGTTTGTAGCGGAACTGAAGGAAGAGGCGAAGAAAGGTGAAGAAGAGAATTGCTCGCCCGCCCCGGGCATGTAACTTTGATGTTTAAGCAACGGAAAAGGCTGGCGCTTGCCAGCCTTTTTTTATTGCATCAACTCAATTAACTCTTTCCTTAAAATATTCATTTGTTCATGCATTTCCAAAATTCTTGTGTGTTTTTCATAAACCTCCAAAATATCTCTATCCGTGGGCATTTCTACCAAAAAATCTCTTAAATTGCTCAAGTTGATAGTCATAAGACGATCACCAGAAGCCATTGACAATATTTTGTCTCGAATCTCCTTCTTTCTCATAAAATGATAGAACCAAATAACATCAACATTTTTCGGCCGCAAAATGCACAAACTCTGCCCACAAACCACATTATCATCTTTTTGGCCGATATATAGCCCAACTTGTCCTAAAGTGCCTCCCGTGCCCCTAAACGAAAAAAGGACGTCCCCGCTCTGAATCAAATATTTCCTCTGTTTTCCATCAGGATCAAGCTCAATCCACACATTTTCACTACCACCCTCGACAAGGCCTGAAATCGCCTCAAAATTGGCCTGGGCCACTTCCTGGCACAGCAACCAGCCTTTTCCCCCGCCAGTCCGCTGGCGGGGCAATTGGCAGCGGATTACGTCCACAATCTCACCAAGCGTCATTTGCATACCCCATCTCTAAAATTTGTCCCCAAAAAAATCAATGCAGGTGTGCTCTATTTTTTTCTTGCTTTTAAGTCAGGTGTGCTCTAAAAAAAATTCCAGGGCACAGTTGCTCTAAAAATGACCTTCCCTCAAAACATCGAGGTTCCCATGGCTCCCATCGGATTTTGCGCCAAGGCTCCTGTTCAAGTCAAAATCGAGCCTGCAGAAGATGCTATTGTCAGATTTGACAGCGGGATTTCAATTTCCGAGCCGGAAGCCTGTTATAATACACTTATTCTAGGAAGTACGGGCACTGGAAAAACCACGAGCGTCATTCTACCGGCTGTTGGAAATTTGATTGAAAGAGGCCATGGCGGTATTATTATCGATATTAAAGGCAACTTAACGGACCAAGTTCGTGTTTTAGCGAAAAAACGTGGCCGTATTGATGATATTATCGAACTTGGGTCAGGCGCGAACGCATTAAGAGTTGATTTGCTAAATAATTTGACAATTACACAAGTTCGAGAATTGCTGACAATTATCGCGACATTCCAGTTTGGCACGTCATCGATGAATTTAGACTGGCACGCCAAAGGAATTAATATTGCAACTGAGATTATTGTTCTGTTGCGATATATTCATGAAAAGCACGATGAAATTAAGCCAAATTTAAGAGCATTGGTTGATTTGCTGAACAATTGGCCCCTAGCGGCAAGAATGTTTGAATTTTACAAGAAAAATTCTTTTAATAAAGACAATAAAGAGGAAAAAGACTTTGTGAATCGCGTGACATCAGATAATTTTAATCCGATGGTTTATGACACGAAAAGAAGCGGGAACAACACTTACAATGAACAAACGACGTGGCGGTTGACGGCAATTCGAAATGGATTGACTGAATTCCTGCAAAATGATTCCATTGTTCAAAATTTTGCAACAAACGGCTTTGGCCTTGATATTGTCGATTGGATTTATGGACAAAAGAAAATTCTAGTGCTAAAATTTGATGGAACTTCGGGGCAAGTCGGGCCTTGGTTGTCAAGATATGTTTTGAGTGCATATTATAAAGCGGTTTTTGAAAATGGCTTGAAACTAGGGGAAGGTGAATACACTTTTTTCATCGGAGACGAGTTTCAGGAACTTTGTGATTTTTATCCTGGAAATAGATATAATGATAATGCGTTTGCTGCAAAATCAAGAGAGTATCGAAATATTTCAATTGTAAGCACGCAATCAGTTTCTTCTTTGCAAAGCCGAGGGGCGAGTGGTGCGGCCGTGATGGAATTTCTTAATAACATCAACAATAGACTGTTTTTTTATTGCGACGATCCAGTTTCGCATGAAATTGTTCGTAGATACAATCAAGCCATTTTTTTGAATGAACTTGATCCTGGGAAAACTTTTGTCGTTAAATTTGATGATAAAACGCGACGTCATTTGCAATATGTTGAGACTATGCAAGAATCGCATGATCTTTTAAAAAAAGAGCTGGCCGACGAAGCTCCAGTTGTTGTGAAGAAAAATATGAAAGAACAGGATGACACGTCAAGTTTAGAAATGATTTTTGAAATCATGGAGAGAAGAGACAAAGATAATCAGGAAAAAATCAAAACTGTCGAAGTGCCTCAAGTTCCCGGAAGAATTTCTCACAGATACCGTTTTAATGAAGACGATTACGAAGAACACGAGGAAGAGCAAAAAAAGGTAATTCCTTTAAACATGAGGGACACCGTTGAAAAATTTCCTCATTTTTTCCAAACAGCAAGAAAAAATGGTCGAGTGTCAATCCAGGTGCCCAACGGTTGGATCGGAGCACTTGAAAATGCCTTGACCGCTTTTGAGCGAACCGGATTGGAAATTGACATTTGCAATCTTCATGTCGGGAATGAGGGCGGTCTGTGTCTTGGAATGAGCAATTCTGCAAGCGTGAGCATTTTAGATGTTTTTTTAGAGGTTACAGCGCATTTGTGCCCGATCTGTGGCAATGCGCTTCAAACCAAGGCAAAAGTATGTGGAAAATGCATGGAAGAATTCGAAATTTTTTCGCCTGGAAAATGAAAAAGGGGCCAGAGGCCCGGGGATTTGTCTAAAATTCATGAGGATAGGGCTTTTGAGAAGCCGAGGCCTTCGCCGAAGGGTTAGAATTTTGAACAAATTCATGGGGTCGTGTCGGGAAAAGGCGTGGCGAGTGTCAGACACCGGCAAACGTCAGGTAGCGTTCGACCGCGTGTCGAACGATCTCGGCTTCGGATTGATTTTCGCGTTCCGAGAGAATCGCAAGCCTTTTTGAAAGTTCGGTCGAAAACAGGAAGTGCTTTTGCACGTTGTCGCGGAAATGCTTGCGGGGGCGGCCTCTTCGGGGTTTTGGGATGTCGTCCATAAAAAAAGCTCCTTTTTGGGGCAACCCCCGGCCAATCCGGGGGGTTCCATGCTCAATTTAGAGAATATCCGGCATGACTATTGCTTTGCATAAATCTTCCTGAACACGATAATTGCGCAGGCCAATTTCACAAAGGCAATGAAGGTCGATAAATAGTGGCAATATCTCGTTCGAATACCGCGAAAGCCTTTCAGCCAAGCGAATGTGCGCTCTACGACCCAGCGGCGAGCGGGATGAAGACCTTCTTGCTTCTCAATTTTTTCCTCCCCTCGGGAACGGATATGCGATTCAAACCCATATGAATACACTTCTTCATGTACACGTGGATAATCATAGCCCTTGTCCAGACATAAGTGATAGCTATCGGTGCAAATATTAAACATGGAAAAAAGATCACTATTATTTTTAATCGTTAAGCCAACCAGTCGACTGTCGTGAACATTTGCTCCAACGACAATGACCCGAGGGGTGTCCCTTCTTGGTCGACATGCAAATGAATCTTTGTTCCAGAGCGTCCCCTGTCTGTTGGATTCGCTCCAAGGCCTTCAGCCGCTTCTTTTTTTTGTGCGAACAGGTGCCTGAATCAAAGAGCCGTCCATGGATTGCCAGGAAAAATGAAGACCTTGCTGAAGATGATAATTTTCCAGGCATATCTTTATCAATTGGTCAAATACTCCACGTCTCGCCCATCGGCGATAGTGCTCATGAATAGCGCTTTTTGATCCATAGCTCCTTGGGATCATACTCCACTGACATCCTGTTTTCAGACGGAAGATGATGCCGTTCATTATGTTCCGAGAGGAAATCGGAGCGCTTCCGCCAGAACGCTTTCGCTTAAACGGGTCAAGGAGCGGTTCTAATTGTGTCCATAACTCGTCCGGCAGTTCGGTAAAATCATACGGGGTACTCATGCCTAAGATTATTAAAGGAAATTAGATATTTAGCAATACCCGTGCCGGACATGCTCTTATCTAATCTGCCTTTTCGGCAGTAAAATGGCTGGGAATTTAGCTTTAGCTACATGGAAGGGGCGGATTGGGGCCGGACCGCATCGGCTTCGGATTCAGAAATCCATTCGTCTTCAACAAGTGCGTCAAGTTGAAGAGAAGATAACGACTCTTCATCATCAAAAGCAGTGTGGGCGGCAGCAAGAAGGTCAGATTTCATGATCTTGACGCCATTGCCCCAAAAACAGCCTTCAGAGTCATCGATTTTGGAAATTGCATATTTGGCGGCTTCGTCAAGAGTCATGTGATCGGGCCAAAGCTGGCGAAAATCATCATGAAATTCGGAAATGCTATCGAGAACGCCGGCCGTGGGACACTTAGACAAAAAGTCCTCAAATTTATCGCAAAGGTCTTTGTCCGTCTCGCCATTGTCGAGGTTTTCAAAAATGCGTTCCAAAAACGCGATAGCCTTGGGCGATTGAAGCATTTCACGGAGTTCATAGCCGATAGACTGGGGATTGACGTTGATGCGCACAGAAGAAGAGTCGATGCCGGATTGCGGGGCGATTTCGGTGAAAACGCTCTTATCGGAAGAATCAAGAACTACATAAGCGGAATCGGGATACGGCTCGGAGCCGGGCTTGTTGAAAAGCGGAAGCTTGCTGTTGTCGAGGTCGGCGAGCTTGAATTGAATGTTCATCCGAAATCTCCTGTAGTTACATGTTGAAGATGCCCTTAATAATGCAGTAGCCGTGCCATTTTGATGTACCATTTTAAAAATTTATTTCTCATAAATTCAGTATGTTGGCATCATTACCAAGGCCAAATTTTATTGATTAGTACAAATTACTGTACCAAAACATGCCATTTATTGAAGTCGGTACAAATTGTTTTACCGCCCAAATCTGGCTGTAAGCTGTTGTATAAATAGGTTTTATTTGGGATTTGGCTGAAAAATTGGAGTGGACTAGCTTGGTACATTCGGCAGTACAAAAAAATTTGACGGGGCGGGAGGAGGTGGGCCAGGGGGTCGGGGGGCTGTTGGCTGTCTGGCCCTTCCCCTTCCCGAGGGCGGCTGTTGGCTGTTTAGCGGTTGGGAGGATGAGCCGGATTTAAAAAAAAGGTTGGGGCATAGAGGTGGCAAACAAATAAGGGATTTTGCTGAAAAATTACGGGTTGAAAATTCGGAAATTTTGGGTCGGGCTGGCGGTCTAGGAGGGCTGTGGCGGGCAATTTGAAGGGGTGGGGGAAGGGGTTGGTGGGTGCTATCCCCCGGGCCTCGAAGACTCGGCCCGATCGCACGGGCAATTACGGGGGAGGGATCAGTCGGGAGGAGGTCCTGTGGGGGGGTGGGGCCTCCCCGATCGGCGTCCCGAGTCTCCGAGGGACGCCGAATAAAGCAACTACCTAAATTTTCGAAGTTTTTTTAAAGGGTGACACCGATGACAGCCGATGACACAGCCATTGTCACCAATAACCAATAGAAATTATTGAATTTAATCCCTGGTGACAACGATGACAGTGCTTCCTTAATAGGGGTTTTAAGACTTTTTCTATCCTCCTGATATTATGATAAATTCTTAAATTCCCCCCGCGCTTCTCCCCCTCTCCCTTAGGTACCGCTGTCATCTCCGTCATCAAAGGAAAAGGCCTCGGATTCCGGGGCCTTAGAGATGACAATGGCTGTGTCATCGGCTGTCATCGCTGTCACCTCTCGTCCACTTCCACTGCGTCAAAATCGTCTTCTTCGAACACGCCCTTGATTTGGGAACTCATTTTGGAGCAAATGTCCAAAACATCCGTTGTTATGAGCCGGTATCGACGACTTTTTTCGCGCCCGGCTTCGATATTTAGTGTGGTAAACGCCTCGCGTAATTGGTTTTGATTGATTTTAAGCCGCGCCTTTTTAAACCATCCTTGAAGCACCTTGTTTTCGATTTTCCCTTCAAGTTGTCCAATTTCATGAACGTGCTTCAGCAACAATTCGGCAATACGGGATGCATGAGTGTCGTTTGTTGCGGATCGCGAATTCCCCTTTTTGTCAGGAATATATGTATTCATTTTCTGCGCTTGGGCGAAAAAGTAGTCGGCCAGGGCCACGGCGTTGGTCATGTCGCCAAAAGTGATTTCCCCGTCTGTCACGTCTCCATCGTCAGCATGTCGCAAACAATGCAGCAACAACGCCAGCCGCAAGGTTATGCCACGCATTTTCATTGCAAAGCCATGAATAGTTAAACCATACGTTTTGTTTTTAATTGTGTTGCTAAACGCATTCCATTCCTTCCGAGCCGCGTCGTCGAGATCAATCGCTAAGCCGCGCAGACGTCCGTCCTGGTCCTCTTCCATGGCAAAACCCATCATAACGCGAGTGATCCGGGTCAAATATTTTTCGACCCATTCCGGAATTTCCGGCCTGGGGTCTGGTGCGGGCGGCTGCGGCTGACAATTGACGAACAAGAACCGTTCCGGCAAGCCCTGGTGCAAATCATCATATGTAAAAATTTCGGGCAGCAAATGTGGCTGGACACACCCGCAGATCGAAAACGTGGCGTTTTCGATATACAATTCATTTGAAACGCCATCCTTGGCCTTTCTGTTGACGCAAATCGTCGCTCCATCCCAGGTTGACAAAAGACGGCGCTTCCCTTCACTGGTGCCTTTTGCTGAATATCGATCTAAACCCGGAATGAAGTTGTGAAACTCGTCAATAAGCCAGCACAGCCCGCGAGGATTGTCAAAAAGAAGGTCCATGGCTGCTTCCATCGTTGTGTCGGTCAGAACATATTGGATGTTAGGCGGCCGTTTCGGCATCTCATCCTTTTTTCCTGTATTGGCCGAACAAGTCGGCGCATCGCTTTTTTTTCCTTTGCTTCCCTCTTTCCCCGAACTACGCTTGCGAAAAACGACCATATCCTCTTCGTACTTGCGCCGATCTTCGCGGTACTGCATTTTGACAATCGCTTCCATTCGAGCAAGTTCGCTAAAAATGAATTTCATCGTATGGCTTTTACCTGTGCCAGTTGCAGCCGCGACAAGAAAATACAGATTTCCAGGTTCTTGCCATGTTTTAGAATATCGGGCGGTTCTTGCTCGGCCGATACAAGCAGCGCACAAAGAAAGGAAAAATGCCCCGACCATGTCTTGTGGAACGTCTTTACTGGCAGCAATAGCGGCAATCGCTTCACGCGCCTTTTCCGGGAATACTTCGAGCGGCATCGGCGGCAATTTTCCGACAAAATCATCAATCGCCAGCGATTCATCTTCTTCGGAGTTCCCCGGGGCATCGATTTCGCACAAAAATTGCGGCAACGTCTCTTCGTTGCCCGGCGCGCCGGCCCCGGCTCCACCACGGAGGCCGGAACGGGCAGTTCTGGCCGCTTCTTGCTGATTAATACCGATTTCCACGCCCGCATCACACAGCGCCTTTTCGACATGATCTTGCAACGCTGCTTCGCCCAAAACGCGACCGATCCAGTAACACGTAACGTTTAAGGTCCGATTCTGGTCGCCTTTAGCTCCCTTTTTGACGTTTTCAACACCAGCCCGGACAATTCTTTCCAGGTTTTCAGGATTGTTGTTAACGTTCACGCTCTCGGGCGCTGGCGCGGGTGTGTCATCAAAATTATCTTGGCGGGGCTTCATAGCCATCGTTTTACCCTCTTGACTTTCTGTCCGTTTTGGGCAACGAATGGCTCAACCACGAGGCATTCGTTCCCAGTTTTCCTAGCCCCGGCCGCAAACCGGGGCTTTCCTTTGCCACCTCTATATCTACTCGACCCCTTCCGGCTCCGGTTCCTCTACCGGGGCCTGGGCCGGCTTTGATGCTGGCCGCAGCTTCGCCCCAAACCCGCGCACTGATTTTGGCGGCGGATTCCGCCACGAAAGCGGAATCAGATACCGAACGCCTCCATGTGCCCAAGTCCAGATGCAAGGATTCGTCGAGTTGACATGCAAAATGGCCTTGTGTACGGGTTTGCCTTTTGTAGGACACGGATCAAATACAATTTGTCCATGACATTTTTGACGATTTAACATAATTCTCCCTAGCGTTTCTTCTCCTCCTTCTGCAAAATGGATCACTGTATCACGCGTCAACTTGCTTTCTTCGATTGTTAAAACCGCATTTTTTGCGTCACAATCGGTGTTTTCTTCTTTCTTGACTTCTGCTTTAGCGCCCTTTGTCGCTTTGGAAGCCTTTTCAACCACCTTCCTTTCATATTTCCATGCGCGTGATTCAAATGGCGGATTATCGCCATTGACCACAATTGGATCAGGTCGCCGTTGATAAACCCCGTTTGTGCAATATGCGCCGCCCACAAAATCAGGCTGGTGCGATGACCGCATTGCACGATCATAATAAGTTTTCGCTAATTTTGAACCTGTTGTGGAAAATTCAAACCAACCCCAACCTTTATCCCAAAAAGCGTTAAAAATATCAGTTCCAAATCGTTTAATATCGGACATGTCAGCAAGTCCGACATAAATTCTTTTTCCTTTGTCACCTCTATAACACTGCTCAACGCCATTATCGTCGAGATAGTAGATATAAGACGACGTAGAGTGAGCAAACGCCATCGGTGCATTTTTGATCTCTGGACATACAATAATAAGCCTTTCGCGTAATTCGTCATGACAAAGCGGGGTAACGCCGTCCTGCGGGTCATAATCGAAACAGAGCCAGCCCGGCGTGTTTTTGATAAAGGGAAAATCTTTTTGTGTGCGGGCGGCGTATTCATCTCTGTGCGCCGGGGAAATGCGTTTTAACGCGTCTTTTGTAACAACTGTCACCAAAGACTGTTCTGAAACGCCATACCAAAAAACATGAAATGGATTGCAACGGGTTAAAATTTCCGCAAATGCAAACGCATTTGGGGTTTCAACGCGTTTTGCGCGGGCGTGAGTAATAGTACGGGCAGGAATAGAGACGATTTCGCCGTTTTCATTTCGGGAAATCTGTTTTGTAAGCGGGTAGGTGGACCACGCGCCGGTATGTTGGTAGGGCTGGCGCATGTTACGCCCCCTCACCCGAGGCCTGGGCTTTGGTCTTTTTGTTTTGCGAGCCGACGCGCCGCCCAGGCCCCTTGCGCGGGGCTGGCGGCGTAGCAGTGGTGGGCGTGGTGGGGGCTAGAGTCGTGTCGTTGAGTAGATATACGAGCAAGTCGGCGGTCCGAAATCGCCAGTTCCGGCCGTCAGTGATCGAAATACGTTCAAACGGCAACGTTCCGGCTTTGACATGCGATCTAACAGTTTGTGCATGGACGCCCAGCGACAACGCGATTTGATCGACGCCGAGCGTTAAAGGAAGAGTCCTGACTTTAAGAGTGCGTCGCAAGTCCTTAATAAGAGCAGCGGAAGCAGCGGTAGCGGCGGAAATAGCAGAAGTGGCGTCGTGCATAGCACCCTCGAATGGGTGCCTGTGCGGCGGGACAAATGCAAAAGTCCCGAAAAGCACAGGCAAGCGCGCTGTTCTCTAAAGAGAACAGGGCTTGACCATAGCTTTCCGGGACTTTTCGGCTTGCCGTTACATACGGCTTTGTATTCTTAACCTTTTTCCGAGCCGATAGTCGTCCGGGGGGCGGAGCAGCAGCTTGCAGTTTATTGAGTAGCCTATAGAGTATTTCTAATCCGCTGCACTCAGACCCTCACCCTAGGGGCGGTGAGCTAGCCAGCATGCCCCCCGGGTCGGCGGGGTCATGTCTCTACCCACCTCCCAATTACAACACTCACCTAGTCACATCAAGGGGAATTTATTCGCCCTCTTCTTTTCCTGTCAAGTCACTGAAATTCCAATACATTTTTTCGACACAGGCCTTGGTCAGGGTCGGGTCAAGGTCTGCGTAACGTTCCGTCATTGCTAGACTTTGATGACCCATAAGCTTCATGATTGTGTATAACGACACGCTTTGCATCGCCAGCCAAGACGCGAACGTGTGCCGCAAGGCGTGGAAGTCAATTTTTTGAGCCGGATTTTTATATCTACGCGGCACTTCGTTAAAACCCAACTTTTCAATAACCGTTTTATAAATTTGTGGAACTGAAACCCATTTTTCGCCACGGGCATTTTTAAAAACTAAATCGTCTGGCTTTGGCTCATCTGATAACCTTTTTCTTCTTTCTGCCAACATTTCACGGATGATTGCAACATTAAGATGGATTCCGTATGCTTTTCCCCCTTTTGGGTTTCTGGCATATGCCTGCTCTTTATTCGCAACTTCGCCCCAAGTTAATGAAGCGATGTCCCCAAAACGCAAACCGGAAAATAACGCTACAACGGCCATGCCGTAAGCGTCATCTCCGCTTTGGCCTTTGATTGCCATTTTGTGCTGTTTATAAAATTCACGCCAATTTTTGAGTGTATCAAGTAAAAGCTTGGCCTCGTCTGTGTCCAAAAAACAGTTCTTTTTGTTATTGATTTTAAGACGATCCTTTTTGATCCCTTTTCCTGGAAAAATGGGAAGTTCCATGTTTCGTTTTACGGAATGAAATTGCTTGGCATCGTTCCAAAGCGTTTGCAACGTGACATAAATATTTTTTTGAGTTTTTTGAGAAATGCCTACATCCCTCGCGATATTTAGCACTTTATTAACATCTAAATATGTCAATTCTTGAAGTGGAATTTTTCCAACGACTGGACAAATCCAATTTTCAAAAATGCCTAAAATCGATTTATTATTATGCGCCGATCCTTCTTTTTGCCTTGCCGGCCAGTAAACATTTTTCCAGTAATTTTCAATTGTGTTTGCCTTAGCAAATTCTTCTTCGGCTAAAATCCTCTTCCGCTCTTTTTCTTCTTTGATTTTTTCAACTTTGGCCTCTTCCTGGGCCGTTCCTTCCATCTCGGCCCAAGTTTGTGGCCCGACTTTCAATTTCCGGTTTTCGCGAAGAGTCGCGACGATAACAACGGCCCGCTCCTGGCTCATCGCTCCCAAATAGTCAGTTACGCGGGTTCCGTTGACCATCTGCCGAAACATCCACGTCTTGCCGTCCTGGCCGTAATCTCGATAAAAAAGAGCCGAAACCCCTGAAAACGGTTCCCATTTTTGCGCCATGTTGGTATTTCTCTCCTTGGTGGCAGTGGTGGCAAATTGGTGGCAATCTTTATATTAACCTTGACTAACCGTCACGCACTAAGACTAACCAAGATTAACCAAGACTAACGAAAGCCCTATGAAAGCAACCACTTGCCAAAACAGCTTCTAGGAATTACCTATATTTATGGGGGTTGGGTGTCAACTCATCGGGCTCATAACCCGAAGACCGTGGGTTCAAATCCCACCCCCGCAACCAGGAAGTCCAAGGGCTTACAGCAAAAACGCTGTAGGCCCTTTTTCTTTTTCCTACCCTATTCCTACCCAGCAGCGAAAAAGGAAGCCACCAGCGTGACGCGAATCCCTGGTTCCTGAAGGCCTTTTAAGCTTGAGAGACGACATCGCGACGCCAGCAAGAAGGAGGTCCGCAGTGAATGCCCCCGGGTAGGATTGCGTCCTACCCCACTGACTGGCTCTCCCCGACAGCTGCCCTGCCCCACCGTTTGCGCCCCGTTTTTTTAAGCGCGGAGCGTTTGGGGAAATGCCCGCCGAGGCCCACCACTTTTTAGCCCCTGCTCAACCGTGTTCGCCACGATCTGGCCCTGGCAGGCCATGACCTGGGTCGATGGGCCAGGTCAGCGTGAAAACCGTGCCGCCGCTGGCAGCCGTCCTGCAAGCAGCGCGTCCTCCATGGGCACGCGCGATGGCAGCCACCACGGCCAGTCCCAGGCCGCTGCCGCCCGAGCGCGCGCCTTGCGCACGTCGAAATGCCGTAAATACATACGGAATCAAGTCGTCCGGCAGGCCTGGCCCGTCATCTTCCACGCTGAGTTCGCACCAGCCATCCTTGAGACGGGACTGGATTCGCACCGGGCCTGCCACGGCATACCGGCAGACGTTATCCAGGAGCGCCAGGAGCGCCTGCCGGATACGCACCGGATCGCAGCATACCAACCGTGCGTCCAGGTCCAGGATCACACGCTGGCAGCCGACTGCAACGCGTCATCAACCATGTCCACCACGGCGTTGACTTCGGCGTCAAGCTGCGCCTCTTGCCACTGCAAATCCAGATGGCCGCTCTCCACCAGACTCACCACACGCAGATCCTCGATCAGCCGCGTCAAGCCCTCAACCTGTGTCAGCAAGCTCAGGAACTGGGATGAACTGGGCGTAAAAACGCCTTCGGCCAGGCCTTGCAGGCGGCCGCGCAGGATTGTCACGGGGGTGCGCAGTTCGTGAGCAATAGCGGCGTTCCAGAATGCTTGCTCCTCGGTCATGCGCTGCAACTGATTGGCCATGGCATTGAAGTCGTCCGCCAATTGGGCAGCTTCGCCCAAAGAGCGGTCGCCCGCCACGGCGCGCGCGTTGAGATCGCCCTGGGCCACGCGGCGGATGCTGTCCGCCACCGAGTTCAGCGGAACCAGGATGCGGCGCGACAGGTTGACCGCCACGAGGATGGACAGCGTCAGACCGCCAAGGGTGGAGCCGATTACCCATATCCACTCCGGCCCCGTAGGTATCCAGCTATAGTCCAAGGGATTATCGGGCCAGTAGAGGGACCACAGATAGTAGAACGCATATGACATCAGGATGACGAGCAACGTGACGCCAAGCGCAATCGCCATCATCGTCAGCATGATCTGGCGACTCAACCCGACCAGTTTCATTCGCCGCCCCGCAGCTTGTAGCCAACGCCGCGCACGCCAACCGGGATTCCCTGGACGCCGAGATCCTCCAGCTTCTTGCGAAGTTTGCTGATGTGGCTGTCCACCGTGCGCTCCAGGGCATCCCCTTCCGACAGACAGGCGGCCAGCAGTTCGGTGCGGCTGAACACCCGCCTGGGCGCACCCGCCAGCTGGGCCAACAGCTTAAACTCCGTCAACGTCAGCGCCAGGAGTTGGCGCTGTCCCGAAACGCGTACGCTAGCTTCGTGGTTTTCCAGGTCGATCAGGAAAGGCGCTACGCGCAGGACGTGCCGATTCTGGACATTGTCGCGGGCCAGACAGCGGCGCAGCACCGCCTGGGTCCTGGCCACGACTTCCGCCGGATTAAACGGTTTGACGATATAGTCGTCGGCACCGATGCGCAACCCCGTCAGCTTGTCGATGTCCTGGTCATAAGCCGTCAGCATGATGACGGGCGTGTCACCCCGATGGCGGATCTCCGAGAGCACCTGCCAGCCGTCCAGGCGCGGCATCTGCACGTCCAACAAGACGAGGTCGGGTTTGAGGGCCTGGTGCAGCTCGAGCGCCCGGAGGCCGTCCGCGGCATGCACGGTGCGCATGCCGCCGCGCGCCAGATAGGCGGCGAGGATTTCGGCGATCTCGGACTCGTCCTCGGCGATCAGCACCAGGGATTCGCGGCCATGTTGCCACTCGGAGCGCGATTTCCGTTCAAGCATGGCAGTTTTTTCTACTCCATCGAATTTACATTTCATATCCATTGAAAACCCATCGAGTCAAGGCAAGGAGACGCCTATCTTTGCGGGCACAGGGCTGCCCGTTCCTGAAGGACTCCACCATGACGATCAAACGACTGTGCCGCCAGAGCGGCTTGATTGCCCTAGCGGTTTTGCTACTGGCCGGCGGTGTTCAGGCTGAATCGGAGGAGGCGCTCCCGCCACCCCTGGTATCCGTGATGACCGTCACGCCGTCGCGGCAGGAACTGAGTGAAGTTCTGCCGGGGCGCGTCGCTGCGGTGCGCATTGCCGAAATCCGGCCGCAGGTCAGCGGCATCGTACAGCGCCGCCTGTTCGAACAGGGCGCCGAGGTCAAGGCCGGCCAGCCCCTGTTCCAGATCAACCCGGCGCCGTTCAAGGCCGAGGCTGACGCCACTGAAGCAGCCCTGAAACGGGCCGAGGTCGTGTTGGCACGAGCCCAACTGCAAACCAGCCGACTGCATTCTTTGGTTGAGGTCGGCGCGGTCAGCCGCCAGGTCTACGACGACGCGGTCTCCCTACGCGATCAGGCGTCCGCCGACGTCGCCCAGGCCCGCGCCACGCTCAAACGCCGCCAGCTTGATCTGAAGTTCGCCACCGTGGAAGCGCCTATTTCCGGGCGCATCGAGCAGGCGCTGGTGAGCGAGGGCGCGTTGGTCGGCAGCGGCGACAGCAGTCCCATGGCGCGTATCCATCAGATCGACCAGGTCTACGTCGATGTACGCCGCCCGGCGTCCTCGCTCGAATCGCTGCGCCAGGCCCTGGCGACGCAACAAGCCAGCGCCGACGAAGGCCTGCCCGTGGCCATCTTGCGAAGCGATGGCGAGGCGTATGCTGTCGCCGGGCGCATCCTGTTCTCAGGTATAAACGTCGATGCCGGCACCGGCGACGTACTGCTGCGCGTGCTGGTGGACAACCCGCAACGCCTGCTTTTGCCGGGCATGTTCGTGCGCGCACGCGTGCCGCGTACCAGCTATGCCGAGGCGCTGATGGTGCCGCAGCAGGCGGTGGTGCGAAACGACGGCGAGCCGCAGATATGGGTCCTTGACGCGCACAACCGGGCGCAACTCATCCCGGTCAAATTGGGCGAATTGCTCAACCGGCACTATCGCATCCAGTCCGGCCTCGCCGCCGGGCAAACAATCGTGGTCGAAGGGATGACGCGTCTGTCCAACGGCATCGAAGTGCAAGCCCACGAGTGGCAGGCGTCTGAACTGACAACCGCGGCATCTTCGCACTGAACGCCTGGGGGCACTTCGTCATGCCGCAATTCTTCATTTATCGCCCGGTTTTCGCCTGGGTCGTCGCCCTGTTTATCATCCTGCTGGGCGTGATCGCCATTCCCAATCTGCCCATCGCCCGGTTTCCTTCGGTGGCGCCGGCCACCGTCACCATTTCCGCGACCTATCCCGGTGCCACGCCGCAGACCATGAGCGACGGGGTGATCAGCCTCATTGAGCGCGAACTCTCCAGCGTCAAGAACCTGTTGTACTTCGAATCATCGTCCGATGCCTCGGGTGCGGCGTCCGTCAGCGCCACCTTCAAACCGGGCACAGACCCGGACATGGCGCAGATCGACGTGCAAAACAAGCTCAAGGCCATTGAGCCGCGCTTGCCGCAGACCGTGCGCCAAAACGGTCTGACCGTGGAGACCTCCTCGTCCGGCTTCCTGATGCTTGTCGGCCTCAAATCCGACGACGGGCGCTTCGATGAGACGGTGCTCAGCGACTACATGGCGCGCAACATCGTCGATGAACTGCGCCGCATCGAAGGCGTAGGCCGCGTGCAACTGTTCGGCGCGGAGCAGGCAATGCGGGTTTGGGTCGATCCGGCCAAGCTGATTGCCTTTGGCCTGTCGATGAACGATCTGTCCGCAGCCGTGAGCCAGCAAAATGTCCAGATCGCGCCCGGCGGCGTCGGAGCCATGCCGGCGCTGCCGGGGCAGCGCGTGACGGTATCGCTCACGGTGCAGGGCCAGCTGTCCACGCCCGAACAGTTCGCCGCCATCGTGCTGCGCGCCAACCCCGACGGCTCCAAGGTGGTGCTGGGCGACGTGGCGCGGGTCGAACTCGGCTCACAGTCCTACGGCTTTATGAACCGCGAAGACGGCAAAACCGCCACGGCCGCGGCCGTACAGCTCGCGCCTGGCGCCAATGCGGTCAGGACCGCCGAGGAAGTCGAGGCGCGGATGGCAGAGCTTGGCAGCACGATGCCGGCCGGCATGAGCTATTCGATCCCGTTTAATACCGCGCCGTTCGTCAAGATCTCCATCGAGAAGGTCATCCATACCCTGATCGAGGCGATGGTGCTGGTGTTTCTGGTCATGTTCCTCTTTCTGCAAAACATCCGCTACACCCTGATCCCGGCCATCGTTGCGCCAATCGCACTGCTGGGCACCTTCGCGGTGATGCTTGCTTCGGGCTTTTCCATCAATGTGCTGACCATGTTCGGCATGGTGCTGGCAATCGGAATCATCGTGGACGATGCCATCGTCGTCGTCGAGAATGTGGAACGCATCATGACCGAGAAGGGGCTGCCGCCACGTGAGGCGACGATCCAGGCGATGCAGGAGATCACCGGCGCGGTGATCGGCATCACCCTGGTCTTGACGGCCGTGTTCATCCCCATGGGGCTGGCCAGCGGCACGGTCGGCGCGATCTACAAACAGTTCACGCTGTCCATGGCGGTGTCGATCCTGTTTTCGGCCTTCCTCGCGTTGACCCTGACGCCCGCTCTGTGCGCGACGTTGCTTCGGCCCCACGCTGCGCAGCGCCACGAGAAGCGCGGGTTTCTCGGCTGGTTCAACCGCCGCTTCGAGCGCATGACCTCGCGCTATGAAACGCGCCTGGGCAAGCTGGTGACACGGACAGGACGGATGATGCTGGTGTTCGCTGCGCTCTGCGCCGTCCTCATGGTTGCTTTCCGCCATCTGCCGTCATCCTTCCTGCCGGAGGAAGACCAGGGCTATTTCCTGACGTCCATCCAGTTGCCCGCCGACGCCACCGTCGAGCGCACGCTGGAAGTGGTCAAGGCCTTCGAGCAGCACGCGGCCTCGCGCCCATCGATCCGATCCAACATGACCGTCGTCGGCTTTGGCTTCTCCGGCTCCGGCCCAAATGCGGCCATGGCCTTCACCATGCTCAAGGACTGGGGCGTGCGCAATGGCGCCACGGCCCAAGGCGAAGTGGCCCTGGCCCAGGAGGCCCTCTCCGGCGCCAGGGAAGGGACAGTGATTACCCTGCTGCCGCCGGCCATCGACGAGCTTGGCAACAGCTCCGGCTTCACCATGCGTCTGCAGGACCGGGCCAACCAGGGCCATGCCGCGCTCCAGGCGGCAGAGGCCAAGCTGCTTGAACTGGCGCAGAAGAGTCGGCTCGTCAGCGGCGTCTATGCCGACAGCCTTCCGGCCGGCTCCAGCATCCGCCTGGACATCGATCGGGACAAGGCCGAGGCGTTGGGCGTTTCGTTCGCCAGCATCAGCGACACGCTGTCCACCGCGATGGGATCTCACTACGTCAACGACTTCCCCAATGCCGGGCGCATGCAGCAGGTCATCATTCAAGCCGAAGCGTCGGCACGCATGCAGATAGACGACGTGCTCAAGCTCTATGTGCGCAACGCCAACGGCGGCATGATGCCGCTGTCCGAGGTGGTGATCCCGGCATGGAGCGAGACGCCGCTGCAACTGGTGCGCTATCAGGGCTTCCCGGCGGCGCGCATCTCGGGCAATGCGGCACTCGGCGTCTCCAGCGGCGAGGCGATGGCCGAGATGGAGCGGCTGGCGGCGCAGTTGCCGCCGGGCTTCGCGGTGGCCTGGACCGGACAATCCCTGCAGGAGCGCCAGTCCGCCACGCAAGCGCCGCTGCTGCTGGCGCTGTCGATCCTGGTGGTGTTTCTGGTGCTGGCCGCGCTGTACGAGAGCTGGTCGATCCCGCTCTCGGTCATGCTGGTGGTGCCGCTGGGCCTGCTGGGCGCCGTGGGGGCTGTGATGTTGCGCGGCATGCCCAACGACGTGTTCTTCAAGGTCGGCATGATCACCATTATCGGCCTGTCGGCCAAAAACGCCATTCTCATCGTCGAGCTCGCCAAACAGTTGCGTCAACAGGGCAAGGGGCTGGCTGAAGCGGCGGTCACTGCGGCCCGGCTGCGACTGCGCCCGATTCTCATGACGTCGCTGGCTTTTGGCCTGGGAGTGGCGCCGCTGATGCTCGCCAGCGGGGCCAGCGCCGAAACCCAGCACGCCATCGGCACCGGCGTTTTCGGCGGCATGGTCACCGCAACGGTGCTCGCCATTTTCTTCGTGCCGGTGTTCTTCGTCTTCGTGATGGGCTTGCAAGAGCGATTCGCCGCTTGGCGATTCATCCTAAGGCCGCATGTCAACAGATGACTTTATAAGCAAAGGACTTCTATGAAGCCAAGAAGACACTGGTCTCTAGTGGGATGTTTTATAATTTTCGGTTGTGTTTTTCTGGTGAAAGCACATGCTTTGGCTCAATGTCTGCCGGGAACCCATTGGTCCGATTACTATTGGCAATGTGTGCAGAACACGACGCCGCTTCCCCCGTCATGGGATTGGGATTGTCAATGGAATTATCCATACTCGCCACCACACGATATCGGTTGCAACAAAAGCTATGGTAACTGCATGCTTATTTGTTCTGGGGTTCCAGAATGTATCAGCAACTGCAATATTGGGTATAACGTCTGCCGGCAACAGCATAAATGGTAATTACGCATGGGTTTTCTCCCTGAACATCGTCACAAACAAAAACGGCGAAGCCTCGACATAGCCGCGCATCTCGGGATGCTCCCTGTAATAGTGCTCATTTGCTTCGTCCTTTGATTGCCCATGGTAGACTGCGACAATAATGCTGGTTTCCTCTTGGCACGCTGTCTCAAGCCGTTTTAACTCTGGTCGTGAGATTTCGCATAATGCCCTCTCCGTGGTTATAGCCCTGTGGCGTCTTCAATCCTTGCAATCCGCTCCGCAAGTTCCGATGTCTCAAGCGCCCGACGATGCGTCTCCACCAGACCATCAACAGCCTGGGCTTCGCTGGGCGTAAGGTCTCCTTGTGCTACGGCCGCCAAAAGGGCGCATGTCACTGCGGGAATGTCGACGGCGCTCCCAATAGCCGGGAGCGTCAGCTTGACAGGCGAATCCTTCCGGGGAGGAACAACTCGCTCCAGGCACAACCGTAGAGCCGTCATATCCCCGACCAGGGCCAGTCCCACGGCCTTTCGGGTCAAAGCCTCAGCCTCGCCGTCAAGAAGCGTCTGGGCGGTAAGGGTAGCATTGTGGCGGCTCCCTGTACGGCATCCTTTGGGATTCCCGCTCTGGCCCGGTTTCCAAGCGGTCGAAGGAAGCCGTTTCTGCTTCTGGTCTGCCTTGTCAGACATTTCTTTCACCTCTCACGCTGCCTCGCCCTTTGCCCTGACCTGATTTTTGCTCAGAGCCTTCATGCTTTTTAGTTCTCATAACCCGAAGACCGTGGGTTCAAATCCCACCCCGCAACCAGGAAGTTCAAGGGCTTACAGCAAAAACGCTATAGGCCCTTTTTCTTTTTCCTAACCTATTCCCAACCGACAATCGGTTTAGACCCAAAAGGGGCTGGCTATCCTCTTCTATCTATGCCCATTACCATCGCCCATCTTTACAACCACGTCCTGCTGTCGGACAATGCCCCCTAGCACCGTCCGACAGCGGGACGTCGTTTTCGCAAAAACAGTCAAACGGGGGCATCCATGGATAGATGGCTTAAGGTTACCTATTTGGAATCCCTGGGAATCTCTCTAACAGAACAAATAACACTCATCACTAATGGCCTTCCTGTCTACAACAACCTTGGACAAAGAATTGTAGAACGGAATTCCAGCGGGCGTCTACAACCAGGATATTACTATCTACAATATGAAGATCGCTCATTTGTAGGAGGCTCATCATATTACTGCAGCTGGACGGACGCTCACAAGCTGCTCAAAAATTTTCGTTACAAGACTTCAGAGTTTATTAATTTTCTTGAACAATTCAACAACGAATCATTCGTTTCAGAAATTGTAGAAGCGCTTCCAGATAATTTCTTCGAAGGAAAAATTGCAAACTATAAGTCAGAATATCTGTCAGCCCAGATGGAGATAGAAAAGTTAAATAGCGAGATACAACACTTAGAAAAGCAGCTACGTCTATCCAAAAGCACAACAAACTTACAAAAAACATCCCTGGCAATTGAGTCTAGACAACTTAAGGCAATCCATGAGTGGGTTGCCACCGTAGAAAAAGCTGTCGCCCTTGCTGTCGACTGTACTCGGCAGGGCAAGCCCCGATCCATCCATCAACATAGATCTCTTTGGCGTCAAATGTGGGGGGAAACCGGCACCAAACTACCCCGGAAAGAAGGATTTGCCGCATTTCGACGCGGGTTGCCCGACGACTTAAAACAAAGACAGACCAAGTCATGAGTTTAATTCTATTAAAAATTAATAAAAACAGATAAATACGAATAGTTGCGCTGTCTAGCTATCCAGCGACGTATGGTACCTCGTTCACGTCGCTGGACAACTTCTTCACGTCGCTGGATACCTTTACGTTGCTGGAGACCTTCCTTCTTTTCCCTCCCCCGGGCATCCCATGGGTAGTTTAACTGCCTTCAAGGAGATGCCATATGCCTCGAAGCCTTCGTACCCGTGAAGCCGCCGAATACCTGGGCGTCTCGCCTGGAACCCTCGAAGTCTGGCGCTGCAAGGGCCGTGGCCCGCGCTACTGCAAACTCGGCAAAGTGGTGGTCTACGATCCGACGGACCTCGACGCCTTCCGCGAGGCGCGCAAGGTCTTCACCGCAGACGCCATGCCTCCGTCATCCGTTCGTTGAGGTCCGTGAGCATGGCGACGGAGCTTTGGAGCGAATTCCGGGCTTTCCTCAAAAGCGCAGGCCTGCGCCCAGTCGATATCCTTGCTGACGGCACGATCCACCGATGCGGCACCGCCGGCAAAGAGCGAGGCGCTGACGGTTCCTACTTGCTCTATCCCGATTCTCCCGCCTACGGTCATTGCTGGAATTTCCGTACCGGCGAGGAAGGCGTCTGGAGAGACAAGTCCTCCACCCCCCTCTCAAGGGAAGCACAAGCCCGCATCGAGAAAACCCGAAGAGCTAGACAAAAAGCCGTGGACGCACGGCTCGCCGATGCCCGCAACCGCGCGCTTCGCATCCTGAACGCGACCCGGACCGCGCCGCACGATCACCCCTACCTTGTCGGGAAAGGCATAAAACCCCATGGAAACGTTCGCGTTGCCCAGGACGGGCGGCTGGTGGTGCCCGTGTACGACGCCAATGACGCCCTCACGTCTCTGCAGTTCATTACCGCGAAGGGGGAGAAACGGTTTCTTGCCGGCGGCAAAATCCGTGGCGGCTTCTTCCGGATCGACGGCGATGACGGCCCGCTTTACCTTGTCGAAGGGTATGCGACCGGCGCGACCATCCACGCAGCCACCAAGGGGACCGTGCTGGTCTGCTTCGCCTGCAACAACCTGATGCCCGTAGCCGAGGCGGCCCGCCAAGCCTTGCCCGGTCGCCCGATGGTTATCTGTGCCGACAACGACCACGAGACGGCCGCCAGACACGGGAAAAACCCCGGCATCGACCACGCCGTCGCAGCAGCTAGGGTCGTCCAGGCCCACGTGGCGGTCCCTGTCTTCAAGGACCCAACCGGAAAAACAGACTTCAATGATTTGGCCGCCGCCGAAGGGCTTGATGCCGTCAAGGCCAGCCTGGACAAAGCCGAGCCCCCCGCTTCGCCTCCAACGACAACCGGAGCCAAGGCCCCGATTGTCGTGCTCTCCGCGTCTGACTTTCTTGCTTACGGCTTTCCCAAGCGCGAACACATCCTGGACCCGATTCTGCCGAGCCAGGGCTTGGCCCTGCTCTACGCCCCCGGGGGCTGGGCAAAACCTTTCTGGCCCTGACCCTGGCCTATGGCGTGGCCGCCGGGCAGGACGTGTTGCGCTGGAAGACGCCGCGCCCTCGGAATGTGCTCTTCGTGGACGGCGAAATGCAAGGCTGGATGCTACAGGAACGACTGGCCGGCATCGTAAAGGGATACGGCGGCCCCGTCCCGGAGCTGCTGCGGATCATCACGCCGGACTGCCAGCCCGATTTTCTAGCAAACCTCGCCACGCCGGAAGGCCAAGCGGCCCTTGACCCTGCGCTTGCCGGGGTGGAGCTGCTCATTCTCGACAATCTGGCGACGCTTTGTCGGGTCGGCAAGGAAAACGAGGCCGAAAGCTGGCTGCCGGTCCAGGCCTGGCTTTTATCCTTAAGAAGACGCGGCATCGCTGTCGTCGTGGTGCATCATGCCAACAAAAACGGCGGCCAACGCGGCACCTCGTCCCGCGAAGACGTAATGGACACCGTGATCGCGCTGTTGCCCGTCAAAGACCACGCTCCAGCCGATGGCGCGCGATTCGAGGTGCACCTCCAAAAAGCCAGAGGCTTGGCCGGCAGCGGAGCCGATCCTTTCGTCGCCAGATTGGTCGCCAAGGACGACACGTTCCAATGGACCACGCACCCCCTTTCAGAAAATGTCGACAAGATCCTTAGTCTCGCCGACCAGGGTAAAAGCGTACGAGAGATAGCGAAGCTCACAGACATTCCCAAAAGCACGGTTCAGCGGGCACTCGAAAAGCATCTGCCCACAAAAAGCAGCGCCTCCCCTCGCCCCCCTGCCGGCCGGCGTGTCCCGGCGTCCCAATCCTAAGGATTTGGGACACCGGGACAGACCGACGGTCGGGACATGAGCCCACTGGGGTTGATATTCACTCTACCTATTTAATATTATAGTTTTATTTGGTAAATATTAACCCTCGCTTTACCAATTCTCCACGAAGATACAGCGCCTTGGCTCCCGGTCTCTCGACCGTGCTCCTCCTGTGACCTTCTTTCCTGCATTTCGTCCTGGGCCGTTAAACGCCCCTTTCTTGCCCGGGGCTTCCAGGTCAATCGGTCTTCTGATATACTGAAATGACAGGGTCCCAGAGGGAGCAAGGCCAATGTCCACGCTGCAGCAAGCCCAGGCGGGCGACAACGCCCGCATCATCCAGATCATCGGCGACAACAACTATGTCGGCGACAGTCCCCATCTGTTCATCACCCCGCTGCCGCCGGCACAGCCCGCGCCGACCGAACCGGCCAAGGACGAAGCGTCCCTGCTGCGTCCGGTGATCGAAGCCACGGCGTTTGTGGGACGTGAGCCGCTTCTGGCCGATTTCGGTGCCTGGGCCAATGCCCACGAGGCACAGCGGCCGGTCTCCGTGCGCGTCGTGCACGGCGGCGCGGGCGTCGGCAAAACCCGCTTCGCCCGGGAGCTATGCCGCGCCCTTGGTCCGGACTGGCAGGCAGGCTTCGTCACCAACGCGGAAGCGCGACGAACCCTTGGCCGTGGCAATCTCGGGGCCTGGCAGTGGCGCAAACCCACCCTGATCGTGTTCGATTACGCCCTTTCCCTGGTTGATGCGTTGCGGGTTTGGCTGGAAGAACTGTGCGCCGCGACGCCGCGCGCCCATCCGCTGCGTATCCTGCTGCTGGAGCGGCAGGCCGACGCCCAGAGCGGCTGGCTGGAGCGCCTGTTGCAAAGCGGCTTCGGCCTCAATGAAATGATGCCGCGCGACCTGCTCGACGGCGAGCCGTTGCGGCTGCCGGATCTTTCCTCGCCGGCCGTTCGCATCGGCATCATGCAGAACATGCTTGCCCGCCTGGGCAGCGCGGTGGTCCTGCCGGCCGAAGATACGGACTTCCAGACCCGGCTGGCCGCGACGGACTGGGCCGGCGCGCCGCTCTATCTGATGATGGCGGCCATGGTCATGCACCAACAAGGCGGGGTGGGCGAGGTGCTGCACCTGGGGCGCGTTGATCTGGCGCTGAAGGTGGCGGAGCATGAGCATAAGCGGTTGCTGCTGCCCTGCGGCGACAATGCGTCCATGCAAATCCTGATTGCCCACATGGCCGCTTTTGCGACCCTGCGCGGCGGCATCGGGGCGCGGGATCTTGGCTCGTGCTTGGCTCGTGAAAGAGAAGCACTTGGCTGCAGTGGCAGCGATGTTGCAACGACGAGGCGGCTGCTTTCGGAGCTGCTGCCGGACGGCGGCGAAGGCGTAGCCCCGATCCAGCCCGACATCGTGGGTGAAGCATTTTTGCTCAAGCATCTGGCCGACGGCCAGCAAATCGACGGTACGGACGCAGTGCTGCGGGCTTTTGACGACCGGCCGTCGGAAGTGGCAGCGGTGTTGGTGCGGTGCGTGCAAGATTTTGTGCCGCGCCAGGAAAAGGGCGCTATGGGGCACGCGGAGAAGGCACAGCAGCGGGCGATGAAGTGGCTGCGTGAGTTGGGCGAGATGCCGGAGTTGCCGTTAACCTTACTTTTCACCTTGATTGATGCTCTACCGGACAAGACAGGTATCTTGCTTACTTTAGCTCTAGATTGGCAATTATATGCCGTGACTCGTTTGCGAGTTGAGCCTGCAACGGCTGAAACATATTCAATATTAGCATCTAGCTTAAATAATCTAGCGATTAGATATAGATACGCTGGCCGGATAGATGAAGGGATAAATGCCGCACGCCAATCAGTTTCCATCCGTCGAGACAAAGTCTGCATTGACTCAGACACATTTCTTCCAGAATTGGCCCTAAGCTTAACGACCCTCGCCAACTGCTTAAGCCATGCAGGAAAACAGGAAGAAGCACTTATTTCTGCACTAGAAGCTGTTGATATTCGACGAAGATTATTCGATGCGAAACCAAAATTTTACGAAAAAGACTTAGCACATAGTTTACATGCGTTAGCAATCATTTTCGGTCTTCTCAAGCGTCCTAAAGAAGCACTCCCCATCGCATGGGAAGCGACGGATTTGTTCATTGAGTTGGCAACTATTGATCCAAAAAACTATCTCTCTAAACTAGCGGCCAGTTTTACATGTCTCAGCAATAGACTTAGCGGAGCTGGAAACATTGACGAAGCTATTTATATCAACTGTGAAGCAGTTGCCCAATATCGAGAACTTGTTGTCGAGCAACCCGATGCCAACAAACCAGGATTGGCCATGAGCCTCAACAACCTAGCCCATAAACTCCGTAAAAAAGAAAAGCCGGGAAAAGCCCTCCCATTTTCCCGCGAAGCGGTATCTCTTTTTCGCGGATTGGCCACTATTTACCCCAGCGCCTTCCAAGCAGATCTAGCCATGAGCCTCAGCACGTTATCACGTATATTGTCTGCCCTCGTCTCACATAAACAAGAAGCACTTGCCATCTCAAGGGAAACCGCTCACCTATATCGCGCTTTAACACAGGAACATTCCGACACCTTTCGGGATGATTTTCACGAAGCGATGACCACTTGGCTTGCGCTATCCAAGAACATCTCACGTCAAGAAGCCGATGCCCTACTCAAACAGGATTTATTGTCTCATAGCCTTTCGCTCTTCAAAGATATGGATGAAAGTCACGCCCCAACCACTTAAGGAGACCTCATGGATATCCAAACCCTGACCGACCTCGCCTTAAGCGCTCTGGTCGCCGCCCAGTCCGGAGCCGCCACGGCCATCACCGACGCCGCGACCAAACTCGGCAAAGCCTGCGTGGAGAAACTTGCCGCGCTGGTCAAAACCCGCTTCGCCAAGGACGGCGAAGGCGCGACCAACGCCCTCGCCGCTCTGGAGAACAATCCCGCCGATGCCGGAGCGCAGAAAACCGTGCGCCGACGCCTGGAAGGACTCCTCGACGAAGACCGGGACTTTGCCGCCGAGATCAAGGCCATCATCGGGACGGTCCCCATCGACAAATCCCAACACCAGACCGCAACAGCCGGCGACAACAGCACCGTCACCCAGATTCAGGGCAGCGGCAACACGGTCGGCTGAGAAACGCCGACCACGGGCCGCGCCGCCGACAACCGATACCCCGGGACACGCCATGTACCGCTATTGGGGCAAAGCCGCCAAAGACAGCGCGGCCCATCATCTGCTCGTCTGCCATTGCCTCGACGTCGCCGCGACGCTGCACGCCCTGCTCGACGCCGACACGCGCCTGCGCCAACGTCTCTACGCCCTGGCCCCGGCCGTGGCCCCGGCGGACCTCGACGCGCTGCTGGCGTACTTCGCCGTGCTCCACGATCTCGGCAAATTCGCTCCGGCCTTCCAGCAGTATCGACCGGATATCGTGGACGCTCTCGGTGGGCCGCCGGCAAAGCGCGTCAACAACGACCACCACAGCCACCTGGGCAAGGCCATCTTTCTGGACGATGACATCGCGGATGCCTGGCAGCCCTCCTTCCTGTGCCGCGACGGCTGGCTGCACATGGACACCCTCGGTCCCCTGGCCGACGCCGCTTTCGGGCATCACGGCAAGCCGCCGCAACCCCTTGCGGAAAGCAACCTGCGCCTTCCCGCCGCCACCACTGCGGCCATTCGGCAGTTCATTGGCGAGGTCGGGGCCATGTTCCTGCCCGCCCCCCTGGCCCTGCCCGGCGGCGACGAGGCCCTCCAGGCGTTTCGCCCCGTGTCCTGGCTCTTTGCCGGGTTGCTGGTCGTGGCCGACTGGCTTGCTTCGGGCCAGGGCTTTGCCTACTGCGACACGCCCATGCCCCTTGCCGCCTACTTGACCGAGCGCGCCCTGCCCCAGGCCCGGGCCGCCGTGGCCGCTTGCGGCATCCTTTCCCCGCCGCCGCGTCAGGGCAGCGGATTTCACGACCTGCTGCCGCATATCAGGAAGAAGTATGCGCCTACGCCGTTGCAGGCCCATGTTTTGGAAATCGCCGGGCTGGACAGAGGGCCGCGCCTGTTCATTTTCGAGGATGTGACCGGGGCCGGCAAGACCGAGGCGGCCGTGCTCGCCGCCCATGGCGTCATGGCGGGCGGCGAGGCCCAGGGGCTGTATGTCGGCCTGCCCACCATGGCCACGGCCAACGGCATGTACGCCCGGCTGGCCCCGTCCTACCGGGCGCTTTTCGAGGAAACCGAAGACGCCCAGCCGTCGCTCATGCTGGCCCACAGCGCGCGCCGCATCCATGACGATTTTTCGCGCAGCATCGGCCTTGAGCGCGGCCGTGCCGGCGACGGCGACCTGGAGGACGGCACGGCGGCGGACGGCGGCGCGTTTTGCGCCTCCTGGCTGGCGGACAACGCCAAGAAATCCCTGCTCGCCCCGTGCGGCGTGGGGACGCTGGATCAGGCGCTGCTGGCCGCGCTGCCGGCCAAGCACCAGTGTCTGCGCCTGCTCGGCCTTGGCCGCAACGTCCTTGTGGCCGACGAGGTGCATGCCTACGATCCCTACACCACCCGGCTGCTGGAAGCGCTCCTCACCTTTCAGGCCGGCCTTGGCGGCAGCGCCGTGCTGCTCTCGGCCACCCTGCCCCGACGCGTAAAGCAGGGTCTGGCCGCCGCCTTTTGCCGGGGAGCCGGCTATCCGACCCCAACGCTTTCGGCTGGCCCATTGCCCCTGGCCACCCGGCTGGCCGACGGCGTTTTTTCGGAAACGCCGCTGCCGCAAACCCGCACCCTGTCCGTAGCCGTGGCCCTGTGCCACGACGTTGCCGAAGCTTATGACCGGCTGGCTGCCGTCCATGCCGCCGGCGGCTGCGCCATCATGGTCTGCAACACCGTGGACCGAGCCATGGCGGCGCGAGACCTGCTGGCTCAACGCCTGCCGCCAGAGGACGTCCTGCTCTTTCACGCCCGCTTTGCCTTGTGCGACCGATTGGCCATGGAGGAGCGGGTGTTGACGATCTTCGGCAAGGACTCCACGCAAGAGACACGGCGCGGGAAAATTCTTGTATCCACTCAAATAGTTGAACAATCACTAGATGTTGACGCTGACTTTCTAGTGACGGAGCTGGCCCCCATGGAGCTTATCCTACAGCGGGCCGGCCGGTGCCAGCGTCATGACCGGGACTGGCGGCCGGCGGGGTTTGCCGGGCCGTCCGTGCTGGTTGTTTCGCCGCCTGCCGTGGACGAGCCGGGGCTGGGCTGGGGCGAAGCCGAGCTTGGGAAGGGCCTTTACGTCTATCCCGGCCATGACGTGCTTTGGCGCACGGCGCGGCTTTTGTCGATGTGCCAGCGCATTGAGCTGCCCCGGCAGGCGCGGGAGCTGGTCGAGGGCGCGTACGATGTCGACGCGTTGCCGACGCCGGGGGCGCTTGCCTCGGCCGAGGACAAGCAGGCCGGCAAGGCCAGTGCCGAGAAAAGCCTGGCTACGGCCAACTGTCTGGATTTTCATCAAGGGTATGGGGCCGACGCGGCTTCCGGTCTCTGGTACGACGACCGCGTGACGCCAACGCGCCTTGGGGATGAGCGGGTGACGCTGCGGCTTTTGCGGGTGGTAGCGGACGGTTTGGCCTTATGGGCCGAAGACGGGCTGGACGCGGCGACGTGCGCCCGCTCGGAAGTGTCTGTGCCGCTGCGCCGGGGCAGGGCGCTGACGGCTGTCGGCGAGTGGGAAAGCCGGCTGGCCGCCTTTGCCGCCACCCTGCCCGACCAGGGGCGTTGGGTAACGCTGGCGCCCTTTATCGAAACGGAAGCTCCCGGCGTCTGGCGCTGTGCCCTGCCGGGAACCGGGGCGGTTTATAGTCGGGGGGAAGGGTTAATCTATGAAAATAATAAATAACAACTTATTGTTGACAGACTCCCGATGGAATCCGTATGATTTTTGATGGCTCTTGCTCCATGCGTGTTCACTTTTGTGAGAACGAAAGAGTCTGTTCCCCTCCAGTGAGGGGATGATCCGTTTGTGGCCACAGCGCCGTGATTTAATTACGGAAGTTCCCCGCAAAAGTGGGGATTTTAAAAAAATTAAGTTTGTAGCTACAGCGCCTATTGCAAACAAACTCCAGTTATCCTATCTAGCAATTGCCGGTTGGGCGTAGCCACACGCCCAACCGACGCCTTCCACGGCTTGATGCTCGTGAACAGCTAGCAATCATTCACTAGCAATTCGTCCGTGCCGAGGCAAACCCTTAATCCCTTACCTGCGCACACGCGCAAAGGGGGATGCCCTTATGGCATGCCATCGTACCAAGCGGATCTTATTTCTCGCTCTCTCCACCTCCGGAGAGAGACTGATCGTGCTCCTCATCATCGTCATAATATCGCTCCTCTAACCCCCGCCAGCCCGGACGGGCTTTCTCGTTTTGCCGTTCGGGCTGGCAACCGCCTTGATTATTATGTATTCATATAGAAAACACGAACTCGTGGAGCGAAAAACCAATGCCCGCTTTCAATCTTCTGACGCAAGACTGGATTCCGGTTCGCCGGGTCGACGGGACGCGCCTGCGTATCCCGCCCTGGCGCATCACCGATCCTGGCGACGGATCGCCAGAGCAAGCCATCGCCGACATCGATACGCCGCGCCCCGACTTCAAAGGCGCGCTGCTCGAACTGCTCGTCGGCCTCGTGCAAACCGCCCTGCCCCCGGCCGATATCCGAAAATGGCGGCTCGGATTCAGCGGTTCCCAACCCCACCTCGCCCCTGACGCCTATGCGCCCGAGGCCCTCAAGGCTGCCTTTGCACCGCTTGTCCCCTTCTTCAACCTTTTCGGCGACCGGCCGCGCTTTCTCCAGGATTTCACCCTCACTGAAGCCGAGGCCAAGGAACCGTCCCCGGTGGGCGCGCTGCTCATGGATTCGCCCGGCGAGAACGCCACAAAAAACAACAGCGACTTCTTCATCAAACGCGACCAGCCGCCCCAAAGCCTGTGCCCGGCCTGCGCCGCCGCCGCCCTAGCCGCCTTACAGACCTACGCCCCAGCGGGCGGGGCCGGGCACCGTGTCTCCCTGCGCGGCGGGGG
The DNA here is from genome assembly GCF_004135975.1 of Solidesulfovibrio carbinolicus. NCBI lineage: Bacteria > Pseudomonadati > Thermodesulfobacteriota > Desulfovibrionia > Desulfovibrionales > Desulfovibrionaceae > Solidesulfovibrio > Solidesulfovibrio carbinolicus. Next base: position 1,336,861 of record NZ_CP026538.1, on the reverse strand, counting down.
GCCGCTGACAACCCTTGTCATGCTTGACGATTCGCTCTGGAAAACCGTCTGGGCCAACGTGCTGCCCCTGGATGCGGCCGGCGTCGAAGCCCTGCCGGCCGAGGCCGCCGCCCTGCCCGGCGCGGTCTTCCCCTGGCTGGCCGCCACCCGCGACAGCACGGCCAAGGGCAGTGAAGTCCACCGCGACGGCATGCACTTCCTGCACCACTACTGGGCCATGCCCCGGCGCATCGTGCTTGCCACCCAAACCGACGACGCGCCTTCGGCCTGCCCGGTGTGCGGCCAGACAGGCAACGTCTTCGTGCGCCAATACTGGACCAAAAACTACGGCAACAACTACGGCGACGGCTGGCGGCATCCGCTGACTCCCTACCGCGACCAGGGGCCGGGCAAGGAGCCCCTGACCATCAAGGGCGAAAGCGAAGGCCGCGCCTACAACCAGTGGCTGGGCTTCGTTTATGGAGCCATGGACGACAAGAAATCTGTCCTGCCGGCCCAGGTCGTCAGCCACTACCGGGACGCTTCGCCGCCCGAGCAGCAAACGCCCGCCCGGCTGCGCACCTTCGGCTGGGACATGGACAACATGAAGGCGCGCAACTGGTGCGAGGGCGAATATCCCATCTACGACCTCAAGGGACGCGAGGCCAAACGGTTCATTGGCGAGGTCGCGCCGCTGATCAAGGCGGCGGAAGAAGCCTGCGGCAATCTGCGCCGGGCCGTGCATGAAGCGCTCTTCTCGGAAAACGGCCAAAAGCCCAAACCCGATGCAACGTTGTTGACCGTGGTCGAGGCCCGGTTCTGGGCCGAGACGGAAACAGCGTTTTATGCGGCCGCCCGCGCGGTTCTGGATGCGCCGGACGACGAGGATGCCCTCGCCGCTATTGCTGTCGGCTGGCGCGACACGCTCCTGGCTGCCATCGGAGCCATCTTCGCCGCCGTCGCCGAAGACGGCGGCACAACGCCTCGCAAAGCCCGGCAGATCTACGCGGCGCTCAATCGGATGCGGGCCTACACCTTTGTCAGTTGCTCGAAAATCCTCGGCATCACGCCCAAAAAGGAGGCGAAACCGTGACCACGCTCCAATCCCTGCTCTACGGCGATGAGCCGCCAAGCGCCGCCTTTTGGGCCGAGCTGCGCAAATGGTGGGCGAGCCTTAACGACAACCGGGGGGCAAGGGCCAGATTGCGCCGGGCCAAGACCCCCGACGAGGTCTTCGTCTCGCCCGACTACCAGCGAGGCCTGTTGCCGCTGCTGAAAGCCGCCGGCGTCGAGATGGAGCCCAAGGACGCCGCCAGACTGGCCCGGGCCGTGGGCGTGCTGGCGCATGTGCGCACCCTGCTGGCTGAAGGCCATTTTGCCCGCCAGCTCGCCCCGATCGAATCGGGACAGGAATCCGTGCGCGACCCGCGCTTTAAAAAACTGCTGGCCACAACCGACCCGGACGACCTGTTTCTCATGCTGCGCCGGCTCGTCGCCTACCTCGGCGGCACGGCCGAGTTGCGCAGTCTCGTGACCGGAGCGTCCGATTGGACCGACAAAACCCGCCGCGCCTGGGCTATTCAATACTACGTCAACCGACCTGCCAAAAGATAAGGGAGAAATCGCCATGTCCCGATTCATCCAGCTCCATATCCTGACCAGCTACCCGGCCGCCAATCTCAACCGCGACGACCTGGGCGCGCCCAAGTCGATGCGCTTTGGCGAGGCCAACCGGCTGCGGGTCTCCTCCCAGAGCCTCAAGCGCGCCTGGCGCACCTCCGATACCTTCAAGGCGACCCTGGGTAAGGAACACCTGGGCGTGCGCACCAAGGAACTCGGCCGCAAAGTTTATTGCGCCCTGACCCAGGGGGCCGACCTCGACGCCGTGTGGGACGATCCCGACGCTACGGGCGGCCTGCCTACCCTTAAGGAAAAACCGGCCATGGAAATTGCCCGCACCATCGCCGGCGTCTTCGGCAAGGTCAAAAAGGAATACGACCCCAAGGGCGACAAGGAAACCGATCCGGTCAAAACACGCGAAGCCTTGCTCGAATCCCTGGAGATCGAACAGCTCGCCCATGTGAGCCAGGAAGAACGCCAAGCCGTGGCCGAACTGACTAAGGCCTGCCGCGCCTCGGGCAAAACCCCGGCCGGCGAGGCGCTTTCCCTCCTGCGCAGCGACGCCAAGGCCGCCGACATCGCCATGTTCGGCCGGATGCTCGCCGCCAGCGCCCGGTTCAACGTCGAAGCCGCCGTGCAGGTGGCCCACGCCGTCACCGTGCATCGGGCCGTGGCCGAGGACGACTTCTTCACCGCCGTCGACGACCTCAACCGCGACGACGCCGGAGCCGGCCACATGGGGGTCTCGGAATTCGGGGCCGGTCTGTACTACCTGTATATCTGCATCGACCGGGAACTGCTGGCCGAAAACCTCGGAGGCGATGCGGCGCTTGTCCAAAAAGCCCTGGCGGCGCTGACCGCCGCCGCCTGCACCGTGGCTCCGACAGGCAAGCAGGCCAGCTACGCTTCCCGCGCCTACGCCTGCTACGCCCTGGCCGAAAAAGGCGACGACACGCCGCGCAACCTCTCCCTGGCCTTCCTCAAGCCCGTGGGCGAAACAGAAGAGGAACACGACGGCAACATCGGCGAAACAGCCATTGGCCGGTTGGTCAAAACCAAAGCAAACATGGACAAGATCTACGGACAAACGCTCCCGCCGAAGTGCTTCAATGTCTTCACCGGGGAAGGCTCCCTGGCCGAGTTGGCCGCCTTTGTGGCGGAGTAGGCCATGGCCCGTTACCTCACCTTCCAACTCTACGGCATGTTGGCCGCTTACGGGCTTGTGGCCGTGGGCGAGGTGCGGCCAAGCGCCAGCCTGCCCACGCGCTCGGCCGTGTTCGGGCTGCTGGCCGCCTGCCTGGGCATCCGCCGCCATGAGGAAACGCGCCTGGCCGCCTTGTCCGACGGCTACGCCCTGGCCGTGCGGGTGGACGCGCCAGGGACGCAACTCCTGGATTACCACACCATCCAGACGCCGCCGGAAAAAAGCAAACGCGTCTACCGCACCCGCGCCGACGAACTCGGCGGTCTGCTCGGCATCGACGAGCCGCCTTATACCGTCCTGTCCAGACGGGGTTACCTGTGCGACGCGCATTTCACGGCCTGCCTGACTCCGGCCGCCAAGCCCTCGACCGGCCCGGCCGCGCCCCACAGCCTGGAGGAACTGGCCGAAGCCCTGCGGCGACCGGTCCTGCCCCCCTACCTTGGCCGCAAATGCTGCCCGCCGTCGCTGCCCTTCGCGCCGCGCGTCGGGGATTACGACAACCTGGAAGCGGCGCTGGCCGATTACCCGCTAAGCCGCCTGGCTTTCCCAACAGGGCGCAAACCTTCTACCCCTGCCGTGGTCTATGCCGACAACAACGACGCCCTCACTCTCGAAAAGGTGACCAACCGGCCGCTGGTGCGCGACCGCACGGTGCAGCATGGGCGGCGGCTTTTTGAGGAACGCCGGGCCGTGGCCGGGGTGACCGCGCCCGGCGTGGTCACCCCCCGGGACAAGGACAAGGAGGCCGGCCATGTTTCTTGCTAAGCTGCAACTGCGCACCAAGGAAGCCATTTTCAAAAACGTCTACGACGCGCATCAGGCCTTGTGGGAGCTTTTCGCCGACAGGCCGGACCGCAAGCGTGATTTCCTGTTCCGGGAGATCGACGCCGAGAACTATCTGGCCGTGTCGGCCCGCGAGCCTGTGGACCGCAAAGGCGTTTGGCGGCTGGCCGTCAAACCGTACGCACCGAAACTGGCCGAGGGCGACAGGCTTTATGTCTCGCTGCGGGCCAATGCCGTGGTCAAACGCCAGCGGGAAGACGGCGGCCAGGACCGTTTCGACGTGGTGCAGGACGCGCGCAAACGCTTTCAGGCCGCTGGCGTCGAACCGCCGCCGCGCGCGGTCCTGGCCCAGGAGTGCGGGGGCAAGTGGCTGCTGGCTCGACAAGCGGAACTCGGGCTTTGCTTCGAGGATTTGAGTCTTGTGGTCGAAAGCTACACCAAACGCCAGTATTGGCGCGACGGCCGCAAAGTGACCCTGGGAACGCTGGATTTTGCCGGATTTGCCCAGGTCTGCGACCCCGACAAGGCGCTTGGTGCGTTGTTCACAGGCGTTGGCCCGGCCAAGGGGCTGGGCTGCGGCTTGATGCTGGTCCGGCGGGCCTGACGCCATGTTGCCGCGCCTTGCCCAGTTGCCGCTCAAGGAACGGGCCTCCATGGTCTTTTTGGAGAAAGGCAACCTGGACGTGCTGGACGGCGCGTTCGTGGTCGTGGACGCCACCGGGACGCGCACGCACATCCCGGTTGGCGGCGTGGCCTGCATTCTGCTGGAACCGGGCATGCGCGTGAGCCATGCGGCCGTGGCCCTGGCCGCCCGTGCGGGCACGCTGCTCACCTGGGTCGGGGAGGCCGGAGTGCGTCTTTACGCCTCCGGCCAGCCCGGCGGGGCGCGTAGCGACAAGCTGCTGTATCAGGCGGCCTTGGCGCTTGATCCCGAGGCCAGGACGAAAGTGGTGCGCAGTATGTTCACATTGCGCTTTGGCGAGGAAGCGCCGTCACGGCGCAGCGTCGATCAGCTGCGCGGCATCGAGGGCACGCGCGTGCGCGAGATGTACAAGCTGCTCGCCAAGCAATACCGCGTGCCGTGGTCGGGCCGGAAGTACGATCCGCGCGAATGGGGCAGCGGCGATCTGCCCAACCGCTGCCTGAGCGCGGCCACGGCCTGCCTGCACGGGCTTTGCGAGGCGGCGATTCTGGCGGCGGGCTATGCGCCGGCCATCGGTTTTTTGCACACCGGCAAGCCGCGAAGTTTCGTTTACGACATCGCCGACATCTATAAGTTCGATACGGTGGTACCAGTGGCGTTTCGGGTGGCCGGTCAATCGCCGGCCGAGCCGGAACGCGTTGTGCGCTTGGCCTGTCGAGACCGGTTTCGAGAGTCGAAGTTGTTGTCGCGCATCATACCGGAGATCGAAGACGTGTTGTCGGCCGGGGGGCTTCCCGTGCCGCAAGCGCCGTCGGAGGCGGTTGGTCCGGCTTTCGCGGACGAGGAGGGGCTTGGGGATGATGGTCATCGTCCTTGAGAACGCCCCACCTCGTCTGCGCGGCCGCCTGGCAGTATGGCTGCTGGAGATCCGGGCCGGTGTGTATGTGGGCAATTACTCCGTGAAGGTCCGTGAGATGATCTGGCATACCGTCGAGGCCGGGATTGAGGACGGCAACGCGGTGATGGCCTGGAGCGCGCGGAGCGAATCGGGCTTCGAGTTTCGCACCCTGGGGCCGAATCGTCGTATCTCGTGTGATTTTGACGGGTTAAATCTTGTATCGTTCCTGCCCTTGGCATCGCCCGAGGGAGCCGAATAACCAATTGCGTTCATTGACAATTTATAAAGTGTATTCGGTAGCTTCCTAGATGTTGAAAAACATCTGTGGATTCAGGGTTCTGGCGTACCAGTGTTCCCCGCAGGCGCGGGGATGATCCGACAGGATAAACCACCTGGGCAACGCCGTCTACGTGTTCCCCGCAGGCGCGGGGATGATCCGGCCAACATGCCGCACACGCCAGCCATGGTCTTGTGTTCCCCGCAGGCGCGGGGATGATCCGTGCCGCTGCTGACTTACTCAAGGAGCCCACATGTGTTCCCCGCAGGCGCGGGGATGATCCGCAAGCGTGGTCGGTCCCTGCCCTGTGAAGAGAGTGTTCCCCGCAGGCGCGGGGATGATCCGCTGCTCGCCCAGGGCGGCGATCGTCGCCTTGAGTGTTCCCCGCAGGCGCGGGGATGATCCGCTCCTCACGGCGGCGGGTGAAAATGTCCTCAAGTGTTCCCCGCAGGCGCGGGGATGATCCGCAATCACAAACGAGGCACTGGACTTGGCCCGCGTGTTCCCCGCAGGCGCGGGGATGATCCGCGATCCTCCGCAAACACGGCGGCATGGCCGCAGTGTTCCCCGCAGGCGCGGGGATGATCCGTCCTCATCACGTTTGCGAGAAAGAAAAACGCCGTGTTCCCCGCAGGCGCGGGGATGATCCGACCTGTGCGCCGTCGTTGTGCGCCATTTCCAGGTGTTCCCCGCAGGCGCGGGGATGATCCGGTCGTGCTCGTTGGGTCAGGCTACACGTTTTCGTGTTCCCCGCAGGCGCGGGGATGATCCGGCAGAGACGCACCCAAAATTTAACGACTCTAAGTGTTCCCCGCAGGCGCGGGGATGATCCGCGTAACGCCGAGGCTATCCGCACCGGCAAGCTGTGTTCCCCGCAGGCGCGGGGATGATCCGCTGGACGCCCGGAGATCATGCCGACCACGAGAGTGTTCCCCGCAGGCGCGGGGATGATCCGTCCCCCACGACGATGACGCCCCCGGCCCTGGCGTGTTCCCCGCAGGCGCGGGGATGATCCGCCCGCTACGGGGACGCTGACCCCGGAAATCCAGTGTTCCCCGCAGGCGCGGGGATGATCCGGGACGGGGTAAGGTTATCTGTCTGGATTTTTAGTGTTCCCCGCAGGCGCGGGGATGATCCGCCCGTGCCGCCTTTGCCCGCGTGGCCGCCGAGGTGTTCCCCGCAGGCGCGGGGATGATCCGCCCGCGCCCTCTACCGAGACGGCCGAGTTCGCGTGTTCCCCGCAGGCGCGGGGATGATCCGTTGAAATACCCGATCCGGCCAGGGATATGGCGGTGTTCCCCGCAGGCGCGGGGATGATCCGTAATCCGCGCTGGTGCAGGGCCAGGGCTTCGGGTGTTCCCCGCAGGCGCGGGGATGATCCGGCCTTACGGTTGGTTATTTTACTGTGAATGTCGTGTTCCCCGCAGGCGCGGGGATGATCCGTGTTCGCGGAGGGTGGGCGCGACTTTTCGGCGGTGTTCCCCGCAGGCGCGGGGATGATCCGACGCCTTAGACGCCAACACGCGCCAAGACGCCGTGTTCCCCGCAGGCGCGGGGATGATCCGGGCGGATCGGCCCCGGCCGAGGTGAGCAACGAGTGTTCCCCGCAGGCGCGGGGATGATCCGCCGACGCGGGTGACGGGTTTGGTCTATCCGGTGTGTTCCCCGCAGGCGCGGGGATGATCCGGTCAACACGATGAACCCGGGCCGGCCGAACGCGTGTTCCCCGCAGGCGCGGGGATGATCCGGTCTTCCGGGATGCCGTCGCCGACGCCCATGGGTGTTCCCCGCAGGCGCGGGGATGATCCGGCCTGCACCTTGAGCTTTGCCAGGGCAACCGCGTGTTCCCCGCAGGCGCGGGGATGATCCGACGGGCCACGCCAAGCGTGTTTATCGCATCACGTGTTCCCCGCAGGCGCGGGGATGATCCGATCGCGGAGCAGACGCTGGACGAGGAACCCTTGTGTTCCCCGCAGGCGCGGGGATGATCCGGCAGGCGTCGTGCCGTTCGGGTTCCACGGCATGTGTTCCCCGCAGGCGCGGGGATGATCCGAACGCCAACGTCAAAATAGTGGGCGACTGCAAGTGTTCCCCGCAGGCGCGGGGATGATCCGGCCACGACGGCCACGGGGGCGGAAATCAACGAGTGTTCCCCGCAGGCGCGGGGATGATCCGCACGAAAACGCACAGCCGCCAGACGTTCGCCCGTGTTCCCCGCAGGCGCGGGGATGATCCGAATACCAGTAGTGGCCCGCTGGAACTCTTCTCGTGTTCCCCGCAGGCGCGGGGATGATCCGCGCATCACGCAGAACGTGGTCTACACCGGCTCGTGTTCCCCGCAGGCGCGGGGATGATCCGTCCTGGCCTGGGGCGTGGCGCAGGAGACGTGGGTGTTCCCCGCAGGCGCGGGGATGATCCGATCGATAGTCTTCTCGTCGGGTAGTTCTTTGTGTGTTCCCCGCAGGCGCGGGGATGATCCGGGCATAGCTGATTCCAGCAAGCTCGCCAGCGAGTGTTCCCCGCAGGCGCGGGGATGATCCGGTCTGCGGCAGATGATTGAGCAATAGCCGAAAGTGTTCCCCGCAGGCGCGGGGATGATCCGGCCGCAATATCCTTCGCTCCTGACAAACCGCAGTGTTCCCCGCAGGCGCGGGGATGATCCCCTCCAAGGTAGGATTCCCGGTCGAGAAACGCCGTGTTCCCCGCAGGCGCGGGGATGATCCGATGTAGGCCATCACGGGCGTGATCCGATCACCGTGTTCCCCGCAGGCGCGGGGATGATCCGCCGGTGGCGGTCAAGGCGGCAATGGCGGCGGAGTGTTCCCCGCAGGCGCGGGGATGATCCGGAGGCCTTTCGTGTCCATTGGCCGCCATTCCAGTGTTCCCCGCAGGCGCGGGGATGATCCGGGCGGATCGCATACGGCGATGGTGCTTCGCCTGTGTTCCCCGCAGGCGCGGGGATGATCCGCCCTGCTTAACGGCGACGGCCTCATAAAAATCGTGTTCCCCGCAGGCGCGGGGATGATCCGGCCCACGCCGCCGGCACGGTGACGATCAAGCTGTGTTCCCCGCAGGCGCGGGGATGATCCGAAAACGTCTCTGGCATCGTTTCCCAACTGTTTGTGTTCCCCGCAGGCGCGGGGATGATCCGGGAAGGTCTTTTGCCTTAATTGCATTTGCATCGTGTTCCCCGCAGGCGCGGGGATGATCCGGCCGGCGAAGTGTGTGAACTTTACTGGCAGACGTGTTCCCCGCAGGCGCGGGGATGATCCGTCCGTGATGCGCCCGGCCCGGTCCGTGTCTGAGTGTTCCCCGCAGGCGCGGGGATGATCCGGCGATTCTTTGAGCATGTCCCGGATGGACTTGGTGTTCCCCGCAGGCGCGGGGATGATCCGCCCTGACCGGGCAACGGGTCTCGCTCCAGCGCGTGTTCCCCGCAGGCGCGGGGATGATCCGACATTTTTGTCCCGCAGTCCATCACGTTTACCGTGTTCCCCGCAGGCGCGGGGATGATCCGGGCCGTCGCTCGGGCCTTTTCGCCCTGCATCAGTGTTCCCCGCAGGCGCGGGGATGATCCGGGTATCTACCGGGGGCGCATGGGGTTCTATCCGTGTTCCCCGCAGGCGCGGGGATGATCCGCCGCCCCCGGTCCTCTCGGTCAGCCCGGCGCGGTGTTCCCCGCAGGCGCGGGGATGATCCGCGCCGAGGCAGACCCCTCTATCTGGGTCATGCGTGTTCCCCGCAGGCGCGGGGATGATCCGGCCCCGGCGTCAACGGCTTTGGACAGGCCCTTGTGTTCCCCGCAGGCGCGGGGATGATCCGAGGCGTGGATAGCGGCGCAGGGGCCGGTGAGAGTGTTCCCCGCAGGCGCGGGGATGATCCGACCCTTAGCCTCAAGATCGATAGTCTTCTCGTATGTTCCCCGCAGGCGCGGGGATGATCCGGCTCTCCATCTTGGACGCCACGCCGGAAATGAGTGTTCCCCGCAGGCGCGGGGATGATCCGATTGGCATCGAGGGCCGCCTTTCTCGACTCCTGTGTTCCCCGCAGGCGCGGGGATGATCCGACGACATCCGCTACCTCCTCGACAGAAACGAGGTGTTCCCCGCAGGCGCGGGGATGATCCGTTCCACTTCTTTCCTTGGTGGATTGACGAAGAGTGTTCCCCGCAGGCGCGGGGATGATCCGGTGGCTGACGCTTATTCGGCCAGGATGCAAGAGTGTTCCCCGCAGGCGCGGGGATGATCCGTCAAACTTGCCCCTGGCTTATGCCAAGCGCATGTGTTCCCCGCAGGCGCGGGGATGATCCGCCTCATCGCCCGCCCCCGGCCAGGGTGGGTTTGTGTTCCCCGCAGGCGCGGGGATGATCCGGTGGAAGCCTGGGTCGAAGGCCTGCCGGAGCAGTGTTCCCCGCAGGCGCGGGGATGATCCGGACAGGGAGAGAGGCCGGACGAGGGAGCTTTAGTGTTCCCCGCAGGCGCGGGGATGATCCGGCCCTGCGCCAGGAGCGCGCCCACGCCCTGGGGTGTTCCCCGCAGGCGCGGGGATGATCCGCTGGTCGTCGCCATCCTGGGTCTGCTGGCCGTGTGTTCCCCGCAGGCGCGGGGATGATCCGGACGCCGAGGCCGAAATGGCGGGGCAGAAGAAGTGTTCCCCGCAGGCGCGGGGATGATCCGCCGTCTCCTGCGTAGCCCTGGCCATAATGCGCGTGTTCCCCGCAGGCGCGGGGATGATCCGCAAACCGGCCACTGCATCGGCTGCATTTACCGGTGTTCCCCGCAGGCGCGGGGATGATCCGGACAACCGCGACGGGTTGTCGGCCTCTCTTGGGTGTTCCCCGCAGGCGCGGGGATGATCCGTAGGTGGGCGCGGCCGACGTGGCCCGGGCCAGGTGTTCCCCGCAGGCGCGGGGATGATCCGGCCTGCGGACATTGCCTCAGGCACAAACTCAGGTGTTCCCCGCAGGCGCGGGGATGATCCGTTCGATATCTAACCTTAACCGTACAGGAGACTGTGTTCCCCGCAGGCGCGGGGATGATCCGAGTCCTGCTTTCAAACTTCTCTTCCAGCTCCTGTGTTCCCCGCAGGCGCGGGGATGATCCGCCGTCTCCTGCGTAGCCCTGGCCATAATGCGCGTGTTCCCCGCAGGCGCGGGGATGATCCGCAAACCGGCCACTGCATCGGCTGCATTTACCGGTGTTCCCCGCAGGCGCGGGGATGATCCGGACAACCGCGACGGGTTGTCGGCCTCTCTTGGGTGTTCCCCGCAGGCGCGGGGATGATCCGTTCGATATCTAACCTTAACCGTACAGGAGACTGTGTTCCCCGCAGGCGCGGGGATGATCCGAGTCCTGCTTTCAAACTTCTCTTCCAGCTCCTGTGTTCCCCGCAGGCGCGGGGATGATCCGACCGCCAAGAAGGACGCGGCCGGCAAGCCGGTGTGTTCCCCGCAGGCGCGGGGATGATCCGAGCACCCATGATTTTGGCGCGAGTGGTGGCAAGTGTTCCCCGCAGGCGCGGGGATGATCCGCCGGATATGTTGTGGCCGATCCAGTTGAGCGTGTGTTCCCCGCAGGCGCGGGGATGATCCGACGCTCGTCTCGACGCTCAACGCCTACGGCGAGTGTTCCCCGCAGGCGCGGGGATGATCCGAACTGACGTTCTCGCCGGTCTTCGGCATGATGTGTTCCCCGCAGGCGCGGGGATGATCCGACAGTCTTTTGAAAGAATCAGCTACCACCGGCATAGCCGGTGGTATGATGATGCCCCCTCGAAGGGGGCTAACGACTCAAGAATAAGAAACTTCCGGTATCATGCCATTATGAATCACTTGTCGGATTGATTACCGAAGGCCAGATTCCCGGAACGGTCGAACCGATTCGGGTCACACCGCCAGAGGCGGTGGTTTATCTGTTGGAATTAGCGAGGCACGTCGTGTTCCCCGCAGGCGCGGGGATGATCCGGCTGCGTCTATTGCGCCCAAGCCAACGTCAATGTGTTCCCCGCAGGCGCGGGGATGATCCGGTTCCGCCGTTGCGTCCGCGCTGGGAAACGATGTGTTCCCCGCAGGCGCGGGGATGATCCGCAGACCACCAGCGCGCCGAGCTTCACGCTGTGGTGTTCCCCGCAGGCGCGGGGATGATCCGGTCATGCCGTCTGCGTCCATCGTGCTGTCTGGGTGTTCCCCGCAGGCGCGGGGATGATCCGGTGACGCAGGGCCAGGGCCTGGAGCGAGTAGAGTGTTCCCCGCAGGCGCGGGGATGATCCGTGCGGAACCAAGAATACGAACCGAATCTTCCGGTGTTCCCCGCAGGCGCGGGGATGATCCGCCCCGGGGTTCTCCATCCACGCGTCGAGTTCGGTGTTCCCCGCAGGCGCGGGGATGATCCGCCCTCTCCGCTGTTCCTGGTTCTTCATCTTCAGTGTTCCCCGCAGGCGCGGGGATGATCCGATCAAGAAGTCCAAGCTTTACGCGGACAAGACGTGTTCCCCGCAGGCGCGGGGATGATCCGCCTCTACGACGGGTCAGGCGGCCCGTGTCATCGTGTTCCCCGCAGGCGCGGGGATGATCCGGCCTTGGCCGTGGCCCTGCGCCTGTGCGCCAAGTGTTCCCCGCAGGCGCGGGGATGATCCATAGTCTTGTGCGTTGACAACGACTTGCCAGGCGTGTTCCCCGCAGGCGCGGGGATGATCCGGCCCGGGTCTTGGGGCGTGGAGAGTGGCGCGCGTGTTCCCCGCAGGCGCGGGGATGATCCGAAAAAGGGGCAGGACGAAAAGCCGGGCTACGGGTGTTCCCCCCAGGCGCGGGGATGATCCGGCCAGCAGTTTGCCTATCCCATCGCCGCCATCGTGTTCCCCGCAAGCGCGGGGATGATCCGTCAACAAATCCCGGAGCCGAGATTCGGGTTGAGTGTTTCCCGCAGGCGGGGGATGATCCGCACATGGCGCGCAACCTTGCTCGGTGGTGGCGGTGTTCCCCGCAGGCGTGGGGATGATCCGGCATGGAACCGCCGGAACTCCTCGGTGTTGGTGTGTTCCCCGCAGGCGCGGGGATGATCCGCCGCTGCGGCCGACCATGGGCGAGAGCATCGCGTGTTCCCCGCAGGCGCGGGGATGCTCCGCGTCGCTTGAGCTTTCCGGCGTCGTAGACAAAGTGTTCCCCGCAGGCGCGGGGATGATCCGCTGGTCCTCGATCTCGGCGCTCATCCTTTCGCGTGTTCCCCGCAGGCGCGGGGATGATCCGCCTGTTCCATCTGCTTTTCGTAGACAACATGAGTGTTCCCCGCGGACGCGGGGATGATCCGTGGTCAATCATCTCGTAGTTGGTGATGTTGACGTGTTCCCCGCGGACGCGGGGATGATCCGCTATTGGCCCGATCACTGGCCCGGTTGACAGCGTGTTCCCCGCGGACGCGGGGATGATCCGAAGATTTGCAACGTGGCGCTCAAGCGGCCAGTGTGTTCCCCGCGGACGCGGGGATGATCCGGTTTACACAACCTACTGTTACCTCGGTTATGCGTGTTCCCCGCGGACGCGGGGATGATCCGCCACATCCGTGCAGGCCATAGCCAACACAACAGTGTTCCCCGCGGACGCGGGGATGATCCGTTGACCGCCGACGTCTCTCCTTGCGGACCCGTGTGTTCCCCGCGGACGCGGGGATAATCCGAACAACTCGCCCCCCAGGAACTCACCCTTTTGGGTGTTCCCCGCGGACGCGGGGATGATCCGCCGTCGACTGCATGACGGACGCTATATCAGGAGTGTTCCCCGCGGACGCGGGGATGATCCGCTCCGCGCTGCCGAAGGTGGCCACGGCCTTCTGTGTTCCCCGCGGACGCGGGGATGATCCGGCTCCCAGGTCGTTGGCCGTGCTTTTGCCGCTGTGTTCCCCGCGGACGCGGGGATGATGCACCGAGGCCCGATCCTGATCCAGGCAAGCCACTGTGTTCCCCGCGGACGCGGGGATGATCCGGGCTTGCGCTTGCTCGAGGAGGTCGCCTAGCCGTGTTCCCCGCGAACGCGGGGATGATCCGGCCATATCCTCATTTTGAACGGACCAGCTTCGGTGTTCCCCGCGGACGCGGGGATGATCCGTTCGACATGGGTGAGAACGGAGAAGACGAGGCGTGTTCCCCGCGGACGCGGGGATGAACTTGTTGCCGCCGACACCGGCTATCGCGGGCTGATGGTCAGACGAAGACCGGCAGTGCCAAGGTAGTCCTTGAGCCGACACCGTGTCTCTGCTTCCTCGCCCCGCGTAGGCAGCGCCAACGCCTCAATGATATTGCGCAAAGCATTGGTCACCACGGCGCAGTCGCCATCTTCCAAAGCGGCATTGAGATAGTCTGCCGCCTCTCACGGGTCGCGGAGGTCCTCAATCAAATCATGCTGGTAATCGCGATGCTTCGTCATGGCACCGCTTCTCTATGTAAGTGAAATATTGCGGGCGACCACAGTCACACGGCGGATGCACGTTGCCGTTTCACCTCTTCGTACATGGCGTCAGGGGCGACGTCCGCGCCGCTTGGCCAGCACACCGTCCCGGTTTCGGCGTCGACGCGCACTTGTTCGAAATAGCCGGGCTCATCCCACAAGGCGAACACCCCCTTGTGCGGCACGTCCGAGAGGTCTACGACGCCATGCACACCATCAGCAAACGTCACTTCCAGGCGGTAGCCAGGCAGAGGCTTGGCGGCCTTCACTTCCCAAGGGATCATATCTCACTCCAACGGGGCTATGGGTTTCGGACTCGCCCACTCCTGACACAGACGCCAGTTTTCCATGAGTTCCGCCCTGTGCTCGAAAGCCCATTCGAGAACCATGAGCCGCGCACGGCCGGGCAGTTCTCCCGTCAGTATCGCCAAGGTCTCGATATCGAACGTGGCTCCGTGCTCACCATATTTGGCGTGAAAATGTGGACGGCCATGCTCCCGCCAATACATCGTGATGACGATCCCAAAAAACACGCTCACGGTAGGCATCGGTTACTTCCCTCCCCCGATCCCGACCACCTTCTTGTCCTTGGCCGCCGGCTTGCCCAGCCCGGCGTGGTTGGTCAAAAGCTCGGCCGCCTTGTCGCTGGCCCGCTTCTTGGCGTCCGGGAGGAACTGGCCGTAGCGCCGAGTCATGGCCACGGACTTGTGGGTCAAAAGCTCGCCGATCATGTCCAAGGTAAATTCCCCGGAATTAGCCAGGGTCACGGCGAAGTGGTGGCGTAGGCCATGGAAGATGCGAAACCGAGCCGGGATGCCGGCGGCCTGTTTGATGCGGCTGGCTGCGCTGCACGCCACCCGCTGGCCACCATCCTTTCCCGGAAACACGTAGGAGCTGTCGGGGAAGGCTTCCTCCTTCCAGGCAAGCTGATCTTCCAGGGCGGCGCGGGTGATGGGGTTCATGGGGACGCTCACCGTCTTGCCGCCCTTGGGGTCTCTGATGCTGATAAGACCGGCCCGAAAATCCAGGTCGCGAATCCGCAGCTTGAACACCTCGCCGCGCCGCATGCCCGAAAACATGGCGACTTCGAGCATCCTGGCCGCATCCCGGGAAGGCCATTCGTCCAACACGGCCTTGAGGCGGGCGGCCTGCTCGGGCTCAAGGTACTCCACCACCTCATTGTCCTTCTTGGGCATCTCGATGGTGAACGTGAGCGCCGGGCACAGGCCGGCCTTGGTCCCGAAATTGACGATGCGCCGGACGAGTTCCAGGACGTTCCAGACGGTGGCCGCCGCCCGGCCTTCCATGGTTTTCCGCAGCCGGGCCATGTCCAAGGGCGAAAGCTTGCTGGCCCGAAATCCGCCCAGGAGCGGACGGACATGCTTCTCGTAGCGGTTGCGGTCCGTCACGACGCCTTTGAGGGCATCGCCCTTGGCTTCGAAATACGCGTCGGCCAGTTCGGCAATGGTGCGGTCGGTCATGGCCCGTTCGTGGGCAATCTCCTTGGCGGTCTTGACCTCTTCGCCGTGCCGGGCCTTCTTGACCCGATCCGCCCGGACCTCGGCCGCCACCTGGGGCGTGTACCCTTCGGAGCGCCAGCCCACCTTTTCCCAACGCTTCTTGGCCTCGACCTTGTAGGCGATCACGAAGCACACATCCGGCTTGTCCTCGAAGCGGCGATCCGTGCTTTCATAACAGTAGACGCCGGGCCACTTGGCCGGATGGGCTCGCGTGTACTTTGTGGCCATCTCTCCCCCTACTTTCCTACCCTATTCCTACCCCAACGCTCCGAAGCCCAGTTCTGGGGCGGCTTTCTTTCCTACCCTATTCCTACCCAGCGGGTTAAAAATGGTCAATTTCCGTTAAACGTCATTCGGGTATATGACCCGATGCCGACCACCCCGTCAAGCCTGATAATAAAGGGAAAAGAAGGTCTATTAAACATGGTTAGGCAGGGTAGGAAAGGGGGTAGGAAAGGCCGATGTCCGGGCTCATAACCCGAAGACCGTGGGTTCAAATCCCACCCCCGCAACCAGGAAGTCCAAGGGCTGACGCCAAAAGCGTCGGCCCTTTTTCTTTGCCCAGCCCCCCATTCCTTATTTGCCGCCCCCTGGCGCGGTGGCTGTGAGCGATCTCCCAAAATGAGAAATTCTTTCAGTCAAAGTGAGAAAGATTGGGGACAACATTGTCTGTTGCTAGAGTGTATACAAGAATCGGCAGAGAAGAGTTGTCAGACGTAGGAAGAGAATGATCAAGTATCTAAAATCAATCCGACGAAGATGACAATCGTTCTCCGTGTTTTTCATAGTGCTTTTTCATCTTACGGAAAAAATTAGCAGCTTCTTCAAAATTGCTATTTCCTTTGTATAGGAGGATTCCTGGCATATTATGACCCCAAATATTGACGTCGTCATGTGTGAATTTGGGGCTTAGCTTGTCTTTTTTCTTGAAAACATACCATCCGAGCGCAACGACTTTGTCGTCAAGCATTAGACCTCTTAATGATGCTTCCGTTCTGTAAGCTGTTACTTCAATCGGAGCGCCGTGAGTTCCGCCAACTTCTGTGGACATATTGTCTAAAACGCCTTCTATGCGTCTTGTTTGTTCAACGCCAACAGCTGTTTCTGGGTGTTTAACAAAAAGCCTGATCTTGGTTTCGTTTTTGTGCAATTGTGTAATTAACTCAACAGCCTTTCTTCCGCTGTATTGTATAAATGTTGCTTCCTTGTAGTGGTGTTTTTTGCAGAGGCTAATGAGGTCGTTGTACATGTCTTGTTGCTCTGCGTATAGTTTGCTTTTCTTTTCATTTGATGTGTTGTCAAGTATTTCGATAAGTGTTGCGGAAATTATAGAAGCGATAATGGCTAAAGACCATTCTTTGTCTATTGTTATTCCGAAATATTTAATGCCAATCATGAAAATGGGAAACGACATTAGAATGCATAACAGCCACTTTGAAGCAATCGTACGTTTTTCTCTGAATTTATCTCTAAAACCCATGGGATGCTCCTGAAGATTTTTTTGATGGATTGCCAAATCGTCGCTCAGAGAGAGATGGTGTTGTCGTTGCGGGGTGATGTATATAATAAACGCCGCATTGGTAACGGATTTGTCGAAGTTTATCAAGGGGTGCCAGGCCTGCTTTATTGGTTAAGATCTTTTTTCATGCCGCATTGTTGATTGACGTGGTTAAATCATATTTTAGTTGTTTCCGCTGGCGCTCAATTTTGTTGCGGTATAATTGGAATAGTTAAAATCATTGTCGTATATGTGTGTAAATAAGTGTGTTTGTCGACGTTAATGTGTATTTTTTTGATGGCTGTCGTTCGGCAGTTGGGGCGATTGGTGAGTCTCTTGATTCTTTTGTTTTGAAAACCAGTTTGACTCGGCTGTTAAACGGAGCCAAACTGGTTTGCTCGGTTCAATGTTTCATTGTTAGTCTGGCTTTCGGTTGAGGGTACTTCTCAAGGATCGGTTTTTTGAGGCGCTGAGAATTCTTTTGATAACCCACCGCAAGACAGCAGGCGTGATGCCGTTTCCGAGACACCTAAGTCGGTCCAGCCAATGGGTACCCCCATCATCCACTCGACAAACGACGGGGCCGCTATAAGCCGATACGGCGGCCTGGGATTGCGGTCCCGCAAGCCGTAGGCCATTCCAATCAACCGGGCCGTCAGGTTGCCCGTGGATTGCCAGGTCTCCTCCCGGCGCAAGTATTGGCGCACGGGCTGGCCTTCGATCGCCGCCGGGGTAGGCAACAAGGATAACCCGCTCACGCAGATGCGGGGCGCCAAAGGCTGCCGCCGGGAACACATCCCACTCCGCATCATACCCGACCTCGGCCAGGTCCCCAAGAACTCGGTCGAGGCCCCGGCCGAGCAGCGCCTTGACGTTTTCCACGACCGCGTACCGGGGTCGTAGCTCGCGAAGGATTCGGGCGTATTCGGACCACAGGCCCGAGCGTTCGCCCGTGATGCCCGCGCCTTTGCCGGCGCAGCTGATGTCCTGGCAGGGGAAGCCGCCGATGACGATGTCGACTGGTTTGACGTTTTGCCCATGGATGTCCCTCACATCGTGATAAACGGGGACACCGGGCCAGCGCCTTTCCAGGACGGCACGGGCGAATGGATCACACTCACAAAACCAGGCATGAGAAAGACCGATCGCTTCGGCGGCGATGTCGCCAAGGCCAGCCCCGCTAAACAGACTCCCGACATACAATGCGTTCTCCTGATGGGGCCTCTTGGGGCTCTTGTCCGGGGCTCGCGGCCCTCAGGAGATTCATGGTCCCGCAGCGGGGACACTTGATGGAGAGGGAAAGCGCCTCTCCCCTGGCCAACAATTTATTGCACTCGCCGCACCGTATGTCCTTCATTCCCTTCTCTTTACAGGTTACGCTTGCCCTGCTACGCCCGTCGCACCCCTGGTCGCCAGATCGAGGGCAGGGAGCAGCTGGCGCAAGCCGGTGGACCGGCGTTGCCTCGCCGGGCCAGTGAGACGGCTGCAATCCGTCTCGCCTGCTCCGCTTTTACGCCGCCTTGGGCAGCGTCATCTCGCAAATCTTATCAAACAGTGCGTCCTGGTCGGCAATCACGCCCCGGGCAATGGCGGACAGCGTTTGAAGGGCCTTGGGGCTGGCGTCGTCCATGGCCCGCTCACCCGGCAGCGCCGGCTGTATACGCACCATCCGGTCCCCCAGAAGCGCCTTGCACTGATGGGCGGCTGTGTCGGCTTGCCCGTCGAACATGCAGTCGAGGAGTGGCCGGACCCACGCAGCCAAACCCCAGCGGCGGGCTACGTCATATAGGTAGGGCCGCTCGATCTGGCCGGTCCCTAAGGACACCAGGATCACATCTTCGAGGCTGCCAGCCTTGGCCGCCCGGGCCAGAGCGCAGGCCGCCGGGTTGTTGGCGTACAGTCCGCCGTCTACGAAGGTGGCCGTGTCTCCGGCCAGGGACGTGATCCGCGCTGGCGGAAAATAGGTCGGGGCGGCGCTGGTCGCCCGGCAGACGTCGCGCAGGTAGTAGTCCCGCCACGCATAATCCTGCGCCTTGTGCGACTTAAACAGGTGCGGAGTCCTGGCCTCGATGTCGTAGGCCGGAATAAGCAGGCCCACCCCGCAACCCGACAGTCGGCGATCCCCGAAGACGGCGGCCAAGGCGGCCTCAACGCCGCCGGCCCCGTACTGCGGCCCCCACAGGCCAAACCCCGTGGCGAGGCGATGCCCGAGCGACCGGGAAAATATCTCGCTACCGCGCTCTCGGTAGAGGGCGACAACGTCCCGGGCCGGTATGCCGGCCGCCACGGCGCAGGCGATGATGCCGCCGGTGCTGGTCCCGGCAACCAGGTCGAACAGCTCGGCGGCCGGCCTTCCGGCCCGGGCTTCGATGTCGGCCAGGATCACGGCCGGGATCAGGCCGAGGATGCCGCCGCCGTCGATGGACAGGATACGGCGGGTCATGGGGTCACCCCCAGGATGGCGTCGGCTCGGGCCTGGTCGAACCCGGGGAGTTTGCCCACGAGATAGCGCACGCCGTCGATGACCGGCTGGTAGGTCAGGTCGATCACGTCGGCGGCGAGCAGTTGCATCCAAAAGAGGTCGACGACCACGTCGGTCTTGGCCAGCTCCCGGGCGGCGATCAGCTCGGCCGGGGTGAAGCGGGCCAGGAACCGGGTGCGGCTCATTTCGGCAATTGCAGTCGGTGTGGCATCTGCAGGCGGGTCGGCCGCCCAGGCGGCCACAGCGTCCCAGGAAGCCGGGAAGGCCAGTATTCGCTGGGCCTCGCTTTCTCCGATTAGGGCAACCGGGTAACCAGGAAATGCTGGACAGAGCGCCACGCAAGCGTCATGGCCGGAGACGATGCGTACCGTGTCAGTGCCGATAGTGACGGTGACGTCGTCGCCCTCGGGGATGGGCACGCCAAGGGCGGCCAGGAAATCCCGTGAAGCGGCGGATAAGGAGTTGTGCAGTAGGATGATGTTCATTGTTTAACTCCAACCCATTTGAGCGAATGGTTGAACCCGGGTTGATCCTGTGCCGCCTGCGCCACCCAGAACGGAGCCGGTTCCGGCTGGCCCTCCAGTCGCCAGAAGGTTGGGTGTCCCCGTCAGAGCACCACTATGGAAGAGATTGACGCTTCCGCCACCACTGGCACCTCCGCCGCAGGAGTTCGCGGCTACGCCATTGCCGCCTGCGGAACCAAGCGCAGAGAAGGCATGGCCTGCCGCGAGACTGATTGCGCCGCGTACAATGCCGATGAGGATGCCGCCGGTTCCATCAGCACCTTTCGCACCTGCTGCTGCTCCGGTCCCGCCAGGATTGCCAGCGCCGCCGCCAGCATCATAATTCCCTTGTGACGGGCCACCTGCTCGGCCCCACATATCCGGTTCGGCATTTACGAGGTTCGCCGATCCAACATAGATTCCGGCGCTTCCCGGCCCACCGCCCCATGCGGTTCCAGGCGCAGATCGCGCTACCGCAGCCGCTCCGGCTCCACCGGAGGCCATCCCTCCGCGACCTCCTCCCCCCGTTCCGCCATTTGTGCCGGCCCCGCCCGTGGACCCATTGAGGCTGGACGTGGCAGGATATGCTGCACCGGCGATACCTACACCACACCCGGCCGCCGAAATGATGGTGCTGCCATAGGGCGTCCACGTCGCCCAATCGCATTGCACGTCACCCATTCCAGGAGGCGGGCAGGCATACATGCTCGGGTCAAAGATGCAGTAGGCCGTGGTGCGAATCCATTTGAGAAAATCGGCGTAACTGGTGTTTTTACCGGTAAATGTGATGGCCTGCGGGACGAAGATGTCTCTGTCCACAGCCCAATTTTTGGAGCCGGCCGCGCCTCGGGCCGTCATGGAGATAGAGCCGGCCACACCCACTGACAACGAATCACACAGCGGCATCAACCCACGACAGCGTTGCGATGCCGTCAAGGCCGCATTGACGGTCAACGCCCCGTATCGGGCGACCTGGATAGGACCGTCCAACGTGGTCGGGATGGACGTGGCCACGCTGATCGTCACGTCCCCCTTGGAGTCGTAGAGGTTGTAGAAATTGGCCAGATTGACGCCAGGGGTCCAGACGGCAACCCAAGGGGAGCCTTTGGCCGCTTTGGCGCTGGCGATTCCATGGTCAAATCCGCTAGCCGGCATGGTCGCCTCCTTTAATAGTCGCCGCCAAAAAGCGTCACGGAAATGGTCTTGCCGCTGGTTACGGCCACCTTGGCGTTGACCTTGAGCACAGCGGCGCTTTCGAGAAACATGGATTCATCGTTATTGAGCATAGCCAGGGCATCGACCCATTGCGTGCTGCCGCCGGTGCCGGCCCCGGCCGGGATCAGCACTTCGCCGAGGGGATAGTCCGTGCCGGACAGGCCAAGCGAAAAGACCAGCAACACGGCGGCCGTGTCCGTGCTGCACACGCGGATTTGGTCTACGCGCAGGCCGACGGCAGCCGTATAGAGGATCTGCTTCGTGGTGCCGGAGGCGTTTGAAATGGACGCGCCGGCATTGGCGATCACGCCCGGGAATATGGGTTTTTCCGCCATGGGAGGTCTCCTAGAAAGCGTTGCAGGTTTGGGCGAGGTAGAGCGTCGAACCGGCGTCGTCCCGGGCCGCGAGGCGCACCCGCTCATTGCCGCCGACGTTGACGACGGACTTGTCCAGGCCGGCCACTTCGAGCTTGGCGGCCAGACTGCCGCCCTCGGTATCCGTGGGCGAGGCGATCACGAGTCCGCCGCCGGACAGCGTTGCCCCGCGCAAGGCGGCGGCGGATTCCTCTGCCTTGGCGGCGTTGACGGCGACTTCCAGGGCCACGGCGGCCATGTCGCGCAGGGCCGGGATGAAATTGTCCCGATGGCCGCCAGCGGCCATGCCGCCGGGGTTGGTCGCCGGGTCATGGTCGCCGGGGTTGTAGTAAACGGCCAAACGGTCTGCGGCCTGGCTCATGCCACCACCTCCTTGATCTCAAAGGCCATGCCGTTGATGTTGCAGGCCACATGCTCAAGCGCCGAGAGCTGGCGCAGGCGGCCAAGGAAAGAACGTTGCTGCATGAGCAGAAGATTGGCGGGATCAAACACGAAATACACCTCGCCCGAGACGTCCAGGGCGCGGGTCATGGCCAGGGCCTGGTTGGTGGCCTCGACGCGGTTCATGTAGTCCAGGCGGAACGAGACCACGCGCGACGGGGGCCGCTCCTCGAAATGCTCGGCCCCGGACAGGGAGGTTTCGGCCAGGGTGGCCGATTCCCAGCCAAGGCCCACGCCGTAGCTGAAATTGAATAGTGGTTCCCAGCCCGGAGCCACCACCAGCCGGGCCAGGTCGATATAACCGGCCGGATTGGCCTGGTCGTCGAGGTCGACGGACAGGTAGCGGCAAAAGGCTTGGCGCGGCAGCACGTACAGATACGACCGGGGCAACCGGGCCACGTCCTCGGCCAGCACGCGCCCGGACCACCAGTTGTCGGCCTCCCATTCAAGATCAGCAGTGGCGAAGATAGCCGGCCAGGCGTCCAGCCAACCGGAGTCGGCCCGGAGGATCGTCCTGGCGGCGTCGGCGAAGAGTCGGACGCGGATGCGGGCCGATGGCGACAGGTTGTGGCCGGGGATGGCCACCACCTTGATGGTGCGGTCCCGGGAAAGATCGACGTCAAAGCGCGTGGCTTCCAGGGATAGCCCGGCCGTCCTGGCCACCTTGGTCAGGAAGCGATCCCGCAGGTTGACCAGGGGCGTTTGCCAGACACCGCCGGAATAGCTGGCGGCGTCGGCGTAGTTGGGCCAGCACAGGAGACAGGCAGCCATCAGCCGACCACCTCCAGGGTGACCCGGCCGGTTTCGTACTCCTCGGTCATGCCGATGACCACGAACAGCCGGCCGCCGGACAGGCCGAAGCGCGCTATCCGCACCGCGATCACATTGCCCAGGTCCAGGCCCCGGGCGTACTCGCACTTGACCGGCAAGACCAACCGCAAGCGGGCCGCCCCATGCAGGGCCAGCAGCCTGTCGGCCTCGGCCCGGGCCGCCTCGGCGTCATCCAAAAGCGTCTCGACGGTCAGTTCCGGAGCCAGCAGATGGACGGCGCGGATGCTCGCGTCCGTGGCGGCCACGGTGCGTAAGTCCTCGGCCAGCCAGGCCCGGCGCTCGTCGGCCACGCCGCCGGCCAGATCGTTGTCGTCCTGGCGGCTCCAGTTGCGCTGATAGTCGAGGGAGACGCGGTAGACCGGCGTTCCGTCGGCCAGATCATGGGCCGGGAGGATTTCCAGGCCATCGCCCGAGTCGAGCAGTTCCACCGGGGTCAACGTGGCCAGGGGTTCCCCGGCCGGAGCCTCCAGGCGACCCACGGTGAGCCGCCCCAACCGGTCGAAGCACCACCACGCCCCGATGGACGCGCACAGGGCGTCAAAGACGTCGTTGATTTCGGCCTTGCTGCCGCCGTCCTGAAAGTAACCGACCAAGGCCGGATTGGCCGCCTCCAGGGCTTCGAAGGCGGCGCGGTCCATATCCGCCTCGGCCAGGCCCGCCCGGGTCAGGGCGATGCGGCGGATGACGGCCGCCACGGAACCGGCCAGGACGCCGCCGGTGGCGTCGCCGTCCACATCGGCCGTCACGGCCCCGTCCGGCCTGGACCACAGGCGGAAAAGGCCCATGGCCAGGCACGTGGCGTACTGCCCGGCGGCAAATGCGGCGGCGGTCAAGGCGGCCACGGTCGGGTAATCCGTGGTCGCGGCCATGGCCAGGCCCCGGTCATAGACCGCCGGAATGGCCGCCACCGGGCCGTCGTGGATCTGGAAGACCAGGGTCGAGCCGTTGACGCAGGTGGCAGGCACGTTGCGGCAGCGACCAAAGGTCAGCGGCTTGCCTTTGTCCTTGAGGTCGTCGGCCGTGCCCTCGACGCCGGCCGGTCCTTGGTTGCTGCCGGCGTAGACGTTTTGCTGGATGGCTTTGCGCAGCTCCTCGGCCCGGTCGCGCACGGGCAGGACCACCCTTCGCCAGGAGAATTCCGGCTGGGTCACGGTGCCGACGAACACTAGCTCAAAGTCGGCGAGCGGTCCGGCTTCGTCGCCGTGGAGCAGCCGGACCTGCCGACCATCCAGGCCGCACTCGGCCAGGAAATCCAGTTCTCCATCGGGGTTGACCAGTTCGATCTCGCCGTAACCGGTATCGGCCGCGCCGGCGCTGGTGCCATCGGTGAAAATGAGCCTCTCGAAGTTGAAGGGCACGCTGACGCGCGGTTCGTAGTAGGCGTTTGGCGGCCGGTCATCGGGCCGGGACATGAAGCCCAGGCCAGAGGAAAAGCGCAGGGTCTCCACCCGGGGCTCGGTGGCCAGGGCCGTGCCAGGATCGGCCAGCAGCCCGACGCCGTCAGCGCCGGTGATCCAGGCAGCCGGCACATAGGCGTCGATTTCCACAAGATAGGCCATGGCCATCAAAAGCCCCCGAACAGTTGGGCCATAACGAAGCGAAGGGCCGACGAACCGAGTTCGTCGGCGTGTCTGCCGTCCACGGTGTCGGCGTCCAGGCCGGAACCGGGGCCGTCATTGCCCGAATGCCAGGCCGTGCCGCCCATTATCGTCAGCGCGCCAGTCAGCGCGCCGCCAGTCAACGGCAGATAGGCATGGCCATGGTTTCCCGGCGCGGCCTGGTTGGCTCCTGTCCCGAGGGTATGGTGGATAGCGCTTGTCGCTGTGTCCGTGTCCACGCCGGTGAGCGCCGCGTGGCTCACGGTGCCGCCGTCGGCCGGGCCGGTATGGCCATGCGCCCCGGGAATGCCGCCGCCATTGTTCGTGATGGTGACGGTTCCGGTGGTCGGGTCGGTGGTTATGGCAATGCCCGAACCGGGCACCAAGGTCAGGGTGTCGGCCTCGACGTCGGCGGTGATGCTCGTTTGGCCGGCCACGGCAATGATGGCGAAAAAGGCCGGCCGATTGGTCAGGGAGGCGTAAGCCCGCTCGGACAGCCCGGCCAGAGCGTGATTGTGGTTGGTGGATGCCCTGGTGGACAGCCCGCCTATGACTTGGGCTGCGCTCCACAAGTCTGTCTCTGTCGTGCCGGCGTCGTTGATGACCCGGTGCCTGGTCGCGTCGTCCACGTGGGCATCCAGATCGGCATGCGATTTCGTGCCTGCGTCTTCCAGATTGCCATGGGGAATGGCGATGGCTTGCGAGCCATCGAAAACGACGCCGGCGATCTGGCTCGGGTTGAGCAAGCGCGAGGCCGTGGCGGCGTTGCCTTTGACGTCGATGTCGGCCGGATTGGGCAGGTGAAATTCCGTGAGCCGGCGGAACTCAAACGTCGCGGGGCCGGTGGCCACCAGCACATGGCCGTTGGTCAGGCCGGCGACAACATGGGCCAGCAAGCCATGGGAAGCCGCCGCCGCGCCGCTGTCGGCCGGGGTGGCCAGCCGCAGTAAGTCCTCAAT
The DNA here is from genome assembly GCF_004135975.1 of Solidesulfovibrio carbinolicus. Taxonomy (NCBI): domain Bacteria; kingdom Pseudomonadati; phylum Thermodesulfobacteriota; class Desulfovibrionia; order Desulfovibrionales; family Desulfovibrionaceae; genus Solidesulfovibrio; species Solidesulfovibrio carbinolicus. Next base: position 1,311,599 of record NZ_CP026538.1, on the reverse strand, counting down.
CTTCAACTTGCAGGTGACGCCGGCGATGTTGACCGGAATTTCGGCCGTGCGGCTGGGAATGCCGGCCGCGAGTTCGGAAATGAGTTTGGTCAGCATCAGCGCGTCCTCTCCTTGCGGACCACGCGGGACAGCTTGCGCGAGACGGCCACCATCTCGCCGCGCAGGCCCTCGATGGCTTCCTGATTGGCCCGGGAGGCCAGGGCCGAGGTGGCGGCCACCCGGTCAAGCCGGCGCTCGATGCCGGAGGTGTCCACGTTCGTTTTGTTGCCGCCCTCGGACAGCCACTCCAGGATCTGCGTGTGCTTGGTGGCAAAGACCCGTTCGCCGTCCATGAGCTTGGCCGGGATGCTGTCCACACCGCGAATCCCGCCCCGGGCCAAGCCGCCCTCGGAAAAGCCGACGAAATGGATGGTCCCGTCTTCGTCTTCCTCGACCTGATTGCCGGAGAAAAGGCTGGTCCAATCGAAGCCCGAGGCGGTCGCGGCTTCGGCGCTCGATGACCCGCCGGAGAGCGTGGCCAGGAGCGAAGCGGCGGCGGCAGCCTGGGCCGCGTTGGCGGCGGCGATGGAGTCGGCATAGGCGCTGGAAAAGCTCGAATCGTTGATGGCCGAGACAATGGCCGACACGCCGTCGCCCCAGGCATTGGCCAGCGTCCCCAGGTTGGCGTTGACCAGGGTGAGCTGGTCCACCTGCAAGGTCAGGATGGCGATTTCATTGTTAATGGCGTCGAGCTGGGCCTGCGCCTGGTCGACCTGCACCTGGGCGTAATCCTCCAGGCTGGCCAGGGTGGCGTCGGCGTGCTCGAAATCGGCGAAGTAGTTTTCCGAGGAGGCGTAATAGTCCCGGGAAGCGTCCAGATAGGCCTGGGTCAGTTCCGGCAGTTGGGCCATGGCCTCGGCGTCGCCGGCCCGGGCCTTGGCGGCTGTCTCGTCAAAGGCGGCCTTTTTCTCCTGGTAAATCTCATAGGGCGACAGATCGGACAGGTTGTCGTCCAGCTTGATCGACCGGCGTAGGTCCTTGATGCTCGCCAGGAAGTCGGACCAGAGGTCGAGGGTCTCTTCGATGGCGTCGCGCTGCTGCTCCAGGGCCGCGATCTGCGCGTTGATGCCGTCGATCAAGGTCTGATTGGGTCGTCCCAGGTCTGCCCGGCGGATTGCAGGGAGGAACCCCAGGCCTCCACCCACTGCGCGGCGTCGTCCCAGGCCTTGAGCTCCCCGGCGCTCATGGGACCGGATTCCATGGCCGCGCGGTACGACGACCAGAAGTTTTCCAGGGTCACGCCCGACTGGTTGAGCGCTCCGATGGCCTCGCCCGCGCCCTCGGCGTAGTATTGCATGAGCCGGGTCGCCTGCTCGGTGGACGAATAAGCGTTGCTGAAAAACCGGTTGAAGGCGCTTTGGGCGGCGTCGGTGGAGCCGAAGGCGGCCACGATCTCGCTGGCGTATTGGGTCAGGGCGAGCTGGCGGAGCTGCTCGTTTGTGGCCTGAACTTCCTCGCCGGTGGCGGCGGCTTGCTCCTGCATGTCCTTGAGCGAAGCCAGGGTTTCGTCATCCAGCACGCCGGCCAGGGATTCGAAGTCCAGGCTGGCCGTCCCGGCCGAGTCTTCGGCCGCCGCCATCTTGTCGACCAGGGCGGCAATGTAGTCTTCGCCGGCCAGGGCTTCGAGGGACAGGCCCATCTGCTTGGTGGCCGTGCCCACCGTGGCCAGGGAGGAATAGAGGCGGTCAAGCTGCTCGATCCAGTATTCCCCCTCTTCCGCGATGGCCGACCAGGCCCCGGTCAGGCCCGAATCGGCCAATATCTTGCCCACTTTGGCGTTGGAGACGTTCTTGTAATAGTCCTCTTCCTGGCCCGGGGCGACGTCCCATTCCGGGAAATAGAAGTTCTTCAAACTGTCGGCGGTCTCGACGCCAAGCTCCTTGAAGCCGGCCTTGATGGCCGTGGTGTAGGTGCCAAGGGCGTCATTGACCGCGCTGGTCGTTTCGGAGTCCGCCGGCCCGGTGGAACGGATTTCGTGCGAGGTGGACGAACCGCCAAGCATCGAACTGGTCGTAACCTTGTAATAGTCCGTGCCGGTCACGTTGGTGGAATCGCCGATGATGGCCACGCGGATGCCGGAACCGGTCTTTTCCTCGGTCTTGGTCTGCGAAAATCCCATGGCCAGCAGGCCGCCAAGGGCCGCCACGCCGCCGACCACGCCAAGGGCGGTCCCCAGGCCGATGCCGGCCGAAGAAGCCCCGGCCAACGCCCCGCCCGAGGCCGCGCCCGAGGTGACGGCGGTATAGCCGCCCAGGCCGCCGGCCGTGGTGCCGGTCATGGCCGCCGTGGTGGCCGCGCCGGCCCCGGTCGAGGCCAGGGCTCCCATTTCCGTGGCCGAGGCGGCGGACAGCGAGGCCAGGGAGGTGCCGCCGCTGCTGAACAGGTCGCCGACGTAGCTCAAGCCCTTGGAAATGCCATAATCCGTGGCCTTGCTCGTGATCTTGGACAAAGCGGAGGATGACAGGGAATTGGTGCCCGAGCCGGAGGCGGAGCCGGTCAGCGAACCGGAGTCGGCGCCCACCACCGACTCGACAATGGGAATGATGACGTAGTTTTCCAGGGCATAGGCGATCATTTTCTGAATGATCGTCATGAGGTAGTCGAGCATGGAATCCATGGCCGACTTGAAGGCGTCGGCCATGCTCCCGCTGCCGGTGATCCAGGCCTTGAAGGCGTCGGTGGCCCCGCCGGCAATGGCGTCGGACAGGTCATGGACGCCGGTCGCGATCTCCTTGGACAGCGACACCCAGGCGTCGCGCCGACGCGTGCCGGCGTCCTTGTAAAGCCCGAATTCCAGAGACAGAGCGTCTTTTAACGTCGAAAGGAAATCCGTCTCGTACTCAAGCCGGTCCTCGATCTCCTGCTTGCGCAGTTCCGACCGTTTCTTGGCGGCGTAGGCCTCATAGGCCACTTCGCTGTCGCAGTTGTCCTTGACCCGCTTGAGGTGCTCATCAAGCAGCGCCCAGGCGGCCTTCCAATAGTTGTCGGACACCCCGGCCAGCTCGGCGAAGGCGCTTTTCTGGTTCTCCAGCTCCTTGAGGCGCACCTCTTCCTTGAGTTCGGCCAAGGCTCGAACGCGGTCGGCCTCGTTAGCGTAGGAGCTCTTGATAGTTTTTTCCTGGGCTTCCTCCCACTTTTGGAGTTCCGTTGTCGCGCCAGCGTAGAGCAAGTCCGGGTCGCCGGTCAGGCGACCAAGCTCCTTGAGGGTGGCAGCGGCCGTATCCATGGCCTTTTCCCAGGCTTTGACTTGGACGATCTGCTTTTCCAGCGCCCGGGCCTCATCGAGTTTGGCCAGGGCCGCCTGGTAGTCGGCCACGTCGCCCTTGGCCCCGATCATGGCGTTTTTGATAGTCGCTCGCAGCTGGTCGTAGCGCTTGTCGACCTTGGCCAGATCGGCGGCCAGGCTATCGCCGCCAAGCTGGGCCGAAAGCGCGTCCATCTGGTTTTCCATGGACTGGAGATAGGCCGCGCCCCGGGACTCAAAACGTTCCATGGCATTGGCGGCGGCGTTGCTCGACTTGGTCAGGTTCTTGACCGTGTTGTCCTCGGCCTCCTGGATGCGGCGCACCTTCTCGTAATACCCCGGCAGATTGGTCAATCCGGCCTGGAGTTCGGCATAGGCGTCCGTCTGGCGGGCGATGGACAGGGCATGGGCGTCGGACACCCGGGTGCCCTTGTCCAGTTCGGACTCATTGACGCCGCCCCGGCCGGCGTTGAAGCCGGCCACCGCGCCGTTGTCCTTGATCTGCTGTCTGGCCAGCTCCTCGCGCTGCTTGCCCAGCTCCTTGTACCCCAGGCTTGCGTCCGCGAGCTGGCCGTTGAGGTTTTGCAGTTCCCGGGACAAGGCATCGGCCTCGCGCAGGTCAAGATTCGGATTGGCCAGCTTGGTTTCAACCGTCGTCTTGTTGCTGGCGACGATGTTGACGGCGTTGTCCAGGGCGTATTGCTTCGCCTCAAGGCTCCGGGTCTTGTATTCGGTCGTGCCCTTGATGAGGTCCTGAATGTAGGCCTTGGCCTGGACGAGCTGGGAGTTGTCCACCTGGGCCACGACGTTGACCACCCAGGTCTGGCCGGTCAGGGCCGTGATCTGTTCCTGGAACCACTTGAGCTTGGCCCGCAGTTGGTCGACCGTCTCGCCGGACGGCCCGAAATCCACTTGATGGGTCTGGACTTTGACCAGGGCTTCGGCCAGGCCCTGGGCCTGGTCCTTGAGGTCCTTGACGTAGGTCGCCTTGCGCTGGTCCAGGGCGTCGAGCTGCTTCTTGAGGTCCTCCAGGGAGTTGCTCCAGGTGGCGAACGGCGAAAGCTCGCCCTTGGCCTCGGCCATGAGCGCCCGGTAGGTCACCGTGAACTGTTCGAGGTTGTGCGTCAGGTTCTTGTTGAAGGCCGTGCCGACCTTTTCGACGACGGTCACGAATCCGGTCAAAGCCGGGGAGTTGGACAGCTCCAGAAACGAGTTCTTGAGGCGCTCGGCATTGGCGGCGGCGGTGTCGGCCGTGGCCTGCCAGCCGTCGCCGAACTTCTCAAGCTGCGTCGTCAGCTTGGGGATGAAGTCATTGGAAATGACTTCGCCGTTCTCCATCATCTTTTGGAACGCCGCCGTGGTCACGCCCAGGGCGTCCGCGCCCATCTTGAGCGCGCCGGGAATGCGTTCGGCGAACTGCTGGCGGTATTCCTCGGCCTGGACGGTCCCCTTGGACAGCATTTGCTCCAGGGCCAGCAACGCGCCGGCCACATCGTGGGAGCTGCCGCCCACCTTGGTGATGGCCGCGGTGACCGCCTCGAAGGTGCGGCGCTGGTTGTCCGTGGACAGGCCGACCGCTTCGGAAGCGGCCGCGAACTTCTTGTACGCGCCGGCCACGTCCAACAGACTCTTGCCGAAGGCGTCGGCCATGCCGGCGGCATAGCGGAGCTGTTCGGCGGCGTTGTCCTTGAACACGGCCTTGTAGGTGGCGGCGAGCTGTTCCATGGCTATGGCCGCGCCCACCACCTGGCTGGCGAAGGCCATGACCTGGTCAACGCCAAAAGCCGCGACCAGGACCGGAGCCAGCTGGGCGGCCAGCGTCCGGATGTCGGAGAGGTTCGCGCCGAGCGCCTCGGCCTGGGCTTTGGCTTCGGCTGCGCCCGTGCCCAGGTTGCGCATGGCCGCGCGGCCGGTCTTGCCGCCGGCGTCGGCCTCGGCTCCGACCTTTTTCACCTCGGCCCCGACCGTGGCCATGGCCGCGCCGGCGTCCTCGCCAGCCTTCTTGACCGTGGCCCCCAGGCCGTCCACGGCTTGGGTCGCCTTGGCCACCGGCTGCGTCACCGCGCTGGCATCCAGCTTGAGCACGCCAGCGAGGTCGACAGCCTTCCCCTTGGCCGCCAGGGCATCCAGGTCGGCAACGGTCTCCTGGATGCCCCGACGTCCCGAGGCGTTGTCGGTCTCGATGACGATGCGGACGCGGTTTTCGGGGGTGGACATGGCTTAAAACAATCTCGGTTGCTGGCTTTGGTAATAGAGTTCGAGAATTCCCAGATCGATCCAAGTTTGTTCGGCCAGGTCCTCCTGGCCGAAGGGATAGCCGCCCAACCGCTTGGTGCGCAGGTAGATCAGGTAGCTCACATACGGGCTACGGACGGCCTGGCGCTTGTCGCAACCGGCGCAGGCCGCCCGCAGCCACGGCCCATTGGCGTCTAGGCATTCGGCAAGGGGGCGGTCTGGTCCGGCGCATCCTTCGAAGTGTCGCCGGACAACGGATTCGAAGGGTCCTCGCCGAAGTCCTCCACGACTTCGAAGAGGCCTTCTTCCTCGGCGGTTTCCGTGGTTTTGAGGACCCGCTGCCCGACGGCGGCCAGGAGGTCCGGCCGGTACTTTTCGAGCAGATCCTTCCAGTCCGGATTGAAGTCCGGATCGGTCTTGTCCGAGCTGATGATCCGGCCGCTTTCATCGGCCAAGGGGCCTTTCTTGAAGCCCATCAGCACCCGTTTGCCCAGGGCGGCCTGCTCGGTGAAGACGTTGGCCTTCGACCGGACCTTGTTTCCTTTGTGCTGGACCGTGGCCTTGGTGTAGGCGTCCCGCTCGGCCTGGATCGGCAAACGGTAGTGGAACTCCAGGTTCGCCCCGGACAGGCGATCCTTCATCTCCAGGACGTACTTGCCGCCCAAAACGAGCATGGGCTGGTTTCCCGACATACGTGCTCCTTTGCGTGAGAAGGGGTTAGAGGATGGTCATGCGCCATTCGTCGTCGCCTTCGTCCCGGTGGGCGTTGGCGATGTAGTTGGCTGTATAGGCGGCGATGCCCGAGCGCTCGGCGTGTTTGAGGCCGTCGTATTGGGCGGCCGGCAGCTCCAGGCGAACCCGGTTGCCGGGGTCGCTGCCGAACAAGGTGGCGATGCGCGAAGTTTGGGCCGCCTTCCACTTGGTCCAGGGGTTGAAGCTGGCCAGGGCGTCCATTTCCGGATTGACCGTGCCGGTGGCTTCGCGGCCGGTGATGAGCACGCCCACCATGCCGTCGGCGGCGTTGGCGTCCAGGCGATCCACGATGGTGTTGCCCATGGCGTAGGTGAGTTCGGTGACCACGGGCCGGTAGTCGTCGATGACCAGGTTCGCGCCCATGAACATGGGCGGCTTGTGCTTGGGGTAATCCGGGACGGGCATGGTCGGGGCGTCGGCCGGATCGGTCCAAAGGCCGGTCAGCGTGTATTCGATCAGCGGATACTTGTTGACGCCGCAGTTGAGGGTGAACGTGCCGCGCGCCCCGACCACGGTGTAGAGGATGGCGTTTTTGTGGAACAGGACCGAGGTCGAAGCCTGGTCCTGGGGGTCGGCGGTAATCGGCCGGTACTCGATGCCGGGCGCGGCCGAAGTCACGTCGGCCAGGGTGGTGGACGACGCGCCGGTCACCGGTTCGGGTTGGAACGTGCCGGTCACGGCCTTGAGCACCAAGGTATTGTCGCCGTCGATATGATGCAGGGTGCCCTTGGCGTTGGAAGTCGAGCCGGCAATCTCTTCGCCGAGCAGGAAGCCGGCCACCGAGGACACGGCCAGCCGCACCACGTCGGTGCGCTGGACGCCGCAGGCCAGCAGGAACGGTTCGGAGTCCGGCGGCAGCACCTTGCCGGTGGCGTCCAGGCCGCCGCCGCGCAGTTCCACCGTGGCCTTGAAAATGATCTTCTTGGCCCCGATGACCGCGCCGGCCGGCGAAAAGGTGCGGCGCACCACGTCGCGCTTGACCTTTTCGCCCGTGGGTTCCACGTCCACGCCGTTGTTGACCAGGACGCCGTTTTTGGCCTCCATGGCCGGCGGCTGGCCATAGGTCTCCTCGACCTTGGCCAGAACCACGGCCTTACGGGTCAGCTGGGTTTTCTGTTCTTGCTGTGCGGGCATGTGCCTGTCTCCTTATTCGCCGAGCAGATACGGCTGGGCGATCTCGTAAACCGCGTAACAGGCCGTCAGATCCGGCCGGGACAGAAAGGTTTCCTGGCGCTTGAGCAGCGCCGGCATGTCCGGGAAGATTTCCTGGCCGTGCAGGGTCCGCCGCACCAGGCCAAGGAGCGGATAGACTCCCATCGCGCCGCCCCGGGCGTCCTGGTTGCTGCGAAGCGACTTGGCGCAGGCAAAAACGAAGTAGGCTCCCCGGTCGACCTGGCGCTGGCCGTGATCCACGATGACCGAACCGGCGTAGACCACGAGCAAGGCCGGCAGGTTGGGCAAGAGCTTGGGCAGCTGCTCGGGAGCCAGATCGTCGCCGTAGGTCTTGATCTCGCGCACGCCGTGGCTGTCCCGAAGGGGTTCGAGTCTGGCCACCAGCGCGTTTTCCATCTCGTGGATTTCAACCATGGGCGGCGACTCCCAGGTATTCGATGAGCACGTTCCCGATGGTGTTCCAATCTTCGGCGCTCATGCCCATGTAGGGCCGGGCCGGGATGCGGACCACCTGGACCGTGCGCGCCTGGCCGTCGGCCCCCCGGAAGAACAGCGCCTTGGCCGACTTCGGGCGAATCTCGCCGCCTTCCTGATGGATGCGCGCATACTTGAGCGAGGGACCGCTCGGCCCGACGGTGACCTGGTCGGCGGCGGCCTCATGCACGATGCCGTTCATGAGCGCGCCGGTATCGACCAGGGTCTGGCCGCCCTGGAGCACGGCCCGGCGGCTCGGTTTCCAGCGCTGGCCGTCCGGGGAGTGCCCCAGCTCGAAGTTTTCCTGGATCGACGACACCAGGGCCAGGCCGATCCGGTCCATGGCCGGCGTCATGTCGCCAAGCAGGGCCGCGATCCGGCCAAGCAAACCGGCCGCCGGGCCGACGATCACTTCAACGAGCAGGTACATCAGCCCATCCTCCGCCAGAAATCGTCCCCGAACCGGCGGGGGGCGCTGGCCACGGACAGGCCGCTATCGCCCGCGACAATCGGTTGGCCATTGACGGTGCCGGGCAGTGTGAGCGTGCCGGCGGCGAACTGCGCCAGGAGGTCAACGGCCCCTTTGTAGTCGGCGGCCACGGGTTTGATGATGTCCCCGAGGTTGGGGCGGCGCTGGTAGAGCCGGTACCGCGCGATCCGGGCGGCTAGGTTGCGCACGATCTTGGGCGGCGTGGCCAGCGGCACCTCGGCCACGCCGGCCAGATGCGCGTCGACCTCCTGGGACGCCTGGTCAAAGACCTCGGCCAGGATCAGGGCCACGGCCGGGTCGGTCAGGTCCGTGGCTGTGCCGGCGTCGTTGACCAAGTCCAGGATGTCGCTTTCCTGGATGACCGCCCGGAGGTCCGCGAGGGTGACGTAGGCCATGGCCATGCCTCACAGCACCACGGCGTCGCACACGCCCCGGGTGTTGACGACCGGGAACGGCTTGGACTCGGCGATGAGCTGGTAGCCGCTCGGGTTGTCGGTCTTGACCGGTTTGACGAACAGCGGCAGCGGCTGGAGATTGGCGTCCAGGTCGTCCACGGCGCAGTACGGCAGCTTGTGGCCGGCATCGAGGGCGATCATGCGCACGGTGCCGTTCGGCACGGCCGGGACCATGGTGCCGGACTCCGGGTCGCGGTGCTTTTCGGACCGGCGCTTGACCAGGTAGCCGCCGACGTTGATGCCCTGGCTCGTGATCTCCACCCGGATTTGCGCCGTGGTCTTGGAGTTCTCGGCGATGACGAAAAGGGCGTTGTAGGCGTCCTTGCCGGCCCAAATCTCAACCTGACCGCCGAAACCGCCGTCCTGGATGGCTTCTTCCATGTCGGACAGGCAGGTGTAGACGTCCTTGAGTTTGACGTCGGCGGCGTTCCAGGTCTTGTCCGGGGTGACCGACAGGATCGCGCCATAGACGACCTCGAACACGTCGAAGCCGCCTTTTTCCAGGGCGACCGGCCAACGCAGCTTGCCGGACAGCGCCCGGGCGCACAGGGCTTCGGTGGTACGGCGCACGGCCCGGCGCAGGTAGTCGGTCTTGCCCCGGGCCCAGGTGTCCAGGCTTTCGCCCTTGAGCACCTGCAAGGTGCTCAGGTCGGCCGCCGTGGTCGACTTGTGGACACGCACGGGCAGCGGTTCGTACATGGCGATGCCGCCGCCCTCGGACACGGCCGCTATGCTCGGGCCGCCTCGCCGGATAAAGGGCAAGGGCACGGCGTCCACAGCGATGTCGTCGGCTCCGAGCAGCGCCAGGGGATGCTGGGGCCGTTCGGTGAAGATGGCGTCCATGACCGGCGTCTTGAGCACCGGCAGGGACTTCAAATAGGCGATGATGGCTTCGCGGGTAAAAAGGCCGCGCAGGTTGAGCATGTCGGGACTCCTTTAGTTGGGCCAGATGCCGGCTTCGGCCAGCAGCGACAGCACGGCGGCCGAGGGCGCGGCCGGGGCGACGGCCCCGACCTTGAGCACGTCCTTGCGGACGCTGCCGTGGACGATGACCAGGCCGGAACCGGACGCGGCGGTGTCCACGACTTCATCCAGCACGCCGCCCAGGCGGCGGCAGTAGGCGGCGGCGACCTCATTGCCGTTCGCCACGTTGGCGGCGAATTCCACGGCCACGGCTCCGGTGACGTAATTCACAGTCCCAAGGCCGCCGGCGCTGCCGACGAGCCGGCCGAAACCGTCGTCGGCAAAGGTCTCGACGCCGTCGGCCACGACGACCGTTCCGGGCTGGACCGGGGCCTTGGCCAGGACGTCGGCGTAGGCCTTGACGGCTCCGGTGCCCATGCCAAGGGCTTCCCCGGCAACCGTTTCAAAGGGCACGGCCAGGTCCGAAGCGTCCCGGGCCAGGAGCAGGCCCACGGGCAACACGCCCTGGCCGGGTTTGAGTTTGCGTCCGACAATGACCGGGGGATGCCCGTCGCCCCGGGCGCGCTGGTCGTCGTAGCTGATGCGGGTGACGACGCCGTCGATGGTCATGGCTCCCCCTTAGACCTTGCCGGTCAGGTCGACGGCCTCGCCGCCTTTTTGCCCGCCGCCATGGGCCGGCGCGGCGAGTTCCGTCAGCAGGCCGTTTTCCGGCCGGTCTTCCAGCTCGCGCCAGTAGGCTTCCTCGTGGCCGACTTTCGCGGTCTTGCCGTCGCCGGCCGCCAGTTCGATCTCGCCGCCGGCGTTGCCCAGGGCGGCGGCAAAGGCCAACACCTTGGAACGCTCCCCGGGCAGGGCTTTGCCGGCGGCCACCAGGGCGTCGAAACGGCTTTCCCGGCCCTTGGCGGTCTGGTCGTTCTTGAAGTCGGCGAATTCCTTGACCGCCTTGTCCCGGTCGGCCTCGGCCGCCTGGACGCGCCTGGTCAGATCCTCGATCTGGACCGCCAGCTCCTTGGTTTTGCCTTCGCCGGCCTTCTCGGCCTTGAGCCGGGCGATTTCGTCCCGGGTTTCCTGCAAGGCCTTCGTGGCGTCGGCGAGTTCCTGCCGCAGCCGCGCCAGTTCATCCATGTCCGTCTCCTTGGTCGCCTCCTTGGCGAATTCGAAGGTGTATCCGTCCTCGGCCCCGGCAAGCCGGACTTCCTTGAGGCCCGGTATGGCCGGCTGGGCCGCGCCCAAAAGCCCGACGTGCCAAAGCCGCCAGCCCTTGGCGAACTTGGCCGAGACGTTGCGGTAGCGCCCCTGGTCCACGGCCTCGCGCACCGGCTCCGGGACGTCCCCGAAGCGGGCCAGCAGCACGTCGCCGTCGCGTTTGACCTCGGTCAGCCAACCGAAGGCCGGGTCGTCGAGCTTGGGATGCCCCAGGACCAACGGCACGCGGCGGTCGGCCGGCGCGAAGCTGGCCACGGCCGCGTCGAGGTCGTCGCGGGTGATGCTGACCGCCTCGCCGGACAGGGCCGTAAACGGGCCGCCGGCCCGGGCGATCTCGATCCATTTGGTGCGTGCTGCCATGGCCCCTGGTATGCCCGAGGCGGCGAACACAAAGGAGCGCGCTACGGACGCGCACGGACACGATTGCGGCAATGCCCCGGGTTTCGGGGGAGAGGTGGGATAATCCCGGGATAATCCTAGGTCTAAAATGGGTCTAGGATTTGCGGAGGCGATTGCAAGGGATGGGAGGCCTGGGCGGCCGGGGGAACGGATCACGGATGCGGGATAGGATCAGGCGGTCAAAAGCAGGCCAAGGCTCTCCAGCGCGGCTTGACCGCACCGGGTAGAGTTCCTACAGGATGCTTGCGAAGCAATGACGCCGCACCTGAACCTCGCCCGGGCGGGGGTAGCAGCAAGGGCGGCGTCTGTTCGGCTGGCCCGGGACGGCCGGATGCTTCGCGTCTGGCGAAGCCATGGCGTCGCGGCCGAGCCCCGGCACGGGGGATCGGTAGGCCGCATGTCGGCTCCGGAGCCGGCCCTACCGGAGCGCTTCGCGGTAAACCAGCGTTCCCACCCTCTGCTTTTCCAAGTAGGCCATCATTCGGGCCGAGCCTTCGGCCGTGACCTTGGGAGTGAAGGCCGTGGCCGCGCGCCACTGCCGCCCCCGCACCAGGTTGAACACGGCAAAGCCGCCGATCCGCTTGTCCTCGGTGGTGAACAGCCGGATGAGCCGCAGCACGTCCGTGGGTTTGCCCGCCACCTCGGCCGGGGTCATCCACACCTCGTAAGGCGACAGGATGGTCCTGGCCAGGAGCCGGACGAAAGGCTCGCGGCCTTCCTTGTCCACCTTCCAGCCGCCGGTCCGCTTGTCGATGAAAAATCCCTTGCCGACCACCATGGGCAGCTCGACGCCGGGCAAGGTCACGACCTTGGTCCCCTCAATGTCGGCAATCCCGAACTCGGACAGGAACGCTTTCACGTACCGATCCGGAGCCAAGCCCGCCGGAAGGATGTCGGCCGCGTCCACGGTCAGGACGTGCCGGGGATCGATGCCCGCCAGCGGCGGCCGGCAAGGATCGTCGGCAAAGGCCAAACCGCCCCGGCAGATGGCCCGGGAGACGAGCGGCCTTATCTCCTCGGCCAAGGGGCTTGGCGTCAGGGAGTCCAGCCAACCTTTTCCCACATTGGTTGCAAAACCCTGGTCGGGCGTCAGGCGCACCGGACCGGTGGCCGTGTCGATCTCCTCGGGAATCTCGCTCTCGACGGCAAGTCCCCGATCCTCGACCTGGGACCGGGTGAGCGCCCGGACAGAACAGCGGCAGTTGAAGCCGTTGGGCGGAAACCAGGTGTCCCAAAAGGGATGGCCGGCCGGGTAGACCTTGCCGGAGAGCGCCCGGTGGGCCGGCCGGGTGCGGCCGTCGTTGACCGCCGAATACTGCCAATAAGGAAACGTGTCGGCCATGGCCGTCATCTCGGCGTAGCGGCCGGCCATGTAGGCGGACTGGACGTTGGTGCGAAAGATCGTTTCCAGGCGAAGCGCCCGGTCTCCGGTGTATCCGGCTGCTTCCAGGGCCTGGCCCACGCTCGCCTTCCACTCCTTGAGGGGGATGCCCTGTTCCATGGCGTCGAGCATGGAGCGGCGTACGGCCTCGACCATATCCACCCGGGCTAGGCCCGAGACGGTGAAGGCCCGGGCCTTGGCCGCGTCGGAAAGCCGGTCGAATTCCTCACGAGTGACCGCAACCTTGTCTTGCAGGAACCGGATGGCCTCGGCCGGCCGCACCGGCCCAAAGACGATGGACGTCGGACGATCAGGCACGGCCGGTCTCCAGGCGCACGGCATGGCGGCCAAGCAGATCGGCGGCGACCTGGGCCGCTTCCACGGTCTTTTGGAAATCCCCGTTGTCCAGGTCCGGGAAGGCTTCGAGCAGGAGCAGTTCCGCGTCTTCCCAGGACTCGGCGCGCTCCATAAGGTCCACGATGCGGCCGGCCTGGGCGCGCACGGCCTGGCCGCCCTCCTTGAGGGCTTCGGCCACCAGCCGTTCCACGGCCTGCTGGTCCGGGGTGAACCGGTCTTCCCCGGCCGCGAATGCTTCGCCGTTTTCCGGGCCGGCCGCCACGGCCGCTACGCTGAATTCCTCGGATGTCAGGCCGAAGCTCTCGAAGTACGGCGCTTTGAAGCGCGCGCCGAGGTCGTAGAGCTTCTTGCCAAGCGTCGCTTTCTTGTCCAGGTCTTCCGGCTCCACATAGGCAAAGACCGGCGTCAACGCGTCCGGCGCGTTAACCTGGCCATACATCCAGGCCAGATCATTCATGCCCGTGACGACCAGGGTCTGGTCGGCCTCGGCGTAGTCCGTCAGCACGTCATAATGGGTCTGGCTGGCGGCGTAGCTGCCCTTGGAACCGATTTCCTGAGTGAGCGTCTGGCCCTGGATGACCTGGGCAATAGCCGCGTCCATGTAGCCCACGATGGACAGGTGGATGCCGCCCGTGGCCTTGCCTTCCACGGATTCGATATGGACCTTGGACCCACCCGAAACCACGGCCACGGCATCGCGGACCATGGCCGACAGGCTGGCCAGCATATCCCGACGCTCCGGTTCCAGGGCTCCGGGCCGGGCCTCGCCCACCACCCAAGGCATCCCGAACTTCTCGGCAAAGCGCATCATGAATTCAATGCCGCCCCGCTTGAAGGCCACCGGGAACAGACAGCGGGAGAGCAGGCGCAGCCCGTAGGGATTCTTGAAGGTCGGGAAGTGCCGGGAGACCATCATCTTGAAGGGATGCACCTTGTCGCCGACAATGGCGTCCTCGCCCCGGAAACACAGCGCGCCGTCGACGTCGAAGACGAACCACTCGCGCGGTTTGGGAACCAGGTCGCGCACGCGCAGCCGGTCGCCGTCCCGGCGCCACAGGATTTCGGTCGGCGTAAAGCCGTAGTACGGCGCATCGAGCACCTGGGAGAACAACGCATAGAGGTCCACCCGTTCCAGGTCGCGGGTCAGGTCGTCGCACAGCCGCTTTGCCTCGGGCGTGGGTTCCTGGCCATCGGCCTTGCCGGGTGAAAACCGGTAGTCCCGTTTGTTGAGCGTCTTGATCTTGCGCCCTTGGATCGAGGAGCACACCTTGCCGTCGGCGGTCAGGTCTTCGAGCACCTTGACGTCGTCGCCGCGCTCCCGAAGCACCGGGTCCGGATCGGGCAGCAGCCCCAGCGTCCCCCAGGAGGCCGGAGCCACGGCGACTTCGCCGAGCAGCCCGGCCAGGGGCCGGGTGCCGAATTCCATGAATCGCTTTTCGTCAAGCCACAGGCCACTGGTCATCGAAACCCCCGAAACAGGTTGCCGGCCGTGTAGGGCATGGCCGTGGTCACCGTGAACGGCTCGTATTGGATGGTCTTGACCGCGAACACGGCCAGGGCAGCGGCCACGCCGGCGTCGCCGTGGCGCTTCTCGCCCTTGGCCCCGGTGCGGGCCTCGGGAATCTTGGCCACCCCTTTGATGACCTTGAACGCGCGCAGATCATCCAAAATGAGCGCATCCCTCGGGGCCAGGAAGGTCTTGTCCTCGAAGGCCGCCTTGAGCTTGGGCATGTGCTCCCGGTACCAGCCCTCGGTCAGCATGACCTCCTGGATGATCTCCGGGCCGTAGGCCTGCCGGGCCACCTCGGCCAGGTACTGGCCGTTGCCGCGCGCATCGAGGGCCGCGCCGGAGAACCGGGGCAGCCGGTCGCAGATGAAAAAGAGCATCTGCCGCTGTTGGTGAAACGGGCAATTGCGCAGTTCCAGCACAAACGGCGTCACCAATTGCAGGTTGGGCATTTCCAGTACGGGCCAGTTGACGCTCAAGTCGCCGGTGCGGCCGAAGTCCTCGCCAAGGTAGGACCGGGCATCCCGATGCAGGATGGCCAGGATCGGCCCCAGCTCGGCGTCGAGCCAATCCCGGACCTCCCGATGCCGGCGCTCCTCGGGCCAGTCCACGAAATCGACGGCCGGCGGCGACCAGCGCAGCACCGGAATGTCCGGCGACATGCACGATTCAATCATCTGGCGAGTCAGATAGGTGCCCGTGCCCTGGGACGGGACGCAGAACAGTTCTTCATCCGCGCCTTCGCCGTAGATTTCGACCAGGCTGGCCCGCCAGGCGGCTTCCTCTTCGGGCGACCAGGTCAGGCCGCGCACCTGGCAGATGCGTTGATAGAGGCCTTCGGCCAGGGCGTCGTCGAGGGTGATGCGGTGCAGGCTGTAGGGCAGCTTGCCGGCGCGGATGTCCAGGATGTAGTTGTTGAAGGGATTGGTCTCGCCGTTGTGGGTGGAAATGACTTCCACCATGCCGCCCCACATGGTCAGGGCGATGGCGGCTTTCAAGAGCTCTTCCAGGTCGTCGCAAAAGGCAGCCTCGTCGATGACGATGCGGCCTTGCTTGGAGCGCAGATTTTTCGGCTTGCCCGAAAGCGCGATAACGGCCTGGCCCGAGGCGAAGCGCACCCGGTAGGCCAGCACGTCCTTGTCCTCATCTTCCAGGACCACCTCTTCGAACTCCGAGGCCGCCAGATTGAGGCGTTTGGCCCAATCGGCCACGTCCTTGATGTAGGTCTCGGTCATCTCCTTGTTGTAGGAGATATAAAAGGTGTTCATGCCGCCGTCGCTCTTCTTGAGGCTGGCCAGCATGGCGGCTTCGGCCGCGTCAGCATAGGACAGGCCGATGCGCCGGGACTTCTCGCAGAACTTGACCGGGTTGCGATCCTGGTTCCAACGCACCTGATACGACAACAGCGGGGCGTCGTTCATGCCTGCCCCCCGAGCAAGGCGCGCAGCCGGTCGGCGGTGTCGGCGGACAAGCCGTTTTCCCGGCCCGGCGTCTTCTCGGCAGCAGCGCCGGCGGCGGCCCGCATGTCCTTGAGCAGATCGAGCACCTGCTTGACCTCGCGAAGCGCGGTCAAGGTCACCTTGTCCGGGCTGGCCAGCATGGCGTTAAGCCGCAGGCCCACGGCTTCCTCCAGGGCGGCCACGGCGTCGGACTCGGTGGCGATCTCGCGCATGGGAAGCCCAGCCGGCGCGGCCTCGGCCCGCTTGTCCGCGACCTCGGCCGCCTTGATGGCCATCTCTTCCATCTTGGCCACGGCAAAGGCGTCCATGGCGTTCATGCTGGCCAGGCAGTTCTGGATGAGCCGGGCGCGCAGGCGGATGGTGTCGGCCCGGATGGACGCCAGGGCCTGCCGGATTTCATCGCGCTTGGCGCGCCAGCCATACCGCTCGGCCCATCGTTTGAGGGTCGAGGCGGCCACCCGGGTGCGCGTCGCCACCTCGTCAAACGTGAGGCCGTCCACGCACCACAGTTCTTCGGCGCGCTCCACGGTCTCCATGGGATGCTCCCGGCGTCCGGCCACGGCGGGCATGGGTCAGCTCCCCAGGTGCTTGTTGATGGCCACGATCTCGGCGCGGACGGCCCGCAGCCCGATCACGGTTTCGGCCAGCTCCAGGGCCTGGGAGGCGATGCGCTCGTCATTGAGTTCTTCCACCGGCGTGGTGAGCAGCAAGCTCAAGCGCAGGGAGTCCCTCAGGCCCGACGCCTTGATGGCCAGGCCCTTGGCCGTGAGCTCTTTTTCGGTCTTCTGGCCGACCATGGCCGCGCGTTCGAGGTTCATCAAATTCCGCTCCTCAAGGGGCTTTCGCCCTTGGCAATGCGCCCCGACGGGCAAAACTGGTTGGTGCAAATGGCGTCCACCATGCGCTGCATGACCTGCGTGTTGAGCACGACCTGATCGTGTAGGCTCGCGGCCAGGGATTGGTAGCCCTCGACCAGCTTGACGTTGTCCTTGTAATAGGCGGTCACCAGCCGCAGGTCGTCGCCGTAGGTCTTGAGCAGGTTGTCCATGTCCTGGCGATACCGGGCTAAGTCGGTTCGCCGGCGGCGATCCTCGACCTGCCAGAAGACCACGATGAGCAGCACCAGCCCCATGGGCGTGAGCGTGACAAGGCCCGCCACAAACGCAATCGTGCCCGCGTCCATGGCCGACAGGATTTTAAGCAAGGTCGCCGCCAGCGATTGATCCATGTTACGCCTCGATCCGCCGGCCGCCCTTGATGGTGCGGGCGGCGATGTAGATGCCGGCCACGCCGGCGATGCACACCTGGGTAATGGGCGACAGCTCGAACCCGATGGGGTGCTGGACGGCCAGGGTGGCCACGGTGCCGATCATGGTCCAAAAGCGGCTGGACGTGAGCAGCGGTTCCCGGACCCGGCCAACCTGAGCCGCCATCGGCAGATCAAGGACGTCGGCGAAGCGCGCGATGCCCTCGACCGAAGTCGGTAAGGCGGCGGCCGGGCCGGCAGTCGTTTCGGTCGCGGGCGCTTGCGCCAAATCGGCCGCAACCGGTTCAGGTTTGGCAAGAAGCCCCTTGGCCACTTCGCCCAGGATGTTCAGCGCCGAAGCCACGGCTTCCGGGGTGATGGCCGGGGTGTGGCCCGGGGTGGTGGCGGGCGCGGGGGGTGGGGTTTGCGTCTGCATGGTTAAAAGCCCTCCTGCGGCCAGACGCCGCCCGGCAGATGCGCCAGCACCTTGGCCGGATAGGTGTTTGCGGGATTGTGGGCATTGCCGGGACCGCCGTTGTAGGCACGACAAACGACTTCCCAGCCGCCGGCATTCAGGAACCGGTCGCGCAGCCGAGCCAGATATTTGCAACCCCATTCCAGGCCGACTTCCGGGGTCAGCAGCTCGCCGAACCAGCCGCGAAAACCGATGGAGCGGGCCGTTTCGCCCATGATCTGGAGCAGGCCCCAGGAGGTGGCGCGGCCGATGGCCTCGGTATCTTTGGAGCAACCGGGCGGGGCGAAGGATAATGGCTTGCCTTTTATGTAGCGGTCGTAGAATATTTGCTCGAACCGCATAGCAAACGGGTTTATACCGGATTCAACTGAGACGATGGCTTGGACGATTTCTGGCGGCTGGACATGTTTTATTGCTGCGGATTTGATGTGGTTTTCAATGTTTGTATCAGAAAATTGAGTCATGCTTCACCTCCAGAAGGTATAGGGTGAACATAGACAGTTTCGTGTTTTAGGTCAGATGTCGGCTGGACGGAAATGGACTCAAAATAATGCAGCAATGTGAGAGATGTTTTTTGAGCAACTGTAGACCTCCCTTAAAATAGGACCAACGAGAAGTTGAGATTTCTGTCAAACCCACCCCAGGAGGACGCTAGGCTGTGAAAAAGAGTAATCCTAGAATTTCTTATAGATTAATTGTTGTGGTTTCGTTGTTCTTGATTGTAGGGACATCTATAGCGATTCACTTCTTTCAGGATATTCAACGAGCTGAATGGATTGTTAGGCTTGGACTTGCAAGGAGTATTTATTATATAATATTATGTATCCTTGCTGCTTCTGTTGCAGGCTTTCTTTTTGGCATTTTGCCATCATCGGGTACGTATGAAGGCGATGTTTTAGGGGGCAAATTAAAACTCGGCGGTGCTGTAGTCGGCTTTGCACTTGTTCTTGTAGGAGGGTATGTTTTTCGTCCCTTGGAAGATTTCTCAGTTATAATTTACGTTCATGGCGAAAAAGGGCGAAATGACCTCGTCTTAAAGAGCAAAGGTGTTGTCCTGTTGGATGTAAAAGGGCGCAGAAGCGAAGCTATTGACGCCAAGGGGCAAGTGCATTTTTCAGGACTGTCAAGTAGTTATCGAGAGAAAGAGGTTGTCGTGTCGTTGGAGGGGGTTGATTTTGAGCCGATAAACAGCTCCGTCTCCTTGAGTGAAGAGGTTTATCTTGCTGTTCGTCCTATGACATGCATTGTCTCTGGCACGGTTCAGGACGAAGACGGAAATCCAATTTCTAACGCCAAGGTGACTCTAGATCGAGTTACGCTACACTCGGACGAGAGCGGTTACTTTGTCGCAACGCTCTCATCGGACCTTGCAATGAAATCTGAATTATCCATGGTAGTCGAAGCTTATGGATTTAGTGTGTGGCGAGGCCGTTTGATTCCTCGTGGAAAATCTCCGGTTGTTCAGCTTTCAAGGAATCTGTAATGCGTAGCATTGCTGTCATTATAATATGTGTACTGTATCCTTTCTGTGATGGTCTTGCGTCTGTTGTGCTAAAGGGTAAAGTGGTCGAGAATAGGCTTGGAGGGCCTGCGGTCGTAAATGTTCAAATTCATGCAAATGGGGCGAGTGACACTGTAACGGGTAATTTTGGAGATTTTTCATTAGTTTTTGAAACTCGAAATATTGGTGATATTACAGATGTTACAGTCAAGAAGTTGGATTACGAAGTTGTGAATTTTTACGAGCTTTACAATGTTGTGTTGCCCAATAATCCAGATATTAAACCTTTATTGGTTGTTATTTGCAAATCTAGCGCGCGCGAAGAGATGGCTAGGCTGTATTACGGCATCAAAGGCACTGAAGTTGTTGAGACTAATTATAGAAAACGCGTTGAGGATTTGATGAAAATTAATGATGATGCGGCTAAGGAGATTGCCAGTCTTCAGAAAGAGCGTGACCGCCTCTTGGCAACTATACCTAAATTCGCTGAAGAGGCTGCCCGCATTAAGCCGGGACAAATGTCGGACATCTATCGGGAGGCTATGCGTTTGTTTTTAGGCGGGGATATTGATGCGTCCCTGAATGTCTTGAACCAGGAGAGATTACGTCAAGCGATGGATGCAGCGAAGCTTAAGAAAAAAGAGGCGGAGAAGGAGATTGAGAACGTAGTTGAGGCCTATTTGTTAAAAGCAAATCTGTTTGCCCTCAAATTTCAGTTTGCAGATGCAGAAAATGTACATCAAGAGCTCGTAGATACTGTTCCGGACAATTTTAATGCTCTATTAGCTTATGCTAGATTCGAGCACAATTTAAACAACTTCGCAAAAGCTCTGCCTCTTTACGAGACTTGTCAGATAATTGCTATTCAGTCTAAGGACTTGTCAAATAAATCTGTTGTACTCAATGGGTTTGGCAACTTGCTCTCTGATTTGAACCGCATGAACGATGCGCGGGCGGCATACGAAGAGGCCCTCAAGATCAGTCGCGAACTGGCCGCGACCAATCCGGCAACTCACCTGCCCAAAGTGGCCACGACGCTCAATAATCTAGGCAATCTTCATCATGTTCAGAACCGCATGAACGATGCGCGGACGGCCTACGATGAGGCCCTCAAGATCAGACGAGATCTGGCCACAACCAATCCAATTGCTCATCTGCCCAAGGTGGCCTCAACGCTCAACAACCTGGGCAACCTGTTCTCTGATTTGAACCAATTGGACGAGGCGCGGGTGGTCTACGAGGAGGCTCTCAAGGCCTTTCGGGATTTGGCCGCAGCCGATCCGGCCACCTATCTCCAGGATGTGGCCAAAACGCTCAACAACCTGGGCAATCTGCTCTTTGGTATGAACCGCCTTGACGAGGCACGGGCGGCCTACGAAGAGGCCCTCGAGGCCTTCCGTGTTTTGGCCGTGACCAATCCGGCCACCTATCTCCCGGATGTGGCCAAGACGCTCAATAACCTGGGCATCTTGCACAGCGATCAGAACCGCATGGATGAGGCGCGGGTGGCCTACGAGGAGGCCATCAAGGCCTTCCGTGATCTGACCGTGGCCAATCCGACCATCTATCTGCCATATGTGGCCACTACGCTCAACAATCTGGGCAATCTTCTCAAGAGATTGAACCGCATGGATGATGCGCAGACGGCCTACGAAGAGGCCCTCGAGGCCTTCCGTGTTTTGGCCGCGACCAATCCGGCCACTTATCTGCGAGATGTGGCTAAGACGCTCAACAACTTGGGCAATCTATTTTATCATATAAACCGCCTGGGCGAGGCGCGGTCGGCCTACGACAAGGCCCTCAAGGTCTTTCGTGATCTGGCCGCGACCAATCCGGCCACCTATCTGCCGTATGTGACCACGACGCTCAATAACCAGGGCAATCTGCTCTCTGATTTGAACCTCATGGATGAGGCTTGGTCGGCCTATGACGAGGCCCTCAAGGGCCTTCGTGATCTGGCCGCGACCAATCCGGCCGCCTATTTGCCGGATCTGGCCATGACGCTCAGTAACCTGGGCAATTTGCTCTCTGAGTTGAACCGCATGGACGAGGCGCGGTCGGCCTATGAAGAAGCCCTCAGAATGAGACGCGATCTGGCCGCGACCAATCCGGCCACCTATCTGCCGTATGTGGCCAAGACGCTCAACAACTTGGGCAACTTACTCTATCGATTAAACCGTCTGGATGAGGCGCGGGCGGCCTACGAAGATGCCCTCAAGATCAGTCGCGAACTGGCCGCGACCAATCCGGCCACCTATCTCCCGGATGTGGCTATGACACTCCACAATATTGGCAGCCTACATCGCGAACAGGTCCGCCTGGACGAGGCGCAGGCGGCCTACGAAGGGGCCCTCAAGATTAGATGTGATCTGGCTGCAACCAATCCGGCCACCTATCTGCCGTATGTGGCCATGACGCTCAACGATCTTGGCAACCTACATCGCGCCCAGAACCGCCTGGGCGAGGCGCGGTCGGCCTACGACAAGGCCCTCAAGGTCTTTCGTGATCTGGCCGCGACCAATCCGGCCACCTATCTGCCGTATGTGACCACGACGCTCAATAACCAGGGCAATCTGCTCTCTGATTTGAACCTCATGGATGAGGCTTGGTCGGCCTATGACGAAGCCCTCAAGGGCCTTCGTGATCTGGCCGCGACCAATCCGGCCACCTATCTACCTTATGTGGCCATGACGCTCAACGATCTGGGCAACCTACATCGCGCCCAGAACCGCCTGGGCGAAGCGCGGGCTGCCTACGAAGAGGCCCTCAGGATCTACCGTGATCTGGCCGCGACCAATCCGGCCACCTATTTGCCCAAAGTGGCTGAGACGCTCAACAACCTGGGCAATATGTACCGCGACCATAGTCGTATGGAAGATGCACAAGCAGCTTACGATGAATCATTTAACATTATGAAAAAGAACAAGAAGTGAGTGCTGTGGACTACAATTGAGGAACAGTAAATATCATGATAGATAAACGTCGGTTCTCTCCAGCTCTTTCCTGACGCTCTCCGTAAGCACTCGCGCTGGCGGTGAATCCGGATGCTTCTCCAGTCTCCCTTCCTGAATCATTTCCCAAACTTTGCTTCTGCCAATAGACAATACAAATGCCACTTCCGCTATCGTCAACCACGCCTTTTTCGTGACCAATTCACGCGCCGAAACCGCCGGCAAGCTCGCAAACGCCAGTTTCTTCGTCTGGTAAGTCACTGGCAGCATCAACTCGAATCCCACAGGATCGACCAGACAGCACCGCTTAACGCAGCCCAGGCAAACGTATTTGCGCTCCTTCCAAAACCACCGTGGCTTGCGCTTGGGGCCGCAGCCAAGGGGCTCGTAGACGTGCCCTTCAATTTGCCCCTGGTAGGGCAGATAGCCCTTGTCCAGGAGCTTCAAGA
Source organism: Solidesulfovibrio carbinolicus (assembly GCF_004135975.1). Lineage (NCBI taxonomy): Bacteria > Pseudomonadati > Thermodesulfobacteriota > Desulfovibrionia > Desulfovibrionales > Desulfovibrionaceae > Solidesulfovibrio > Solidesulfovibrio carbinolicus. The sequence goes on along the minus strand of NZ_CP026538.1, from coordinate 1,288,880 downwards.
CGTCGTCGATGATGCTCATTGGTCACCCCCTGTCGCGCGAAGCAGCGTGTCCACGGCCACAGGCAGATCGCGGCCTGTGACCGTCACCCACCAACGGCCATCCAGCCCCAGGATCGGCAGGCCGGACACAAAGGTCTTGTCGTAAGCGCCGGTCCCGTTAGGAACGCGCACCCGGTCGCCCCAGCGAAGCCTGGGGCATTCCTCAGGCTGCACCGGAGCGCCGCTGGCCAGCGCGACGACGAGCCCGGCGATGCCGCCCGGCGCGAAGAATTCGTGCTTGCTGCCGCCGGGGCTGTGCCAGCAGCCGTCAAGGCGCAGGCGGTAACAGCCTGCCGGGCCTCCCCAAGCCGTTGCCGGGAACAGTTCCAGCTTGACGGTTTTGCCCTGGTTACGAAGCAAAATGGTGATTTCCTTGGCGCGCTTTTCGCTCATGCCGCTATCGCTTCCTTCAGCCAAATTGAGAAAACCATCGGTTGGCCCTGGCCCGGTTTCGCCCGCTGCTTACGCATCAGCTGGCCCAAACAGGCCGGTCAGCGCCTCGGCCTGCTTCTCCCAAAGGGTGCGGCAACTGCGGCAGCGGCGCTTGTCCGTGGCCCGGCAGCGGGCGCAGCCGATGCGCTCGAGCACCGCAAACACCGCTCCGGGTGTCACGTCCAGAACCGGGGCATCGGCCAGCGCGGCCCGGATGCGGGCCGTCTGGCGTTCCACGTTGCCGGGATAGCGCCCGGCCAGGAGCTGGAGCACGACGCTTTTGGTGATGCCGGTGGCCTTGCAGAAAGCGTAGAGGGTCCGATGGCGGGCCAGGATGGCGGCCCGCAACGCCTCGCGTTCGTCCGGCCCCATGCGTCATGCCGCGCCGCGCCGGCCGCTTCCGGCCTTGCCGTTGCCGGCCATGCCTTCATGGGGCTCGGGATCGATGCCGGCTTTGCGGCAGCGGCTCCACAGGTCCTTGGCCAGGGTGGCCAGGGCGGCCGGATCGGTCAGCCAGACGAACCGCTCGACGCCGAACTGCTTGGACACCCGGCCGTCGAGGCTCTTGGGTTCGTAGCCAAGCAGCAGCCACAGGGTCACGATGTAGCGCTTCTGGCGCGCCAGCGGCCCGGCGGGAATGTCCAGGCGCTCGTAGCCGTCGGCCTTGTCGCCTTTCTTCCAGTCCCGGAGGCGCTTGGGCAAAAGCGGAATGTCCACGGCCGCATGATCGGGCAACCACTGCGCCGCCAAGGCGTCCAGGACCTGGTTGCGCTCCCCTAGGGAGAGCTTCGACCAGGAAGCGCCTTCGCCGCCCAGGATGCGGCCGAAGAGCTCCACAAGAAGCGCCTTGTCGGTCTCATAGGAAAGCGACGTGGCCGGCAGCAACGTGCCGAAGAACACCTTGCTTTGCATGTTGTAGATGGCCGCGCAGGAGACAAACGGTCGCGTTGCCATGGATACCTCGTTTGGTTGTAAGCGCCCCGGACCTCCTGCTTAGAAGGCAGATGGTCCCAAGCGCATCGGCTGCTCGTCAGGCCCGGGCCGCCACGCCCGGACGACCGCCCGCATGGGGGCGGTTTCGCAGGGATCAGGCAGTCAGCGCATCCTTGAGGGCCTTCCCGGGCTGGAACTTCACGCTCCGTTTGGCCTGGATGTCGATCTCGCCGCCGGTCCGGGGCTTGCGGCCCTTGCGTTCTTTGCGTGTGACCGGCTCCAGATGCCCCAGGCCCGGCAAAGTGACCTTGTGGCCGCAACACAGCGCGCCCATGACGTACTTGGTCAGGGTATCCAGCCACTGTTCCGCCTGGGCCTTGCTCACGCCTTCATGCTCGGCGAGGCAGTTGACCAGATCAGCCTTGTTCATGCGGCAGCCTCTTTGATCGTTTCACCCTTGAGTTCGTAATAGAATTCATCCTCGGCCACCTTGCGGACGCCGACCGTCTTCAGGCGTTCTTCCGGCCAGTCGCGCATGGCTTCCTTGTCCACCTCGACCTTGGTGCGCAGCGCTTCGCGGAAAGGCTTGCCCGCATCGCCTTCGGCCAGCTCCTGGAGCCGTTCCAGAACGAGTTTCCAGGTCCATTTCACCGCAGTCTTGAGCTTGGTGGACTGCCGGAATCCCAGGACGCCGAAAGTCATTTCCAGGGACTTCTTTTTCGGGAAAAGATCGTCCTTGCGGGCCGTGGCGAAATTGGCCAGGGCCGCTTCCAGGTCTTTCTTGCGGGTCAGCAACGGTTCCGACTGCGCCTTGGCCTCGGCCTTGATCCGGTCGATGGAGTCGTTCATGACGCACTCCAGGGCAGCCACGTCGCGCTGGATGCCGGCCAGTTCGGCCAGGGCCGCGTCCACGTCCTTGACGTCGGCCAACACGGCGACCTTCGGTTTCGTTCTAGCCATGGGACACCTCCTCTTCCTCCTTCTCGAACCGGGCCAGGATGGCCCGGCAGTTGTCGACGATCTTGGCGCGGACGGCCGGTTGGTAGGGGTCGCGCTCCATGAAGGCCCGCACCAGTCGGCAGGCCGCGTTGCGCTCGATCTCGAAAGGATCGGCGGAATCCTGGGGAGGATATGGCGTGTTCACCGTGTCCTTGGCCCGAAGCGTGGCCCGGAAAAGGTGCGTCGCCCCATCGCGGCCGTGCCGTTCTACAAAGCCCTCATCAAGGAGCCATTGCCCGTATTTCCGAACGTGGGTGTAGGAAACCCGGGACACCTGGGCGATGCTTGTCCAGGAAAAGCCAGGTTTTGCCGAACGGATGGCCCGCCAAGCCCGTTGGTAAAACTCCCCGCTGCGCACCCTGGCTTTGGGGTTGTAGGTGTACTTGCCGTCCTCAATACGGGTCAGTTCCGCGCGCTTGATGAGGTCATTTATCCGTGAGCGCAGCCGGGCCTTGGCCGGCTCGTTGTCCAACCCCATGGCCTCGTAAAGCAGGGCATTGGTGACCGGCTCCTTGCCGTTGACCGTAAGGCCCTGGATGACCAGGCGCAGGCGATCCATCTCCTCGGTTCTCATGCCCGCCTCCAGCTCTTCAGCTTCTGGATCGCCGCCACCATGGCCGCGTCGACCTTGTCGGTCTCGCGGGCCTTGGCCGCCTGCCCCAGCAACTGCACCATGTTGCGAACCAGCCGCATGTCGCCATCCGAGGTGGCCCGCACCATGGCGCAGGCTTCGGGCGTCATGTCGAGGCCGACAGCTTCAAAGGCAAAGGCTGCAATGTCGGCTTCATCCACAGGCCCGAAGGCAACTTCCTGGGTCACACGGGACCAGATTCGGCGGCGCTCGGACAGGAGCCCAATAAGTTCTTCCTCGCCGATCAGGATCACGGCCGCGCCAGTCGCCTCGTGGATGTCGCGCAAGTCCTCGATGCGCCCGAAGTGCAAGCGGTCGGCCTCGTCCATGTAGATGGTGACGGTCTGCCCCTGGTCGCGCCGCTTTTCCAAGGTTTCGATGATGCGAACCTTGCAGGCATGGGCGGAACGCGGCGTTGTCTTTTCTCCCGTCGTCTCCTTGCAAAGCCGTCCCAGGAAGGCGGCTTGCGTCATCCCCTCCCAGGCAGAGAGGAAGACCCCACCGCGTTCGGAGTGAGAGTTACGCGCGGTAAACGTCTTGCCTCGGCCGGCCTGTCCCCAGGCCACGACAATGCCGGGCTGTCCGCGCTGGGTGTCCTCGACGGTCAGCACGGCCCGCCGAAAGGCGGTCACATTGCCCGTCTCCACAAAAACCGATTTCATGCGTCTCCTCCCCCGTTGGCGGCCTTGCGGCGGCGTTCGTAGACCGTGCGCAAGCGCGCGTAACGCCCAGCCGCGCAGGCAGCGTATTCCTCGGTTTGCTCGTAGCGGGCCATCCAATCGGCGTCGGGCTCACGCAGGGCCACGCCGTCCCGAACGGCCAAGTTGAAAAGGTATTCGTAGCGGTCGAGTTCGCTGACGATGGCGGGCATTTGCGCCGGCGGCACATAGGTCGGCGCGGCTTCGAGCTTGGCCCTGGCCGCGCTTTTGGCGGCCTCGATGCTCTTGACGTCCGGCGTGCGAGGGGCCGACGAAACGGCCGGCGCAGCCTTGGCCGCGTCCTTGGCAGCCACCAAGCGCATCCGGTGTTGTGTCTCGGGCAGAACGACAGTGTTGAGGAAATCCCGAGCATCGGCAGTGACGTGGTTTTCAAGGGCCTTTTTGTAGGCGATCTCGGATTCCAACACGGCCTTGTCCTCGGTCGTGCCAAGCAGCGCCGCCGCAGGATGGACAGACGGGGCCGGGGTGGCCTCGCAAATCAGGTTCTTGCCGGCCTGGTCGTAGACCAGCACTGTCCGCCGATCCTGGTCGTCGTAGCGGACAAGGACGGGATGGCGCAGGCTGTGCAAGAAGGGGTGGCGGTAATGCTGCCCGAAGAGTTTGACGCCGTTTTGTTCGATGTGCCGAACGGCCTTGGAAAGCATACACAGCCGCAGCTTGAGCAAATCGGCGTCGGTCAGGCCCGGTCCGGCTCCTTCCTGGAAGACCTCAAGCGGCGACCGCCCCTTCAGATGGCCGCGCTGGGGCCGCCCGACGTAGTCGTCAAACCACATGGCCACCGCCGCGTGGGTTTCCTCCAGGGTGAGCGGCCTGTAGCCCATGGCCTCGTAGACCTTGCGGTGCAGGGTCTCGCCCCGCTTGAGGCGCGGCGGCTTGGTGGCGATTGACGTGCCGACATAGGAAGGGCACCAGCGCTCAAGCTCGCCAAAGGACCGGAAAAAGCGTTCGATGGTCTTGGATTGCCCGTGGTAGGGCCAGGCAAAGATCGTGGCTATGCCGAGCACCTGGAACACGCCGCCAAGGCCGCACTGCTCTAGGTCAACCCCGGTGAAGAACTTGCCCTTGAACGCCCGGCCGTTGTCCAGATAGGCCACTTTGGGGAACTTCCCGAGGCGCAGGCAGGCCCGGCGCAGGGCCGAGGCGATGGCTTGCGTGTTTTCCGTGGGCAGAATTTCCCAGCCGAGGGGGTAGCTTGAGGCCATGTCGTACCAGAGCACCAGTTCCATGCGTGTGCCCTTGCCGGTCTCCGGGTCGATGGTCTCGAAATTGAGGGCATGGCCGTCGGCCACCAGGATGTCGCCCACGCCGATCTTGGTGTAGTCGCGCACGATGTAGGGGCAACATTCGTCGTTCCAGGCTTTCTTGCCTTTGCGCGAATACACGAATTCCCCGTAGTTCTTGGCGATCCACTTTTTCACGAAGCGGTGAATGGTGATCTCGGAGCAAGGCGGCAGGCCGGCCGGTTTGAAGGCCTTGAGCGCTTCGCGGCAGACTTCGGCGATGTTCGGCTGGTTGGGATGCCGGACCAGGGCAGTGATGATGGTCTGGTGCGCCACGGTCAGAATCGGCTCGACATGAACCCCGCCGCGCGTGTCAGCCAGGGACAGGGCGGAACCGGTGCGGCGCAGTTTGAGCTTCCAGCGTTCCAGGGATTGCGCGGACACCGCGTCGCCAAGCACTTCCTTGATCTTCGGCCACACCCCGGCCCGGTAGGCCGAGAGAAATTCCTTTTGGGCTATCCCCTTGCGGGGAGCCCGGGCCATGGCTTCGGTGTAGAGCCGCACCAGGTCCGCCCTGGCCAGGGCACCGCGACGCTGGTCTTCGGTCAGGGCCGTTTCATCGGCCGCGACGGCGGCGGGGAGACTTGCCCCCTCATAAGCAGTCAAGGCGTCCTGGACCTCGGCAGGCAGGGAAACGGCGACATACAAGCGGCGGCGGCCCCCACGGCAGGACTGCTCTTCGAAGGGCCAGGACTCCTTGACAGCCCTGGCGTGCGCTGCCCGCTCCGTGACCTCCATCGCTTGCGCGATTTCCTTGACTGTGTAGCTGTCCTGCATGGTGCCGCCGTCCGTCCGCTTGATAGAGTTCCGCGCCCCCTGATAGGGTCTCCGTTACCTGTTCACCCAACCGTCAACCCGCAAAGGAGGCGCGGGAATATGATACAAGCTAGCTCTGTTCAAGAAATATTGTATAATTTCAGCATGTTTTCTTTCAGAGAGTTCGCAGCCAAATCCAAGACTGTTCCGCTTTGTGAGCACGCAGAATCCCGTGTGTTCAAGATGCTGCTTAAGTCCGATAAAATCACAGCGACTGAAGCAACTATGCTGTCGGACAAGGATAAAAAAGTGTTGTTTGAGCTATTGACACAGCACATAATGTTTCTCGAACTGGCTCCAGATTTCACTTTCCCGGATGGTTTGCTTGATGGTTCTTCAGGAATGGAATTAGGACTGCCACTTTTAACTTATATTCATGAAACGGCATGGCTCTTTCCAAAGCCGACTCAAGAAAGTTCTTGAGTCCTTGTAGGTCTTCCCTGATCTCTCTAATGTCACGCATATCGACTCCTCTCTTTGTTTGGCTGCTCATCAGGCCGAGGCCGCCACGCCCCGACGACCGCCCGCGCAGGGCGGTTTCGCAGGTCTAAGCGGGGGCCTAGCCGGTGGTGACGGCCTCGGCCGCCGCGTCGCTTCCCGTCGCCGACGCCTTCATCTCGACGCCGCACATGGCCATCAGGGAAACCTGAATGGCGCTTTTCGGTAGGCCGTTTTGCCTCAAAACCTGGGCAACCTGCCGGAGCTCCTCCGCAAACCCTCTCGCCCGCGTTCGTTTGCTCATCCCCTCAACCCCCTTTCTTATTGTGATATTTTCCGCGTCCCCGCAGGGGATGGCGATCGTGTCGCTCTGCCTCTCGCGCCGGGTGGACTGGCGGTCTTGCCGCGCGGCCCCTGGCTGCCGCGAAGGCGCGGAAATCCCTGGCGGCCTAGGCCGCTTGCTTGCCTTTCATGTCCGCCGGCAGATCGAGCAGCCGAGCAGGGCAACCGGCGTCCAGCAACGCTTGCAGCGCCCGGCGGTTATTGCGTTTGCCGTGGATGGTGTCGGACACCAGTGAATGCGAAATGTCGGCTTTGCGCGCTATTTCAATAACTTTGATCTTCTTTTCGGCCATCCAGCCTTTAATTTTGTTGCCTGCGCGTCTCATAATCCCGCCTCGATTTTCCGTTTGCGTTCGCGCAAGAGCTTGATCTCCCGTTCGGTGCGGGCCAGCTCCAAGAGCTTCGCGTCGTCGCCGTCGATGACCCGCCACCCCAGGCCGTGAGACCGGGCCAGGAGGTCCAGGGGTTCGGCCGAGCCGAACACATGGCAAAACAGGTTCAGCGCCCGAACGCTCGGCACGTAGTCGCCTTCTCGCGGATTGAGCCATTTATCGAAGGTGGCCAGGCCAAGCTCCTTGGCGCTGCCGGCCGCCAACCGCACGCCGAACCGACGCGCGGCGGCGTTGAGTCGGTCGACGGCTTCGGCCCGCGATACCCCGGCCGCCTGGATGATCCGATCCATGGACATCGCTATGTCCGCGTCCGGATTGAGCTCGACCAGTTCGAGCAGGCTGAGGCGTCGAGAGTGGGCAGCCAATTCCGAGTGCTCCGATCCAAAGTTTCCGGGCCGCTGGACATTGAGGATTATTGCCGGCCCTGGTAGCTACGTTCGTAACGGTGACGTTCGTCACCCCACAGGCATGAAATAAACATTCGTTTTGTCTCGTGTCAAAGCATTTGTTTGCTTCAGGCTTAATTTATTTTGTGTCACCGCCGTAACCTGGGGATTGTTCAAGTATATGAGCAGACTAGACGACAAAACAAACGAAAGGCCTCCTTCAGGCTTTGCTTCAGGCTTTCCCCAAGAAAGCCCGAAATTGGGGGAAAGGCTCCGTGAAGTCTGGTCTGGGACAGGTTTGAAGCAAGACGACTTTGCGGCGAAGCTCGGGGTAACGACTGTAACTCTTCAGAATTATTTCAAAAGCGTTCGTTTGCCTAGTAGTGACTTCATTAAACAAACGTGTGTTGAGTTCTCAGTTCATCCGGAATGGCTTCTCATGGGTTCTGGCCCTATGCGCCGGGGAGAAGCCGCGAAAGAGGCCCCAGCGCCGGCCCCCGCTCCTGCGGAAGCGTTTTTGACCGCCCCGCAGGAAGAGTTCCGCATGTCGGACATGCTGACCAAAACGGCCGAAGTGCTGGAGTCCGACACGATTTACCGGACGGCTTTAGCCAGCAATATCAACGCATTTCATCAAGCGGTGAGAAGCGAGCGGACGCTCGCGCGAATCGAAGAGCGGATGGCGGAATGGGAAGCCAAAACCGACGCGATGGTGAAGCGCATGGAAGAATTAGAGAGAGAAAACAGGGAATTGAAGCAGCGGCTGGAGCCTTCCAGCAGAGACAAGGCGGTGGGTGCGGAGGGGTAATCTTATTGTTGTATCAAAATGGGCACTTAGCTCTTTTTTTTATGCCTATAGCCTTAGACAATTCTATATCTTCGTTGTGTTCTTTTTAGACTTTCTGCGGTTTCTCGTTTTGCCTGATAATTTCACCCCCATTTTTGCCGAATTTCTTATCTTGCTCGTTACGGCCCGCGCGCGCCCGCCCAATCCCCCCAGGCCCGCGTCAGTCCTACGTTTAGCCCACGTCCGTCCTGCCCGATCTAACCCCCACGCCACTTCTCACTTTGCCTGACTCCCCATAGTGGCGCGCCGTCCTTCCCCGGACTTCCTGATCCATCGACATTCAGATATAAGGGCAGGCATCCATCCAGGGAGTCATGGCCCATGTCCACGCAGCAGCAGGTCCAGGCGGGCGACAACAATATCGTCGGCGATAGACCCCATCTCACGATTCACTGCCCACCTCAGGAGCGCAGCAAAGTCACAGAACCGACCCCAAGCGATGCGGCCCTGCTGCGGCCGGGGGTTGAGGCGACGGAATTCGTGGGCCGCTCAGACTTTCTGGACGATTTTACGAGATGGGCGCGGGCGCACGACCCGAAACGTCCAGTCTCCGTGCGTGTCGTGCACGGCGGCGCGGGCGTCGGCAAAACCCGCTTCGCCCTCGAACTGTGTCGCGCCCTTGGTCCAGACTGGCAGGCAGGTTTCGTTCCCGTCAAGGAGGCTTGACGTTTTTTGGGCCAGACCAACCTCACGAACTGGGGTTAGCAGAAATCCACCCTTATGGTGTTCGACTATGCGCTTTCCTTGGTGGATGTTCTGCCGGATTGAATGCGCGAGTTGTGCACCGTGACGCAGAGTCGCCATCCACTACGCATCCTTCTTTTGGAACGACAAGCCGAGGAGCAACGCGGCTGGCTTTACGAGGCATTTCCCGGCGACCTCGGTCATGGCGCGACGGGACCGCGCGATCTGCTCGACGGCCCGCCGAAGTTGTTGCCGGGCCTGTGCGCCCCGGACATGCAGCGGGGCATCATGCAGAACATGCTGGATCGCCTGGGAAGCCGGGTCGTCCTGTCGGCTGACAATGCAGACTTCCAAGCCAAACGTGCCGCGACGGACTAGGCCGGCACGCCGCTCTATCTGATGATGGCGGCCATGGTCATGCACCAGCAGGGCGACGCAGGTGAGGTGTTGCACCTGGGGCGAGTCGATTTGGCCCAGACGGTGGCGGAACATGAGCATAAGCGGTTGCTGCTGCCCTGCGGCGACAATGCATCCATGCAAATATTGGTCGCCCACATGGCCGCCTTTGCGACCCTGCGCGGCGGCATCGGGGCACGGGAGATTGGCTCGAGCTTGGCCCGGGAAAGGGAGGCGTTTGGCTGCGGCGGCAGCGACGTGGCAACGTCTCGGCGTCTGCTTTCGGATGTGTTGCCGGACGGCAACGAAGGCGTCGCCCCGATCAAGCCTGACATCGTGGGCGAGGCTTTTTTGCTCAAACATCTGGCCGGCGGCCGGCAAATAGATGGCACGGACGCCGTGCTGCGCGTTTTTGGCGACCGCCCGGTGGTGGCTCCCGCAATGCATAGCCGAGCCGGCGGCAAGAGCGATGCCCTGCCGGCAGACTCGACGAACGGGCCATACGTTGGCCGGCAGCAGATAACGCCCCGCCCCGGATCAGCCGCCGATGCCGACGCCCTCGACGTGCCGCCCGGCCAGACAGGCCTTGGCCAGAACATCCTCGCGCGTGTGCGGCGCAACGTCGTGCAGGGGATAGACCCGCCCCAACTGTCGCCACTTCGCTTCGCCGAGGCGGTGGTAGGGCAGGATGTCAAACCCCTCAAGGGTCGGCAGCCCTGCGGCGAATTGCGCGCTGGCAACGATATTGGCCTCGCTGTCGTTGACGCCGGGCACAAGGGGCAGGCGCAGACGCAGGGCGCTGCCGGCCTGGCTCAGATGGGCGATGTTGTCCAGGATGCGTTCGTTGGGCATCCCCGTCAGCTCCCGGTGGCGCGCCGTGTCCATGTGCTTGATGTCGCACAAAAACAGGTCAACGACGTCGCGCAAGGCGGCCAACGTCTCCCAGGGCGCGTGTCCGCAGGTCTCCACGGCCGTGTGCAGCCCCCGGGCCTTGGCCGCGCGCAGGCAGGACAGCAGGAAATCCGGCTGGGACGTCGGCTCCCCGCCGGAAAAGGTCACCCCGCCGCCGGACTCGGCGTAGAACTTCCGGTCCCGATCCACCTCCTCCATGACTTCCCCGGCCGTCAGATAGCGGCCCACAATGGTCATGGAGCCGGCATAGCAGGACGTCACGCAGTCCCCGCACAGGTCGCACCGGACACGGTCGATGTCGATTTCGCCGCCGCCATCGTAGCAAATGGCCTGCTGGGGACACAGGGTCATGCACTTCACGCACGAGATGCAGTTGTGCGGGATGCGCAGGATTTCCGGGCCGGGAAACATGGATTCGGGATTCTGGCACCACTGGCAACGCAGCGGACAGCCCTTGAGAAACACCAGGGTGCGGATGCCGCCGCCGTCATGCACGGCGAAACGCTGGATGTCGAAAACAAGCCCGGTGGGACCGGGGCGATCCCGGTCGGACAATCGAAACGTGTGCTGGCGCTGTTTCCAGTTCATGCAAGGCCTTGGGCCGGGGGACACCTGGCGTCCCCCGGCCGTGGGTTGGCGTGGGTTAGAAGGTCTGTTCGGTCCGGGCGATGATGTCGTCCTGCAGGGACTTGTCCAGCGCCGTGAAAAAGGCGCTGTAGCCGGCGACGCGCACCACCAGGTTCTTGTAGGCCTCGGGCTGGGCCTGGGCTTCCAGGAGGGTTTCCCGGCTGATGACGTTGTACTGGACGTGGAAACCGCCGTTTTGGAAGTAGGTTTCGGTCACGGCCTTGAGGTTGTTGAGCCCCTGGTCGCCTTCCAGGGCCGTGGGGTGGAACTTCTGGTTGAGCAAGGTGCCGTTGGAAGCGATTTCATGGTCGAGCTTGGCCACGGACAGCACCGAGGCCGTGGGGCCGCAGGTGTCGCAGCCGGAGATGGGCGAAACGCCGTCGGCCAAGGGGCTCCAGGCCTTGCGTCCGTCGGGCGTGGCGGCCACCACCGAACCCAGGGGCACGTTGGCCGAGGCCGGGTACAGCCCCGGCTGGAAGCGGCCGCCACGCGGATTGGTGTAGCGGTTGACTTCTTCGCAATAGATGAGCGCCGCTTCCTTGGCCACGGCGTCGGCATAGTCGTCGTCGTTGCCGTACTTGGGGGCGCGGTTGAGCAGCATCTGGCGCAGATCCTCGCGGCCCTCGAAATCGCTGTCGAGCGCCTGGCGCAGTTCGGCCAGGGTGAGCAGGCGGTCGTCGAAGACCAGCTTCTTGATGGCGGTCAGGCAGTCGCCGGCGTTGGCCACGCCCACGCCCTGGGGACCGGTGAAGTTGTAGTGGGCGCCGCCTTCCTGGAGGGATTTGCCGGCGGCGATGCAGTCATCGACCAGGGAGGAAAGAAACGGCAGCGGGCAACGCATGGCGTGGGCCATGTCCACGGCGTTGTCGGCCGCGGCCATGAGCCGGACGAAGTAGGCGGTCTGGGCCTTGTAGGAGGCCATCACGTCGTCAAAGGTCTTGAAGGTTTCCAGGCTGCCGGACTTGGGGCCGATCTGCTTGCCGGTGCGCTTGTCCACGCCGTCGTTTAGGGCCAGTTCCATGACCTTGCCCATGTTGAAAAAGGCGGCGTCGTGCCAGCCCTCGGTCTTGCCACCCACCTGCGGCTCCACACAGCCGATGATGCCGTAGTCCCGGGCATCCTCGCGGGTCAGGCCCCGGGCCAACAGGGCCGGAATGATCACCCGGTCGTTGTAGTAGGCCGGGTAGCCCATGCCCAGGCGGCTTATTTCGCCGGCCTTTTTGTACAGCGCCGGCGGCGTGCCCTCGTGGATGCGGATGGACAGCGAGGGAGCGTAGAGCTTGGTGTTGGCCGCGGCCTGCAGGCACATAAACGACAGATCGTTGGTGGCGTCGGAACCGTCGCGCTTCTGGCCGCCGACGATGAGGTTCATGAACATGGGATAGCCGGCGAAGGCCATGGTGGAGTTTTCGTCGCGCACCTTGTTGAGTTCGGCAAACTTGATCCAGAGCAGATCCAGGAGTTCCTGGGCTTTTTCCGGCAACACCCGGCCCTTGTCCCGGGCATGGTAAGGTTCCATGTACTGGTCGAAGCGCATGGGCGAGATGGAGTGGCCGTTGGACTCGATCTGGATGACCAGATGGACGAACCAGAAGGCCTGCACCGCCTCGTGGAAGGTTTCGGCCGGCTGGGCCGGGACCTTGCGGCAGATGCGGGCGATTTCCTGCAGCTCGTCGCGCCGGATCGGATCGGCGCAGTCGGCGGCCAGGGCAGCGGCCAGGGCGGCGAAGCGGCCGGCGAAATCGATGACAGCCTGATTGGCGATGATGACCGCTTCGAGGAAATGGCGCTTTTTGAGCTGTTCGGCGTCGGCATAGTCCAGGGCTTCAAGGGCCTGGCGGGCGTCGGCGATGACCCCGGACAGGCCCTGGCCGATCGCCTTGGCGTAGTCCACGGATATGTGGCCCACGCCGTTGTAGAAGTAGTTACCCACGGTATAGACCACGTCGTTATGGGCTTCCAGGGCTTGGGGCGGCATCATGGCGGCGGCGAACTCGTTGGTGGTCTTGCCGTCCCAGTAGGCGAAGGCTTGGCGCAGCTTGGCCTTGGTGTTCTCGGAGATCAAAAAGACGTCGGCCGTGCGGTTGGCCAGACGGTCCAGCTCGGCCTCGACCCATTTGCACGAAAATTCCGGAAAGATGGGGGCGCTTCTGGGCTTGCTGGCCTGGTTGCCCACGATGAGTTCCCCGTCCTGGATGAAAATCGGCATCCCGGCCAGGATCTTCTCCAGGGCCTTGGCCCGGCGAAGGACCATGGGCAGGGCCTCGGTCTCCTTGTAGGATTCGGTGATGAGCATTGCCCGTTCGGGACAGATGGTCGGCGTGGTGTCGACAAACCGGGCCAGGGCGGCAGTGGTGCGTTGGGTGGGGCCATGGAGATCGGGCGCTTGAACCTGATGCTGGGACATTGCTTCCTCCGGATGGTTATGTGTCGTTGCGACGTGCCGCCGCAAAAAGCGACTCAATAGGCGGCCAGGCCGGCTTCGGCGCAGGTCGTGTCCTGGGCCACGCTGCCGCCGCTGACGCCGATGCCGCCGACGACCCGGCCGTTTTCCAGGATGGGCAGGCCGCCGCCAAAGGTGACGATGCGTCCGCCGCAGGCCCGGCCAAGGCCGAACAGTTCGGCTCCGGGCTGGGACAGGCTGCCGATGGCGGCGGTGTCGGCCTTGACGGCCACGGCCGAATAGGCCTTGTCCCGGGCCAGATCGATGCTGACCAGCAGGGCGTCGTCCTGGCGGTCCAGGGCGGCCAGGTTGCCGCCGGCATCGACCACGGCCACGACCATGGGGACGCCCAGGGTGTCGGCCTTGGCCTTGGCCGCCTCGATCATGCGGCGGGCGGCTTGGAGGGTGACGGGCATGACGGGGCTCCTTGTCGTTGCCGGAGGCGGCTTAAGCGTCCGGGCCAAGAGTGGACGTTGCTCTGGACAGGACCTTGTTCAAACGCTGTTCCAAACCATAAAATACATTTTATTTTAGCATTTTAACATAAAATTTGACGCTTCAGGAACGGCCTCGCTCCGCCCTCCCCCGCAACCAAGGTTGACAAAAACAGGCTGACCGGACAGGCCAAAGGCCCCGGCCCCAGGCCGGACGGGCCTTGGAGGCCGTCAACCGTGGTTGTCGCCAGCCGAGGGCGGTTGTCACGATCACGCAAGCGCGGGCAAAAACGCCGGGCTGGCGGCCGGCAAGAGGCTTTCCCAGGACAGAAACAGGGCATTTCTCCGGAAAAAGCGTGGGGAACCGTCTGCCAAGGCCCGTATCCGGCTCGGGCTGGGCGAGACCGGGAAGGCCGCGGCGGCACGGATCTGGCAATGCTGCCCCGGACTCGGGAGGGCGCGGCCAGAGCGCGCCGGGAGGGAGCGACATGGAGCCACGGGAGCATGGGCCGGCGCAACAGCGTCCGGCCAGGGGGACGCTGCTGCGGGAGCTCGAAAGCCTGCGCGCCCGCATTCGCGAACTGGAAACAGGCTATGGCCTGTGCCTCCTGCGCGATCCGACGCGGCCGGGATTTCGCTGGCCGGCCGAAGCGCCGGCCGACAGCCAGCTGGCCTTCCGCGACATTTTCAATCTTGAGGCCATCCAGGAAATCCAGGACGCCTTTGCCGCCGCCACCAACGTCGCCTCCATCATCACCGAGGTCGACGGCCGTCCCATCACCCGCCCGAGCCGCTTCTGCCGCCTGTGCCGGGAAGTGGTGCGCCGCACGCCGACCGGCCTTGCCAACTGCATCCGTTCCGACGCGGCCTTCGGGTCCAACGACCCCCTGGAGCCGATCATGCGTCCGTGCCTGAGCAGCGGCCTGTGGGACGGCGGCACGAGCATCTATGTGGGCGAGCGCCATGTGGCCAACTGGGTGGTGGGACAGGTGCGCATCGAAAGCGGCGACGACGACCGGATGCGCGCCTATGCGGCCGAGATCGGCGCAGACGAAGAACAATACCGGACCGCCCTGGCCGAAGTCCCGGTCATGACCCACGAGCAGTTTCTCAACGTGTGCCAGGCGCTTTGCCTGATCGCCTACCAGATCTCGACCCTGGCGGAGAACAATTACTTGCAGGCCCAGGCCATCGAACGGCTGCGGCAGGCGGAACTGGCTTTGCGGGAGAGCGAGGAACGTTTCCGACAACTCTCCGGGGCCACCTTTGAAGGCATCTTCATTCACCAGGGCGGCAGGATCCTGGACGTCAACAAGGCCGGCTGCGCCATGTTCGGCCGTACGCGCCAGGAGCTGCTTGGCCGCGACGTCGAAAGCCTGGTCTCCTTAGCCGACCGGCCTCTGGCGACGGCCGGTCACGACGCCGACGACGGGGACGCCTGCCTGGCGAAATTCCTGGGGCCGGGGGGCAAGGAGCGGGTCTGCGAAATCCGGGAGCGCGACATGGCCTACCAGGGCCGCGCCGCCCGGGTGCTGGCCGTACGCGACATCACCGAGCAGGTGTTGGCCGATCAGGTGGCCAAGGAAAAACAGCAGCAGCTGATCCAGGCCGACAAAATGGTTTCCCTTGGGGTGCTCGTGGCCGGCATGGCCCACGAGATCAACAACCCCAACAGCGTGATCACGCTGAATCTTCCGCTGCTTCAGGAGGTCTGGGAAGACGTCGCGCCCATCCTGGACGCCTATTATCGGGACAACGGCGATTTTCTGGCCGGGGGCCTGGAGTATTCCGAACTGCGCGACCAGATGCCCGATCTCCTGGCCCGCATGTTTGAAGGAGCCGCCCGCATCCGTGGCATTGTCGGCAGTCTCAAGAATTTCTCGCGCCACTCGCCCGAGGATTTCAAATGGGACATCGACATCAATGCCGTCGTACGCAGTTCCTTGGAACTTGTCGGCAATCTTGTGGCCAAGAGCACCCGCTGCTTCACCGTGTCCCTGGCCGAGGGCCTGCCGCCGGTGACCGCCAATCCGCAAAAGCTCTCCCAGGTCGTCATCAATCTCGTGGTCAACGCCTGCGAGGCCCTGTCCACGCCCAGTCAGGCCATAGGCGTGAAGACCTTTTATGATGCCGCCACGGATTGCCTGGTTGTCCGGGTGACGGACGGGGGCATTGGCATATCGCCGGACGTGCTCTCCAAGATCATGGACCCGTTTTTCACCACCAAACGGGAAACCGGCGGCACGGGGCTTGGGCTTTCCGTCTCGGCCACCATCGTCGAGGAACATGGCGGGCGTTTGACCTTTGCTTCCGATCCCGGCGTCATGACCACGGTGGAGCTGCGGCTGCCCGCCTGCGCGGCCGGCCGGGCCAAGACAACAGATCGGCCCGCCCCCAATGGGTCAGGCCGATCAATCCCGGCGTCAGCCGGTTCCAGGGGCCAGGGTGACAGGAATGGAGCGTAACAAGCCAAAACCGGTTTCGCCCCGCTATCCGGTGTTGCTCGTGGACAACGAAGAGGCGTGGCTGCGCAGCTTTCAAAACGCCCTGCGCGCCTCGGGCGTGGACAACGTCATGACGCTCTCCGACAGCCGGTTGGTGCTCGAAACCCTCGGGCGGCAGCAATACTGCGCCGTGGCCGTGGACCTCATGATGCCCCATATCGCCGGCGAGGAACTCATCCCGCTTATTTTGGCCGAGCATCCGGAATTGCCGGTGCTTGTCATCTCCGGGCTCAATCAGATCAAGACCGCCATCAACTGCATCCGCCTTGGGGCCTTTGATTTCATCGTCAAGACCGAATCGCGCAACACCTTGATCGCCGGCATCAAGCACGCCATCGAGATCTTCGAGTTGCGCCGGGAAAACTCCACCCTGCGCCAGCGCCTGTTTCAGGAGGAGCTGGACTGTCCGGAACATTTCGCGGCCATCGTCACCGCCGACAAAACCATGCGGGCGGTGTTCCACTATGTCGAGGCCGTGGCGGAGACGTCCTGGCCGGTGCTGCTGATCGGGGAAAGCGGCGCCGGCAAGGAGCTGATCGCCCAGGCCATGCACCGGGCCAGCCGACGGACGGGGAAATTCGTGGCCGTCAACATGGCCGGGCTGGACGACAATATCGTGGCCGACACCCTTTTTGGCCACACCAAAGGGGCCTTTACCGGGGCGTCCCAGGTCCGGGCGGGCCTGGTCGAGACGGCCCGAGGCGGCACGTTGTTTCTGGATGAAATCGGCGATTTGAGCCCGCAGTCCCAAAAAAAACTGCTGCGTCTGCTCCAGGAGGCGGAATACGCGCCCCTTGGTTCGGACGTTTCGCGCAAGTCCACGGCCCGCATCATCGCCGCGACCCACCAGGATCTCAACGCCCTGCAGGAACAGGGGCTTTTCCGACGCGACCTGTATTTCCGGCTGCGCGGCCATATGGTGACCCTGCCGCCGCTGCGGGAGCGGATCGGCGATCTGCCGTTGCTCATCGACTATTTCGCGGCCCAGGCGGCCCGGGAGATGGGGGTTGCGTTGCGTCCGGACGTCCCGGGCATCGCGGCCCTGCTGGGCAGGTATGACTTTCCGGGCAATGTCCGCGAATTGTGCCATCTCGTGCACGACGCGGCCCGTCTGGCCGACGGCGGAGAGCTTGGACCAAAACAATTCCGCCTGGTCCTGCCCTTCGACCCTGCGGCCGGGCAAGCCCTCCCCGGCGCAACGTCGGATAAGGGACTTCTGGGCTTTGGTCCAAGGCTGCCCACGCTTAATCAGGCGCGTACTCTGCTGTTTGAGGAAGCGTTGCGCCGGGCGGGCGGCAACCAGTCCGTCGCCGCCCAGCTCCTTGGCGTATCGCGCCAGGCGGTCAGCAAATACCGGCAATCGCACCATGATCACGAAGAGGACCAACCCCGGTATTCCTCAAATCCATCCTAAAGCTCGCGCACGTGCCGTTTGACCTCTTCGTACAGGGCGTCAGGGGCTATGTCCGCCGCGGGCGGTCCTAGCCCAGCAGCGCGGGGGCACGTGGCCGCTGACCCGCCAAGCGGAACCTGGGTTTTGCCTTGATGCGTGTTCCCCGCAGTCGCGGGGATGATCCAAATATTGGCAAGGTCGCCAAGCGGCATAACGTTCAGGGTAAAACTGTCCAAGAAAACCCAAGACCAATCTGCCAGGGGCGCTTGACTCATTCAGCGGCAAGATACCATTACATGAGCATTTTCAAACAACAACAAGCGGCAAAGAACAGAAGTTATTATAAAACTCCGACCGCAAGAGAATATGTTGATGCCTGGACTGTTTTCTGCGACAGCAAATCATCAACTAAGACCATCCTGTCTACAAAAGACAAAACTTCAACATTATTTATTGACTTAGCACCTTGTATACTAGAAACAACGATGCCACTATTATTTGTTTCAATCAAGTAAGAATCATAATTACGCTCGAATCCGACGACATCGTACCCCTTGCCTCCGTCAAGAGCATCTTTCCCCCATGTGGTCATCATTATATCATTGCCGCGCCCTACAGAAATATTGTTGTTGGCGGAATTATCAACGACCAGATCGTTTCCGTCCCCTGTGTAGGCATTTTCTATGACGGTGAAAGGGGCGATGACCAACGGAGCCCCGTCCACGAGACTGATTGAACTCGATTTCAAGTCGATCGCTGCGCCGGCAGTCACTGGAGACATGTTGAAGGTGTCGGTTCCGGAAGCATCGACGACAAGGGCGCGGGAAGCATCCTGCTCGACATAGGCACGATATTCATTCGTATACACATAGCGGGTGTCGTCGGTTGCCGCTGAGCCATATAAATTGAGCGTCCAGCCCCCAAAAGAAGCAGCACTCCCGTCTGCTTTCGTGTCAGAGACCGTGATCGTCCAAACACCTTGGGAGGATTCTCCGAGGTATTGGGTCGAAGACATCGAAAAATTGGCCGGGTAAGCAGCATGCAAACCGGCAGCGTCAAACAAAGTGCTTTTTGTGCCGGCCGGGGAGGTCAAAACTATTTCTAGATCCGAAGCATCGGCATCGGTTAAATTGAGAACGACCTCAGCCCGCTCTACAGAGATGCCCGCAGGCAAAGCAATCGAAGAAGACGCCGAGCCGGTTCCGTCTCCAAGGGCCGCTTGCGCATCGGCCCCACCCGTATAGACCATCAGATTGGCCATAGTGCTTTGCGTGTCCCAAGTCTCGGCCAAACGTACTGCCGCTGTAGCGTCAACCAGTCCATAACCGACATCGCGGCTGGTATGCATGCCGCCGCCATTCCAGTTGGTCGCGCCGTTAATGCTCCAGGAACCTGAAGCATCCGTGTTGCGGGCTGTAAGAGCAAGGATGTCCTGAACATCGCGATAGCCAAGCTCGGGATTCGCTTCCAGCATGAGCGCCACGACGCCGGCAACTTCCGGCGCGGCTGCCGAGGTGCCGCCGAAATCGTAGGCGTAATCGCCCTGAGGCGAGGCCGCCGTGTTGTAGCCGTTTTCTCCTACCCGGTCACTGGTAACAACCTCGCCATAGGTGTGGGGAACCAGTTGTTGGATAACTTGGTCTTCCTCATCTTCGTTCTCAGCCGGTATGACTGTAGTCTCTAGAGTATAGTAGTCAGAGCTGGACGGGGCCGCCACCAAGATAGAGGCCCCAGGCGTACTGTAGGAGGAGACCTTGCCGGCGTTGTCGATTGCCGCGACGGCGATGGTGTAGGGAGAATTCGTCAGATTGTCTGCGTTGGCATCATAGCCTTTTTCGCGATCATTTCCGGCTGCAAAGATTACTATCGTTCCCAACCCGTCTCGTCCATTAGTTGCTGCATTCGTGAGAGCTTCGCTCACGCCCTGACTGTCGGCGTCGTTGAAGTTGTTAAAAACGCCGCTAAACCCCCAGCTGTTGTTGACAACATCATAGGAAGTGACGGCCTGCACCAAGACTGCTGTAAATCCAGCGTTAAGATCAGCGTCTGAGGCTGTTTCAGAGAGGTCGATATATACTGAAGCCAAGGTCGCGTCATAGGCCACTCCGACACCGCCGATGCCGTTTCCGGCCACTGCGGCAATTTCGCCGGCAACGGCCACACCATGACTGTCGTCAGAGGTAACAGGTTGTCCATCACTACCGTTGATGCTTCCAGAAAAGCTGATACGCGTATCGATATTCGCCGCCAAGTCAGGATGTGCGTACTCAACACCCTGGTCAACAACTGCAACAGTTATTCCCTTGCCGGTATAATCTTTCCAGACAGGCAAAACGTTGAGGTCGATACCGGGCGTCCCACCATTTTGGCCGGTATTAAGCAAATACCACTGCTGACTAAAGAGGGGATCGTTAATAACGGTTTCGCTCATCGTTTTCTCTCCATCCTTTTCAAACAGCCAGAACAAGGACAGCAACAGACCACTGACATTCAATCATCCAACCTCATCGAAATTATATCCAGCCGCCGATGAAGTAAAGCAGCATTTTAAATTAAATTCTCTTAAATTTCAATGGACAGCCGTTGTCCGCAGAGAAAAATCCAAGCATATCCATTCAAACCGATACTACTCAAAAAAGTGCCGACAATATCGATCACGCCGGAGCCTCTGACAAAATCACAACATCCTGTGTTGACACAACTTCCCGGAGAAGAAATGCGGACAGGGCTGGAATCGTGAATAAATCGGCTCTGCCGATGGATCAACCGACACGGCCCGTGGAACACGGGAATGAGCGTAGGACAACCGCCCCTAACACCTTGAGATACTGCAGTCAGCACAAAGGCTTGAACTCCAGGCATGCTTTACGAAGCCGAACGTATTGGCACATGACGCGAAAACGGAGATCATCTAGATTCTTGGCGCTTTGTAGGCCGACTGCCAACAACCCATTTGCGATGAACAAAAGTTGTTACGACAACGAACCCGGCAAAAAAAAGAGACACTCCAGTCAGCAGCATGCCGCGGCTGCTGGAGTCTGGCTCAATAACCACAGGACTGGCCGCAGACGTGACCTCGATGACTGTCCCGCCATAGGGAGATTCTCGCAGGGGTCTGGCTCCATGGAACATATGATGCCCAACAGCGCCCCAGGGAAGCCAGGGCAAAAGGATGTGGTGGCCAGCAACACCAGCGGGAATGATGGTTACGCTTGTTGGAGTTGCCGTAACAGGCAACAGCGTCTGGCCAGACTGAGCGACGATGCGGTTGCTGTAGAATTCCGAGATAGAAAAATCACCGTAAAAATTCGGATTTTCTGTAAGATAAGGCATAAGTTCACGGTTTCGGTCATAAAATGTCAGACAGGTCATCGTCAGCGCAGCATAAATCACAGCATTCCGGATGCGCCCGGAGAATCTGGCGTGGCAACGACCAATGCGATCGACCACAAAAAAAATCATGAAGTTGTAGGCGACAAAAAGAAAACGAAAGGGATATATCTCGGACGAAGACAGGAGTAAATAGCCAGAGACAGTGCGCCAGATCGTGTTCCAGCCTAGGAGAAAAAATACTGATGCGGCGAGCAAGCAAACTCCGTCGCGAAGACGGAGGGCATTAACAATGCGAAGCTGGCTGAGATATTCAAAAACAAGCCAAACGACGAGCAAAACAAATACCGATCCAACCAAAAGCGAACCGTCGTAAAAGGCCACGTTATATTTTGTGTAAGTCTCGGGAAAGAGAAACATCGGAAAAGAGTCGTCAGTCAAAAGCCCCCAGACGTCTGTCAACGAGGCATACCCGACGGCGGGGAAACGCTCCCAGACGCCGTAGACCTTTGACACCGCATAGACTTTCGGCAAAACAAGTATGAGCGTACCCATGAAAAAAAAGGCTGCCCGCCACAATACATCGGCCCGGCGACCAAGCAGCGCGATCATAGCAATAGTCACCCCCATAGCCATGCAAAGCCAAACAAATAAATGCAGCGCACCTTGGTAGAATATCCAAGCGGCGACGAGCGACGCACCGGCCAATTGAATCGGCCGAAACTGCTCTGAAATCAACAGGGCGACCAAAAGCGGCACTAGGCACAGGCTTATCTGGGGCGTGTAACCAATAGCCAAGTGCTGGACCAGCCAGGGGTTTAATAAAAAAAGAACCAACAACGCCATAGTCTGTACAGTGCCGAGGCCCGTTCGCGCGGCCAAGAACCGCACCCCCCAGACAGCCACAAAAATGTGTGCGGCAAAATAGGCTTTCATAAAGGCCATGAAAGACATTACGTAGGCTAGAGGAAGAAAAGGAGACAAGCTAATGACTTCAGGATTAGACCAGTAAGACAGATCCTGGAGAGTAGAAAACCATGCTATATCCGACGGGATAGCTAAAAACGAGACTGGAATTACTCCAAAATTATGCAAAGAGTCGTATAAAAAATGAAAATAAAAAAGATCTTTCCTCCAATCCAACACACCAACTCGATCTGAAAAAATAAATTCTCCGTAAAAAGAATACACAATCCCAAAAGAAAAGAACCAATAGAAGGCAAGACTATACCACGATTGTATTTTTTTAAAATTATAAAGACAGCAAACATCGCGGACTTGTTGCCCGGGTCCAATGACAGTTAACATTTTAAAAATATATTCCTTTTCTTATCCGAAATCGGTTTAAAGCCTACCCTCAACAAACAAGCAACCAATTGCGAGCTGGTTTTATAGCCAAATCAGCTACCACCGGCATAGCCGGTGGTATGATGATGCCCCCTCGAAGGGGGCTAACGACTCAAGAATAAGAAACTTCCGGTATCATGCCATTATGAATCACTTGTCGGATTGATTACCGAAGGCCAGATTCCCGGAACGGTCGAACCGATTCGGGTCACACCGCCAGAGGCGGTGGTTTATCTGTTGGAATTAAGCTTCTTCATCATTTCCACAACAAATCGGAATAATTTTTTTTATGCGTGGATTGTATTGCAAAATACCACAAGTCGCCTAGAATAATCAGCTCGTCAAAAACCCATCATCATTGTTTGACAAATAAAAAACAAATATCGAGTGTATTACAGCGCTGAAAGTCTCGTCATGACAAACTCCTCAGTATCATCTGCGCCCATGCACAGAGTTCATACACGATCTGGCGCATCGTCTACACTCATTAGCAGTGTCATGTTCGCTCGGTTCACCAGTTTCACTCCGACAGACTCCGCACATTCCGCAGCGCTTATCGTATATATTTTTAATCAATAATCATCTACGCAGTCCGCTCTGCCAAAGTCACTCGAATCATTTCAAGACCCTTAAACAATAATCTATAGAAAACAGCTATCCGCTGAATCTTTACCACAGAAAAGACAAAAGAGAAAGAGGATAAAATAGTGGCCAAATCGGGTCCGCCAACGGCGCCAACAGACATAGACCGCTGAACATAGAAAAAGGGGCCAGGACTTTTATATCCTAACCCCTTGAAATCATGGAGCCAGCATGGAGACTCGAACTCCAGACCTGCTGATTACGAAGCCACAAAATTTGGCTAATTAGTTGATTTTATAGGGACTTCCAAACTGATTTGTTGGCGACCAGCCAACAAAATATCTTCGCGCAAAATTGAGCATTTGGCTATTCTTTGGCGAACACTTTGGCTCAAATTACCTTGAGGGCACTTAATCTACTTAATCACCTTTGACCGACAATACTGTATACACAAAAATTGGAATGCCCTTTTATTTTGGCTTAGAATGCACAACCGTAGAGATGACCAGATTTCCATTTCTATCGATGTACCCCCATCTTCCGGGAAGTTCCAGGGCAGGAGCAAAAAAGTTCATAAATAATTGACGCAGCATTGATCCTCTTGTGTCAACTCGAACAGCAGCAAGACCTTCGTGAAAATCATTAGCTTCATAAAATTGAAAGGGAATAACTACATTCCCGCTTTGGTCAATATAGCCCCATCCTTCCTTGTCGACGTGTACGGCGGCGAGACCCTCATGGAAGGGTTTGGCCTGAAGGTAGAGAGGTTTCATGACTTCATTTCCAGACCAATCACAGTAACCATATTTTGGCATTCTCGCATCTTTGACAGGGTAGAAACCCTCTCCATAGCGTAAAATTTCATCGTACTTTGGCTCAAGAATCCAGGTTCCATCTCGCGAAATCAGCCCCCAGTTTCCACCGCCCTTGCTGATTTTTTTTACAGGAGCTGTCCCCATATCGTTAAAGTCTCGTGCGTCGTTGTATGTTGTGTCGATGACAAGCTTCCCATTCTCATCTATAAAACCATAATTATCTCCTGAGCGCACTCTGGCCATGCCATATTGAAAAGGCCAAATTTCCTTGTACACGCCAGGCTCTATAACCCATTGCCCTTGCTTATTGATAAGCCCTGGCCGACCTCGATTGTAAGCGATGGCTACATTTTGATAAAAATGTTTAATTTCATCGTATTGCGCAACGAACTGTCCGGATGTGTTGTCAATTACTCCTGCCGTGCCTCGAACAAACATATTATAATCTAACTTTGCTACTTTCTCGAACCCTTCTCCAGGCTCTATGTCGTCAAATCCAGTACCTGTCATGACCCCAGGTTCCCACTTAGTTTGATATTTAACAGTAATTGTATTTCTTGAGATAGGCATCACTAAACCTGTCCTGTCAATCGAATAATTAGTGCCTTTTTCTTCAACACGAGCTTTCCCTTCTTTGAAGTCTCCAGCCCTCTCAAGGTATACCTTGCCAATACTTGGCTTGCTTTTCTCTCTGAGAATTGACACCAAGGAATACTTTGGACCAAGATATACGTCTATAACTTTGTATGCAGGGAAGGCGAGCGCAATTGACATGACAATTCCGCCAAGGGCCTCGATCGGTATTTTTTTCTTTTGAATATTTTTAAACGATGTAATCATAGAGGTTATTACCAGTGAAATACCTACTGCTAGCAAAATTCCAGGGATTAAAACCCAAATTGCTAAAGTCATTATCAACAGAAAAACATATGGCCCCATATTAAATACACCGACAAGGAGTACCCAGGCCAAAATAATGGCAAATACTATAAGAGTAATTCGTAGCAGCTTCAAAAAAAGGCTTCTATTTTCCATCATACTTGAACCCAACCCAGGATAGAAGTGCAGAATATACGGCCAAAGACGGATGGCGTAATTAGATAACATTACATCAGATAGGATAATAATATATCTTTCTGCCAATGGGGGCAAGGCCACTCATCGGCAAATATCTCCCATACGAACTTACCAATAAGACGGATTGAATCGCCCCCCTTGCCCCCCTTGCCCCCCCACCCGCAGACGTCTGCGCCTTATGTAGCGCCTCACCCCGCCCTCATTTTCCGGTTCATTTCGCCCCAACCGCTCGAAATCCCACCTCGTTTAAAATTACCTCTAATTTGACGCAACACACTGAAATTTCGAGCGATCCATCGGACGCCGGCGTTCAAAATCGTTCAAATTTGTTCAACATACTGAAATAGCATGAAAATATTCCGGCAGCGCCGAAAGTCATGGAAAAATGGGAACAGGGGGATTGCGGACAAATCGGGTCCGCCAACGGAACCAACAGGCAGGGGCATCTGATAAACGAAAAAGGGGTCAGGACTTTGACGCCCTAACCCCTTGAAATCATGGAGCCAGCATGGAGACTCGAACTCCAGACCTGCTGATTACGAATCAGCTGCTCTACCAACTGAGCTATGCTGGCGAATGTGTGGAAAGGCTTGATACACGCGGCTTTCTGGGGCGTCAAGAGACTTTTGCCGACCGGCCGAAACTGGTCAGCACTGGTCGCTTATGACCGCGTCTTGCGGTCATAAGCGCGTATCTCCAGTCAAGTCCATCGCCCCGAAAAGCCCGACAGGCTTTCCCGCCGGGGGAGGCCGCTTATTTCGCGCCGCCCTTGACGCGCTTCTCCCAAAGCTTCATTTCCTTCATCTTCTTGCGGCGCTCACGCTGCAATTCCTTGCACACCAGCGGCATGCCCTTGGGATAGCCCCACTTCGCGCGGTATTCCTCCGGGGTCAGCCCGAATTTCGCCAGATGCTTCTTGGTCAGGATCTTGAACGACTTGCCCGACTCCAAGCAAATGATGCTGCGCTCGCGAACGGCCTTCTTGGGGTCCACCGCCGGAGTCGCGCCGACTTCCTCGGGAGCAGCCAGACCCGGACCAGCGGACACAAGCCCCCGAATATCATCAGTCAGGCGGCGAACCATGGAAGTAATCTCTTCCTCGGACATATTGCGCACGCTCGCCTGGGCCTTTACGATCTCCAACGCCTCTTTCAAAAAGTCATCCATAAGTAATCCTCACTTTATACTTCGAGGCCTACGCCGGCTCAGCCTCCATGTCTACTAAATTATTGTTCATACTTGTCTTCTCCATGGCGCACATGAAATAAATGCAGACGGATAAGCACATATCCGTAAACCAACGCCGAAGATCGTATCCCGCAATCTGCCATCTAAGAAACGAATTCTACACGAAGAAGCGCGGTCCCGATTAGACGACGATCACCATGTGCTGATAAAAAAGACGAAACGGCGACACATGACAAAAAGCAACTTGGCGCAAGAACCCGAGGGCAGCGAGATCCTTCCGCCAAGTCGCTCCATCCCTCAAAAAAGGGATGTCTCAAAATGCTAGGGCCAATATCCCGTATTCGGAATAACGCCGGCTGTGTCGCGCTTCCAGACGCCCTGCGCGTAGCGGACGCCGAGTCGTTTGAGGGCAAGTTTATAGCTGCGGCATTCCACGCCGGCAACAGCGACATCCATCAGCAAGTTGTCGGCAAATTGCACCAGCGAGGACATGGCTTCCGAGCGCTTCGCTTCATCCCAATGCCAGGGAAGCTGGCGCGGCGTAACCCGCAAAATATCCGCCGGCAACAGCTCCATAAAACGAGCCGGCGGATTGTCGAGGTCAAAATTGTCGAGCAGCACCCGGACGCCGCGCCGCTTGGCCGTGAGCAGCACGTCGAGGCTGCGCGCCGGATCGGCCATAAGCATGCCCACATCGTACATGGCGATGATCCGCTCCGGCAAAACGCCAAGCGACAAGCCCAAATTGCCGCCGGCTTGCTGATGGTCGCCCCGCAGCAGATACGCGGCAGGTTCGCGCAACTCCCGTCCCCAGGCGGCCAGGGCATCCCCTTCACCATCGACGGTCCCGAGCGCCGGACGAAGCGACGCTTCTTCATGGCGCGAACCCAACATGCTGGCGGCCTCAATGCCGGCCACGCCGCCGTCGCCGAGATCGACCAGGGCTCGAAAATAGAGATCCTGCCGCACAACGCCGGCATCTTCCCCCAGGGTTCGAACTCCCCGCACGACCGGTCCTGTGTGATCAAATGTCTGCGCCATGGCACCCATCCTCAAAAATGACATAGTGCATACAAGAAGCGATCCACAATTATCATCAATTAAAACGGCATATTAAAGTCCAACAACTGTCCTTTTTTCAGGACTGAATCCCAAATTGTCCTGTTTGTCCCAAATCCAGGACTCTCCTGCACCATGGACCCCGACCCCGCCCTTTGCTATGCCCCGCCCATGCCGCACACATCACCACGCCGTTTCTGGCTCGCCACCCTGGGCTGCAAGGTCAATCAGTACGAGGCCCGGGCCCTGGCCGAGGCCTTTGCCGCCCAGGGCTGGAGCCCGGCCCCATCCCCGGCCGACGCCGACCGCATCGTGCTTATATCCTGCGCCGTCACCGCCAGGGCCGAATCCGAAAGCCGCCGCCTGGCCCGGGCGCTTACTCGCGAAGCCAAACCCGGCGCCGAAGTCGCGGCCACGGGCTGCGCCGCTGCCGTCCAGCCCGAGGCTTTCGCCGCCCTGGGGGCCGTGCCCATGCCCGACAAGGATCGGCTGGCGGCCGCCTCCGACAGGCTGGCCCCTTGCCCGCCTCGTCCCGGCGACCACTTTCCGAATCTGGCCGTCGCCGGCTATGACCGGGCCAGGGCCTTGCTCAAAATCCAGGACGGCTGCTCACACGGCTGTTCCTATTGCATCGTGCCCGCCGCCCGGGGACCGTCGGTCTCCCGGCCCTACCACGCCATCCTGGCCGAAGCCCGGCGATTGCTGGACGCCGGCCATGCCGAACTGGGGCTCACCGGCATCAACCTCGGCCACTTCGGCCCGGACCTCGCCCCGGCCATGACCTTCTGGCGGCTGGTGGCCGATCTGGAGCGCGACCTGCTGGCCAGCCACGGTCCGGCCTTCCGCCTGCGTCTGGGCTCCCTGGACCCGGCCATGCTGGACGCCGAGGGCCTGGCCGTCCTGGCGGAGAGCCGCCGCGTCTGCCGCCATCTGCACATCTCCCTGCAAAGCGCCGATCCGGGCGTGTTGGCCGTCATGAACCGCCGCCCGAATGATGCCGAGGCCGTGTCCTTTTTTGTGGACAAACTCGGTATGAAATGGGGCCCCATGGCCCTGGGCCTGGATCTCCTGGCCGGATTTCCCGGCGAAGCCGACACCGCCCACGCCGCCACCGCCGCGTTCCTGACTCGGCTGCCGGTCAGTTATGCCCATGTCTTCCCCTATTCGCGCCGCCCGGGCACTCCGGCCGCGACCATGGCCGGACAGCTGCCCAAGGAAACCAAAACGCTCCGGGCGGCCGAGCTGCGCCGCACCGCCGAGGACAAGGCCCAGGCGTTCTTGGCCCGACTGGCCACCGAGGATCGGCTGGAGGTGGCGGTCGAGCGCGCCGCTCCGGCCGCCGGCTCCTGCGGGCGCTATGTGGATTGCCGCTTTGTCGATGCCGCGCCCCTGACGCCCGGCGGACTGGTCGCGGCCCGGCCGGTCGGCCTCGATGGCGACAGCCTGCTTGTGGCCGTCCTGCCCGAGGCGGCCAGATGAGTCGCCCCCGGGAACCCCGGCCGGGCAAGCTCATGGTCTCGTGCCTGTCGGCCGAAGCGAACCGGCTCTGGCCCGAGGTCCTTGGCGCCCTGGAAGACCTCTTCGGCCCGGCCGAGCTGGTCTACCCGGCCCTGCCCTTTGACCAAACGGCCTATTATAATGATGAACTGGGCACGCCCATCATCCGCCGGCTGGCCGCCTTTGCCCGCCCCTTCCCCCTGGACGGGCTCGTGGCGGCCAAGCTGACCACCAATGCCCTGGAGGACCGTTTGGCCCGGCCGGACGGCTCGCGCCGAATCAATCTCGACCCGGGCTTGGTCACCTGCGAACGCCTTATCCTGGCCACGGGCAAGAACTTCACCCACCGCGTCTACCTTGCCCAGGGAATATTCGCCGACTTGACCCTTGTCTTTCAGGGCGGCTCCTGGCAAATCCTGCCCTGGACGTTTCCCGACTACGCCGCGCCGGAGATGCTCGCCATCCTCACCGACATCCGCGCCCGTTGCCGTCGCGATCTGCGCGAAGGGGCCGTCCTTCACCCTTTCTCCAAGGAGCTTCCATGCCCAAGAGCATGACCGGATACGGCAAAAGCCGCATCGAATCCGACACGTTCACCCAGGTCTGGGAAGTGCGGGCCGTCAACAGCCGTTTCCTCGACCTCAAATGGCGGTTGCCGCTGTTTTTGCGCCCCAGCGAAGCGGCCCTGGAGCGCGTGGTGCGCGAGGCCGTGGCCCGGGGCCGGGTGGAAATACACCTGGAATTCACCCCCACCCGGGTGGACATGTGGAAGGCCAGCTTCAACACCGGCCTGGCCGGGGCCATGCTCGACGAGCTGGCCGCGTTTGCCGCCCAAAAAGGCGTGCCCTTCACCCCGGACGTAAGCCGCATGATCGGCATTTCCCACCTCTGGCAGGAAGAGGCCGTGGACCCCGATCCCGAGCTTTTCGCCAAGCTGGCCGCCGGCCTGCGCCAGGCCCTGGTCGATTTCAACGACGCCCGCGCCCGCGAGGGGCGCAACCTGGCCGACGACCTGCTGACCCGCTTGGGCCGGCTCAAGGACTGGCAGGCGGCCATCGAAGCCGGCGCGCCGGCGGTGGTGGCCGAGCGCACCGAGCAGGTCGTGGCCCGCATCACCGCCCTGCTGGAAAAAGTCGGGGTCGAACCCACCCAGGACCGTCTGCTTCAGGAAACCGCCATCCTGGCCGACAAGCTCGACGTTTCCGAGGAGATGACGCGTCTTTCCGGCCACCTCGCCCGTCTGGAGGGACTTTTGCGCCAGGGCGGCGAAATCGGCAAGAAACTCGACTTCCTCATCCAGGAAGCCTTCCGCGAGATCAACACCTGCGGCAACAAGGCCCAGAACCTGGACATCAGCCGGCTGGTGGTGGATTTCAAGGCCGAACTGGAGAAATGCCGCGAGCAGGTGCAAAATATCGAGTAGGCGGCCGGGCTTCCCTTTGCCGCCGTTTCCGGTATGCTGGCCGCGTCGCGCCCCCGGCGTCGCGGCTTTTTCGTCGTCAAAAAGCTCAGGTGAGGCATGGCCCAAGGACTGCTCAACATCGGTTTTGGCAACTACGTCGCCGCCTCGCGGGTGACGGCCATCGTCAACCCGGCCTCCTCGCCCATGCGCCGCTTGCGCGAGGAAGCCCGGGCCGAGCGTCGCCTCATCGACGCCACCCAGGGCCGCAAGACCCGCTCCATCATCATCACCGACTCCAACCACGTCATCTTGTCGGGCATCCAGGCCGAAACCCTGGGAACCCGCTTCGAAGCCCAGGAGGAAGACCATGCCGGCTAGACGTTTAGGCATGTTTTTGGTCATTTGCGCTCCTTCCGGAGCCGGCAAGTCCACCCTGATCAAGAAGCTGTGCGCCGAGTTTCCGGCCATCAGTTTCTCGGTCTCGGCCACCACCCGCGCCCCGCGTCAGGGGGAACGGCCCGGCATCGACTACCATTTCCTGTCCCGGGAAGAGTTCCTCGCCTGGCGCGAAGCCGGCAGGCTGGCCGAATGGGCCGAGGTCCACGGCAACTTCTACGGCACGCCCATCGCCCCGGTGAAGGACGCCCTGGCCGCCGGGCGCGACATCCTGTTTGACATCGACGTCCAGGGCGCGGCCCAGCTGCGCGACAGCCTTGGCCACGACGGGGCTTACATCTACATTCTGCCGCCGTCCCGGGCCGAACTCTACCGCCGTCTGTCCGGCCGGGGCACGGATTCCCCGGAAGTGGTGGCCAAGCGCCTGGCCGCCGCCCAGGGCGAACTGGCCCAAGCGCCGCTTTTCGATTATTGGGTGGAAAACGCCGAACTGGAGGCCGCCTACGGCGACTTGAAGGCCATCTATCTGGCCGAGCGCCGCCGGCCGGGACGCCATCCCGATTTTCTGGGCGAACTCCTGGCCCAGTGGGAGGCGGCCGTTTGACGCCACCCGATACAGGCCTGCGGCGTTGACCGGTTTCCCTGTTCCCTGATAGAGATGCGTAAACAGGATCGTCACAAAGCATAAGCCATGAGCCAAAAGACTCCGGAATCCCACGATGCCGCGACCTCTCCCGCGCGCGAACGCATCAAGGGCATCTTCTCCACCCAGGCCATCCAGAAGGTCGGCACGGGCACGACAACCCGACGCACCATTCAAAAAATGTACTGGTTCGTGGAAGAAGACGACAAGCATGTCCTGGAGATCCAGCCGCTCAACAAAAATTACGTGCCGTCCGGCCCCAAGCGCAACATCAGCCTGGACGAGCTCTTGGAAAAATTCTCCCCCGAGCCGGAGTTTTACGTCTCCACGGTGTATCCGCGCCTGCGCGAGCTCAACATGGTCATCCAGAAGGGCGAGCGCCACCGCGAAAAGGGCGAGACGTTTTGCGCCGAACTGGAATTCGGCCAGGCCCTGGCCGTGGACGAGGACAACGTCCGGGCCAACTTCGGCCTGGGGCTCACCTACCTCGACCGGGGCGAGGCCAACAAGGCCGACGACATCTTCCAGCGGCTGGTGCGTCTGGACGCCGCCTTTGAGAAAAGCCACAAGCACCTGTTCAATGAATTCGGCATCAATCTGCGCAAGAACAAGATGACCGACCAGGCCCTGGAGTATTACCGCCGAGCCGAGGAACTCTCGATTCGCGACGACAATCTCATGTTCAACATCGCCAGGGCCTTTTTCGACAAAAAGCAATACGCCCAGACCATGGAGTATCTGCAAAAGGCCCTGGAGCTCAATCCCGACCAGGCCGAGGCCCGCAAATTCGCCGAGTTCCTCATCGCCAAGGGTTTGGCCAAGGCCGATCTGCCCGAGACTTCCCCGCCCCTTGGCGTCTCCCCCACCGACGACGCGGCTGCGGCCCGGGCCGCTGGCGTCACCATGGACACCGAGCCCCTGACCGACGACGCCGGCTGACGTTTATCCGCCCTGCCGCCGGCGGGCCGGACCGTCGCGTCGGCCTCGGCTGGAGCTCCCGGCGATGGCGCGCCGGCAGTTCCGCCGTCGGAGCGTTGCCAAACAGCCTCGCGCGCGGCCAAGGGTAACGATGGCGCCCCTGGACTCTGACCCAAACCGCCTCGTGCGCCCGGCAGAGGGCATGGGGCCAGCTCCAGGCCATGTCCCCAAGCGGCGAACCCTCGGCCTTCCCGGGTCGGACCCTTGAGAACCCGCCAGACGTCCACAGGCAACAGATCGAAACGCTTCGTTTTATGCGACTACCACCAGCCTTCTTCTTCGGGACGCGACGCAACTCCCGCCCTTTGATAAACGCTCCCCGCGACGACAGGCCCTGCCATGCCGCCGTCCCGGCGACTTCATGGCCGACCAGCTTGAAAAACAATCCCGACGACGGTAGGCCCCAGGTCTGCCGGCTCGCGCCGCTTGTCCCGTTTTCCCGGAGGAACCCTTGCCCAAGAAATGGATTTTCCCCGCCCCCCTGGCCGACGCCGCCCGCATCGCCGCCGTGGCCGATGGCCTGGGCGTTTCCCAGCCCATCGCCGCCCTGCTCGCCACGCGCGGCTACGACACGGCCGAGGCCATGGACCGCTACCTGTCGCCGGGCCTGCGCCATCTCATGCGTCCGGCTGACATCCCGGGCCTGGAAGCGGCCGTCGGCGTCATCGTCCGAGCCGTGGCCGCCGGCCAGACCCTGGCCATCTGGGGCGACTACGACGTGGACGGCATCACCGGCACGGCGCTTCTGCTCGATTTCTTCCGGGAGCGCGGCCTAAGCCCCCTTTACCGGCTGCCGGTGCGGGCCGAGGAGGGTTACGGCCTCAACATCGGCGGCATCGAGGAACTGGCCGCGGCCGGGGCCGGGGTGCTCATCACCGTGGACTGCGGCATCACCGCCGTGGCCGAGGTGGCCCGAGCCAAGGAACTTGGCCTTTCCGTCGTGGTCACCGACCATCACCTGCCGGGCGAGGAGCTGCCGCCAGCCGACGCCGTGGTCGATCCCAAGCTGGGCGACGGCCCGGGCAACGATCTGGCCGGGGTCGGGGTGGCCTTTTTCCTGGCCGCCGCCTTAAGCCGCGCCCTGCCTGGCGAGCCCGGCGATGTGCGCCGTCTGCTTGACCTCGTGGCGCTTGGCACCCTGGCCGACGTGGTGCCCCTTGGCGGCCAAAACCGCATCCTGTCTAAAAACGGCATGTTGCTGTTGGCCGAGGCCCGCCGGCCCGGCGTCTACGCCTTAAAGGAAGTGGCCGGCCACAACCCCAAGGCGACGCTCGGCGCGTCCCAGATCACCTTCGGCCTGGCCCCGCGCATCAACGCCGCCGGCCGCATGGGCCGGCCCGACGCCGCCCTGGAGCTGCTCCTGGCCCCGGACCTGGAGACCGCCCGGCCGCTGGCCGCCGATCTCGACGCCGAAAACGCCCGCCGCCGGGCCGAGGAGGACGCCATCCTGGCCGAGGCCCTGCGCCAAGCCGAGGCTGCCCCGGACCACTTCGGCCTGACCCTTTTCGCCCCCCACTGGCACCAGGGCGTCATCGGCATCGTGGCCTCCCGGGTGGCCGAGGCCCGCTACCGGCCAACGCTCATCCTCACGGCCGATCCGGCCAAGGGCCGGCTCAAGGGCTCGGGCCGCTCCATCCCGGAATGCGATCTGCACGGCCTGCTTGTCGGGATCGCCGACAGCCTGCTGGCCTTTGGCGGCCACAAGCAGGCGGCCGGGTTCTCCATCGATCCCGACAATCTTGGCGAGGTGTCGCGCCGTTTCAACGAGGCGGCGGCGGCGGCCCTGGGCCATGTGGTTCCGACGCCGAGCCTGCGCCTGGACGGCGAGTTGGCCTTTGGCGAAATCAGCGCCACCCTGGTGCGCGAACTGGCCCTGCTCGAACCCTTTGGCTGCGGCAATCCCGAGCCGGCCTTTGCCTCGCCGCCGGTGACGGTGCAAGCCCGGCGGGCCTTCGGGGAAAACCATGTGGCCCTGACCCTGCGCGACCCGGCCGCCGGGGTGTCGTTCAAGGGCAAGGCCTGGCGCATGGCCGCTCAGATCGGCCAGAAGACGGCCGGCCGCACCGTGCGCGTGGCCTATTCGCCCAAGATCACCTACTTTTCCGGCATCCCGGAGATCGAGCTGCGGCTGCGCGACCTGGGGCCGGCCTGATCGGGCTTGTCAGATTGCACTGCTTGCCATTGAAATGCAGCGAGTTAAGCACGATCTGCCATGGCCCCTCCCCCTGCAGGCCGCGTCGGATGCCGTGGTTCCTGGCGGCCACGGGCTTGCGTAAAAAAATTTTGACTCGCGTAAAAAAACGCCCCATTTTGTCTTGCCAAGAAGTAATGGATAACATTATTGCTAAACCAAGTCGGCGGGACGCCACCCGTCGACGGCGTCGGACACCGTTTAACGCCAACTGTTTATTTTCAGGAGGAAGGTTATGAAGCGTTACACTGTTTGGGCCCTGCTGGCCGCCCTGGTTCTGGGCATGGCCGGGTTCGCCCAGGCCGCCACGGAAGTGAAGATGACCGGCGACGCCCGCGTCTACGGCGTCTTCTTTGCCAATCACAACTTCACCGGCTGGAACACCGGCAGCTGGGACAACAACAGCGGCGCCTACACCGGCGCCGGCACCCAGACCGAAGACCGTTTCCAGATCTGGGAACGTTTTCGTCTGCGTTCCGACTTCGTGGCCAACGAGGCCGTGAAGTTCCGTCTGGGCATCAAGGTTGAAGACGTCTGGGGCCACGGCACCCTGACCGCCGCCAACCCGCAGGTCGCCATCGCCGTCTACCAGGCTTACCTGCAGTTCAAGCTGCCGGATTGCGACATCGAAGTCACCGCTGGTCTGCAGGATCTGTCCCTGCCGGCCAACGCCTTCTTCACCGACTCCGTTGTCTTCGGCGGCGACCGCGCCGCCGCCCTGGTCGTGAACGCCCCGCTGATCAAGGACACCCTGGCCGTGTCCGCGGGCTTCTCGCGCATGATCGACACCAACCGCACCTACGACACCACCACCACCCAGGTTGCCGACGAGCTGGACATGTACTTCCTGGCTCTGCCCATCACCCTGGACGGCTTCAAGGCCACCCCGTGGGGCGCCGTGGCTGTTGCCGGCGACAAGGCCGGCTACTTCAACGCCGGCTTCGCCGACTACCTGATGTCCGCCGGTTCGGTCCTGTACGGTTGGAAGAACGACCAGAACGCCTACTGGTGGGCTGGCTCGACCTTCGAAGTGACCGCTCTTGACCCCGTGAAGTTCTACGCTGACGTGATCTTCGGCGCGGGCGCCATGTCCGACCGCAAGTACGCCAAGCGCCAGGGCTGGTTCATCGACTTCGGCGCCGAGTACACCGGCTGGGATATCCTGACCCCGCAGGTCTTCGGCTGGTGGTCCACCGGCGAAGACGGCTCCATCCGTAACGGTTCCGAGCGTCTGCCGCAGATCCTGCCCAACTGGGGTCCGGGCAACAGCTTCCTGTTCGACGATTCCCAGGAGCTGGGCAAGGAGTCCAACATGGGCGCCAACCCGGTCGGCGCCTGGGGCCTCGGCGCTTCGCTGAACAACATCTCGTTCATCGAAAAGCTGTCCCACATCCTGACCTTCACCTACATGCGCGGCACCAACCAGCCCGGCGCCATCCGCAAGATGAACGTCCTGCTCGGTTCCAACCCGTACTACACCATGGGTCGCGACCTGACGACCGAGGAATCCCTCCTGGCCGTCAACTTCGACTCCAAGTACATGATCTACGAGAACTTGGCCGCCGTCATGGAGACGGGCTGGGCTCACGGCGACTTCCAGTCCAGCGTCTGGGGCCATCGCCTGGCCAGCAAGTCCCGCGAGGGCGACGCCTGGAAGGTCGCTTTCGGCCTGACCT
The DNA here is from genome assembly GCF_004135975.1 of Solidesulfovibrio carbinolicus. Taxonomy (NCBI): domain Bacteria; kingdom Pseudomonadati; phylum Thermodesulfobacteriota; class Desulfovibrionia; order Desulfovibrionales; family Desulfovibrionaceae; genus Solidesulfovibrio; species Solidesulfovibrio carbinolicus. The sequence goes on along the minus strand of NZ_CP026538.1, from coordinate 1,253,052 downwards.
ACAAGTTCTAGTTCACCCGCGGCGTTATCCGACTATCCGATGCCACGCCGGGCCCCTTCGGGGGCCCGGCTTTTTTTGCGCCCCGCGACGGCTGATGGGAACTTCGCCGACCCGGCGAAGCCGCGAGCCCCAACGTCAAAACAAGAGAAGACGCCGCCAAGGGCCATCGCCATTTCGGCCAGCCCCGGGCCGGCGAAGCTCCCGGCCTCGACCGCCTGTGGAAAGCCGCAGCGGCCTCCAGCCGCCCCTTGCCGTTGCCACGCCGCGCTCCCTGCCCGATCCACCGGACCGTCGCCTTCCCGCCCGCTGAGGCCGCCGCCCCCGACCGCAGCCCAATGCAAAGCGGGGCAAGGCACGCCAAACGCGCGCCCTGCCCCGCTTCAGGCGGCAGTGCCGACAAGACGCTATTTAACGGCCAATGTGGCCGCGACTTCCTTGGCGAATTTCTCCACCAGCCGGCTCTGCGCCGCCGCCAAACTCGCATAATCCGGGCCGGAGACCGGCTCGCGGTAGTCGCCGGAACGCCACTCCAGGGTCTTGTGGTCGGCGTCCAGGACGGACCAACTGACCCGCAGCACCGCTTCCTGGCCCAGGGTCCCGTCGAGGCGGGCCACCTGGATGACAACCTGGCGCTCCAGGCGCGCCCCCACCGGCCAGGGGTAGGTGTAGATGGGCTTGACGCAGACAAGCCGCGACAAATTCTCGGCCAGCGCCCGCTGGAAGTTGTCGTGGGGGGCCTCGATCCACTGCTCGAACTCGGCCAGATGCATCTGGTTGGTCCCGGTGCGGGTGACGATCTGGGAGCGGTCCAGGTAGGACGGGAAGTCCACCGGCCCGATGCCCACGGCCAGGCACGGCCCGGACGGCCCGTCGCCCTCGGCGGCCGGGGCCGCGCCGCTTAAGGAATAAAAATGGGTGGGCGCGGATTTGCCGCAGCCGGCCAGGATCGGCAGCAGGCAGGCCGCGCCGACGGCCAGGGTCATGGACAGACGACGGATGGCGGAGTTCATTTGCGGGGTCCTCCCTTGCCCTGGATGAGCGCTTCGGGGTGGCGTTCGAGGTAGTCGGCCAGCTCCCGGATGGCCCTGGCGGCGGCGGCGATTTCCGACAGCGCCCGGTTGAGGTCGGTGACGGTGGGCGAATCGCTGTTGATGATCTTCTGGAACCGGCTAATCGCCGCCCGGCTCTCCTTCATGGTGGCGTCAAAGGAATCCATGGCCGTCTTGGCCGAGACGCTAATGCCTTCGGTGCGCTTGTCGAGGTGCCTGGCCAGTTCGGTGAAGCTTTGGGCCGCGTCCTCGAAGTTCTTGGACAAGGGGCCGACCTGGGCGCGCAGTTCGGTGACAAGCTCGCTGCCGCTGGTCAGCACAGCGTCGATCTTGGCTGGCATCTTGGTCAGTTCGGGCGAATTGACGAGCTGTTCGATGCCGGTCACCGCGCCGATCAGGCGATTGACCAGCTCTTGGAGCGGCAGTTGCTTGATGGTCTCGGTGAGCTTTTCAAAGGTCGAGGGCACGGTGGGGATTTCCGGCAAGGGCGCGCCGCCGACCAGCCGAACCGGCGTGTCGGGCATGAGGTCCAGGGACACGGCCAACTGGCCGGTGACGAAGCTTTGGGTCACAAGCTGCGCCCGCAGCCCTTTTTCGATGAGCTGGGACAACAGATCGCCCGGGGTTTCCTTGCGGGTCTGGACCAGGGTTTCCGCGCTCTTGGTCTTTTCGCTCGGGGCCAGCTTGATCTTGTTGCCCAGGATCTCGATCACCACCGGAATGTAGAAATGCAGCCGCGAGGCGTCGGCCTCGATGCTGATCTCCTTGACCGAGCCGATGGGCACGCCGCGAAACAGCACCGGCGCGCCGACTTCCAGGCCCGAGACGGAGTTGGGGAAGTACATGATGCAGGGAAACGTCTTGGTGAAAAACACGCCCGAACCCAGGGCGACGATGGCTGCCAGGGCCAGGGTCAGCGCCCCCAGCACGAAAAGCCCGATCATGGTCTTGTTGGCCTTGCCGCTCATGGTCAGTCGTCCTTTTGCTGTTCCTGGCCCCGGGTGAGAAACCGGCGGAGCTGGGGGTCTTGGCTGTGGGCCAGCAGTTCCTTGGGGTCGCCGCTGGCGGTCATGGTCCGGGTTTCCACGTCGAGATAGACGGAGTTGTTGCCGATGGCGAAAATGCTGGCCAGCTCGTGGGTGACCACCACGAAGGTGGCCTTGAGACTCTCGCGCAGCTCCAAGATAAGTTCGTCCAAAAGATGGGCGCTCACCGGGTCCAGCCCGGCCGAGGGTTCGTCGAAAAACAGAATGTCCGGGTCCAGGGCCATGGCCCGGGCCAACCCGGCCCGCTTACACATGCCGCCGCTGATTTCCGAGGGATAGAAGTCCTCGAAGCCGGCCAGGCCCACCAGGGCGAGCTTGAGCGAGCAGACCTCGCGGATCTGCTTGCGGGTAAGCGCCGTGTACTGCGACAACGGCAGGGCGATGTTCTCGGCCAGAGTCATGGAGCTGAAAAGCGCCCCGGACTGGTAAAGGATGCCGGTGCGTCGGGAAATGGCCGCCCGGGTGGCCGGGGCCGCGTCCCACAGGCTTCCCTCGCGGTAGTACACCTTGCCCGCGGCCGGTTCCTTAAGGCCCACCAGCACCCGCAGCAGGGTCGATTTGCCGCAGCCGCTGCCGCCCATGATGATGAAGATGTCGCCCTTTTGGACCACGAAATTGAGGTCGCGCATGATGACGAAATCGCCGTAGGCCATGGTCAGGCCCTCGACCCGGATGGCCGGATCGTCCGTTGCGGCGGCGCTCGCCTGGGCGGCGGTGTCGTAAACGGGCTTCACGCGGGCCTCACACGCCGATGATGTTGCAGCACACGGTCAGGATGGCCGTGGCGATGACGATGGCCAAAATGCTCGTGACCACGGCGGCCGTGGTGGCCTGGCCCACGCCCAGGGCGCTGCGGCCGCAGCGCATCCCCCGGTAGCAGCCGGCCATGGCCACCAGCACCCCGAACACCGTGCTGTGCACGAGGCCTATCCAGAAGTTGGCCAGGGGCACCGACTGCCAGGTGTGGGTCAGGTACTGGATGGGGTTGATCTTGAGCATAAAAACGCCCACCACGAAGCCGCCCATGATGCCCATGATGTCGGCGTAGATGCACAAAAGCGGCATCATGAGGACCAGGGCGATCATGCGCGGCAACACGAGAAACTGGGTCGGCGAGAAGCCAAACGTGCGCAGGGCGTCGATTTCCTCGTTGACCTGCATGGTGCCCAGTTCGGCGGCATAGGCCGCGCCAGTGCGGCCGGCCATGATGATGCCGGTCATGATCGCGCCCATGACCCGCACCATGGCGATGCCGACGATGGTGGAGACGTAGATCTGCGCCCCGAACTGCGACAGCTGGATGGCTCCGACAAAGGCCAGGATGAGGCCGACCAGGAAGCTTATAAGCGACACGATGCCCAGGGCGTCGATGCTGGCCTGGTAAATGAGCGTCGTCAGCTGGGAGCGCTGGAACACCGCCCGTCCCGTCACCAGGGCCCAGGCGGCCAGGGTCACGTCGCCGGTGAAATCAAGCAGATTTCTGACCCCTTCCGCCGCGCCGTAGCCCATGTCGGCCATGCGCTCCAGAAAGGGCGTACGCTTGACCGCGCGGGCCGCGCCCTGGCGTTCGGGCACCTTGGCGGCCAGGGCCAGCAGGCTCTCCACGCCCGGGGGCAGGGAACCGGCGTCCACGGCCACCCCGCGTTCCCGGGCCAGGGCGATGATCGCCCGGCACTGGGTGAGAAACAGGCTGTCCCAGCCGGTCACGCCCTCCCCGGTAAGCACGAGCTTTTGGGGCGCGGGAGAAGCGGCCAGGGCCTGACGCACCGCCTCAATGTCGGGCAGGGTCTGGTCCATGCGCCAGGAACCGGAAAAGGTCAGGGTCACGACGCCGGCCGCGGCGGTGATGTCGCGGCGCGGGGCGTCGGCCCGGAGCGGAGCGGCCGGACGTGTCATGACGGGAAAAGAGTATGGCGCATGGGCGGTCCGAAAGTGACGAGTTTATCCCGGCCATGGGCCGGACGGGGCACACCATGCCCCTGGCCGGCCCGAATGCCAAGCGTCATTTTTGCTTCGGGTACAGGCGGTTGCACTGCTGTTCGCACAGGGAGCCGCCGTGGTCGAGCATGTAGAAGCAGTTGCGGCCCAGGTATTTGTTGTTCTGGTCGATGAAAATCTTGTTGCAGGCCGCCCGGCAGGCCTCGACGTTGGGATAATCCGTCTTGAACACGTCCTGGAAGGTCTGGCAGATTTCCATGTCCGAATCGCAGGGGTCCGGCCCAAAGGGCATGATGCAATTACCGTAGAACATGGAATCGGAATAGGGCTTGACCTGCACCGGCGTGCAGGCCGTCATCAGGCCCAAAACCGCAGCGGCGGCAAGGCAGGCGAAACGGCGCGTCATGGCGTCCTCCGTCGGGATGGCGGTACGGCCCGTGGGCCTGTCGGTTCTCTAGCACGAAGCATCGGCCCCAGGCCAGCCCAAGCCCGGCGTTGCCGTCAGCGGCCAGCCAAGAGCGCAAAAATCTCCTGGCCGTAAAGCATCTGGGCCATGCCGCCCAGGCACAAAAACGGGCCGAAAGGAATGGGCATCTGCCGGTCCTTGCCCCGGCCCAGGACATAGTAGGGGCTGGCAACCAGGGCGGCCAGACTGCCCATGAGCACGGCATAGGGCAGCCCCAAGCCCCCTACGGCCCCGCCGATAGAGAGCATGAGCTTGACGTCGCCCCCGCCCAGGCCGTCCACGCCCTTGGCCGTGCGGTAGGCGGCGGCCAAAAGCCAAAAAACGCCAAAGCCCAGGGCCGCGCCGACGCCGGCCAGGACCGGCCCGATGGCCGGGTCCAAGGCTCCCAGGGCGAGGCCGAGCACGGCCGCCGGATAGGTGAGATAATTGGGCAGCAGATAGACCGCGAAATCGATGCCCGAAGCGATGATGAAAAGCCCGCCCAGGGCGAGGTAGCCCAGGAAAAACCAGCTCGGCCCGAAATGCAGGGCGCAAAGCGTCGCCCAGGCCGCCGAGGCCAGTTCAATGAGCGGATACAGCGGCGAAATGGGTTTGCGGCAGGCCGCGCAGCGCCCCCGCAGCAGCAGATAGCTCACCACCGGCACAAGCTCCCAAGGCCGCAGCCGATGCCCGCACTCTGGGCAATGCGACGGCGGCGACACGATGGAGGTCTCGCGGATGCCCCGGGAGACGCACACCGAATAAAAACTCCCCAGCACCAGTCCCAAGAGGGCGGCGGCGGCCGGAAACGCATACGGGAAAAGGGCAATGTCGATGGCGGCGGTCATCGGCCCTTTGTGTCCGCCCGGCCGCCCCACGTCAAGGAAAAGCCCGCCGGCCATGGACAGAACGCCGCCCCATACGTACAAAGTCGCCATGCAACTCTTCGCCAAAACCGCCGTGCCCGAGGTGCGGGCAGCCCGGCTGTCCCTGGCCGTGGCCGTGGTCCTGCTGGCCGTCAAGATGTGGGCCTACGTACTCACCGACTCCGCCGCCATCCTGTCCGACGCCCTGGAGTCCATCATCAACGTGGTGGCCGCCGCCTTCGCGGTTTTAAGCGTCTCCGTGGCCGCCAAACCGGCCGACGCGCGCCATCCCTACGGCCACGGCAACATCGAATACTACGCCGCCTGGTTCGAAGGGATGCTCATTCTCTTCGCTGCTGCGGCTATCTTTTGGGAATGTTTCGACAAGATCGCCAATCCCCAGCCCCTGCCGCGCCTGGGCGCGGGCATCGGGCTTTTGACGGCGGCAAGCGGCGTCAACCTGTGGCTGGGACTCAAGCTCCTGCGCCAGGGCAAACGCTCGGGGTCGCTGACCCTGGAAGCCGACGGCCGCCACGTGCTCACCGACGTCTACACCTCCGTGGGCGTGCTCCTGGGCCTGGGGCTTGTCTGGGCCACCGGCTGGCTGTGGCTCGACGGGCTGGTCGCCTGCCTGGTCGGGGCCAACATCGCCTGGACCGGCATCGCCCTGGTGCGCCAGTCCGTGGCCGGCTTCATGAACGAATCCGACCCGGCCCTTTTGGCCGGCATCTGCGACCTGCTGCGGGAGCGCCGCCACCCGTCCTGGATCGACATCCACCGGCTGCGGGCCATCAAGTCCGGCCGTGCCGTCCACGTGGACCTGCACCTGATCCTGCCCCGCGACATGACCCTGGCCGAAGCCCACGAACAGGTGGACGCCATGGAAAAACTCCTCTTGGCGCACCTCGGCCCCGACGCCGACGTCATGATCCACGCCGACCCCTGCGACCCGCCCTGCTGCCCGGTCTGCGACGCCAACCCCTGCGAACTGCGCCAAAGTGCCTGCACCGAAACACCCCTATGGTCGCCCGACAACACCGGCGACCCCGTACGGGGGGATTAGTTATGTGAAGAGAAAGAGGCCTCCGGCGGCCGGGGGCCTGAGGCCCCCGGACCCCCCAACGGGGAAAAGGGGGTTCGGCGCTGTCGGCTGGGGAGTCAGAGGCTGACGCGGCGCTGGCTGGACAGGGGATGGCGGCGGGGCTAAATACGGGCATGGGCATCCGCGCGCTTATCGTTGACGATGAAAAACCGGCCCGCGACGAGCTGGCCTATCTGCTGGGCGAACACCCCGACGTCGAGGCCAGCCAGGCCGACGGGGCCGAGGCCGCCCTGGCCGCCATGGCCGTCTCTCGTCCCGATCTCGTTTTCCTCGACATCCGCATGCCCGGCCGCGACGGCTTCGACGTCCTGGCCGAGGCGGCCAGCCTGCCCCATGTGCCGCTGTTCGTTTTCGTCACCGCCTTCGACCAGTACGCCGTGGCCGCCTTCGAGCAAAACGCCGTGGATTATCTGCTAAAGCCCGTGGCCGCCGAACGCCTGGCCGTGAGCCTGGACCGGGTGCGCCGCCGGCTGGCCCAGGGCCGGGCCGGCCTCACCGACGCCCTGGGGTCGCTTCTGGCCGGCCTTGGCCGGGCCGGCGGAGGGCTGGCCCGGGTGGCCGTGCTGCGCCATGGCCGCATCGCGCTGTTGCCCGCCGCCGAAGTGGTGCTCATCGAGGCCGACGACCGCGACGTGGGCGCGCTCACCGACCAGGGCCGCTACCCCTGCCACGGCTTCCCCACCCTGACCCGGGCCGAGGAACGGCTGGCCGGCCAGCCCTTTTTCCGGGCCAACCGGGCCGTGCTGGTCAACCTGGAGCGCATAGCCGAGCTCTCGCCCTGGGTCGGCGGCAAATACCTGCTGGTCATGAACGACCCGGCCCGCACCGAAGTGACGGTCAGCCGCAACCGGGTACGCGACTTCAAGGAACGCCTGGGACTGTGACGGAGGCCCCATGAACCTCGACATCCTCACGCCCGAAGTCCCGGGGCTTTTTGTCCACCTCTCCCAGCGCTTCGGCCTGCTGTTGGCCGGCGGCTTCGCCATCATGACCCTGGCCCCCTTCGAGCGCATGGGCCTGGGACAGAAACGCCCGGCCTGGGCCACGGCCGCCGTCACCGTGCTGTTTGGCGTTTTCGGGATTCTTGGCACCTACACCGGCAACGCCGTGTTCCACTCCTACGCCAACCTGCGGGCCATGGGCGTCATCACCGCCGGGCTTTTCGGCGGCCCGGTGGTCGGCATCGGAGCCGGGCTCATCGCCGGCGGCCACCGCTATTTGATCGACGTGGGGGGGTTCAGCGCCCTGCCCTGCGCCCTGGCGACATTCCTGGAGGGTGCTGCGGCTGGCCTTATCGCCCGGCGTTATCCGGGCCAGGCCCTGGACTGGGGCTGGGCCATGGCCCTGGGGCTGGTGGGCGAGAGCGTCCACATGGGGCTGGTGCTGGCCCTGTCGCGGCCCTTTGACGAGGCCCTGGAGCTGGTCAAGGTCATCGGCGCGCCCATGATCGTCATAAACGCCATGGGCGCGGCCATTTTTACCCGAGCACTCAAGCTCCAGCGCAGCCTGCGCGAGCGCCAGGACTCCACCGAGGCCCGGCGCATCCTGTCCATCGCCAGCCAGACCGTGCCCCACCTACGCGGCGGCCTGACCCCGGAATCGGCCCAGGCCACCGCCGCCATCATCCGCCAGGAAACCGGCGTGGCCGCCGTGGCCATCACCGGCGACAGCACCATCCTGGCCCATGTCGGGGCCGGACAGGACCACCATCTGGCCGGTGAACCCTGGCGCACCCGGGCCACGCGGCTCTCCTACGAATCCGGCGCGGCCCTTTTTTTACGCGACCAGGAAAGCATCGGCTGCGCCCTGCCCGACTGTCCGCTGCGCGAGGCCATCATCGTGCCCCTGCGCAAGGGCGCGGCCATACGCGGTTGCCTGAAAATCTACGGGACCAAAGCGCGCCCCCTGGACCAGCCCCTGTTCGAGCTGGCCAAGGGTCTGGCCGATCTGTTTTCCACCCAGCTCGAACTGGAAGACATCGGCATCAAAAACCAGCTCCTGGCCCATGCCGAGATCAGCCGCCTCCAGGCCCAGATCAACCCGCATTTCCTGTTTAATTCCCTCAACACCATTGCCTCGTTTTGCCGCACCGCCCCGGGGCAGGCCCGGGAACTGCTGCTTGACCTGGCCCGCTACATGCGCCGCAACCTCGACAGCTCCCGGGGGCTCATCCGCCTGTCCGAGGAGATGGAGCAGGTGCGCTCCTATCTCGCCATTGAGCAGGCCCGCTTCGGCGACCGCATTGTCTCGGAAATCGACCTCGAACCCGGTTGCGAGGATTGGCTGCTGCCGCCGCTCCTCATCCAGCCCCTGGTGGAAAACAGCGTGCGCCACGGCCTGCAAGGCCGCCCTGAAGGCGGCCGGGTGACGGTGACGGCCCGTCGCCGGGACGGCCATCTGTGGGTGGAAGTGGCCGACGAGGGCCTGGGGATGTCGCCCGAGACCCGCGCGCGCATCCTCTCGCCCGACGCCGCCGGGTCGCTCACCGAAGGCGTTGGCGCGCGCAACACCAACCAACGGCTGGTGCAGCTTTTCGGCCACGATTACGCCCTGCGCATCGAAAGCGCTCCGGGCGAGGGCACGCGCATCGTTTTTCGTGCCCCGCCGGCCGCGCCGCCGGCCTTCCCGGTCCGTCCCGGCCGGGACGCCCTTAACGCCGGAGTCGCCGCCGAGCCTGCCGGGCCTGCCGGGCTGACGCCGTCCCGGCCCGCGAACCCGGCCGACCTGTCAACCGCCCCGTAAAACCGCCCTTTCGCCCCCGACAATCGCCTTTTGGCGCGCGGCGTCTTGTTGTCGCCGACCCGGGATGTCATTTCGGGGCCGAACATCGGCAACGGCCCGCCCGATCCCCGGGCGGCCCAAACACGGGAGGCAGGCATGAACGCCATGACCCTGGTCTTCGCCGCCCTGTGCGTCTTCGCCATCGGCTACCGCTTCTACGGGTTGTTTTTCACCCGCAAGGTGCTGGGAGCCAAGATCGACCGGCTCACCCCGGCGGTCAAAATGGCGGACGGACATGACTACGTAAAGACCAACAAGTACGTCCTTTTCGGCCACCACTTCGCGGCCATCGCCGCGGCCGGCCCCCTGCTCGGGCCGGTGCTCGCGGCCCAGTTCGGCTACCTGCCGGGCGCGCTGTGGATCCTCGTCGGCTGCGTCATGGCCGGCTGCGTCCACGACACCGTGGTGCTTTTCGCCTCGGTGCGCCACAAGGGCCGGTCCCTGGCCTACATCGCTACCCAGGAAATCGGCAAGGGCACCGGCTCCGTGGCCGGTTTTGCCGTGCTGTTCATCCTCGTTTTGACCCTGGCCGGCCTGTCGATTGCCGTGGTCAACGCCATGCACGACAGCGCCTGGGGCACGTTCACCGTCTTCGCCACCATCCCCATTGCGCTCATCATGGGCGTTTATCTCCACAAGTGGCGCGACGGCGACGTGCTTGGGGCCTCCATCATCGGCGTGGGTCTGCTCTTTGTCGCCATCCTCATCGGCCCCTACGTGGCCGCCAGCCCCACCTGGGGACCGCTGTTCAACATGCCCCGGCCGGCCATCGCGCTGACCATCCCCATCTACGGCTTCGTAGCCTCGGTGCTGCCGGTCTGGCTGCTGCTATGCCCGCGCGACTATCTTTCGACCTATTTGAAGATCGGCACCATCGCCATGCTGGCCATCGGCATCTTCTACGTCCGCCCCGACCTGCAGATGCCGGCGCTCACCAAGTTCGTCAGCGGCGGCGGCCCGATCATTCCGGGCGCGGTCTTCCCGTTCCTGTTTATTACCATCGCCTGCGGCGCGCTGTCCGGTTTCCACGCCATCATCGGCACCGGCACCACGCCCAAGATGCTCGATAACGAGAACAACCTGCTCTTCGTCGGCTTCGGGGCCATGCTCATGGAAGGCTTCGTGGCCATCATGGCCCTTATCGCCGCCTGCGTGCTGGTGCCGGCCGACTATTTCGCGATAAACACCAAGCCCGAGGTGTTCGCGACGCTCGGCATGGCCACCGTCGATCTGGCCCAGCTCTCCGCCGCCGTAGGCGAGAACATCACCGGCCGCCCCGGCGGCGCGGTGTCCCTGGCCGTGGGCATGGCCCACATCTTCTCGTCGATTCCCATCATGAACCACCTCATGGACTACTGGTACCACTTCGCCATCATGTTCGAGGCCGTGTTCATCCTCACGGCCGTGGACACGGGCACCCGGGTGGGCCGGTTCTTCCTCCAGGAAATGATCGGCCAGGTGATCCCCAAGTTCCAGGAAAAGCACTGGATGCCGGGCATCCTGTCCACCTCGGCCATCTTCACCTTCATGTGGGGCTACCTCGTCTACACCGGCGACATCTCCACCATCTGGCCGCTGTTCGGCATGTCCAACCAGCTGCTGGCCGCGGTGGGACTACTCATCGGCACCACCATGATCATCCGCATGGGCAAGGCGCGCTATGCCTGGATGACGGCCGTGCCGGGCCTGTCCATGGTGGTCATCACCATGTGGGCCGGCTATCTGCAGGTGTTTAACAACTACATTCCCAAGGGCCTCTACCTGCTGGCCACCCTGGCCATCATCGTGGTCGCCCTCATGGCCGTGGTCATCGTCGGCACGGTGCGGCGCTGGATAGAACTCTTGAATATCAAGAAGACCGTGGTCGATCCCTACGGCGATCCGGTCCTCGAAGTCGTGCCCGAATAACTTCTGGACATCCGCAAACGAAACGGCCGGGGCATGGCAGTGCCCCGGCCGTTTTATTGTGGCGGAAGACCTGGCTGACGTCGATTGCACTTCTCGCGTGGAATCCAATACAAACGTCGTAGCGTGCTTTATGGGCTTGTTGTTCCAACATGACGGACATCATGTGGGAACGCGGGCATCACTCCGCCAGACGCCAGCCGAACAGTTCGCCCAGATACTCCAGCAGCCGGGCCTTGCGGATGGGCTTGGTCAAAAACGCGTCGCAGCCGGCCTCGCGGCCCCTGCTCTCGAACTCGTACAGGGCATGGGCGGTCAAAAGCGCCACCGGCGTGCGACAGCTGCCCCGGTCGGCTTCCAGCCGGCGGATGTGCCGGGTGGCCTCCAGCCCGTCCATGACCGGCATCTCCACATCCATGAGCACCGCGTCAAAGGGTTCCCGCGCCTCGGTGATGGCGGCCACGGCCTCATAGCCGTTTCGCGCCCACACGAGATCCACCGGCTCGTTCTCCAAAAACAACGCAATGAGTTCCCGGTTCGATTCGGAATCCTCGGCCAACAACACTCTCCGCCTTGTTTCTGTTGCACCATGCCCCATTGTCGTCTCCCGACGCGCCGGGTTGGACAGACCTAAAGCGACCGGTCGTTCCGGCACGCCCTGCCTGCCGGCTCGCAACGCCGGCAGGGTGAAGGAAAAGCACGACCCTGCGCCGGGGGCGCTTTCCGCCACGACGTCGCCGCCCATGAGCCGGGCCAATGCCCGACTGATGGAAAGCCCAAGCCCGGCCCCGCCCTGGCGGCGATGGGCCGCGGCGTCGGCCTGGGAGAAGGGATCAAAAATGCGGGCCATGGCCTCAGGCGTGATGCCCGGGCCGCTGTCGCGCACCGAAAAAAGGACAAAGCCCTGGCCGGCAGGGTCGGACAAAGGCGTGGCCGAAACCGTGATACGGCCGGCTTGGGTGTATTTGACGGCGTTCCAGACGAGGTTGAGCAGCACCTGGCGCACCCGCAACGGATCGGCCACCAGCCGGTCGGGCAGGGACGGGGCCGTATGCACCTGCAAGTCAAGTCCCTTGGCGGCGGCCGCCTCGGCGGCCAGACCGCACACGTCCCGGGCCAGGGCCGCCGGATCAAAGACCTCGGGAAATAGCGCCACCCGGTCGGCCTCGATCTGGGAAAAATCCAGGATGTCGCTTAAAAGCTGCGACAGCATCCGGCCGGAACCGGCGATGGCCTCCAGATAGCGCCGCTGGGACGAGGAAATCGGCGTCTCGGCCAGCAGCTCGGCCATGCCGAGAATCACGTTCATGGGCGTGCGGATCTCGTGGCTCATGCTGGCTAGAAAGGCGCTCTTGGCCCGGGACGCGGCCATGGCCGCGTCCCGGGCCTGGGCCAGGGCCAGCTCGGTCTCCTTGCGCCGGGTGATGTCCGTGGTCGCGCCGGTAAGCAGCGTGAGCCGCCCAACCCCGTCGCGCACCGGCGCGCCCCGGCCGTGAAGCCAACGGTAGGAGCCGTCCTTGGCCATCAGCCGGTATTCCAGGGAAAACGAAGCCCGCTCGCCCCGCACGCAGGCGTCAAGCACCTCCAAGACCCGGTCGCGGTCGTCGGGATGCAGCAAGGCGTTGCAGTCCTCGCTGGTGGTCGCGATATCCCCAGGCTCGTAGCCGAGCAGGCGCAACCATTGCCGTGACAGGTAAATTTCGTCAGTGACCGGATTCCAGCTCCAGGCCCCGTCGTCGATATGCGGCAACGCCTGGGCGAAGTAGGCTTCGCTGTCCTGCAGGCCGCTGCCGATGAGTCCCCGCAGGGCCGGGCTTGAATAGATGCAGCAGGCCAACCGACATGCGCCCCGGCCCAGCATGACCACGGCCAAGCGGCAAGAAGCGCGTACGCCGTCCCGACGGACAAGCGTCATGGGCGAACTATGACTTGGCTTTCCGGCATCGCCTGCGGTGACGCAGGCCTTGAACCAATCGCGGCAGGCGTCATGTTCCTCTGCAGGATGCAGCTCAGGGAGCGGATGGCCAACGACAAGCTCATGACTTAAGCCTAAAAATTCGCAGCCTGCACGACTTCCTTTGACGATGCACCCGGATTCAGGATCAACGATAAAAACGATGTCACTGCCATTTTCTAAAAAATAGCACATTCCGTCATCAGGCACAACAAACCCTGTTTCTTCAAAATTCATAGAAGAGCAGCGTGTTGCCAGATCCTCACCCGAATCAGAATTTTTGCCCAAGATGTTACGCCGACTATCACTCGAAATATCAGTTATCTTGTCAACCATTGTTTATTTCATCCTCAAGCAATGCAATCTCTTGCTCGGCACAATTTCTAGCATACATCGACAATACCGCAAGGAAAAGGCTAAGCCATACAAAAACAATTCCACCTGCATCCTTTACCAGACTGCGGTTCTCGCGGACGGACACCTCAGGGCCGCCCCCGGCCGCGACCATGCAAACAATGCTTGCTTCCGGCAATGACTTCAGGCATGTTTAAAACGCTGCCGCGCCGGGGCCGTCTTGGTCCTGACGCGAAGGCAACGACACCATACCGCGATCTGACGGCAAGGGGACGCCTCCCTGCGCCGAAGGGGGACGCCATGAACCAGCCTAATTCCGACGCCTTTGTTTTCCCATGGAAAACAAAGGCGTTTTTTATTGCCCCAAAGGAGACCCCATGAACAGGCGCATCGGCGTGGTCGGCATCGTCATCGAGGACCCCAAACACGTCTCGGACAAGGTCAACGCCGTCATCAGCGACCACGGCCACATCGTGCTCGGCCGCATGGGCATCCCCAAGCCGGATTATCAGGCCGGCGTGGTTTCGCTCATTATCGAAGGAACAACCGATGAGATCGGTTCGCTTACCGGCAGACTCGGGAATATTCCCGGCGTAACCGTGAAATCCGCCCTGACGAGCAAAACGCTTGGCAAGGAGGCCCAAAATGATTGACGAATCCCAGCGCTCTTCGGACGCCTTTATTGACGACGACCGCATCCACGCGGCCCTTGCCAACGCCAAGACCCTGGCCGCCGCCCCCGACGCCGTGGCCGCCATCATCGACAAGGCCCTGGACTACAAGGGACTTAACGCCGAGGAAGTGGCCGTGCTCCTCGAAGTCTCCGACCCGGCCCTGCTCGACCGGATGTTCCGGGCCGCCAAACAGGTCAAGGAAGCCATCTACGGCAAGCGCATCGTGCTTTTTGCGCCGCTCTACATCTCCAGCCACTGCATCAACAACTGCGTCTACTGCGGGTACAAGCGCAGCAACAAGGAACAGCTGCGCAAGCGCCTGACCATGGACGAAATCCGGCGCGAGGTGGAGATTCTCGAATCCCTTGGCCACAAGCGCCTGGCCGTGGAAGCCGGCGAAGACCCGATTCACTGTCCCATCGAGTACGTTACCGACGCGATAAAGGCCATCTACAGCATCAAGGACGGCAACGGCTCCATCCGCCGCGTCAACATCAACATCGCCGCCACCACCGTCGAGGACTACAAAAAGCTCAAGGACGCCGAAATCGGCACCTATATCCTCTTCCAGGAAACCTACAACCGCGAGCGCTACGCGGCCCTGCACCCCACCGGCCCCAAGCACGACTACAACTGGCACACCACGGCCATGGACCGGGCCATGCAAGGCGGCATCGACGACGTGGGCATCGGCGTGCTCTACGGCCTCTATGACTGGAAATACGAGACCGTGGCCATGTTCCTGCACGCCGAGCATCTGGAAAAAACCTTCGGCGTCGGCCCCCATACCATCTCCGTGCCCCGTATGCGCCCGGCCGGAGCCGTCAACCTCGACACCTTCCCTTACCTGGTGCCCGACGAGGCCTTCAAAAAGATCATCGCCGTCATCCGCCTGGCCGTGCCCTACACCGGCATGATCCTGTCCACCCGCGAGGACCCGGATTTCCGCGACGAACTGATCAACTACGGCGTCTCCCAGATCAGCGCCGGCTCCTGCACGGGCGTTGGCGGCTACCAGAAGGTCCACGAGGACCACGAACCCACCAACAACACCAACAACGGCCAGCAGTTCGAGCCTAGCGACCAGCGTTCGCCGGCCGAGGTCATCCGGATGCTGTGCGAGCGCGGATTTATCCCCAGTTACTGCACCGCCTGCTACCGCCAGGGCCGCACCGGCGACCGGTTCATGAGCCTGGCCAAGGACGGGACCATCCAGCACGTCTGCCTGCCCAACGCCCTGCTCACCTTCAAGGAATATCTCATCGACTACGCCGACCCAGAGACCCGGGCCATCGGCGAACAGCGCATCCAGGAAGCGCTGTCCACCATCAGCAAGGACGGCATCCGCGACCTGACCATCGAGCGTCTGCAAGACATCGAACACGGCAAGCGCGACATGTTTTTCTAGCGCCGTCGTAGAGGGATGCCGGCGGCCGGGGGGGATGATCCCCCCCGGACCCCCTCGATGGGAAAAGGGATAAAGGGTGATTCGCCTTTGACCCAAAGCACCGCTGTTCCGGCTTCCAAAGGGCTGTGTGAAAAGCGCCCACACCTGTTTCGAGGAAACGACGCCGGGCCAAGCCTCGCTGGCCAAAAGCAAACGCCGGCCCGGGACATGCTGTCCCGGGCCGGCGTTTTGTCATTGGCCGAGGCAAAAACGGCCGGCTATTTGTCGGTTCCCGGCAGGGGCGTGCACTTGTGCTTGTAGTCCACGGCCCGGCGGATAAAAATCGTGGATTCGGCGATATTGGCGCACTGGTCGCACACGCGCTTTAAGCTGTGGGCCACGAACGCCTGCTGCACCGCCCGCTCCACCGGCCGCGATTCCTTGATCATCTCGGTGGTCACGTCGCGAAAAATGCGGACGTTGAGTTCCAGCGCCGCCGCGTTCTGTTCAATGATGCGCAGGGCGGCCGCGTCGTCAAGGTCCATGTAGCAGGCGATGGAGGCGGCCATGAGTTCCCGGGCCAGATCGGCCAGTTGGCGCAGGTTGCCGTGGACGGGCAGGCGGGTTTCGCTGGTCAGCACCAGCACCCGCTCGGCGATGTTCACGGCCTCGTCACCGAGGCGCTCAATATTGACGAGCATCCGCATGGACCCCACGATAAACCGCAGATCCTTGGCCACGGGATGGTGCAGGGCCAGAATCTTGAGGCTCTCCGAATCCACCCGGCATTCGTAGTCGTTGATTTCGCGGTCGGCGTCGATGACTTCGCGGGCCTGGGCGGCGTTGTGGTCAAGGAGGCTGGCCACGGCTTTTTGCACGGCGTCCTGGGCCAGATGCATCATGTGCAGCACATCGACCTTGAGCTTGTGGATGGCCTGATCGAGCGGGGTTTCCAAGGGGCGGCTCCTGGTTTGGCGACAGGGCGGGTCGGCCCGGCGGCGTCGTTGGCGTTACCCTTTGTCACGAACGGTTTTCGGTTACGACGCCATGCCGGATATGTGACAATTTGAACAAACCCTGTCAATGCACTCCTGACCAGCCGTCCGACGTGGCGAGCCGGTTACGACAGCGTGTCGCGATCGCGAACGCCCACCAGATACAGGATGCTGTCCAGGCCCAGGGTGGAGATGGAATGGCCGGCCCCTTTTTTCACCACCGGCTTGGCGTGGTAGGCGATGCCAAGGCCGGCGATGCCCAGCATGGGCAGGTCGTTGGCCCCGTCGCCCACGGCGATGACCTGCTCCAGGGACAACCCTTCCTTGTCGGCGATAAGGCGCAGCAGCTCGGCCTTCTTGGCCGCGTCCACGATCTCGCCCACCACCCCGCCGGTGAGCTCGCCGTTTTCGATCTCCAGCTCGTTGGCAAAGACGTAATCGATGCCAAGCCGCTCCTTGAGCCGGTTGCCGAAGTAGGTGAAGCCGCCGGAAATGATGGCGATCTTGTAGCCGAAGCGCTTGAGGTTGGTGATGAGCCGCTCGGCCCCGTCGTTGAGCGGAATGCGCCCCGCCACCTCGGCCAGGGTGGCCTCGGGCAGGCCTTTTAACTGGCGCAGCCGGCGGCGCAGGCTCTCCTGGAAATCGATCTCGCCGCGCATGGCCGATTCGGTGATGGCCGACACCTGCTCGCCCACGCCGGCCGCCTTGGCCAGTTCGTCGATGACCTCGGCGGCAATGAGCGTCGAGTCCATGTCAAAGGCCACCAGCCGCCGGTTGCGGCGAAAGGCGTTGTCTTCCTGGATGGCGATGTCCACGCCCATGTCGCCGGAAATGGCCAGAAATTCGCTTTTCATGGCCGTCAGGTCGGTGGGCGTGCCGCGCACGGAAAATTCCACGCAGGCCATGCGCGGGGCGTTCTTGCCGTCCAGGGACGTGCGGCCCGACAAACGGTTGACAATGTCGATATTGAGGCCATTGCGGGCAATGACGCCGGTGACGGCGGCGATATGCTCGGCATTGAGGCTGCGGGCCAACAGGGTGACGATGCGCCGGGGCTTGCCCTGGGCCTCGACCCAGCTTTCGTAATTGGCCGGGTCCACGGGCGTGAAGCTGAGATTCACGCCGAGCTTGTGGGCGCAAAAGAGCAAGTCCTTCAGAAACGGCGTGGACTCGGCCGTGGTGGGCACGCGCACCAGGATGCCCAGCGTCAGGCTGTCGTGGATGACCGACTGGCCGATGTCGAGGATGTCGGCCCCGAATTTGGCCAGTTCGGCGGTGATGGCGGCGGTGAGGCCGGGCTTGTCGTCGCCGGCCACGCGAATGAGGATGATTTCGGGCTGCTGCATGGGGAAGGCTATAGCGCCGGGCGCGGCCGGGGGCAAGACGGACGCTTTTCATGAAACGGAATTGACGCTACCACGGCCCCATGCGACGCCGTTTCCTGTCCCTGGCCGTGGCCTGCTGGCTCCTGCAACTCGCCTGCGCCGTAACCCTCGGCGCGGGCCGCCAGCTCGTCCTGGCCCCGCTTATAGGCGACATGGCCGCCCGGGCCGCGGGGACCCTGACCCTGTGCCTGGCCATCATCCTGCTTGCCCGACGCTTTGTCGACCGCCACCGCCCCTCGCCCGCCGCCCGGCTGGGCGTGGGCGTCCTGTGGTGCGCCCTCACCCTGGCCTTCGAATTTCTAGCCGGCCACTACCTCTTCGGCACGTCCTGGGAAGTCCTCTGGGCCGATTGGAACATGGCCCAGGGGCATTTGTGGCCGCTGGTCCCGGCCGCAACGCTCCTGGCCCCGCTGCCCGCCCCGCCAGCGCCCCGAGCCGCCGCCGGCCGGCCCTGACCTTTCCCCTTCCCCAAGCCGCCACTTTCGGTTATAGTCGGTGCCGAGACGCCATCGTCTCGCTTCGTCCCCGGGGCCCCGCGCCCCCTGTCGGCCGGTCCCCGGCCCCTGCCGAGAACAAACCTTCCCCAGGAGGAACAGTGGCCAAAAACGCCTATACCTTTGCGAAACGTTCCAAGGAATTGGCCAAGAAGAAGAAAAAAGAAGAAAAACTGCAGCGCAAAGGGGATCGCCCCGACGTCGAGGAAGGCCCCTACTTCGACGAGGCCACCGGCGAGATCGTCTATCCCCAGGCGGCCACGGAAGACGGCGAGGCCGAAACGCCCCCCGCCGACCAGCCGGCCACCGACCATCCCTGATGGCGCGCCCACGCAATGCGCCTGGGGCGTCGCCCGGCCAGCCCACGAGACGCCAGGCTCTTGCGTAAAAAATAGTCCCGTATTTTCAAGGACGCGACACGAGGCCGGCCCCGGCCAGCCCAACGCCCACCCCGGCCACGCGCCGCTGCACCACGCCCCAGGCAAACGCCCCCCGCGACCGACGCGGGGAGCGTTCCTGCCCGGTCATGGCAGCAAAAACGACGGCGTTCTCTGCCGGAAACTGCGAAAATCCTGCCGCCCCTGCATCTGGGTCAGGCAGTCGTCATTGTCCCGGTTGTACAGCCGGGCAAACTCCCCGTTGGCCATGGGCGCGCAGGAAGCGGCGCAAAGCGCCAGGATCACAAGCACCAAACGATAAGGCATAGGCATCCTCCCCGGCCACTTTTGCCGGCCTGGCCTCCCTCATTGCAGCATCCATGCCCGGCCCGCCCTTGCCCACCAGGGCCTTTTTCCGTAAATTTCGCCGCTCACCCCAACAGGGAGCACCACCATGGCCCAAGCGCCCTTTCCGGAACTGACCCTTTTCATCACCGGCCCCACCTACATCCGCCCCGAAGTGCGCGACGCCGGCTCCTGGCCCGAATACGGCCACCGCGACGCCGAAAACGCCAAACGCTTCGAGCCGATATTCCGTAACCTCGGCATTATCGCCGGACTGCCGGCCGATTACCGCACCATCCTGTTTCTCGGCTCCGGCTCCACCGCCATGGAAGCCTCCATCCGCTCGCTAGTGGCGCAGGGCGAAACCATCCTCCACGCCACCTGCGGCGCGTTCGGCGACCTGTGGCACAAAATGAGCCTGGCCAACGGCAAAAACGCCGTGCGCCTGGCCGCCGAACCCGGCCAGCCCATCACCCCCGAAGCCCTGGACGCCGCCATGGCCCAGCACAAACCCGCCGTGGTCGCCGTCACCCACAACGAGACCTCCACTGGCGTAACCAACGACGTGCCCGCCCTGTGCCGCGTCATCAAAGCCCACAACGCCCTGGCCCTGGTCGATGGTGTGAGCATCTTCGGCGGCGCGCCCTGCCCCATCGCCGCCTCGGGCTGCGACTTCTACGCCACCGCCACCCAGAAATCGCTCGGGCTCCACGCCGGCTTCGGCATCGGCTTCGTCAGCCCCGCCGCCATCGAAAAAGCCCGCCACGTCACCGCCCGAGGCCACGCCACCGATATCCTGAGCCACCTCGGCCGGGCCGAAAAATTCCAGACCCAGTCCACCCCCAACGGGGCGCTCGGCAACCAGATGTACCTGCAACTGCGCTACATCGTGGAACAAGAAGGCCTCGAAGCCCGCTACGCCCGACACGCGGCCATGCGCGACACGACCATCGCCTTCGTGGAAAACCTGCCCGGCTACGCCCCCTTCGCCGCCCCCGGCTTCCGCTCGCCCACCGTCACCGCCGTGGCCGCCAAACCCGGCATGACCAGCGCCGACCTGCGCGCCATAAAAGAAACCCTGCGCGCCAAAGGCTACCTGTTCGATCCCGGCTACGCCAAACTCAACGAAGACCTGGAAGCCGCCGGCAAACAACCCATCTTCCGCATCGGCCACATGGGCGACATCACCCCGGCCATGCTTGATGCCTATCTGGCGGTTCTTGGCGAGGTGTTGACGCGGTAGGGTGGAGTAAAGACTAGAAAGACAGGAAGATGCCTCCGGCGGCCAAAGGGGCTGAGCCCCTTTGGAAACCCCACTTGGGGAACAATAATGGCGCATGTCGGCGCGCGTTGCGCGCCGACATGCGCCATTATTGTTCCCAGGTCAGGGGTCCGGGGGGCTGACCCCCCCGGCCGCCGGAGGCATCTTTTCTTTCCCTATACCCCCACCCTACGGCTTGCCCTTGCCGTCATCCTTCTTGCCACGGCCGCGCTGGTACTTGTTCACGGCATTGATGTGTTCGTCCAACGTCTTGCTGAACTTGTGTTCGCCTTCGCCGGTGGCGACGAAGTAGTAGAACTCGTGGTTTTCGGGGTTGGCCACGGCCTGCAGGGATTTGAGGCCGGGCGAGCAGATGGGGCCTGGGGGCAGTCCGGGGCGGGTGTAGGTGTTGTAGGGATTGGCGGCGTCTTCGAGGTGGGCGCGGGTGAGGTTGCCGGTGAATTTTTCCCCCAGGCCATAGATGATGGTGGGATCGGTTTGCAGCAACATGCCTTTGGCCAGGCGGTTGGCGAACACCCCGGCCACGCGGGTGCGTTCGGCGTCGACGCCGGTTTCTTTTTCCACGATGGAGGCCATGGTGACAAAGGCCAGGAGTTTTTGGCCGGCCGGTTTTTCGCCGGGCCAGAGGGCTTCGGCCTGTTTCCAGAATTCCTTGAGCATGGCTTCAACGACGTAGGTTCCGTCGTCGCCGCGTTTGCGGGTGAAGAGGTAGGTGTTGGGGAACAGGAACCCTTCGGCGGATTCGGCCGGGATGTTGTATTTCTTGAGAAGTTCGGGATCGCGGGCGGCGCGCAGGAAGGCGGCGGCCGAGCACAGGCCGGCGTCTTCGGCCAGTCTGGCGATCTGGCGCATGGTCAGGCCTTCGGGGGCGGCGAGCTTGTGTTGCACACCCTTGGCCGTGGTCAGGTAGTCGAGGAGTTTTTGCGGCGTCCAGCCGGTGGAGACTTCAAATTCGCCGGCTTTGACGCGCCCGCCCTTGTCCAGGAACTTGGCCAGCAGCTTGAAGCCGTCGGCGTCGCGCAGCACGCCTTCGGCCACGAGCATGTTCGCCACGGCGTCGAGGTTCTGGCCGGGCTCGATGAGCACGATTTTGTTCTGGCCGGGCGTTTGGGGCGGCACGGCCAGGAATTCGTAGGCCTTGTAGCCGATGGTTCCGCCCAGGACGACAAGGACGATCAGGAACCCAAGGAGGATGGCTCGAAACATAGTTCTCCGCCGCGCAGGTAGCGTTCGAGGATGACGGCCGCGGCCATGGCGTCCACCTTGGCCAAAAGCTCCCGGCCGGACAGGCCGGCTTCGCGCAGGCGCTCGGCGGCTTCCTCGGTGGAGTGGGCCTCGTCGGCGTAGGCCAGGGGCACGGCGGTGCGCCGGGCCAGCCGGGCGGCGAAGTTGCGGACTTGCCGGCCGGTGAGGCCTTCGTCGCCGCCGGCCCGGGCCGGGTAGCCGATGACGATGCGGCCTGGGTTTTGTTCTTCGATAACCGCAAGCAGCCTGGCAAACAAGTCGTCTCGCGTCTCCCAGGCGATGGTGGAATGGGGAAAGGCGACGGTTCCCCCTGGAGCGCAAACGGCCAGGCCCACCCGGGCCTGGCCGTAATCGATGGCGAGTATCTTCTCCACCCTACCCTCGCACCCGGGCCGCCTTGGCCGCTTTGGCGAGCAGTTTTTTCCATTTGGGGCCGTCCAGGGCTTCGGCCAGGTATTCCAGGGTGTGCAGGACCGTATGTTTGTCGCGCATCTCGGACAGGATGCGGCTGATGCCCATTTTGCAGGAGGGACAGCCGACCAGGATAGGCATGGATTCCTGCGCTTCGGCTAGGTTTTCGGCCAGGGTCTCGCGCTTGCGGTCGCGCAGGCGGTTGTAGATGGCCGGCGTGGTCATGGCTCCTGTGCCGGATTCGCCGCAGCAATTGGGCGACAGCGCCACGGGCCGGCCGGTGATCTTGCCCAGGGCGGTCTTGTACATGTCGGCCGCCTTGGTCTTGGGCACATCGGCCCATTCGGCGTGGCAGGCGGCGTGGTAGAGGATGGGCGAGGCGTCCTGCGCGGGCGGGAAATCCAACCGGCCCATGAGGAACTGGGTCACGTCCATGTGCTTGAGATTGGGACGCAGGGTTTTGAGCTCATGCTCTTCCAGGGATTCCCGGCAGGTGCCGCAGCTGGTCAGGCAGTAGGTCGGGCGCAGGCCCAGGCTTTCGGCTTCGTCCAGAAGCGCGGCCAGGGCGGCCCGGTTGCGCTCGCGGTTTTGGCGGTAAGCCTCGCCCATGCCGGCGGCCAGGAGCGGATAGCCGCAGCACAGATGGGTGTGCGGCATGAGCACGGCCACTTCGGCCCGCAGCAACAGATGCACCGCCGCCAGGCCGATGGCGCTGGAGAAGACCGACGCGCCGCAGCCCGGGAAATAGAGCACCGTCTCGGGCGCTTCCCGGCCTTCCTGGGGGATAAAAATGGAGCCTTTGTCCAGGTCCAGGCGCTCGGCCAGATTGCGCAGGCCAAGGGAGGGATTGGGGCCGCGAAGGCCCGGGTTTTCGATGCGGTTTCGCCAGAACTTCGGCAAAAGCGGCATGAGCTTGCCGTGGAACTGCTGGCCGTAGGCCATGAGCTTGGCCGCCTTGGGCACACGGCCGGCCGGGTCCTCGGCCAGATAGTTGAGGATCTTGTGTTTGATGGGATGGCCGCCGTGGCCTTGCTGGTCCAGGAAGCCGCGAAGGCCCAGGGCCACCTGGCCGGACTGGATTTTCACCGAACATACGCCGGTGCACTTGCCGCAGGCGGTGCAGTGGTCGGTGATGCCGCGAAGCCGTTCCAGCAGCGCGGCGTCGGGTTCGCCGTGGGTGATCTGGGAATAGTAGATGGCTTCAATGAGCGCGCCGAAGCTGATGTTCTTGTTGCGTGGATGGTAGAGCATCCCGCGTTCCGGGGCGAACATGGGGCAGACCTGCTTGCACTTGCCGCAGCGGTTGCAGAACTGGATGCCGCTTAAAATGGAGATGAGCAGGTCCTTGTCGGGCAGCGCGGTCTTCTTGATGTCCCGGATGAGGCGGTTGAAGGAAAAGGTGTAGGGTTCCACGGCCAGCTCGCGGGTGGTGAGCTTGCCGGGGTTGATGATGTTCTTGGGGTCCACGCGCTTTTTGTAGGCGCGAAGCGCGTCGATCTTGTCCTGGGCCAGGAAGGCGATCTTGGTGATGCCGATGCCGTGCTCGCCGGAAACCGCGCCGCCGAGCTTGGTGACGGTCTCGAAGACGGCTTCGGCCGCTTCCCAGGCTTGGCGCATCATCTCGGGATCATTGGAGTTGACCGGGATGTTGACGTGGCAGTTGCCGTCGCCGGCGTGCATGTGGCTGGCCACCTCGATGCGGGTGGCGGTCATTTCGGCGTGGATGGCCGCCAGCCGGTCCTTGAGGCGCGGGTAGCGCGAGGCCAGATCGGTAAAGAAATAGTGGGTCTGGACCTCGACTTCCGAGTCGGACAGGTCGCGGGCGGAAATGCGGCCGCGCAGCACCCGGTCGCAGAATTCCAGCTCCATGGCGATGAATTCGTCGGAAGCCGGAATGCCGGGCAGCCGGCCGGCGTTTTGCAGGGCGGTGCGGTAGGCCCGGGCGATGCACTTGAGGTTGAGGTCTTCCAGGAATTCGGCGAATTCCGGCACCACGGACAGGGGGATGACCACGTCCTCATTGATCTTGAAGCCCGAGGTGCGCTTGGAGATGGCCGAGAGCTTGTGGCGGTCTTCCCAGTAGAGTTCGGCGGTCTTGGCGTCCTTGGCCTCGAACACGTCCACGTTGTCGTAGGGATCGACGATGTCCACGATGTCGGCGGCGGCGCGCAGCATGGCGTCTTCGTCGTCGGAGTCGAGCTGCAGCAGCAGCACTGATA
This sequence comes from Solidesulfovibrio carbinolicus, assembly GCF_004135975.1. Taxonomy (NCBI): domain Bacteria; kingdom Pseudomonadati; phylum Thermodesulfobacteriota; class Desulfovibrionia; order Desulfovibrionales; family Desulfovibrionaceae; genus Solidesulfovibrio; species Solidesulfovibrio carbinolicus. The sequence continues at coordinate 1,228,798 of NZ_CP026538.1, read as the reverse complement.
TGGGATCGCCCTCGTAGAGGCCGGATTTCTTGGCGTAGCTGATCGCCCGCACGTATTTGGAGTTGAACTCCTCCAGGGCGGAAATCTTGACCGCGTCGCCTTCCTCGCGGATGCGGTTGCGCAGTCCCACCACGTCGCGGATGACGCACATGGCGTTTTTCATGGAGCGGCCGAAAAACTCCAGACACAAGGTGCGGGAATATTTCGGGATGTCGTACAGGGCGAAGCAGGCTTCGGTGATGACGCCGTCCACGCCCTCTTTCTGGACGCCGGGCAAGCCGCCCAGGTACTTGTTGGAGACGTCCTTGCCGAGGTTTTTGCCGCGTATCTCGTTGCCCGGCAGTTTCACCACGTCGCGCACCACGCCGTCCTCGTCGAGGATCTCGAAGACGGCCGTTTCCTCGGGCTGGATCTTGTGGCGCGGATGATCGACCCGGCGGATCTCGATGATCTCGCCCGTGGCTTCGACCATGCGGTAGCTGATGATGTTGTCCAGCGTGGTGCCGTACTCGAAAGCAAAGGGGCCGCCGGCGTTTTCGGCGATGTTGCCGCCCAGCGACGAGGCCGCCTTGGAGGCCGGGTCCACGGTGAAAAGCAAGCCCTTGGCCTCGGCCGCCTTGATGGCGGTCAGGGTGATGACGCCGGTCTGGGCGCACAGGGTCTTGGCATCGAGGTCGATGCTGAGGATCTTCTTGAATTTGGACAGGCTCAAGATCGCGGCCCGGCTGTGGGTGGGGACCGCGCCGCCGGTCAGGCCCGAGCCGCCGCCGCGCGGGATGATGGCGAATTCGAGTTCATTGGCCAGGCGCAGGATGTCGCGGATCTGCCCTTCGGTCTCGGGCAGGAGCATGCACAGGGGCAGCTCCATGCGCAGGTCGGTGGCGTCGGTGGAACACTCGACCAGGGAATTGGGCGCGGTGACCACGGCCTCGTCGGGCAGAAACTGGCGCAGGCGCTCGACGAGGTTGTCGCGAAAGCGGCTGTCCGCCTCATAGACGTCCCAGAAAGCCTTGTACGCCTTCTTGATGGTGCGGGGATAATCGCCCCAGGCCTTGGGGTTGGCCTCGGCCAGGCGCTTTTCCACCGACGCCTTGACGTCGCCGGGATTGATAAACGGATTGGAGCGCACCAAAAACAGCTCGGCGGCCACGGCCACGGCGAGGTTTTTGGCGTCCTCGGGCCAGGAATCCAGCTCATCGGCGGTGATGTCCAGGACCCGGGGCACGAGACGCTCAAGAGGCAGGGAAATATGGGGTGTTCGCTCCGACATGATAAGGCGCTTCCGGCGAGGGTTGAGGAAAGGAGGGAGTCAGATAATGCCGATGTCCGGGAAAGGCAAGGCCGGTTGCCCCGTCCGGCCCCGACCGCCGGGCACCTCGGGTCATTCCCACGAAAAGCGCCTCAGGCGCCTGGCAGGCAACAGACTAAGACCATATATCTTCCTTAAAAAATACTGGCGTATTGTTTAAGGTACGCGGGGCCGAAGCCTTGGCCGGCGTCATGGGGCCGGCGGCCTCAGCCCTCCTCGTCGGACTTATCGGCCTTGGCCGCCGGCCGTTCGGCGTCCTGGCCCACGGCGGCGGCGGCAGCGGCGGCGGCGGCGGCAGCGGCCAGGGGCGGCAGGCCGGCCGGCTGCTCGGCCGGCTGTTCGCCGCCAGCCAGTCCGCGCATCTCGGGCGGGAAGTACACCGTGACGTTGCGGTGGGCAAACTCGATGCCGTTTTTGCGAAACGCCTCCTGCACCCGGCGGTAAAGCTCCTTTTGCACCACGAACTGGCGGCCGGGCACGGTCTTGAACTTGATGCGCAGGATCATGGCCGAATCTTCCATCTTGCGCACGCCCATGGACTTGATGTCGCTGAGCATGCCTTGGCTGAGTTCCTCGTCGGCCAGGAACTCCTTGTTGATGCGCTTGATGATCTTGCGGATCTTGTCGATGTCGGCGTCGTAGCGCACCCGGAAGTCGAGCTTGGAGATGATGTAGTCGCGGCTGAAGTTTTGCAGGATTTTGAGTCCCCCGTAGGGGATGGTGAAGACCATGCCGCGCGGGTGGCGCAGTTTCATGGAGCGCAGGGAAATCTGCTCCACCGTGCCCTTGGCCGTGCCGGCCTCCACGTAGTCGCCCACGCGAAAGGCGTCGTCGATGAGGAAAAAGACGCCGGAAATGATGTCCTTGACCAGGGTCTGGGCGCCGAAGCCGATGGCCAGGCCGATGACGCCCGCGCCGGCTATAAGCGGCGCGATGTCCACGCCCAGGGCGGACAGGGCAATGAGCGTCCCCATGACCACGATGACGCTCAAGATGAACTTGCGCAGCAGCATAAGCAGCGTGGCGCTGCGCGAACCGCCCGCGCCGCCGCCCTCCTCCATCTCCTCGCCCGGCAGGGACGTTTCTTCGCTGAGCCGTCGGTCGATGCGGATGCGCACCACCTCCCAGGCAAGCAGGCCGCCCACGACAACTAAAAGGACGCTCAACACGTTGCGGGCAAAAAGCCAGCCCAAGGCAATCTCCACCCCCCACATCTTGAGCATGGCAAAGGCGGCAAAGGCGGCCAGCACCAGGCGCAGGGCTTTGCGGATCAGCGGAATGTAATAGCGCAGGGTGCGCTTGTCCGGCTCGGCCTTGGCCTCGGCCTGCTCGGCGGCGACGGCGGCGGCGCTCCCCGCATCCAGGGGAATGATCTCCCGGTCCTCCCCGGAGGCGACGAGCAGGAGCTTTCGCACCCACAGGTCCACGCCGATGCAGGCCGGTATGGCGAAAAGGCCCATGACCAGATGCAGGATGGTGGCGTCGCCGACCAGGGACTGGCTGCTCCAATACAGGCCAATGGCCAGGACATAGGCCATGGCCACGACATGGCCGTAGCGGGCGGCAAAGGCGCGCTTCCCGGCCGGTTCGCCCTCGCCGGCGATGGCGGCGGCCACCCGCTCCCGGTTGGCGTAGAGCATGGCCGCCAGCATGATGCCGACCACCGGGCCGGCCTGGGCGTAGAGGATGTCGCCAAAGGCCTCGGCCTGGCCCACCTTTTCCAGGGCGATGCTGACCACGCCCACCACCAGGCAAACCAGGGCGATGGCCACCATGCCGCGATACAGGGTGGCCGCGTCGGCGTCGGCCAGGGGAATGGGCCGGGCGGCCTCGAAGTCCGGCGCGAGCAGCACCCGGGCGGCGGCCTGGATGCACAGATAATTGGTCAGGCCGACGACGCACAGCAAACCCAGTTCGCGCAGCGCGCCCGAGGCCGGGACCAGGACCAGGTAGAGCAGGGAAGCGACCACGAAAAAGGCCGCCACCTCCAGCAGTTGCAGCCCGAGGTTGGCCAGGATGGCCAGCCACCGGCCAAGGCGCGGCCCGGGGCCGGCCGTGTCCAGACGCCGCTTGAAGCCCTGGCGTAGCCGGCCGGTCCACAGGAAAGCCGCCACCCCTCCGGCCATGATGGCGGCCAGCACGGCCAGATAGCGCAGTAAGACGGACGCGCCGCCGCCGTCGCTCAAGTTGGCCAGAATCTTGTGCCGGCCCAGCTCCTGGCCGGCCTCGTGGAAAAAGGCGGCGTTTCGGGCCTGGATGGTGCGGATGTTGGATTCCAGCCCTTCAAAAACATCCTGGATCAGGCCGCTGGACTGGCCGGAGCCTTCGCCTTCGCTGGCCTTGGCCTTGGCCGCCAGTTTTGCGTGAAGCAGTTGGCGGGCCTGGGCGTCGGTCAGGGTGGCCATGAAGGCATCGACCTGGGCCGGATCGGTGGGTTCTTGGGGCATGGCGGCCGGCGCGGCCTTGGCCGCCTTGGGCATGGCCGGATTAATGCCGGCCTGGGCCGGGCCGACGCCCCAGGCCAGGGTCATGACCAGGGCCAGGGCCAGATAGACCGCACGTTGCCGCACTGTCGCCGTCATGCTCGCTCCTTGGGGAATGGACCGCCCCTGCACGGGCAAGGCGGCGGAAGCTTGCGAATGGTATGCCAGGCGTCGCGCCAAGACAATGGCGGTTTCGGTTTCTGGCTGATGCTGTCGCGCCAAATGCAAACGGGCGGCCCCGAAGGACCGCCCGTTAATAATCACAAGGGTTGCCGGCCGCCTCAGGCCGCCGCGACGGCCTGTCCAGCCAGGACCACCGGGCAGGGCGCGGCACGGACCAGCGCCTTCGTGCCGCCGCGACGCTGGGACAGGCCGCGCGTGAGCGGATCGGCGCACACGATGTGGCCGTAGCCGCCTTCCCGGGCCTCGCGGAGGACCGCGTCGGTCAGATGCTCCAGATCGTCGCAGCAAATGGCCTCGAAGCGGGCGTCCACGCCGGCCGCCTGGGCCTCGGCCAGGAATCGGGCCTTGAGCTCGGCCTCGGCCGCCTTTTCGTGCTCCTCGATGTAGCCCAGGAACGTGGCCCGGGCGTTGGAGCCGAGCAGCCAATCATGGCCGATGTAGACGTTCCAGCCGCGCTCGTAGACGAAAAGGCCGACAGCGGTCTGGCCAAGTTGCCGGGCCAGGGCCAGGCCTTGGCCGATGGCCTGGCCGGACTCGTCGAGGACGACCAGCACCCCGGTCACGGCAAGGTCCCCTTCTCATGCTCCAGGACCACGATGGGCTTGCCCTTCTTGAGTTCGTCGCCGGGCTTGGCCACGACCTTGATCACCTTGCCGCCGGCGGCGGACTTGATCTCGCGCACCACCAGCTTTTCCTCGACCTTGCCCTGGGTCCACTTCTTTTCCTTCACTTCAAAGGAATACAGCGGCTCGCCCTTTTTCACCATGCCCGACTCGACGGCGCTAATGGCCACGATCTTGCCGTCCATGGGCGCGCCGACAGTGACCGTGGGCACGATAAAGGCCATGTAGCACAGCACGAACACCACCAGACAGCCGACCAGCACGATGGCCGCCACATCCTCGTGGCGGTCGGACCGGAACACCGTCATCTTGCCGCTTTTTTTCACTTCTCCGGCCATATCATAAACTCCTTAGAAGGACGATTCCTTGCTGACGAAAAACATGATGACAAGCAGGGCCACGACATACTTGAGACAGCCGGCGGCCAGACCCACCTTGAGCGGCTTGCCGCCGGCGGTCTTGATCTCGCGGATGTCGATGTAGGCGCCCTGGCCGACCAGGCCGATGCCGAAGATCCAGGACATGACGTCGCGCATCATGTGCAGGGTGTTGGAACCCTCGGCCCCAAGCGCCCCAACCGACGACAGGAAGGTCATGCCGAAAAAGCCGATGACGAAAATGGGGAACTTGTCCTTGAGGATGCCGACCAGGGACAGATGCTCGGCCTGAGCCTCGGCGCGCCAGAACCACATGGTGATGAAAAAGACCACGAACGGGATGGAGATGACGCGCACCACGTTCCATATCTCGCCATAAGCCACGGCCGTGCCCGGGGCGATGGTCGGGTTGAAGGCCAGGCAGGTGGCCAGCACCTGGCCGGAGTTGAGAATACCCGTGCCGACCCAGGCCCCGAACTGGTAGTCGGACATTTGCAGGGCCTTGCCGACAAAGGGCGACACGAACATGGTCATGATGCCGAAACCGAGGATGGTGGCGATGACCAGGGCCACGTCGGAGGGCTTGGCCTTGACCGCCGGCGAGGTGGCCACGGCGGCCGAAACGCCGCACACGCCGCAGGCCGCGGCCATGACGCCGATCAGCGAGCGGTCCATGCCCATGAGCCGGCCCAGGAACATCACGAAGAAGATGGTGCCGAAAACAAAGGTCATGATGAGCAGGATGGCGATGCCGCCGACCTTGGCCAGGCTCTGGATGGTGTAGAGCGAACCCAGCATGATGACGCCGGACTTGATGAACAGGCGCGTGGTGCGAAAGCCCTCTTCAGCCCAGGCCGGAATCTTGCCGCCAAAAAGCAGGTTGCGGTAGAGCATGCCGACGATGATGGCCAAAAGGATGTAGTTGAGGCTCAGCACCTTGACCAGCCAGCCTTTCTGGCCAAACAGCACGGTATTGGCCATCCACGGCTCGACCCAGGTGCGCAGCACCCACAGCGTGCCGACCATCAGGGCCAGGCCCGGAAGGATGGCGGCGATTTTCCCGAAAATACCCTTGTCTTCCATGATAAACCCCTCTGCTTATTTCACGATGAACACGCTGCGCGTGGAGTATTCCGCCACCCGGGACGACACGCTGCCCATAAGCATCCGCAGCGCCCCGTGTTTGCCGGTGGAACCGATAACAATAAGATCGGCGTCAACTTCGTCGGCCGCGTCGAGAATGGCATCGGCTGGACGGCCGTCCTTGATGACCAGCTCGGCAGCAATGCCCATGGCGGCCAAGCGGGCCGTGACCTTGCGCATGGCCCCGCCGGCCTCCTCGGAAAGCGACCGGGAGACCAGTTCGCAGCCTTCCGCGCCGATCTCCTCGCTCGACAGGCACAGGTCAGGCACCACATTGACGATGACCACTGTTCCGCCGCTTTTCCCGGCAATGCCGGCCGCGACATCAAGCGCCTTGTCCGCTTTCTCCGAACCGTCATGAGCCACCAAAATTTTCATCCTTCTCCTCCTTTGTCATTGGGAGCACCCGGCCACTGCAAAGCAGAGGCCAAAGGAATTCCTTATTTTAACCTATTAAAACAATTATAAAATTATTTCAACCCCCAATCTTATCGCAAACTCCAGTTAGCACCCTGAAGCCGCCGGGCCGCATTGCCTTTTTCCCAAACCGGCCCCACATTTGGCCAAGGAGCGGACATGAAGACTCTCAAACATCGTTTCCTCGTCGGCCTGTCGGTCAGCATGGCCGCCCTGGGCGTCTTTTTCGCCGTGCTGTTGTCCATGAACCTGCGCGACCAGCTCGTCAGCGACACCGAGCACAAGGCTTCCCTGGTGCTGTCCCAGGTCGAGGCCGTCCAGGCCTACGTGCGAGAAGTCTTGCGCCCCTCCATGTACGACCTGCTGCCGCCCGACGCCTTTATCCTGGAGGCCATGTCCACCTCGTTCGTCACCCGCAAGGTCATGAGCGACCACAACGCCCTGGGCGACCAGTTCCGTTACCGCCGGGTGGCCGTGGGGGCGCGCAACCCCGACTACGAAGCCGACGCCTTTGAGCGCGGCGTCATGGCCCGCTTTGCCGCCGATCCGGAAGTGACGCGCATTGAGGAAATCACCGAGCGAAACGGGGAGGAAGTGTTCGTGGCTGCCCGGCCGGTGCGTTTTGAACCGTCGTGCCTGCGCTGCCATGGCGACCCGACCGACGCGCCAAAAGCCCTGCTGGAGCGCTACGGCGACACGCGCGGGTTCTGGCGGCATTCCGGGGAACTCTTCGGCCTGGACATGGTCACCGTGCCCGTGGCCGGGGCGCTGGGGCAGATCAAGGGCACGACCATCAGCTTCCTGTCGCTTTTCGCCCTGGGGCTGGCCGCCTTCTATCTGACGCTGCAGGTCTTTTTCGACCGGCTGGTGGTGGTCAACCTGCGCCGGGCAACCGACGTGCTGCGCCGGTATTTTCCCAAGGAAGCCGGCGAAGCCCCCAAGGCCGCCGCCCCGGCCGCCGTGGAAGACGAGATCGAGGAAATCTACGCCGGCATCGACGCCATGGCCTCGCGCCTCAAAGAAGCCCGGGAGAACATCGAGGACCACGCCCAGAACCTGGAGCGCAAGGTGGCCGACCGCACCCTGGAGCTGGCCCGGGAAGCCGACGAACGCCGCTCGGACGTGTCGCTTTTCGTGGAGCTTTTAAGCATCCTCAACTTTTCCCAGACCCGCTCCGAACTCTTAAGCGCCGCCCTGGCCCGGGTGGCCGGCCGGTTCGGCGCGTCCGGGGCCGCCTATGAGTGCGAATTTTCCGGCGGCGGCTCGGCCACCTGGCCCCCGGGCGCGGCCATCCCGCCACCGCCCGACAACTGGCGCGCCTTGCTGGCCGTGGGCGAACTGGTCCTGACCGACCAGGCCGCGTTTATTCCCGTGCGCACCACCGACGTCAGCCGGGGCCTGCTCCGCCTCTATTTCCCCGAAGATGGCCCCGGCCCCGATCCCCAGGCCGAGGACCTCTACCGGGCCATCGGCCACCAGCTCGGCATCGCGCTGGAAAATCTCGACGCCATCAATTCCCTGCTCGCCCAAAACACCCTGCTCGCCTCCATCTTCGACGGCATCTCCGATCCGTTGGCCCTTATCGACAGCGCCTCGGGTATCATTCTGGCCAACGAACCGGCCCGGGAGCTGGCCCGGGCCTTGGAAGACCGGCCGGCCCTGCCCGGCGAGACGCCACGTCTGCCGGCCCGGCTGGTGGGCGATCCCATCCACGCCGCCGACGCCGGCCCGGACGCGCCCGTGGCCACTACCGTGGCCCTGGACGGCGGCCGGTCCTTTGCCGTGGCCCGCTATCCCCTGGCCTCGCCCTCGGGCCACTCCCGGCGCTTCGTGGTCTACGCCCGGGAAAACACCGCCGAACGGCGGATGCTTGAGCAGCTGCGCCAGACCGAAAAGCTCGTGGCCGTGGGCAAGCTGGCCGCCGGCCTGGCCCACGAGATCAACAATCCGCTGGGGGTCATCGCCTGCTACGCCGAACTGCTGCGCCAATCCCTGGCCGATCCCCAGGCCCTGGACGATCTGGCCGTCATCGAACGCCACGCCGTCATGGCCAAGAAGGTGCTGCGCGATCTTCTCGACTTCGCCCGGCCCCGGCCGGCCAAGCCCGGCCCTTGCGATCTCGGGGCGCTGCTTTCCGGCTTGGCCCGCATCTTCGAGGTCCAGGCCCAGTCGCGCCATTCCAGCCTCTGCCTGGACGTGCCCGAGGGCATCCCCCTGGCCAAGGCCGATGCCGGCGCTTTGGAGCAGGTGCTCTCCAACCTCCTTTTAAACGCCCTGGACGCCGTGGAGCCGGGCCAGGGACGCATCACCCTGTCCGCCGCCGCATCCCCAGACGGCGAGCAGGTCAGCCTCACCGTGGCCGACAACGGCCCCGGCATCCCGGCCGTCGACCTGCCCCACATCTTCGATCCGTTTTTCACCACCAAGGAAGCCGGACGCGGCACGGGCCTGGGACTGGCCGTGGCGTTTGGACTGATGCGCGACATGGGCGGAACCATCGAAGCCCGAAACGACGGCGGCGCGGTCTTCACCCTGACCCTGCCCGCCTGCCACGGCCCCTGCCAGGAGGACGCTTCGTGAACGACACTCCCCGCGTGCTCATCGTTGACGACCAGCCCGACTTCGCCAAGGGACTGGTGCGGCTGCTTACGCCCAAGCTCCCCAAGACCGCCCTGTCCTGCGTGCTCTCGGCCGAGGCCGCCCTGGACGATCTGGCCGGCGCGCCCTGCGACGTCATGGTCACGGATCTGCGGATGCCGGGCTTGTCCGGCCTGGAGCTTTTGCCCCGCGCCCTGGCCCTGCAACCGTCTCTTGGCGTGGTGCTGCTGACCGCCCACGGCGACATTGATTCGGCCGTGCTGGCGCTCAAGGCCGGGGCTTACGACTTCCTCACCAAGCCGGTGGATTCCGACCATCTGGCCCGGGTCATCGCCAAGGGGTTGGAGCGCGCCGAACTGTTGCGCGAGAACCGGCGGCTGCGGGCCGCCGTGTCCGCCTGTGGCGCCCAGGCCGGAATGCTTGGGGAATCGGCGGCCATGCGCCAGGTGAAGCAGACCATCGCGGCGGTTGCCGCCTCGGACTATACCGTGCTCATCCGGGGCGAATCCGGCACAGGCAAGGAGCTGGCCGCCCGGGCCGTCCACGCCCTGTCGCGACGGGCCGGCGGGGCGTTTTTGTCGGTCAACTGCCCGGCCATCCCGGATCAGATTCTGGAAAGCGAACTGTTCGGCCACGTGCGCGGCGCGTTCACCGGGGCCGAGCGCGACCGGCGCGGCCTTTTCGTGGCCGCAAGCGGCGGCGTGTTGGTGCTGGATGAAATCGGCGACATCCCCATGAGCGTACAGACCAAGCTCTTGCGTGTGCTCCAGGAGCGCGAGGTGCGGCCGGTCGGGTCCAGCAAGTCGGTCCCGGTGGACGTGCGCATCCTGGCCTCCACCAACCAGGACCTGGAAGCCAAGATCGTTGACAAGACCTTTCGCGAGGACCTGTACTACCGCTTAAACGTCCTGACCGTGCGCCTGCCGCCACTGCGCGAGCGGCGCGACGACATCGCGCTTTTGGCCACGGCGTTTCTGGAACGCGCCTGCCGGGAAATGGGGATTGGCGACAAGGAGTTCTCCCCCGAGGCCCTGGCCGCCCTGGCCGGGCGCGACTGGCCGGGCAACGTCCGGGAGCTTTTTAATTTCGTGCGGCGGCTGACGGTGTTCTCGCCCGGCGACGTCATCAGCGCCGGGGCCGTCACAGAGGCCGATCCGGGCGCTCTCGACCAGCCCCAGGCCGAGGGTCTCGCCGAGAGCGCCTCGGCCGGGCCGTATCTGGAAGCCAAGGGGCAAGTGGTGGACGCGTTTACGCGGCGCTACGTCGAGCGGCTGCTCAAGCAGACGCGCGGCAACATCTCGGAAGCGGCCCGGGTGTCGGGGCTGGAGCGGGTGTCGCTGCAGAAGATCCTGAAACGGCTGGGCATCGCTGCGGACGCCTTTCGCTAACTGCCAAAGCCCACGTCCCCCATGTGGGGTTTCCAAAGGGGGTCACCCCCTTTGGCCGCCGGAGGCACTCTTCCTCTTCCCTTCTCTCCCCCTCACCTCCCCACTCTCTCCCTACTGCCGGGCCGCCGCCGTCAGCAGGCCCGCGCCGACCATGACGCCGCCGCCGGCGAGCTTGAGGCGGTGCATGAAGCGCGGGTTCTGGATGCGGCTGCCGGCCGTGCCGGCGAGGTAGCTGAAAAGGCTCACGTTTATGGCCGAGAGCAGGCAGAAGGTCGCGCCCAGGAGCAGCAGTTGCGGGCCGGCCGGGGCGTCGTGGCTGATGAACTGGGGCAGGAAGGCAACGAAAAAGAGGATGGGCTTGGGATTGACCGAGGTGACGGCCAGGGCGTGGAGGAATTTCTTGCGGCTGCTGACGATATTGAGCTTGGGCGTTGCCGTGGCCCCGGAGCGGATCATGCCGACGCCGAGGTAGATGAGATAGAGCGCGCCGCAGTATTTGAGGATGGTAAAGGCTTGGGACGAGGCGGCCAGCACCGCGCCGAGCCCGGCCACGGAGCAGGTCAGCGCCACGGCGTCGCCCAGCACCACGCCGGCGACCAGCGGCCAGTTCTTGCGGCGGCCTTCGGCCAGGCCGTAGCCCACGACCATAAGCACGGTGGGGCCGGGGATGACGAGCAGCACCGAGGCGGCGGCGATGAAGGCAAGGTAGAGCGGCCAGGTCATGGAGGACTCCTTTGGCCGCCTTTTTACGCTTCTCCCAGGGTGTCGTAAACACCGCAACGTTTGCAGCCGCCGCAGCCGGCCGGCGGGCATTTGGCCGTGGGCGCGGCCTGCTGGTAGCGCTGCCATTCGCGCCAGAGGAAGTCGCGGGAAACGCCGTTGTCGATGAAATCCCAGGGGAAGGCCTCGGCTTCGGGGCGCTCCCGGTCGAGGAAGGCGGCCGGATCGCCGTCCCAGCGCTTGAGCGCCCGGCGGAAGCTGCCGGCTTCGACGGCGGCGACGATGAGGGAAAAAAGCGTCTGGTCGCCCCGGGCCAAAAGCCCTTGGAGCCGGGCCTGGGACGGGGTTTCGGTTTCCACCCGAAAACCCTTGAGCCCTTTGACGGCGGCCCGCACCCGGGCATAGCCGGCCTCGATGGCCGCCTCGGAAGCCATGGGGGCCCACTGCATGGGGGTGAAGGGCTTGGGCACCAGCGGATTCACCGACAACGTGGCGTGGGCCACGCCGCGCTTGCCGACGCCAATGGAGGCGGCGGCGGCCACCTTGTCGAGCAGCGGGCGCAAAGCGTCGTAGTCGGCCTCGGTCTCGCCGGGCCAGCCAATGATGCAATAGAATTTGAGGTGGTTGACGCCGTGCTTGCCGGCCAGGGCGACAGCATTAAGCAGCGCTTCCTCGGAGAGCTGCTTGTTGGCGGCGGCGCGAAGGCGCGGGCTTGGGGCTTCCAGGGCCAGCGTCAAGGTGCGCAGCCCGGCGGCGCGCAGGATGGTGAGCAGCTCGGGGGTCAAGCCATCGGCCCGCACCGAGGACAGGGAGAACTTCGTGCCGCGCTCCCGAAGCCAGGTCAGAAACGGGATGAGTTCGGGCCAGTCGGTGAGCGCCGTGCCGACCAGGCCGATCTTTCGCGGCGACACGGTCTCGATGAGCGACTGGAGGTCGGCCAGGCGCGACTGGCGCGGCGGGCGGTAGACATAGCCGGCGGCGCAGAAGCGGCAGCCGTAGGGACAGCCGCGATTGATCTCGACCAGAAACATGTCGCGGAATTCGGCATGGCCCGACACGAAGCAGGAATGGGCCGGAACGGCAAGGAGCGTTGGCGCGCCGCCGGCCAGGGCCGTGGCCCGGGTGACGGGGCCGGTGGTGCGGCCGGGCAGATAGACGCCTGGGAGATGCGCCACGGCGTCCAAACAGGCGGCCTTGTCGCCGCCGGAAAGGGCCACGCGGGCCAGGGCGGCGCAGACCTCGGCCAGCCCGGCCTCGGCCTCCCCAACGAACAGAAGATCAAGAGCCGGCAGAAATGGCGCGGGATTGAGAAAGGCCAACGGGCCGCCGGCCATGACGATGGGAAAATCGGGGCGCTCTTCGCGGCGCAGGGGAATATCCGCGGCCACCAGGGCCTTGGCCGCGTCCAGGTATTCCTCTTCGTAGCACAGGGAAAAGGCGATGACCGGAAAATCGGCCAGGGCGCGGCCGGAATCCTCGGCCTGGGGCGGGGTTGCGGCGCGGGTGAAGACGCGCTCCACGGCCAGGGTGGGAGCATCGGCCAAAAGCCGCCAGGCGGCCTGCCAGCCCAGGGCCGACAGGGCCATGGCGGCGTCGCCGGGCACGGCCAGGGCCACGGGCAGCCGTCCGCCCCATTCGGGCGCGGCAGGCCTGTCCAGGCCGAAATAGACCTTGGTGGAATCGTTCAAGATGTGTCCCGGCCTCCTTTAGAGGGGGCCGGGGGGAGCGAAGACTCCCCCCGGCAGGGAGATCGGGGGAGAAGCGGGGAGGCTAGTCCGCCTGCATCCGGATGAAGGAGGGGATTTCGAACTCCTCCTCGTCGAAGATGAATTCTTCCTCGCCCACGGGCTGGGTCTTGATCGGCGGCTGGGACAGGGCCGCTTCGGGGCCGCCTTTCTTGGTGCCTTTGCGCAGGTAGGCGGGGATGTTGTAGTCGTTGCCCTGGCTGTTGAGCACCCGCATGCTGCGCGGGCTTTGCACGCCGCCGGAGGAGCCGCCGTGGTGGTGATGGGCGGCGGCCGGCGCGGCGGCCGGGGCCATGGCTTTCTGGCGGGCCAGGGAGGTGATGACCTCCATGGGCTTTTGCTCGACCACGGCCTTTTGCTGCACGGGCATGCCGCGCTGGGAGGCGGACTCGATGCCGGTGGCGATGACGGTGATGCGCATCTCGTCGGTGGCGTCGGGGTCGAAGACCGTGCCGAAGAACACCTTGGCGTCTTCGTGGACGGCCTCGGTGATGGTGGAGGCGGCTTCGTCCACTTCCTCGATGGTGAGGTCCGGGCCACAGGTGATGTTCATGAGCACGCCCTTGGCGCCGTCAATGGTGACGTCTTCCAAAAGCGGGCTGGTGATGGCCTTAAGCGCCGCCTCGCGGGCGCGGGATTCGCCGCGGGCGGTGCCAAAGCCCATCATGGCCAGTCCCATCTCGCTCATGACGGCCTTGACGTCGGCAAAGTCGAGGTTGATCAGGCCCGGCACCATGATGAGGTCGGAAATGCCCTTGACGGCATAATACAGGACCTCGTCGGCCTTTTTGAGCATCTCGATGAAGGTGGCCTTTTTGGAGGCCAGGGACAGCAGGCGGTCGTTGGGGATGGTGATGATGGAGTCCACCACGTCCCGCAGGGCCTGGACGCCCTTCTCGGCCGAGAGCAGGCGTTTTTTGCCTTCGAAATAAAACGGCTTGGTGACCACGGCCACGGTGAGCGCGCCGGCTTCCTTGGCCACCTGGGCGACCACGGGAGCGGCTCCGGTGCCGGTGCCGCCGCCCATGCCGGCGGTGACGAAGACCATGTCGCAGTCGCCGATGGCGGCGCGGATGGCGTCGATGCTCTCCAGGGCGGCGTCACGGCCGACGTCGGGATTGGCCCCGGCCCCGAGGCCCTTGGTGAGCTTGTCGCCAAGCTGGATGCGGTATTCGGCCTGGGAGCGCTGCAAGGCCTGAATATCGGTGTTGGCGGTGATAAAGGTCACCCCGGACATGGATGAGGTGATCATATTTTCCACGGCGTTGCCGCCGCCGCCGCCGCATCCGACCACTTTGATGCGGGCGTTCGAGCCTTGATCGAGTTCCAAGTATTCCATCTGTTCCCCCTAGCGAACTCCCTGTTTTCCCCCAACAAACGACAACTTACGCGGACGCTATTTCACGTCCACGAACCATTTCCGCATCCTCCCCAGAATGCGGTTGAACACGTTCTCATCCCGGATGCGGAAGCGCTGTTCCACGCCTTCTTTTTCCGCGCCGTACATGAGAAGCCCCACGGCGGTGGCGTACATGGGGCTGTTGACCACGTCTTTTAAGCCCCCGACTTTGTCGGGATAGCCGATGCGCGTGGGCAGGTTGAAAATCTGCTCGCCCAGTTCCTGGATGCCCTCGATCAGCGCGGTGCCGCCGGTGAGCACCACGCCCGCCCCGATCTGGTTTTTCATGCCGGAGCGGATGAGTTCCTGATCCACCAGGGCCAGCATTTCCTCCACGCGCGGCTCGCAGATCTCGGCCAGCACCTGGCGCGACAGGCGGCGCGGCTCGCGCCCGCCCACGCTCATCACCTCGATGACTTCGTCCTTCGGGACCATTTCCGCCAGGGCGCAGCCGTACTTGACCTTGATCTTTTCGGCCGAGGCCATGGGGGTGCGCAACCCGAAGGCGATGTCGTTGGTGAGGTTGGTGCCGCCAAGGGCGAGCACGGCGGTGTGCTTGATGGAGTCGTTGGCGAAGATGGCAAGGTCGGTGGTCCCTCCCCCGAGGTCCACCAGGGCCACGCCGATTTCGCGTTCTTCCCCGGTCAGCACGGCCTTGGACGAAGCCAAGGATTCCAGAACAATGTCGGAAACGTCGAGCCCGGCCCGGTGACAGGAGCGGATGATGTTCTGGGCGCTGGTGACGGCTCCGGTGACGATGTGCACGCGCACTTCCAGACGCACCCCGGCCATGCCGAGGGGGTCGGCGATGCCGCGCTGGTCATCGACGATAAATTCCTGGGGCAGGATGTGGATAACCTCCCGGTCCAGCGGAATGGCCACGGCCTTGGCCGCGTCAATGACCCGCTCAATGTCCCGGGGGCCGACCTCGCCGCCCTTGACGGCGATGACCCCGTGGCTGTTGAAGCCCTTGATGTGGCTGCCGGCAATGCCGGCGTAGACCGAGCGGATTTCGCACCCGGCCATGAGTTCGGCTTCTTCCAGCGCTTTTTTGATCGATTGCACGGTCTGTTCGATATTGACGACCACGCCCTTGCGCAGGCCCGTGGAGGGGCTGGTGCCAATGCCCACCACGTCCACGCCCTCGGGCGAAAGTTCGCCGACGACCACGCAAATCTTGGTGGTGCCGATATCGAGACCGACGATAAGTTCCGACCTGGCCATACGAATCCGCTCCCTGAACGTTTCGGCGTCGTGGGGTTGGCCGCGCCCACAGGCGGGTTGTACGTCAAACCCGCGCGAATTTCATTGGTAAAATGGCGCGTCCCGGGTTTTTTGTCACGCCTCCCACAGGCGCTTCGCCAACCCCGAAAGCACGCGGCGCGGCCCGGCGCTTCCCATTTTCCTGCAAAGGGCGTCAACCCCTTTGATTCCTTGTTAAATATAACCCATCTATGAGCTTTGCGGCGCGTCCCCCGCGCCCCGCTTCTCGACCCAAACCTTGTCGCCCTCGGCGGTGATGAGCCCCACTTTGTCAAGCTCGCCGCGCCGGCGCAAGTCCATCCAGACCATGTTCATCCGCGACAGGTTGCGCCGCCAGTTCTGGGACCCCAGGCACAAGACGATGCCCGGTTCCATGAGCCGGATTTCCAGCCCACGGCCCCAACTCAGGCGCAGCCAGGCGATCTGTCCGAAATCGAAGGGAACCTGATGTTCGGCCACGGCCCGGCGCAGATCGGCCAGAATGGGCAGATGCTTTTCCATCCCGGCCTCGACCTCGATCTGGGGCAGGGACACGAACTGCCCGGGCTCGACCTTGTCGATGATGCGCCCGACCTCGTCGGCGTAATAGAGGGTTCCCTGATACTGCACAAGATAGGAAGGGGCCTTTTCCCGCACTTCGATCTGAATTGTCCCGGGCAGCACCCGTTTGACCGACACCGAATCGACCCACGGCTCCCGGGAAAGCTCGGCCCGCATCCGGTCCATGGACAACGACAGCACGTTGACCCCGGGGGTCAGGCCGGCCACCTGGCGGATATGCTCTTCGGAAAGGCGCGAAAAACCGCTGACTTCGGCCTGCTGCAGGGCAAAGTAGTTGACCGTGGTCAGCCAGCGGTAGCCGGCCAACAGGGCCACGCTGACGGCCAACACGATGGCCCCCATGAAAGCCATGGACACGGCCCGGGTGAACACCTTGCCAAGGCCGCCGAAGCTCACCGACGGCAGCTTGACGCCGCCAGAGCCGCCGCCGGAGCGGGCATTGCGGTTCTTGTTGCCCCGCGACGAAACGGTGCGGCTTTTGACCGTGATGCGCGGCCCGCTGTACCCGTTGCGCTTTTTTTTGGCCGAGATTCCCCCGAATCCCGACAATGTTCCCGCCCTGACGTTCATGGAACCACCCTCACTTCCAGTTCGAGTTGGCGACCGAATCGCTCCCGCACCGCCTCCCGCGCCAAAGCCAGAAGCTCAAGCGCCTCCCCGCTCGTCCCGCCGCCCAGGTTAACCAGAAAATTGGCGTGCAACGAAGAAAACGCCATCTTTCCAACCGCCCTTCCGGCGAATCCCGATTCCGCCAGCAGCCGCCAGGCCGCTTCCCCGGGCGGATTTTTAAACACGCAGCCGGCCGTGGCCGCCGTGATCGGCTGGCTGGCCCGCTTTTTCTTGAGGTTGGCGATCATCTCCTGGCGAATCTCGATGGGTTCGCGCACCTCGCAGTCGAATTCCGCTTCCAGGACCAGAAAAAACCCGGTCAGGCCCGGCACGACGAAACGGCGGTAACCGATGTCGAGTTTCTCCCGACCAGCCCAAAAAAGTCCCCGCTCGGGCGTCCACAGCTGGACCCGGGCCAAAATCGCGCCCACCTCGTCGCCATAGGAGCCGGCATTGCCGGCCACGGCCCCGCCCACGCTGCCCGGCACGCCAATGAGCCCCCCAAGCCCGGACAACCCCTGGGTGGCCAGCCAGGCCACCAATCGCTGGAGCTTGACCCCGGCCCCGCAGCGTACCCGGACTTTTCCCTCGGGGCGGTCCGGCAACACGCGAGGTTCATCGCGCAGCCTGGGCCGCACCAGCACCAACGGCAGTTCGCCGTCTCGGGCCAGGAGATTGCTCCCGCCGCCCAGGGCCAGGGGCGCGCCGCCAAGCCGCTCCAGGGTTTCGCCAAGGCCCAGGGCGTCGTCAGCCTGATCAAAGACCACCTCGGCCAGGGCGCGACCGCCGAGCTGTAGCGTGGTGCGGGCCGACAACAGCGGCCCGGCTTCGACCTTAAGCGCCACGCTCCGACTCCAGATAATGCGCGCCCACCTGCCAGATGCTGCCGGCCCCAAGGGTCACGAACAGGTCCCCCGGCCGCAGGATGCCCGGCAGGGCCGCTTCCATGGCGGCGAAATCCGGGTAGTAGGCGACTTTCGTCTTGGTCACCTGGCGGATGCCTTGGCCCAGGCTTTCGCCGCTCACGCCGGGAATGGGCGCTTCCGAGGCCGGATAGATTTCGGTCAAGAGCAACTCGTCGGCGGCTTCGAAACAGGTGCAGAAATCGCCAAAAAGGGCCTTGGTGCGGGAGAACCGGTGGGGCTGGAAAGCCACCACCAGCCGGCGTTCGGGATACACGGCCCGGGCCGTGGCCAGGGTGGCCTTGATTTCGGCTGGATGGTGGCCGTAGTCGTCGATGACGACCACGCCGTCCTTCTCGCCCTT